>JBIQKP010000022.1:0-56630 GCA_044506405.1 Lysobacterales bacterium | reverse complement strand
TGTCGATGCGAACATGTGGACGAGCTGCTGGATGTACAAGCCGCGCGACGGCAAGTTGCACATGGGTCCGCTGTGGGACTTCGATCTCGCTGCAGGCAACGCGAACTACAGCGACGCATTCGTGACGAGCGGCTGGTGGGTCCGCGAGGGACCGTGGTTCAGTCGGCTGTTCGAGGATCCTGCTTTTCTCTCGCGTGTGCGAGAGATTTGGAATGAGATCGCTTCGGATCAACTGCCTGCGCTATTGCAGGCCATCCAAACACGTGCGGCATCCATGCAGCAGGCGCAGCTCAACAACTTCCAGCGTTGGCCGATCCTCGAAACCTATGTGTGGCCCAACTATACGATTCCAGGTAGCTATGCCGGCGAGATTGCCTATCTAGACGAGTTTCTGCGCGCGCGGATCGAGTGGATGGATAGCCAATTCAATCCTGAGTGAGTTGCCGAGAGCGCGTGCGCCTCAGGCCGCCGCGCACTTGGCAACGGTCTCCCACGTGCGAGTCGTGATGTTCTTCCCGAACGTTTTCTCGATGAGTCTCATGAACTCGGGTTGACCGGGGGTCGGGGCGTAGGCCGTGAAGATCTCGCGACCCGTCGTGGCGACGATGCGAGCGCCTTTCGATTCAATCGGTAGCGGACGACCTAGGTCATGCGCTTCGCGCGAGAAGGTGATGACGCGCTTGGCTTTCTTCGGCAAGCGGAAACCGGCATAGGGATTTGACTCGAGCAACTTGCGAAGTGCGCTCACCGAACGAACGATCGTATAGAACGTACGTCCGACCTTCTTTTCCAGCGCCTGCTCCACTTTACGCTCGATCGCAGCTTCGGATGTGGCGCGCGTATCAAATACGGCGTTACCACTCGCGATCACGGTCCGAACATTCGTGAAGCCAGCGGCTTCCAGGCACGCCTTCAGTTCGGGCATCTTCAGGTTCATCGGGCTGACGCCGCGAAGGAACGCGACATATCGAGGCATGATTCCTCCGGCAAGATCACGTAGCAGGCCGGCGCCGCAGCGCCGCGGTTCCGACCGCGAGCACCCACCAGCCGATCAAGCTGCCCGCGAGCGCAGCATTGCCCCAGCCGTGAGCGCTATAGAATTGGGTCACATCGGTGCCGAAGTATAAAGACGGCACGAACGCGAGATTGCAGAATGCAACAAGATACGCACTCCATCCGACCCATCGCGGCAGGATGCGTGTGCGCAAGACTGCATAGCCTGCTGGCAGCAGCATCATCGCGATCAGCAATCGCTTGATCGAGCCGTGCATCAGCACGTTCGCGGCTGCGAGCGGGCCATCGGTCGTGGGATCGACACTACCATCCGGCGTTAGAAACACGACGCCGGTCTCCATCGCGGCGGCAATGAGCACGATTCCCAGGTAAAGCAACACGGCGCCGTACAGGAACGAGGCGATCCATTCGTTTTCGGCGCGCGCGCGTCGAATCAGATGACTCAGGCTACTGAAAAAGATCAGTAGCAGAGGAATCATGATGAGCGTGATGAGATTGCGAGTGAGAACGTTCGAGGCAGGGGGAGGGCCGCTATGGACGAAGTAGAGGGGCACAGCCGCGAACGTGCCGACGCCAAAGAAAACGCCAGACCAGCCCATCGCCCGTCGAGCACCGTTATCGGTCATGGGCCTCTCCCTGTGCCGTATTACTGCAAATAGTGTATGACATACACAGTATTGATAGGCTATATCCCTGTCCCAAGATGGTCAAGAAGCGAATCAAACGAGGAGCACAACAACGCGTAGGCGTGAAGCGGCGCGCGGGCGCGATGCAGCTGCTTTGGGCGGAGCCACAGACCCCGACGCGCGGGCCGAAACCGACCTTGAGTCTCGATTCCATCATCGATGCTGCAATGGGCATCGCGGACCGCGAGGGGCTGTCGGCGCTCACGATGGCCAGTGTCGCGCAAGCGCTCGATGTCACCACCATGGCGACATACCGATATGTACCGGGCAAGGAAGAGTTGATCGACCTGATGATCGACGCGGCGTTTGCAAGTCCGCCCGATTGTCGGACCGGTGACTGGCGCGCGGCTCTCGCGAATTGGGCGCGCGTCGAGCTCGCGACCCTGCAAGCGCGCCCGTGGATGATCGAAACCGTTCTGAAGCGCCTCGCGATCGGCCCGAACTGGACCGCATGGCTCGACGCAGCGTTTCAAGCACTCGCCGCCACACCGCTGCGCACGACCGAGAAGTTCGCAGCTATCGTGCTCATCGACGGACACGTGCGAGCGGCGGCGCAGATCTCGGTCGGCGCCGTGGGTGAATGGCAGGAGAACTTCTCTCAAGTCCTTGCGTCGTCCGTGAACGATCCACGCTACCGAGCGCTCGGGCGAGCGATCCAGGACGCCGCGCAGGAGCCGCAGCAGGACGATGCGGGAATGATGGCCGAGCAGTTCGAGTTCGGCCTCGAGCGCATCCTCGATGGCATCCAGTCGTTCATCGATTCACGGCCGAAGCGTCGCAATTCACGAGTCTGATTGAGGACGTGCAACCGTGGAGATCCTGCTCGCGAGCCTCCTGTCGCCGATCACGCTCTCCTTCATTGTCGGGCTGCTTGCGGCGCTCGTTGAATTCGAGATCAGAGTGGGCGAGCGAGCACTCCGCGCATTCGCGAATGTGTTGATGTTCTTCATCGGTATCGATGGGGGGCGAGGCCTTGCCTCGTCGACTCTCGGTCACCTCGGCGCAGGGTTGGCGGCCACCGCCGCGCTAATCCTGCTCTTGCCTACGCTGTCGTACGTCATCGCTCGGTGGTTGACGAAGTTCTCCGTTGTGGACTCGGCGAGTCTCGCAACGCTGTATGGCTCCGTGTCATCGGCGGTGCTGATGGCTGCCTACGCCGAATCGGGTGACATGAACCTCGCCGTAGACGGATTCGTCATGGGTCTCGCGGCACTCATGGAGCTGGGCATTCTCGTGGCGCTGGCGATTGGAACGCTTGCACTGCGTGGCGCGGCCGGCTCCATCAGTTCCAATGGGACTCCCGTAGCGGAGGTCGCCGGCGGGTTCTTGCTTCTGTTCTGCGGACTATTAATAGGATCGACGATCGGCGATCGCGGTTTCGGACGTTGGGAAACGGCTATCGATTGGCTCCTCACCGGTGCGCTTGCCATTTACATGGTGGAGATGGGAATGATGACCGCGCGCGAGCTCGCGAGGTTGCGAGCGGCAGCCGCGCGGGTCGTGAGCTTCGCGCTCGTGATGCCAGTACTCGGCGGCATTCTCGGTACCTTCCTCGGAACGCTCGCTGGACTCATGCCGGGTAGCGTCTTCATCCTCGGTGCCGTTGCCGCTTCGGCGTCGTTCATCAACGCGCCCGCCATCGTGCGCGTGTCCTTTCCCTCCGCTAACCCATCGATCTATCTGACCTGCGCGCTAGGCGTGACGTTCCCGGTGTTGCTGTTGATCGGTTTGCCTCTCATTGCGCAGATGGCGCTGCTCTGGCAGAGACTGCTTGGACCGAGCGGCTCGTGAGCACGCGTGGCGGCGGTTACAGCACGCTTGGACTCCATGAATCACTGCGCGAGTTCTCGCCGGTGCGTAAAGAATCGATCAGCCCGTCCCATCCGACATATACCGCTCGGCCCACGCCTTCCATGGGCGCGCCGATGTACGCCTCGCTGCTGCGATCGAGATAGTGGCTTGTCTCACGCGTGTTGAGATAGAGCGCGCACTCACCGTCGCCGTCACGATTGACGAATCCGAGCGCCACGAGCGCCTCGAGCCAATGTGGGACGGCGCGCTCGCTCAGGCTCAGAGCGTGGCAGAGCTGATGGACGGAACGCGGACCCTTCCCGAGTTCCGTGAACAATCCCAGCTCGATCGCGGATAGGAGGGCCTGCGAGGCTCGGTAGCCGAAACACGCCTGCACGATCCGATCAGGAGACAGCATGGGGTCGTCAGTGGCGCGCGTACAGCAACGTCGCAGCCTCGACGCGCGAATCGACGCCCAGCTTGTTCAAGATGTTTGCGACATGGCGCTTGACCGTGTGCAGGCTCAAGTTGAGCGCGCGAGCAATCTCCTTGTTGCTTGCGCCCGTCGCCACCTGACGCAGCACTTCGTATTCGCGCTCCGTGAGCGGCAGGCGAGACGGGGAGATCGGCTCAGCTTCTGGGCGTGGGGGCTCGCGTCCAGTGAGGGCTTGCAGTAGCAGTCCTTCCACGCCGTTGGCAGCGACGACCTTCGTCAGCGTTTCCGCCAGGGCGCGTTCCAGCAACTCGCGAATCTTCAAGTAGGAATCCGTTGAAGGCAGTTCGATCGAGGCGTCGATGTTCACGTTGAGGTCTCCCCAAAATTTGCGCGGATTCTGGAGACGGCGATTGAGGTCGTCGATCCTCAAAAAGAGACGGTCTCAAAAAGGGCGGGTATCAAAAAGAGACCCATTCAGGGCGCCCTTCCGCTACCATTTCTCGCGCCCGAACGCGGAGAAGTATGAGTCCTAACCAGCGCACGGCGCCCAGGCTGCGGCAAAGGCCGCTGACACGCCGCGATCTTTCTGAATGTCTCACCATGCTGTTGCCGCCCTGGCTGGGGCTGAGCGATGCGCAGCGTGCGGCATTGCCCGCGTTATGGGAGCGCCTCGTCGATGAACCGTCGATGATCACGGGATGCATTGAGGATCTGACGCAGCCCGCCGGACAGCGCATTCAGGCGTGGGGCGTCAGCATGATCGTGCCGCGAACGCTCGTTGGATCCCTTTCGCTTGCCGGTCGTCCCGATCCGTTCGTTTCACGGCACATTTACGAAGCGATGCTCGACGGCAGCTTCGTGCTCATGAGCGATCGAGAGATCGGCGAAGACAATGCGCGCGGCGAGCTGACGATCGTCATCTTGCATTTCTCGGTCAGAGAGCACGCGCCCGACGTCGCCGATCCGAATTTTCAGAAGCTCATGGTGATAGCGAATGACACGTTTCGCACGTTCCATGACGGCTACAACCTGCAGGCGATCTACTATGAAGCCGGCGGCGTGAACGATCTCGTCGCGGCATCCGCGGGGTTCGATCGATTGGAGTATCGCGATGCGACGGCTGTCGCGTCGTTACCGCCGGAGCGCCGCCTCGCGTACTACGGACTCACGCGCGCTCGCGCAGCGACGATGTTCCCGGGGACGCCCGCGCGCAATACGTTCGAACACCAGCCGCCGCTTTTCAATTTCTCGGCATCGCAACGCCGCTTGCTCTGGCTCGCGCTCTTCGATGAGTCCGATGAGGCGCTCATGCAGCCGCTGGATGTTTCGGTTCACGGCTTGAAGAAACTCTGGCGCGGTATTTACGAGCGCATCCAGGATCGCATGCCGGAGTTCTTCGGCGAAGACGCGGACAGCGACGAAGGTCGTCGCGGACCGGAGAAGCGCCGCCAGGTGCTCGCTTACGTGCGACAGCGGCCGGAGGAGCTGCGGCCGTGGCATCCGAACGCGCGGTGAGATAACGATCCGTCGTCCCGGTGAAGGCGCACTGCTGTCCGGGGAACATGCGATAGCTGGTGTCAACAATATGCGTCGTGTCCGCGAAGGCGCCAATGTCCGTCGTCCCCGCGAAGGCGGGGATCCATCTTCATTCTTGTTTCGGATAGGCACTCGCCTCCGCGAGTGTGACGAACAGTAAGGAGCCGTGCTCCCGGTATCCGTCGTCCCGCGACGGCGCTAATGTCCGTCGTCCCCGCGAAGGCGGGGATCCATCTTCGCTTTTTCGGATAGGCACTCGCCTCCGCGAGTGTGACGAACAGTAAGGAGCCGTGCTCCCGGTATCCGTCGTCCCGCGACGGCGCTAATGTTCGTCATCCCCGCGAAGGCGCCAATGTCCGTCGTCCCCGCGAAGGCGGGGATCCATCCAAAATTCCGCGTAGATCAAGAAATACTCTCGCGGAGGCGCAGCGACGCAGAGGTCGAAAAGGAAGAAGATCTATTCCTCTTCTTGTCTACGCGTCACTGCGTCTCTGCGTGAGTACTTCTTGTTTGTCTCGAACTTTGCTACGACGCCGCAAGTGGACGCCTACTTCCGCGCGCCGTTCCAAATCAACTTCACCCAGGCAGTGCGGCCGGGTTCGTTGATACGCGTTTGCGCGGGGTAGCCGAAGTTTGCATTGCCGGCGAGATTCAGATGTTCGGCGTAGGTACGGTCAAATAGATTGTCTACGCCGAGCGCGATGCTGACCTGATTCGAGACACGATAAGCAGCGTTCGCCGAGAACACGCTGAAGCCGGACGTGGGTCCGAGGTCGCGACCCACGACGTTGCCGGTGCCCAGTGCAACGCGATCCTGGTCGTCGACGACTCTAAGCAGCGCGCCCGCGGACCAGCGGCCGTTGTCGTAGCCTAAGGTGAATCGCGCATCGAGCGGCGGGATCTGGGGCAAGGCTTCACCCGTCGTCCGATTCTCCGCCCGCGAATACGCCAACGTCGTGCCGAACGTCCAGTGTCCGCGCATGCGAAATTCCACGCCAGCCTCCGCACCGCGCACGTCTGCATCGACTTGGTCGACCGTGCTCGCGTTACCCATCATCCCGCCCATGCCGTAGGTGAACAGGATGAAATCGTCGATGCGACCCGCATAGGCCGAAGCCCATGCGTTGACGGAGCGAGTTCGGTACTCGAAACCGAGATCGAGCTGTGTCGTTTGCTCAGGGTCGATTGCCTCGAAGGCATTCACCGATCCCATGGGTCCCATGTCAGGCGAGAACAGCTCCCAATAATCCGGCATTCGCTCCGAGCGCCCGAGCCCTGCGTACCAGCTCACGGGATGGTCCGCTGCCTCGTGCTCGTAACGAACGAAGCCGCTGCTCAAGGTTTCTTTGCGCGTTTCGCCATGCGTGGGGTTCGGCATCGGCATCATGCCGCCGGTCGACGCCCGTTCATCCGTCGCTTCGGCTCGATCGATGCGCATGCCGGCCACTGTTCGATTACGCGCGTTCGAACGCCAGGTGACTTCCGCGAATGCACCGATGTTCGACAGGTCCGCATCCTTTTCCCACGGTTCCTGCTTGTACATCTCGCGGCCCATCGCACCTCGCTCGCGATGGCGACTCTCCTGCGTGTCGGCGCCCGCGATCAAGCGAAGGTTTGCTGCTTCCCATGTCGTAGCCAAGCGAGCGCCCGTCGTGCGTCGGTCGATGTTCGACGCCATCGGCATGGGCATCATGCCCATCGGTTCGCGCAGGCTGTAGTTGTCCATGACCATGTCCGCGTGGCTATAGAAGAGATTCGCCTGTACTTCTTTGAGCACGCCGCTGAGTCCGCTCGTTTCGAACCGGAGTGCATAGCTCGTGCGATCGAGCTCCGAGGCATCCATGCCGCGGCCAGCGTAGCGCGATTCGCCATCGCCTTTGCCCGCGCTCAGCTCGAGCACGGAGTTCTCCGAAGGTGTCAAACCGAGCGCGATATCCGCGTTACGCTTCTCCCAGCTCGAGGCGACCTCGCGTCCGTCGCCATCTTCGTAGTCGCCTGCTGCCGATCGATTCGCACTCAGTCGCGCGTAGCCGATTCCCAACCCACCGGTCACATCGAGAAGTTGATCGTTCCGATCGAACGATCCGGCTAGGGCATTTGCACGCAGGCGAAGGCCAGGCTCGCTGAAGCGCTCGCTTGCAGTGTCGCGCTCGAAGCGCACGGTGCCCGCGGATCCGCCAGGTCCCCAGACCACCGTTTGCGGTCCTTTGATGACGACGAGTCGATCGTACGTTTCGGGCGCCACGTAAGAGAGCGCGTTATCCATGCGCGAGGGGCAGGCACCGTGCATCGCGGCCTCGTTCGTCACGATGTTGATGCGCGACCCGAACATTCCTCGCAGCACGGGATCGCCGTTCGTACCGCCGTTGCGAATGGCGCTGAAGCCGGGGATCGTTTGTAAGTAGTCCGCGCCATCGCTCGCGGGTACCGGCTGTCGAGGGAGCTTCGGATCGGTGACGAACGTGAGCGGCGATTCCGGTGCGACGCCGGTGACGACGATCGTCCCGGGCGAATGCGCATTCGTGGGCGTGGTGATCGCGCCGTCATCGGCAAGAGAGACAGCGGTCGGTGCCAAGGCAGCAACCAGCGTCATGCAGCGGAACGAGACGTTAGGCATCGTATGACTCGCAGTTCGTTGTTGTTCGTGCGACGCGCGGTGCGTCGGGAGTCGCGCGCGGGCTGCGAAATCTACGGGAGCGCCGTTGACCGCATCAACGGATCATCCATAGTCTTTCACTATGGGGCACACGACTGGGCGTGCCTTGACACACGGACGGGCAGGAATCGAGAGGGATGGAGGCACCCGCCCGTGCAGAGCGGGTGCCTCGATCTAGACAAAGCGATTTACGGCGACGATGCGGCCGGTGCGCCCGATCCCTTCGGTGCCGCGCCCGCGAAATCGCCCGCTTTCACGACGACGAATTTCGCGGGATCGAGGTGGCGCTGGAGCGCTCCACGGATCTGGTCAGCTTCGAGCGCCCTGACCTTTTGTTCGAGCTCAGCGTCCCACGCGAGTGTGCGGCCGATGAAGAGTTGGTTGCGCAGCAGCCCAGCGAGCTCGTCGTCCTGCGCACGCGCCACGCTGCGCGATTGCAGCCAGCCCGCTTTCGCTTGCTCGATTTCTTGCGCCGTGAATTCTTCCGCAAGCGCGCGTGTGATCTCTTCGTTGAAGACTTCGTGCAGCCTCGTGACGTTCTGCGGTGCGTAGATGGCATACCCGAGGAAGATGCCGCTCTTGTCGAAGCTGTCGACCTGCAACTGCGAGCCTGCGCCATAGCTCAGGCCTTCCTTTCCGCGAATGCGGGCGGTGAGCCGTGAGTTGAGGAAGCCGCCGCCGAGCATGTAGTTGCCGAGAATGAGTGCGGGATAGTCGGGGTCATCGTCGCGCACCTTTAGATTCTGGCCGGCGACGAAGAACGCCTGCGCCTTGTCCGGCGTTTCGATGACGACTTCCTTGCCGGCGACATCGAAGAACTCGCTGGGTACGCGCGCGAAAGGCTTCGTGCTCTTCCAATCGCCGAACAAGCTCGTCACTTGCTGCTCGAGCGCCGCCGCGTCGAAATCGCCGACGACGGCGAGCTGTGCCGTTTGCGCACCGAAGAAATCCCGATGGAAGCTCTGAAGCTGCTCGCGGGTCACGGCCTTGACCGAGGCAATCTTTTCGTCGATCGACTCGACGTGGCGAATATCGCCTTGCTGATACGGCCTCAGGATGCGCTGGAACTGATTGAACGCGAGGGCCGAAGGATCGCTGCGCTGCTGTTCCATATCGGCGAGCCACTCGGTCCTGAGCTGCTCCATCTCCTTGGTATCGAAAGCGGGTTCGCGCAGGATCTCGCCCACGAGCGTGAGCACCCCCGGGAGATTCTCTCGCGTGGTTTCTACAAGGACATAGGTGCCCGAGCCAGCCGACGCAATGTCGAGGCGCGCCTTGAGTTTGTCGAGCTCATCGGCGAGTTGCTGACGAGTGTGCTTGAGCGTTCCGCGCATGAGCATCGCGGTCGTCATGCTCGCAGGGGTGCTCAGTCCATGAAGACTCTGCACATCACCGAAGCGTAGCGCGAGCGCCGCGAACACGGCGCCGCCGCGTGTCTTCTTGGGCAAGAGCGCCATGTCGAGTCCGCTTGCAAGCTTGGTACGCTGAGTCCGCGCTTCGATGTTCTCCGGCGTCGCGTCGAATGACTCGCCGGCTTGCTTGACGGCGTCGCCCTTGTAGTCTTTGACGAGCGAAAGGACCTCGGGCGCGGCGGGTATCTCGACGCGATCCGGTGCTTTCGTCGGATAGAACAGGCCCGCGGTTCGATTCGATGGCTTGTAGTAGCGGGCCCACGCGAGCTGCACGTCTTCTGTGGTGAGCGCGCGTAGCCGATCGCGATTCACGAACATCAGGCGCCAATCGCCCATGCCGATCCAGTCGCTGAGCGCGAGGCCGACGCTCTCCGAGGAATTGAGGTTGAGGTCGATCTGCGCGAGCAATCGTGTGCGCGCGCGTTCGACTTCCTCGTCCGTCACGGCCTGCGCCGCGGGTTTCTCGACGATGTCGATGAGCTCAGCAAGCACGGGCTCGAGCGGCTGGCCGTCTCTGACCTGCGCGGCGAACGCAGCCATGCCGGGGTCGAATGTCTGAAGCGTCACGTTCGCGATGGCAGCCGCTTTTCCCGACTCGACGAGCGCTTTGTGCAAGCGCCCCGCAGGCGCATTGCCGAGCACTTCATTCAGGACAATGAGCGCGGGCAGGTCGTCATGCGACCCCGCCGGGATGTGGTACGCGGCCGCGGCCCATTGAACATCGCCGACGCGTCGCAGAACGACCGTGCGCTCGCCATCTTGCGTCGGTTCGATCGTATGGAGCTTCGGCAACGCGCGAGTGGGGCGGGGAATCGCGCCGAAATACTCGTTGACCATCGCGAGCGTGGCGGCTTCGTCGATCTTGCCCGCGACGAGCAGCACGGCGTTATCGGGTTGGTAGTACGTGCGATAGAACGCCTGCAGGCGGTCGATGGGCACGCCTTCGATATCCGATCGTGCGCCGATCGGGGTCTTGCCGTTGTTGTGCCAGTCATAGGCGACCGAGAGCAAGCGCTTGAATAGAACGCCGATCGGATTGTTCTCGCCGGCCTCGAACTCGTTGCGCACGACGGTCATCTCGCTGTCGAGGTCTTTCTGCGCGATGAACGAATTCACCATGCGGTCGGCCTCGAGGTCGAGCGCCCATCGCAGGTTTTCTTCGGTGGCGTTGAATGTTTCGAAGTAGTTCGTGCGGTCCCACGAAGTGGTGCCGTTCGGGCGCGCGCCGTGCGCAGTTAGCTCGGACGGGATATCGCGATGACGCGGCGAGCCTTTGAACACCATGTGCTCGAGCAAATGTGCCATGCCGGTTTCGCCATAGTTCTCGTGGCGCGAACCGACGAGGTACGTCACGTTGACCGTGATGGTTTGCTTGGACTCGTCGGGAAAGAGCAGGACGCGAAGGCCATTCGCCAAGCGGTATTCGGTGATGCCTTCGACCGAGGCGACGCGTTCAGGCGCGGGCAGGGGTGCGGCCGCTTTCGCGGCGCTCTTCGGTTCCTTCGCTACGCCGACGGGCGCCACGAGCACGGCGCATAAGAGGATGAACGCCTTCAGGCACGGATGGGATTGCATCGTGGCTCCCTGCTTCTGTTGGTTAGAGGGCGATTGTATAGGAAGCCCTCAATTCGGGGGGGCGGCCCTGATGGAACTCAAAGTGGGCGAACGCGTTGCAGCAGATTCTTGTCCAGTGCCGAACAATCGAAGGAGATCCGCTTGAGCGCGACGCAGGTTCCCGCCACATCCGTGAACGATGCCATCTTCATCGGCGGCGGAGAGCTTGGGGAGCTGATGCGCGGGCTCGATTGGGCGTCGACTCCGCTCGGTCCGCCGGAGCTGTGGCCGCAGAGCTTGCGCTCCATCGTGCGCATGATGCTCACGTCGCGCTATCAAATGTGGATGGGGTGGGGCCCGGAGCTCGCGTTCCTCTACAACGACGCTTACCGACCGACGATGGGTGTGAAGCATCCGTGGGGTCTCGCGCAACCTGCTTCGATCGTATGGAAGGAGATCTGGGACGACGTTTACCCGCTCATCCGCGAGGTGATGCAAACGGGCGTCGCCACTTACCAAGAGGGCATGCGGCTACTCCTCGAGCGCAGCGGCTTCCCGGAGGAGACCTACCACACGTTCTCCTACAGTCCGCTTTTCGATGATGACGGAACGATCGCGGGTATGTTCTGCGTCGTCATGGAAGAGAGCGAGCGCGTCATCAACGATCGCAGACTCGCGACCTTACGCGGCTTGGCGGCCGCGGCTGCAGGCACGAACACGGAAGCCGAGTTGTTCCGCGTCGTACAGAAGGAGCTCGGGTCGAACTTGCACGATCTGCCGTTCAGCCTCTGCTATGTGCTCGACGATGGTAAGCAACTTCGACGCGTCGCCAGCACGGGTTTCGAAGGTGATCACGATGCGGCACCCGAGGTGCTGAGCTCGACGGGCCATCCGTGGCCGATCGATGCGCTCGACGGCTCGAGCTCGGGATTCCTCGTTGAAGATCTCGCAGAACGCTTTGCCACGTTGCCGGCCGGTGCGTGGGACGAGTCACCTCGACACGCGCTCATCGTGCCCCTCGTGAATCAAGGACAGGAAAAATCGGTCGTCGGCTACTTTATCGCTGGGACCAATCCGTATCGGCTGCTCGATACGCAGTACCGCGGTTTTCTCGAGTTGGTCGCCGGGCAGATCGCGGCGGCGCTCGCGAACGCGCGCGCGTATGAGCAGGAGCGCCGCCGCGCCGAAGCGCTTGCAGAGCTCGATCGCGCGAAGACGGCGTTCTTCTCGAACGTGAGTCATGAGTTCCGCACGCCGCTCACGCTCTTGCTCGGGCCACTGGAGGAGCTCATCGCCTCTGGGATGCGCGATGAAGCGGCAGCACGTTCCAAGCTCGAGCTCGCGCAACGCAACGGTTTTCGTCTGTTGCGATTGGTGAACACGCTGCTCGACTTCTCGCGCATCGAGGCCGGTCGTGTGCAGGCGAGCTATGAGCCGACCGACGTCGCTGCGTTCACTGCCGAGGTTGCATCGACGTTCCGTTCGGCGGTGGAGAAGGCAGGGCTGCGATTGACGATCGTGCCGCGCGAGCTGCCGCACCTCGTCTTTCTCGATCGCGACATGTGGGAGAAGGTCGTCCTGAATCTCCTTTCCAACGCGTTCAAGTTCACGCTCGACGGAGAGATCGCGGTCTCGATCGCGCCCTCGGCGTCGGGCGGTGCCGAAGTGACGGTCTCCGACACGGGCTCCGGCATTCCGCAAGATGAGCTTCCGCGAGTGTTCGATCGCTTTTACCGCGTCGCTGGCGCACGGGGGCGCAGCTTCGAAGGCAGCGGAATCGGTCTTGCCCTGGTCCACGAGCTCGTCAAGCTTCATGGCGGTACGATCGATGTCGAAAGCGAGTTGGGGCGCGGCACGACGTTTCGCATCGAGTTGCCGTTCGGGTCGAGTCATCTGCCGCCGCATCAGGTGTCTTCATCGGCATCGACATCGGTGCCGATCAAGGCGGAGTCCTACGTCGAAGAGGCGTTGCGTTGGCTGCCCGATCTCGAGGAGGACGTTCGATCGGAAGCCGTCGTCGCTGATTCGGAGCGCACTCGCTCGGCGCTTTCCGGTCGAGGAAAGCGGATCGTGCTCGCGGACGACAATGCCGACATGCGCGAGTACGTCCGGCGGCTGCTCCATTCGTCGGGGTACGAGGTGGATGCGGTCGAGAACGGGCGTTTGGCCGTCGAGGCGGCTCGGCGCGCGAAGACGGATCTGATCCTGAGCGACGTCATGATGCCGCAGCTCGACGGTTTCGGGCTGCTCGCGGAGATCCGGCGCGATCCGCAGCTGGCTGGCATCCCCGTTGTGATGTTGTCCGCTCACGCGGGCGAGGAAGCGAAGATCGAAGGCCTGGATGCCGGCGCGGACGACTATCTCGTCAAACCGTTCATCGCGCGCGAGCTGCTCGCGCGAGTGAACAGCAATATCCAGATGGCGCACGTGCGTAGGGAAGCAGCGCGCGCGGTCATGCAGAGCGAGCAGCAATTCCTGATGACACAGGAACGACTCACGCTTGCATTGTCCACCGGACGTGTTGCCGTATACGACTGGGATGTCGATACGGATCGCTTGGCGATCCAAGGTCCATTGGCGGAGGTCTTCGGTGTCGATGTGCAAGACGCTGTGGCGGGCTTGCCGCTCGAGAGCTTTCTTGCAGGCATCCATCCGGAAGATCGCGCGCGAGCGGCGGAGTTCGTCGCGCGCACCGTGAGTACGGGCGAACCGTTCGAGGCGGAGTATCGGACCTGCGGTGCGGGCGGGATCCGCGACGTTCTGTCGCGCGGTCAAATACGGACGCAGCCGAACGGACAACGGGTTTTCTCCGGCGTGCTGATCGATCTGACGCACGAGCGAGAGGCCGAGAAAGTGCTGCGCGAGCAGACGCGCACACTCAAGATCCTCAATCGAATTGCGGGTGCGCTTTCGAGCGACTTCGACCTCGATCGCATCTCGCAAGCCTTGGTCGATGCCGCGACGCAGCTGAGCGGCGCGACGCGCGGCGCCTTCGCGTACTGCGCGCATGACGGGTCGTCGGGAGACGCGATTCGCTACGTGTACTCGCCTACTCAGAACGCTGAGCAGCACCTCTCTCTGCCGCGCTCAATGCGCGAGATGGAGGGCATGCTCGGTGAAGTCGATGGTCCGACGCAGATCAGTGGTGCGTCCGAATCGGGCGGATGCTTCGCGGTGCCGGTCAAGTCGCACGGAGGAGAGGTCCTTGGTGGGCTTTTCTTGGCGTACACCGATGCGCTCTCGCACCGTGAGCTCCTCGTCGGGCTCGCAGCGCAAGCCGCGGTGGCGATCGATAACGTTCACCTGTTTCAGTCCGCGCAGCGCGAAGTGCAGCAGCGCCGCCGCGCGGAGGCGGAGCTCCAGGCCATCAATGCGACGTTGGAAGAGAGAGTCGCAGAAGAAGTGGGCGAGCGGTTCAAAGCCGAGGAAGCGTTGCGTCAAGCGCAGAAGATGGAAGCGATCGGTCAGCTCACCGGCGGCGTCGCGCACGATTTCAACAACCTGCTCACCGTCATCATCGGCGGTCTCGATACGATTCGGCGGTCTCATCCGGAAGATGAGGCCCGCATCAAGCGCGCTGCAGACATGGCCTTGCAAGGCGCGCAACGTGCAGCAAGTTTGACGGGACGCTTGCTTGCATTCTCTCGTCGTCAACCGCTCGATCCCAAACCGCTCGATATCAACGTGCTCGTTCGCGACATGACCGATCTGCTTCATCGCACGCTCGGCGAGACGATCGAGCTCGAAGGCGTGCTCGCGCCGCGCTTGTGGCGCGTGGAAGTCGACCAGAATCAGCTCGAGAGCGCGATTCTGAATCTTGCCGTGAACGCGCGGGATGCCATGCCGGAGGGCGGTAAGCTCACGATCGAAACCGCGAACACCGCGCTCGATCAAGGCTATACAGAGACGGATGCTGAGGTCATTCCGGGGCAATATGTGATGGTCGCGGTGAGCGACAGCGGGCACGGTATGTCTAGCGAAGTCCTTGCCCGCGCGTTCGAGCCGTTCTACACGACGAAAGGTACGGGCCGTGGCACGGGGCTCGGGTTGAGCATGGTGTACGGCTTCGTCAAGCAATCAGGCGGGCACGTGACGATCTACAGCGAGGAAGGTCACGGTACGACGGTGAAGATGTACTTCGCGCGCTACACGGGTGAGAGTGAACCGCTCTCGCGCAAGATCGCGACCCCGATCCCACGCGCCTCTCGAGGTGAAGTCGTTCTGGTCGTGGAAGACAACGAAGACGTGCGCGATTACAGCGTGATGATCTTGAGGGAGCTTGGTTATCAGGTTCTCGAAGCGGCGGAAGCGGATGCCGCGCTTCAGATCGTCGAGCAGGTGCCGCGGCTGGACCTCCTGTTCACCGACGTAATCCTCCCGGGCAAGAACGGCCGCGTCCTTGCCGACGCCGCGCAAGCGAAGCGTCCAGGCTTGCCGGTTCTATACACGACCGGTTATTCGCGAAACGCGATCGTTCACCACGGCAGGCTCGATCCCGGCGTCAGCTTGATCAGCAAGCCCTTCACCTTCGAGGAGCTCGCCGTGCGCGTTCGCGATGTGCTCGATGCGAGACGACCTCACGTGAAATGACTGACCTTCGCGTGATCTGATTACGCACTAAACAAGCTCTCGCGATCCGCACGAAGACATATCTCTCGGCGACAGAGCAGCGTGCGGAACTAAACGTATCGGCGCGAGGTTGAGTCTCGTGGTCGATGCAGCTCATCGTCGTCGAGACGGATCTCACTCTCGAACGCTTCGATGTGCCTCACTCAGGTTCTCACCGAAGGAGTTCTTTGATGAAGTCTCTCAACTTGATTACGTTGATTCTGACGATCGTGGGCGGTCTTAACTGGGGATTGGTCGGGCTCGCGCAGTTCGATCTCGTCGCCGCAATCTTCGGCGACGGCTCTGGCCTTGCACGAACCGTCTACACGTTGGTCGGTCTATCAGCGCTGTATCAGATTCTGCCGCTGCTCAAAGCATTCCAGATTGATGAGCCACGCGCGGAAGCGGCGCATCGCATGTAGCAGATTCGGCTCGAGTCTCACTGGGCGCCCGACGAGCGGGTGCCCAGTGCTTGTCTCCTCGCGGTTACGGTAAGGTTCTCTCCAACTTTTCCATTTGCTCCGGCAGCGCTTCCGTGCAGAGCGCGAAGCGCTTCTCATAAGCGCGTGCCGTGTCGGCCATCGAGAAGAGCTGCTCGACCATCCGATCGAACGGGCTTTCTAGGTTCTTCAGCGCATCGATCTGCGCGTTCGGATCCAGTGCGAGCGAGCGCTGCGCGGACTCGAGCGATGCGGTGAACGCTTCGAACGCTTCGCGCGCGCGCTGCGAGGCCGTCTTGAACTCGTTCGCGGATTCGAGCACCTCTCGTAGATCGTTCGATTCGAGCGGCTCATCGACCGGACGCACGCACAGCGCTGCGCCCCCCGGCGTGCGCGCCGGATCTTCGGGGCCAGGGGGCGGCTCCGGCGGTTGCTCCGGCGCTTGCTCTTCCGGTTCTTCGCTCGGCAACTCTTCCACCGGGATGTCCCCCGGCGGCGGTTCCTCAGCCTCCGGAGCGCGCGGCTTGTCTTTCTTCGGCGGCAGTGGCGGTGGAGGCGGCAACTTCTCGCAGATGTGCAAACGTCGAGTGATCTCGTGAACTTCGCGACGCGCTTCGTCGTGTTGCGCGGTGAGCTGTTCGAGCTGCTCCGTGAACCCGACGAGCGTACCGAGATCCTGACCCAGATCTTGCGCAGCGAGACCTGCTTCGATGAACGACTTCAACGACGCGATCGTCCACTTACCTGCCGCAACGACCGCCGCTCCTGCCAACGACGAATTGATGTTGCCGGCATTCGCGTCCTTGATGACGTTGCTCGTGTCCCAGACATTCTGCGCCATCTCGATATTTCGCAGGCTCAGGCCGGTCGCCGTTCCGTTGCGTACGGCGGCGGCTTGCGATCCGGTCAAGGTTGCTGCGATGACCTCGATGGTCTTAACTGCCATGTTGGCCGTGTGCTCCGCGACCTGCGAGCCGGCACGCTGGAATTCGGAGTCGGCGGTCAGCGTCGTGATGCGCTTGACGATCTCGCGCTCGCGGCGAATAGCGATTTCTTGGCGACGTTTCAGATCCTCCTGAACCTCTTCGTCGCACGGACGGATCTCGATTTCGATCGGCTCCCCGATCGGCTCACCGCACAGCGTCTTCGCTCGAATGAGCGTGCGTCCTTCGCGTACCGGCTGAATCGAGATGCTGTTGCGATTCGTGTTCACGCTCACGATCGCGTCGTTCTCGGCCACAAAGATGAGCAGGTCGCCGGCGTCCGCTGGCTGCGTCTCGATCGGGATCGTGTAGACCTTCGAGCTCACTTTCGCATCGACGCCATACAACCCGAGCGGCCTGATCGGCTGCCCGCCGTTCACGGAAACGAGCTCGACCGTGCTCGCTGTGAGGTTCGCCGTTGCCGTCTTCCCGTTGTAGGTATAGCTCGCCTCGAGCTGACCACGGCCAGGATTCGTACCGGTAAGACGCGCGGCGCTGGCGTGCGATTG
The DNA here is from genome assembly GCA_044506405.1 of Lysobacterales bacterium. Classification (GTDB taxonomy): domain Bacteria; phylum Pseudomonadota; class Gammaproteobacteria; order Steroidobacterales; family Steroidobacteraceae; genus Steroidobacter. Next base: position 39,005 of record JBIQKP010000022.1, on the reverse strand, counting down.
AATACCCAGCATGCCAGCAGGGTCCGATTCAAACGTCAGCGTGCCGCCGGCCGGACTCGCTTTGGCTTGGATCGTCGTCGCTCCGCCTTTCGATAGATTGGCGCAGCCTGCGAGCGTCAGGGTCGGTTGGTCGTCTTGGCGCTTGTAGCGCAGCGTCAAATTGCCGCGAACGATCTTGTGTCCCATGCAGAAGGGCGACAGCGGTAGCAGTTGTCCGCTGAGCTGAAACTGCTTCTCGAATCCCTCGCGCAGATCGGTGCGATCGATACTCAATGCGGGCGAGAGTCCCATCAAGTCAGGCGAGCGCAAGCTGATCAGATACTCGGTGAACTCTTGGCGCATGCCGCCAGCAAAGTTGAGGTGGCAAGTGCCCGCATCGTTCACGTCGAAGTTGAAGAACGGTGCCCTGGCCGCGGGATCATTCTTCAGCGCGACGACACCGCGAACTAAGCGATCGCCACCCGTGACTGACGCACTCACGACCACATTGCCTCTATCGTCCTTGCACGTGACTGGATTGATCGTCAGCGAGACCGGAGGTCCTTGTCGGTCTCGCTGATGTGTTGTATCGAAGCTGCTGTAACTGATGAGAAGGTCATCGAGGGGTCCGCCTTCGCCTGGCACACGACCGCGCCAGCTCAGCGACCAGTCGCCGCCCGTACAGCCTTCCGCTTCGACCGGCGCGCCCTGCACGGTGATCTCGACATCGAGCGGCTCGGGTGCGGCAAGCGCACACTCGGCGAATCCGACCGCCACGATCGCCATCGACGCGATCCGCACTGCACGCAATCCGAACATCCTAGACTCCGCTCGTTCTTCTGATTGCGCGAAGTTTTGCGATTGCTGCATCGTCTAGCATCACCCCGAGGAGCCATCGCAAGAGCCATGTGTGGCGAGACCTCACCGAAGAACACCGCGAGCACTGTTCCAATGAAATGAAACGAGGACGGTGATCTATCGGACTCTTGCTTCGGATGGCACTCGTCTCCGCGAGAGTGACGCCAGTAGTGCGGCGAGGATCCCAGATCGGGCATCCGTACTGGTGCCTCTACCCGCGGCGCCTTCGGGACACTACACTTCCGGAAGGTCGCCTGATGGAGCAGAACGATGAATCGCATCTCTTCCAGTCGAACCTTCCGGACAGTTCTCGCCGACTACAGTCACTACGAATAAGAAATGTGGCGACGCCGATCGCCCTGGAATCAACATGCAACGAGTCGATCGCAACGTCACAGTGAGCAGGGGAATCGCCGCACTGCTCTTCATTCTCGTCTCTTCTTCCGCCTACGGACGCCAACCCTGCGCGGCGCTCACGAAATTCAGTGCGCCGGGAGTTCGCGTCGTCGTTCAGCAAGCGCGCGACGTGCCGGCAAGCGGGCTCGACACGCCGCAGGCGCAGCCGGCGCATTGTCGCGTCGACGGTGTCATCGATGCCTACACGGGGAGGAACGGTAAATCTTATGGGCTCGGATTCGCCGTCGCGCTGCCTGCGAACTGGAACGGCCGCTTCCTGTTTCAAGGCGGCGGCGGGCTGAACGGCGCCGTTCAACCGCCGGTCGGCGGTGCATACGCAGGCGAGCGTTCCGCGTTGGCGCGTGGGTTCGCGGTGGCAAGCACCGACTCAGGACATCAGGGGACGGGCTTCGATGCCAGCTTCTTCGAGGACCAACGGGCCGCGCTCAACTTTCTGTTTCAGGGCGTCGCGACGGTGACGGTCGTCGCGAAGCAGATGATCGCGCAGCACTACGGGAAATCGATCGATCGCTCGTACTTCGTCGGCTGCTCCACGGGCGGCCGCGAAGGCATGATGATGTCGCAGCGTTTCCCCACCTACTTCGATGGCATCGTCGCCGGCGCGCCAGCGATGCGTACGAACTTCTCGAATCTTGGGCTGCGACATGTCACGGTGGCGCTCAACTCGGTTGCGCCGTTCAACGCTGAAGGTGGTCGCGATACACGCGCGGCGTTCAGCGATGCGGATCGCCGCTTGATCGTCGATGGAATCGTCGGAACGTGCGACGCGCTCGACGGCAACAAGGATGGCCTCATCTTCGCGCCCCACCACTGCAAGTTCGATCCCGATACGCTCGTGTGCGGAGAGGGCAAGCAAGATCAATGCCTCACGAGCGAACAGGCGAACGCACTCCGCACGATCATGCAGGGACCTCAAATGCCGTCGGGACGCCAGGTGTATCCGGGCTACTACTACGACACGGGAATCGCCGCGACGAAGGGGCTGCCTGGCATCCTCACTGGTCCAATCATTCCGGAAGGTCGGCCCGTCGGTCTCACGATGGATGTCGAAGAGGAATGGGAAGAGGCCATGGATGCGCGCGCCATGGTGGGCGACACAAATGCTTGGACGAATCTCAGCAGCTTTCGGGGCGCCGGCGGCAAGCTGATTCTCATGCACGGCGTGAGCGATCCATGGTTCTCCGCACAAGACACCGTGCAGTACTACGAGCGGCTCGGGCAAGACAATGCCGACGTACCGATCGAGGAGTGGAGTCGCTTGTTCCTCGTACCCGGCATGGGACATTGCGCGGGCGGCGAGCGCACGCTCGATCGCTTCGATCTGTTGGATGCGCTCGTCAAATGGGTCGAGAGCAACCGCGCTCCGGAGCGCGTGATTGCAACCGGTGCCTCCGTACCTGGTGAGAGCCGTCCGCTGTGTCCCTATCCCGCATACGCCTATTACACGGGCGCGGGCGGTGCGAGCGACGCGGCGAGCTACGAATGCAAGCGCTGAACGCGGAGCACCTGTAGGTCGGAATTCATTCCGACCCAAGAAAGCGTCGGAATAAATTCCGACCTACAGCCTCGAATTTCAACGAGATCGAACTAACGCGGCGCTGATCCGTTAACACGCATACAAGCTCGGATGAGTGGAGGTGCGTATGAGCGGCGTGCACGCGTTGGTGTTGATCAAGGCGGAAACAGATCTGATCAACGAGTTGGCCGAGCAGCTCGCCGACGTTCCGGGGATCAAAGAAGTCTTCTCCGTGGCCGGCCAGTACGATCTGGTCGCGATCGTTCGCGTGCGCGAGAACGAGGAGCTTGCGGATGTCATCAGTGCTCGAGTGCGGAAACTGCGCGGCATCCTCGCAACGGAGACGCTGATCGCCTTCAGGGTCTACACGAAGGCGCAGCTCTCTGAGATGCTCGACCTGGATTGAAGCGTCGACCGTCAGGCCGCGCGGCACCGTTTGTCGAAGGCACGTGCCTCATCGCTGACGCGCACATAGTGCGTCTCCACCCAACGCTCGATATCGACGATGAGCTCGCTCAGTGAGCGGCCGAGGCGAGTGAGTCTGTATTCCACACGCGGAGGGATTTCGTCGAAGCAGATGCGTTCGATGAGCCCATGGCGTTCGAGCTCCCGCAGTGTCTGCGTCAGCATCTTCTGCGAAATACCGCCGACCGTGCGGCGCAGCGCGCCCGTGCGCACCGGTCCCGATCGCAACGCGCATAGCAGCAGCATGGCCCACTTGCCGCCGATGAGCGCCAGGATTTTTCTCGACGGGCAGTGTGGGTTGTAGAGATCTGGAGGCGGCATAGGTAGGTACCAAAAGGTGCGTACTTAACAGATGGAGTGCACAAGCATACTCTGCACACGCTCTCGAAGCAGCTGAAGGTGATTGTCATGAAGCTCTACTACTCGCCGGGCGCCTGCTCGCTGGCTCCGCATATCCTCTTACGCGAAACCGGATTGACGTTCGATTTGGTCCGCGTCGATCTCGCGAGCCACAAGCTGAACGCACAGGATGACTACTATGCAGTCAACCCGAAGGGGGCCGTTCCCGTGTTGGAGCTAGACGACGGCGAGCGGCTGACGGAAGGGCCGGTTATCGCGCAATGGATCGCCGATCGCGCGGGGCGGACCGATCTGATGCCGGCCGCAGGCACGATGGCCCGCTATCGCGTCATGGAGTGGCAGAACTATGTGACGTCCGAAGTGCACAAGTCGTATTCGCCATTGTTCAAATCGGACTTCAACGAGGAAGGGAAAACGTGGTTCAGGCGGGCCTTGCGTCAGCGCTACGAACACGCCAACGCCGTTCTGCAGCAGAGCGCGTTTCTGACGGGCTCCGACTTCACTGCCGCCGACGCATATCTGTTCGTCGTCACGAACTGGGCCGGCCGCGTTGGAGTGGATCTGCGAAATCTCGGAGCGCTCGAAGCCTTCATGACCCGCGTGCGCGCACGCGAAGCGGTGCAGGCCGCCTTGACGGCGGAAGGTCTTTTGAAGAAGAGCGCTTAGTCATGCAAGGTACGGCATGGCGCGCGTCCGCTTTCGCACGACAGCTCGGGCTCTCGGCCCCCATCGTGCAGGGCCCGTTCGGCGGCGGGCTTTCCTCTGTCGAGCTTGCGGCTGTCGTGAGTGAGGCAGGCGGTCTCGGATCGTTCGGCGTTCATCATCTCGGTGGAGAAGGCATCCATGAGGTTGCCCAGGCGATTCGTGCGCGCACGCATCGTCCCTTCGCGTTGAATCTCTGGATTCCGCATGAGGACAGCGAAGATCCGACGTTGAGCCAAGAGGCGTTCGACGAGGCGGCGGTGACGTTGCAGCCGTACTACGAGGAGCTCGGTGTGTCCTTGCCGTCGAAGCCTGTGCGCTTTACGCCTCCGTACACGGAGCAAATCGCGGCGGTCCTCGAAGCCAGGCCCGCGGTGTTCAGCTTCGTTTTCGGGATTCCGGACCCCGCAGTGCTGGCTCGATGTCGCGAGCTCGGCATCATGACGATTGGCACCGTGACATCCGTGTCTGAAGCGCAGGCTTTGGAAAGAGCAGGGGTGGACGCAATCGTGGCGTCAGGATTCGAGGCCGGGGGGCATCGCGTGTCGTTCTTGCGCGCTCCGGAAGAAAGTCTCATGGGCACTCTGTCGCTCGTGCCGATGGTCGTGGACGCGGTGCGCATCCCCGTGATCGCCGCGGGCGGCATCGCGGATGGCAGAGGTGTCGCGGCGGCATTGTGCCTCGGTGCGCAAGGAGTGCAGATCGGCACGGCATTCCTCGCGTGCGATGAATCCGCCGCACCGGACGTTCATCGAACGGCGCTACGCGGTCCTGAAGCGGGCGATACCGTGCTGACTCGCGCATTTACCGGGAGGCTCGCGCGGGGCATCCGCAACGCGTTCACTGAATCGATGCGAGTGCATACGGGGGCATACGCGCGGTACCCGGTGCAAGCGTGGCTCACGGCCCGGTACAAACAAGCCGCGATCGAACAAGGGCGTAGCGACTTGCTTTCCTTATGGTCCGGCCAGAGTGCGCCACTGATCAGGCATCACAAGGCGAGCGACCTGTTTACGGCGCTCGTGCAGGAGACCGATCGCGTGCTCGCGTCGGCGTCTATCTAAGCGGCGAGTAGTCGGTGGGGACCATGAAAACCGATTCCACTTTCGTGACGATCGGACCGTTCGCTTCGCTTGCAGCCTTCACCTTCTGCCACTCCGGATCGGCACTGAACGCTTGCCAGCTCTTCGTGGCGGCTTCACGACTTTCGTGCGCGAGCACGTAGATGATCGTGTCGGCGGCTCGCGGTCCGTCTTGAGGCGTCCAATACGCGATGTTCTTCATGCCATGCCGCTCGAAGAACTTGAGTGTGTGATTGCGAAATCTCGCATTTAATTCTGCGAGTTTCCCCGGTGCGGCCGTATACGTTCGAAGCTCGAAGACCTGTGCTTGCGCGCTAGTCGGGGTATCCGCGGCCGCGCTCAAGCTGAAAACGACGAACAGGATGAAAGAGAGATAGCGTTTCATAGGTGGCGGCTCTCAGAGCTGAACTGTTGGGCGACAGTGAAGGAGTCGATCGACGAGCGCCAGGGAGGCCGGCAATCGCGCGGCGATACCCGATTGGCTATCGCATCCTAAACAAGTCGTGGGCTTGTCCTGTGCAGGTAAGTGCGTTTGAATGCCGGACCACTTTTACACGGGCTCGCCAACGATGTCGATTTCACGTCGCCGTTTTACGTCCCTGACCGCCGCCGCCGCCGTCGCCGCGATGACCCTCCAGTCTCGTGCGATCCAAGCAGCCGCTCGCGAGACTGGATTGAAGGATGCGTTCAAGAACGATTTCCTGATCGGTACTGCGATCAATAAGTGGACGCTCGAGCGTGACGATGCAACCCAGCGCGAGTTGATCGCCCGCGAGTTCAATTCGATCACCGCGGAAAACTGCATGAAATGGATGGAGATCCATCCGGAAGAAGATCGTTGGAACTGGGGGCCGGCGGACCAGTTCGTCGATTTCGGCACGAAGCACGGGATGCGGATCGTTGGGCACACGCTCGTGTGGCACTCGCAAGTGCCGCGATCCGTTTTCCAGGACGAGAATGGCAACCCTGTTTCCAAGGAGCGCTTGGAAGTCCGAATGCAGAATCACATCGCCACCGTCGTCGAACGCTATCGCGGCAGGATCGGCATCTGGGACGTCGTGAACGAAGCGATCGAGGAGGATGAGAAGGGCTGGCGCCAGACGCAGTGGCTCAAGATCCTCGGTCCGTCCTTCATGGAGAGGGCTTTCCAGCTCGCGCACGATGCCGATCCGAAGGCGCATCTCATCTACAACGACTACAACGAGCACAATTCTGGCCGGCGCAACTTCCTCGTGGAGCGAATCCGCGATTACAAGCGACGCGGTATTCCCATTCACGGCGTCGGATTCCAGGGGCACATCGGTCTCGACTATCCCGACCTGCGCGAGTACGAACAGAGCATCGAAGCGATCGCCGCCGAAGGCTTGGCGGTGCACGTGACCGAGCTCGAGGTCGACGTGCTCCCGCGCCCGTCGGCGTTTACAGGGGCCGAAATCTCGGCCGTCGAGCAGTACGCCGATAAGCTGAATCCGTACGTGGATGGCCTGCCGAAGGCGGTCGAACAAGAGCAGATCGATCGCTACAAGCGCTTCTTCGAGCTCTTGCTCAAGCATCGCGACAAGATCCAGCGGGTCACCTTCTGGGGCGTGCACGACGGCGAATCGTGGAAGAACAATTTCCCCGTTCGCGGGCGAACGAACTATCCGCTGCTGTTCGATCGGAAGCTCAACAAGAAGCCGGTTTACGATGCCGTCGCCGCGTTAGGGCGGAGCTGACATCCCATCGCGTGCCGCGATCTCGCACATAACGAAAGGCTATGGCGGGGCGGCCGGCACGTCAGGGGTGCACACTTCTTTCGTGGCGCGTACGCCTGCCTCCTTTTATGCTTCGCGACGCCTGTGCGCGTTCGAGCGCTGCGACCCGCAGCTCGCTCGCGCAGGGGCGGCACCGTATGTTGAATGGCTGGCTTTCGGCACAGGGCACGGCCGTTCAATTCGTTCGCACTACAAAAAGTAGCGCTCCTCACCCAAAACTGAGTCGCACGTTCATGAAAACTCACCCTTTACGTTTCGTAGCCTTACTGGCTCTCTTCTTCTTGGCGTCCGCCGTTGCGCGAGCTGCCGATGAGAAATACACGTTCGTCCTCGTCCATGGCGCCACCGCCGGCGGCTGGGAGTGGAAGAGCACCGGCAACTTTCTTCTGCAAGACGGCCACACGGTCTACCGCGCCACACTCACCGGTCTCGGCGAGCGTGAACATCTCAACAGCCCTGACGTCGACCTGCAGACGCACATCAACGACGTCGTGAATCTGATTCTGTTCGAAGATCTGAAAGACGTCGTGCTCACCGGCCACAGCTATGGCGGCATGGTGATCACGGGCGTCATCGATCGGATTCCCGAGCGCATTCGCCACGTGGTGTACCTCGACGCGGCCGTACCGGAAGACGGCATGTCGCTCTTCGATCTGTTCGGGGGCGGCACGGGTCCGCAGGATCCGGAGCGCTTCAAGGATGGCTTCATGCAAGTGCCGTGGGTCAAGGCGGGTACGCCGCCGCCGTACAACGTGAAGCATTCGATCAAGTGCTTCAACCAGCCGGTGTCGTACAAGAATCCCGCCGCGCTCAAGCTGCCGGTCACCTACGTTGCGTTCGTCCCGAAGGATCAGTCCGTGGAAGAGCGCGCGAAGAATGACAAGGGCTGGCAGCGTGCCGAGGCGCGCGGCTGGACGATCCGCACCTTTCCTGGCGGCCACGTCGCACAGCAGGAAGACCCGCGCGGCGTTGCGACGCTCATCGAAGCGTCTGTGAAAGATCGCAACAAGCCGGCCAAGAAGTAACAGCCATTGCTTGAAACCCACCCATTCGAGGTGAATGGGTGGGTTCCTTCCGGCATCGCCGTTGACAGATTCCTTCTCACGCGGGACGTTTGTCCCTCCGCGTTCATGGAGTCAACGCATGCCCAAGATCGACGTCGCTCGCATTCCCGTTCGTACCGGCTCGGGCTATCCGCCACCGTACGATGCGCCCTGTGCCGCACGGACGCGCACACGTTTAGGCGATGCCGGTGGACTCCAGGATTTCGGCATCAATTTGATGACGTTGCCGGCCGGCGGCTGGTCGAGTCAGCGGCATTGGCACAGCCACGAGGATGAGTTTGTCTATGTGCTTCAGGGCGAGCTGACGCTCGTCGAAGACGACGGCGAGACGATCCTGCGCGCCGGAGACTGTGCGGCGTTTCCGAAGAGCTCGGGGAACGGCCATCACATGATCAATCGATCCGCCGCCGTCGCCGTTTACCTCGAGGTGGGTTCACGTCATCCGGACGATCTCACGACCTGCTCGGACATCGACATGATGAGCTCCAACGCCGATGGACGCTTCGTGCGCAAGGATGGCACGCCGTACTGACCTTCGCTCAGTTGCAAAGAAGATCTATTTTCCGGGACGCGAGATCGATCTCCTCCTGACTCTGCGCTTGCACGAGCTCATCCTTCGCAGACTGGCACGCAACGGCTTCGGAACGGGCGTGTGCGGACACGTCATCCACCGCGCGTGCGTTCGTCCGTTCGCAATAGCTTTGCGAGACGCGCCGGATGTTCGACGTGCCTGAAACTTGTTCGATCGCGACGCAGTCCCCCACCTGAATCTGACGTTGATCCGTCACGATCGACAGCGAAGAACCATCGAGCATAGAAACCCTATACGACATCCCTCGGCGGTCGCCTTGCGACGCGTCGGCGACCGCGGCGCCCACACCCGCGCCGATGATCGAGTTCCGGGCGCGGCGAGATGATGAGCCACCTCCTGACGTCAGCCCCAACATGCCTCCGACGATGGCACCGCCTGCCGCGTTCGAGTCGAGCGTGACTTCATTCGCCGAGCTGACGACGCCGAACTGGACACGAGCGGTCTGACCCACTCTATGCGACTGAGCCGTGCATCCGACGAGCAGCGAGAGCATTGAGATTGCGATGAGGGGGCGAGCGTTCTCTACCATGTCTCATACTCCCGCGATGCAGTGAGATCTGCCGTTCGGTCACCTGTGTGCTGCGATCGTCGCGCCCTCTGGGCGCGTCCGAAATTGGCCCTGGAGCCAACGAGTTTCACTGACGTGTCCGCGATCTGAGAGCATGATTCAGGATGGGCCGAACCGCGAGGGCTAGAGGGGGTGATTGGATGAGGGGTAGCCGCACTGAAAGACTTTCCTCGTACCGCGGACTGTAGGGGGCATGAGAACGGGTAGGGCGGTCGAGGCAGCAAGGATTTCCGCGGAACACTGGGCGGTTCTCGCGTGACCGCGCCCGTGTCATTCGATGCGCTCGTCGAGGAGTACCGGCCGATGATCGCGAGAATCTGCGCGAGCTACGAGGCCGACCGCGAGCTCGCGCGAGAGCTCATGCAGGATGTCCTGTTTGCGATCTGGCGCGCGTTGCCTGCCTATCGGGGCGATGCGTCCCTCAAGACTTTCGTGGCGCGGATCGCGCAGTTTCGCGCGATTTCACATGTGGCTCACCAGGCAGAGCGACCCGGTACGACCGAGCTACAAGAGTCGCTGCTCAGCGAGGACTCCGCGCCGGATCTGCACGTGATCGAGGCCGATCGGCGCACTCGGTTACTCAGCGCGGTTCGCCAGCTCCCTCTCGCGTATCGCCAGGTCGTCACTCTGACGCTCGAAGACTTCACGCCAAACGAGATCGCGGCGATGCTCGGTGTCTCGCCCAACGTCATCTCGATCAGGCTCACGCGTGCGCGCACCGCGCTGCGCTCCATGCTAGTCGGGGCGGACCATGACTAACCCGCAACACGAGTGGGCGGATCTCAAGTCTGAATGGCAGTCGCTCGCTGTCGGCCAAGAGGAAGCTGCCCGCCGACTTCGCGGCAATCTTCGGCTGCGCATCTGGGGTTCGCGGCTGTGGCTCGCGATGGAGATTGGCGCGCTCCTGCTGTTGACGATTGTGATCATCGCCAATGCGGTTCAAGGACACGCCGCGGCGGCGGTGAGCTTGGGCGTCATCGTTTCGATATGCACCGTCGCGGGCCTGTGGGCGCGGCGCTCGCAGGCGCGTGCGAGCATGCAGTCGCTGCCTCAGATGATCGACTATTCGATAGCGCGTGCGCGGACGGGCGTGCGGATCGCCGCCGCGACGTACTTTGCGTTGATCGTGCTGCTCGTCTATACGCTCGTCGCATTCTATGTCCCGATGCAAGGAGCGCCCGGCTACCAGGACGTGACGTGGCTCATCGTCACGTTCGTGAAGCTCGCCGTGCTCGGTGCCGCAACGTGCGTGTTCCATTGGTTCAAACATCGTCATATTCGACGCTTCACGGCGTTGAAGCGCGCGTACTCATCGCAAGAATCATCCAATGACAACACGCGCCTTTGGGAGGATGCATGACACGCTTAGTTGGCCGCTGGTTGACGATTGTCGCGCTTGTTCTTCCCACCGTCGCCGCCGCGCAGACGGCTGCGCGCGCGAATGATCGAGAGATCGCCGCGCGCGCGGATCGCTACCTGCAGGCGCAGACGGATGCCGGTTTCTTCAGCGGCTCCGTGCTCATCGCCGTGGCCGGCAAACCGGTGTTCGCCAAAGCGTATGGATTCGCCGATGCCGACCGGAAGGTCCCGAATACGATCGATACGCGCTACCGCATCGCCTCGATCACGAAAACGTTCACGGCCGCGCTGATCTTGCAGCTCCATCAGGAAGGGCGCTTGAACCTGCAAGACTCGATCTGCAAGTTCATGGAGTCCTGTGCCGCGCATTGGCAGCCGGTGACGGTTCGCCATTTATTGACACATACCTCCGGCATTCCGAGCTATACGGATGCGCCTGACTTCTTCAGTCGAGCGGTGTCGCCGGAAGGCGCCGATGGCATCGACGAGGGGTTGCGCGAACGAGCACTGGAGTTCGCTCCGGGCGAACAGTATCGCTATAGCAACTCGAACTATGTGTTGTTGGGATTGATTGCGGAGCGCACGGGCGGCATGCCGTACGCGCAGCTTCTCCGCAAGCGACTACTGGATCCACTCGAGATGCGGGACAGCGGCTATGCCGTGGAGCGCGAGCCTTCTCGTTCGGCGGTGGGCTATCGACCCGATGGTCTCGGTGTCGCGAAAGCGCCCCCAATGCACGTCGAGTGGTTGTACGCGGCGGGCGGCATGTACTCCACTGTTGGCGATTTGCTCAAATGGGATCGCGCGCTGTACACGAATGAGATTCTGTCGGATGCGCTACGCGAGGCGATGTGGACGGCCGACAAAGGCGACTACGGTTACGGGTGGCAGGTGTTGGCGCCCTCACCGCGGACGTTCGGGCGCGCGCTACTGCTGCACGCCGGCGGCGTGAACGGTTTCGCGACCGATCTGCTCAGGTATCCGCACGAGCGCGTATCGATCATCTTGCTCGCGAATCTCGAAACCGCACCGATGGAGAAGCTCAGTCGGGACGTGAGTGCGATCGTGTTCGGTGAAGCGTATGAGGTGCCCGTCGTGCGTCATGCGGTCAGTGTGAATCCCGCGATCTTTGACGCATACGTCGGAGAGTATGAGATCACACCAACGATGGCGCTGAAAGTCTTTACGGAAGAGGAGCGCCTGCTCGTGCAGGCAACCGGTCAACCTAGAGACGTGGCGATTCCAGCCTCGGAGACACACTACTTCTCCCGTATGACTGACGCGCAGCTCACATTCGTCAAGGATGCCGCAGGCACGGTGGATCATCTGGTGATCCACCAAGGCGGGAAAGACATTCGTGCGAAGCGCAAGTGATGTCTTCCTTGCCGCGAACGCGGCGCACAGCACCTCTCGATCTGCTCATCCTGAGCGGAGCGTCGACCGACGTTCATTCAAATCCGAAGTGAGCGGATCCAATCGTCGAACATAGCGTGCGCCGGTTGCAGGGCGACATCCGAGCGCGGTACGTGAAGGCACTTTGGCGCGTGCGATTGCGTCGTGCTCGATTCTCCTTCTTCAGTCGAGAGTCGGTTGACCGTCGGCAGCAAGCAAGCGGCGAGAAGGCTGCAGGTGGCGCGCGCAATGTGCGGCGCTTGGCTTTGCTCCGTCGTCGGCAACTGGCGCAAGAGCGAGACGAGGTAGGTACTCAGGAGTCTGCCGTTGCCAGCATCGAGGACAGCACCATGCAGGTTGACGGCGCGCGGCAAGAGCTCGTGCATCACATCGCGTGGAACGACCAATGTCACGCACTCGGCCGACGACGCACGTGTAATCGTTGTCCGTGTGAGGTCGAGCACTGAGACAGACCCGGCTTTGATTTCGATCGGCTCGCCATCGAGCACGCCGACATAGCCACCCTCGTTGTAGAACTGAACGAGGTAGTGATCGAGCCTGTCCGAACGGACCTGCTGTTCCGTGCGCACGAAACGCTGCGCTTCGAACCGAGTTCGCGCCAAGATGAGATCGCCCAGATGAAAGGCTTGCGCCTCCGCGACGAAGCCTTCGTGGAGCGCGTCGACAGGCTCGACGTTGAAGATGACCGACATTCGATCTCTCCAAGCACCGAACTGGTCCTCTTCGGGCAAGTCCGTGCTGGCAAAGAGCGTCGAGTAAACGCGCGGAGCAGTCGGAGGCTGGTGGTTCATGCTGCGTATTGGAGGAAATCGCGGGTGTGCGAGCAAGGAAGAGCTTCACAAACCGACGCTTCCAAGGGGCTGTGTGCGGGTTTCTGCCTACACGTTCGGCATGTGACTACACTAGGCCCCCTCCGGCGTCGATATGCCGTCGACAGTGATGCGACCTAGAACATGAATCGGCCCGCTCTCGCCCTGTCGGCTGCGCTGATCGTGAGCATCGCGTTGGCGACGATGTATGCGCGCGACGCACAGCGCGAACGTGCGCGAGCAAATGCGCTCGCGATGCAATTGTCCGAGCATGAACCGTTGGAGAAGGGCGGCACTTCGCCCGCTGCGAGCTCGGATCCGCGAGCGGTGCGCGTCACGCAGACTGAGCCCGCGGTCGAGACATCGGCAGTCGCGTCGGCCGAGATCGATACGCCCATACCCACCCAACCGATCATGGCGCATCGGGGCACGCATCGCACGCGGCAATTCGTCGATCGATTGCAATCGGCCCTCGCGAGTGGCACGCCGCTGCAGGCGTATCAGATCCAGCCCTTGATCGACGCGATCGACGACGTGAGCAGGGAGACAGAAGCGCTGGGCGCGCATGACAACCCGAACGGACGAATCGTTCAGGCAGCGGTCCCCATCCTGTTCGAATCGCAGCTGGATCAGCTCGTTTCCCTGTTGGAGGCTGGGGAGTTCGACAGGATGAACTAGCGAGACGACGAGTTCTCACCCGCTGAAACCGAGGTGGGCTGCTGACGGGAATGCTCATGAAGCAGCTCGAGCACTTGCTGAAGGTTGACCGGCTTCGTGAGATGCGCATCGAACCCAGCGTCTCGCGCGGCTTGCTTGTCTTGTTCCTGACCCCAGCCGGTCAACGCGATGAGGAGCATCTGCGCGCCCCACGGTGACGAGCGCAGCAGACGCGCGGCATCGTAACCGTTCATCTCAGGCATCCCGATGTCGAGCAGCGCGGCGTGCGGCTTGAACTCTTCCGCGAGCTCGAGCGCTTCGGCGCCGGAGAACGCAGTGCGCGTCTGACATCCTTCGAGCGCCAGCATCGTGGCCCAGCTTTGTGCGCTGTCGCGGTTGTCGTCGGCGATCAACACGCGTCGATCCTTGATCTTGCCTCGATGCGCTTCCTCGGTACTCGCATCGGAAGGTGTCTCGAGCGCCTGCGTCGCTGCGAGCGGCAGATCGACAGAGAACTCGCTGCCGCAACCGATGCCGGCGCTTCGCGCGGATACTTTCCCTCCATGCAGCTCCACGAGCCCTTTCACGAGCGCAAGGCCGATGCCGAGACCGCCCTCGGACCGTTCGAGCGCGGGCGTCGCTTGCGAGAACATTTCGAACACGCGCGGCAGCGTTTCGGCGGAGAGGCCCATACCGTTATCGGCGATCGTGACGAGCACTCGCTCGTTGTCGCGTCTGACGCGGAGGGTGATCGTGCCGCCTGGGTCGGTGTACTTCGCCGCGTTCGCGAGCAAGTTCGTGAAGATCTGCGCGAGTCGCACGCGATCTGCCTCGACCTGCACGGCAACATTCGCACGTTCGACCTTGAGCGTATGACGCTTGGCCTCGAACAGCGGCCGGCTCGTTTCGAGCGCCGCAGCGATTGCCTCGTCCAGAGAGATGACGGCCTTTCGTAGATGCACTCGACCGTGCGTGATCCGCGCAAGATCGAGCAGGTCGTCCAAGAGCCTTGCCATTTGATCGACTTGGCGAGTGAGCGCATCGCGGGCGACGGCCGCGATCGCGGGCTTTTGCTCCGCGCGGATCAGCAACTGCGCCGCCGATGAGAGCGCCGCGAGCGGATTGCGCAGCTCGTGCGCGAGCGTTGCCAAGAATTCGTCCTTGCGCTTGTTCGCGGCTTCGAGCTGCATCTTCGCTTCGACGCGGTCGGTCACGTCGTAGCCTTCGACCAGAATCGCATGGCCCGTGCCCTCCTCGATGAGCGGCATGTAGATGAAATCGACGAAGCGCTGTACGGGCGGATCGCTCGGTTTCGGGAAGAGCCGTACGGGCATCTCGCGCCCGATGAACGGCTCTCCGGTCTCGAGCACGCGCTTGAGCAACATCGGATAGGGCTGATCGATGAGCTCCGGCAACGCTTCCATGAGCGGCTTTCCCACGAGTTGCCGATGATCGACGAGCTTCTCGTACGCCGGATTCGCGAGCTCGAACACCAGATCGGGGCCGGTGAGCACGGCCATGAAGGAATGCGTGTTGTGGAAAATGCGTTGCAGCTCACTGAGCTTCACGCGCATCTGCTCGTGCGCCGCGCGCCAGCGAAGGCTTTCCGCTTCGTTCAACGCGTCCTGCGCGCGGCGACGCAACTGCGCCAGGCGCACGTGCGCATGCACGCGCGCGACGAGCTCGCGGGCGCTGAACGGTTTGACGAGGTAGTCGTCGGCGCCCAGGTTGAGGCCTTCCAACCGTGCTTCCTCACCCGCCCGTGCCGACAACAGGATGACGGGGATATCGACCGTCGCGGGGTCGTTGCGTAACGCATTCAGCAGGGCCATCCCGTCCATTCGCGGCATCATCACGTCGGAGAGCACGAGGTCGGGCGGTTGCTTGCGAATCGACTCGAGTGCGTCCACGCCGTCGCGCGCCGTCACGACCTGGAACTCGCGACCCAAGAGGTGGCGGACATACTCGCGCATATCCGCATTGTCATCGGCGAGTAAGATCCTGGCCGGTGCCGTAGAGACTGCGGACGTCTGCGGCAGCTCGTCGATCTGTTCCAATCCTCGCGTCTCGTCCCATGCGTTGATCTCTTCCAGAAAAACACGCGCGGCATTGGAGCGGGGCGAGCGATCTTCCGGCGCGTGCACATGCTCGACAGGTAGATGGCTGGATCCCAACGGCAACGTCACTTCGAAGCTGGATCCACGCCCTTCTTTGCTATTTGCCGCGATCGTTCCGCCGTGCAAGCGCACGAGCTCGTGGACGAGCGCGAGACCGATACCGGTGCCTTCGTTCGATCGTCCTCGTGCGTTGGGAACACGATAGAAGCGTTCGAACAGCCGTGTGATCTCTGAGGCCGGAATTCCGGTGCCGGAGTCGCGTACCTCGAGCTGAACGCTTTCGCTCGCTTCTTTCAGCTCGATCGTGATGTCGCCTTGCAACGTAAACTTGAATGCGTTCGAGAGGAGATTGAGAACGATCTTCTCCCACATCTCGCGATCGACATAGACGTCGGTGTGCAACGGCTCGCACTTCACATGGAACGTCAGCCCCGCATTCTCGATTGCCGAGCGGAACGTGCTCGCCAGTTCCGCGGTGAGCTGCGCGAGGTCCGTCGGCTCGTAGCGCGCCCGTAGCCGCCCGCCCTCGAGGCGTGCGAAATCGAGGAGCGTGTTCACGAGCTTCAAGAGCCGCAGGGAGCTGCGGTGCACGTACGTCAGTTGCTGGCGTGCGTGCGCGTCGAGCGCTGCTTCCTGCAACAGCTCTTCCACCGGTCCCAAGATCAGCGTCAACGGCGTGCGAAGCTCATGACTGACGTTCGAGAAGAAGGTCGTCTTCGCGCGATCCAGCTTTGCGAGCATGTCGGCGCGGTTCTGCTCATCTTCGACTTTACGCGCGCTTGCAATCGCGCCGGCGATGTTGCCGACGACGAGCCGTAGAAAGTCTAGGTAGGCATCGTCCAGTTTTCGCCGCGCGCTGATGCCCGCGATGAAATAGCTCGGCGAGGTTTGTCCGGACGCAACGAACGGCAGAACGACGGCTTGCCGAATCGGCTCTGGCCAGGGTCCGGCATTCAATGATCCTATGGATGCAAGCGTGTCGTCGTTCAGGATCGCGATCTCGTCCGTGAGCGGCCACGGGAAAGCGCCGCTCGCGAGCATGTGCATAGGTGCGGCGATCGAATCCCCCGGCAGACGCACGCGAGCGACGAGCTCGAGGCCGAGCTGCTCGCGAGGCATATACAGCAGTGCGAACGGGAGATCCTCTGCGTACCGCGACAACACCTCGGCCGCAGCGTCATAGACCTCCACGACTTTTCTGGCCTGCTGCGCGATATGGCCGAGATCGCGCAACGCGCGGAGCCTGCGCTCGCCGATGACGCGGCCGGTGGTTTCGCTGACGATACAGAACACACCGCCGACGCGCCCGGATTCGTCGCGCACCGGATCGTACGAAACGTCGAAGTAGGTTTCCTCGGGATAGCCGTAGCGTTCCAAGAAGAACGGCCGGTCCTGCGCCCAGAACGCCTCGCCAGTCGTCAGCACGCCGTCGAAGATCTCTTTCAATCCAGCGCGCCAGAGTTCGTCCCAGGCCTCGCGGATCGGTTTGCCTAGCACGCCTGGATGTTTCGCCCCGAAGACCGGACGATAGGCATCGTTGTAGAGCGTAATGAGGTCCTCGCCCCAGAAAAGCGAGATCTGGGCCTTCGAGGGCAGCAGGATGCTGAGCGCACTGCGCAAGCTTTGCGGCCAGGTCTCGATGGGGCCGAGCGATGTTTTCGACCAGTCAAAGCTGCGGATGAGGGAGCCCATCTCTCCGCCACCGACGACGACAGCATCGGCGGTGAGGGTCTTCTGTTCATGCATGGGTTCGGTTCTTTTTATAGTAGCGGTCGCCCAGAGTCTTGGCCGCGCTCGTATCTCGCGCGGATGCTTGCTGTAAGAAATGCAAAAACGCGCGCGAGAGTTCCATGGGCAAGGAAGAGTCTTCGCGTGTGCGCCTCGGGAGCACTCCATATATATGTGGCGCGCGGGAGGGCTCCCTCGGACGTGGGCAACTCAGCAGAGAAGTGAGAGGGCGAACAGTCCGATCAATCGGCTCACTCGCCCGTGAACGGTTGAATGGCGAGCTGAAGGTCGATCTCGCTCGCGCGACCCTGCTGAAGCTGATCTTTCAGCGCCTGATAGCGTCCACGGGCGACATCGAACAGCGCCGGATGCGCGCTCATGTAATATTGCGCGACTTCCACGTCGTGATTCGTGTTGCCGCATCTTGCGGATCCGGTACACGCATCCGCGATGGCGTCATTCATGATTGAGCACAGCTCGGGCGGGCCTGAGTCTTCGCAGGCGAGCATGTGCCATGCGGCGGACTCGGCGGTCACCCCATTCCACATGCTGAGGGTCGCGATCGCGCCGAACACGAACGGATCGTTCGATGCGAGCAACGTGTGGAGACGCTGCTGTGCTTGATCCGCTTCTAGCTCGCCATCGCCGACTTCCGTGACGATCGACATCGCGCGCGCGCCCGGGTCGCCGGCATCAACCGCTCGGCGCTCCCACTCGAATGCATCATCCACGAGGCGATCGCGACGATCCGCGAAATACCTGCACTCGTCACGGCTCTCCCGCAGATATGAGCGTCGGAGCGGGTCTTCCGTGTTCTCCACGGCGTCATCGGAATAGGCGAGCACACTGACGCAGTGGCGCATCGCATTGGACAACCGAAACTGAGCGCGTGCATCGCCTGCGAGCGCTGCTTGCTCGAGTGCGCGCAAGCGGGGTTGCTTGGTTGGGGTGGACTCTGAAGCGCCGGCGTTTTCCTCGCCTGCCTGTGGAGCGCCAGTGAACGGCGGCGGCGCGTTGGTTGCGTCGCTCGATACGGAGCTTGTCCACGCGGGTGGCGTGCTATCGACGGCGCTGGCTGGCGGGACGTCAGCAGGTTCTTCCCAGACCATCGCTCGAATGAGTACGGCAGTCAGGATCACCACAATCGCTGCGATCGCAAGACGCTTTGCCACGGGCCGACTCCGTTGCCACTGCCGCGCGCCATTCTGCGATTGAGAGCTGCTTCAATCAACAGCTGCAGGCCGCGCGCGGTGCGTAGTATCGTGCCGCCCTTTGACGAGCCATCAAGGAGAGCGTCTTGAAGATCACGGTCGAGACTGTCGCCGCTGCACCGATCAGCGAGGTTTGGCGTGCATACACGACGCCGGAGGACATCAAACAATGGAATGCTGCGTCCGACGATTGGCACACGACCGCCGCGACCGTCGATTTACGGGAAGGCGGCGCATTCTCATCGAGGATGGAGGCGAAGGACGGCAGCATGGGGTTCGATTTCGCCGGAACCTACACGAAGATCGTGAAGCATGAGCGCATCGAGTACGCCTTTGGCGATCGTACAGCCCAGGTGGAGTTCGCCGAAGGCTCGAACGGCGTCAATGTGCGAGTGACGTTCGATAGCGAGTCAACTCACTCCACCGAGCAGCAGCGTGACGGGTGGCAGGCAATCCTGAACAACTTCAAGCGCCACGTGGAAGAATGAAATCGGCCTGACCGTTGACGTCCAGACAAAGCGCCGTTGCGGCCTCAACCGTCAACGCACTAATCCTGTTCAGGGGTCGCTGCCGCGCTGACCTGTAGTTCGCGCCATTCGGTCCGTTGGAGTACATCTCCCTGCGGCCCGATCGCAGTGACTCGCCAGCGCAACGGCGACTCGCTTGGCTCAGTGAGCCAGCTTGGAGCGAGATACGTGCCGACGCCTTGTTGCACGATCGCCGAGTGTTTGATCACTGTGCCGTCCGCCACCTCCAGTCGATACAACATCGCCGCGGGCGTCTGCGACCAGCCGAACGTCAGCGGCTGATGTGCGGGCCACGGCGCGTGAGGCGCGGGTGCGAGCAGGCTTAACGTATGGCTGTTCGCGCCCGGATCGAACGCGTTGCCGACGTAGTAGCGAAGCGGCGGTATGGGAAAGCCTGCGACCGCACCGCTGTGAACGATGCCTTCGCCCGCGCCCGCGAGCGTCAGATTCGAATCGCCTTCCTTGTCGTTCGTCGCTTCGATCCGGAGCAGCAGCTGATACAAGCCTTCTATTTCGGTCGGCAAGCGTTTCGGATCGGGGCCTGGCAGCACGATCTTGCCGGTTGGCGGTAGAAAGACGTTGAAGCGCTCGAGTTGCGTATAGCGGCGCTGCTGCGCACGCTCTTCCGGTGGCAGCGTGGCTTCGGTGAGTAGATCGCGTGACGAAGGCGGATCCTCGCCGGGCGAGACGATCTCCCAGCGCCCCTTCAATCGGCCGGAGCCGTTGTAACGAATCTCGGCTTGCACCGGCGGCGCGAGCTCACCCTGCTGCAAGGCAGGCGCCGCACGTTCCACTGCAAACGAGAGCCGCACATCGAGCAGCGCGAGCGGCACGCGAGCACCGCCGCCCGCGAGCCGGCACGTCACGAACACATACTCATCAGGTCCGCCGGCTGTCGAGACGAAGCGCCGCACGTAGTAGAACGCGGAGTGCTCGCCGCGCTCGGCCGCTTGCCATGCGCGGCGTGCAACCGATGGCGGAATCGACATGATGTCCGTGAACGTCGACGAGCTCGCATTCAGTCGCGATTGGTCCAGCCGAATCGGTAAGCGTCCATAGATCGTCGCGGGATCGCATTTGAAGCCGATGTCCGGCGCCGCGGGGATCAGCTCGCCGCACCACGTCGCTTCCACCGGAAGCTGTTGCTGAAGACCGCCAAAGGTGATGAACACCGTCGTCGCACCTTGCGCATTGACGTTGACGCCGTTCGGATCGCGACTGATCGCGAGAGCGCATTGCGCGAACAAGAACGCACTCGCTAGCAAACCGATTGCTGTTACGCGTACAGCACGTCGGCTGTGAAGCTTGCTCGCGAGCGTACCGCGAGTTTGTACGATTCGTATGGAGTTAACTTGCATTGCGAGTTTCATTGCATGCTCAAGTTGATGCCGCCGATGACGATGCGCGTGCGATTGCTGTTATCAAGACCGAACAGGCGATCGTACGAGGCGAAGTCGAAGTCCGTATAGCGCACGAAGAGCTGACCGCCGATTCCGCGTCCCTCGCTCGTCTGCCAGCGCAGCCGATAGCTCAGGTTGAGATCGAGATTCGTGCTCTCGTTCTCGCTTGTGCGCGGCTCATCGAAGCTTTCCGTGAGCGCGACGGTGCCGGCGAAGTGCAGCGCTTTCGTGATGTTCCAGGCGAGCCCGAATGCGTAGTTGCGATTGCGATCGATCCGCAAAGCTTCGACGCTGTAGCTTCGCTCGTGGCTCACGTCGAAATTGACGTCCAGTCCTTCGTACAACGACAGCGAAAGATTGACGCCATGAATTCGATGCTCGAAATCGGCGCGCTCGCGTCCGGGTTGACGATTGTCTTGTTCGCTGAACTCCGCGCGATAGCCGAATGTCCATGCGTTCCCTTGCCAGTTCAAGCTCGCGCCGTGGCGCGCGCTCACTTGGTCCGGGACGTGCGACTCGTTGAATCCCGAGTTGATCGGCACGCCCGTGCCGAACTGATGAGTGCGGTCGAAGTTATAGGCGAGCACCGGCAGCCAACGAGTGAACCCATTCGCCTCTGCGAACAGGCCGCTCAGCGCGAGACCCGCACCGGCATTGCTGCGTCGAGTCTTCGTCGTGAGCACGGAAGGTAGATCTTCCAGGTTGTCCACGGCTCGTGCGTGTGCCAGTTGAACTTGGAGCGGGCCCCAGAGACCGGTCATCTCGACCACGTTCTGATCGATGTCGGACTGCACGAACGCGGCGACGGTTCGATATTGCGGGTCGACGCGTTCATGGCGAAGCGCGAACGACAGATTCGTGGGGTGTCGTCCGACGAATCGGTTCTGGACCACGTCCCAGTAAATATCCACGTAGCGCGCATCGCGCTCTTCCTCGCTTACGGGCACGACGTCGAGGTCGAACGCGAGCGTGGGGTCGAACGGGTTGTGAAAGCGGCTCCGTGCAAACCCTGCATCGAATCGCAACCGACCGGATTCGGTCGCGCCGGAAGCGCGCACGCCCCAGGATTCGCTCGTTTCTGCATCGTTGATGCTGCCCGCGTTGAAAGCGGACTGCGGGAGGAGTGACCCGTCCAGATAATCTAGATCGATGCTGAGCGCGCCGGGGCGGGACGGAAGGAATTGCCACCCCAAGCCTGCCGTGAGGATGCGGTGGTCGCTGCGCGCGAGTCCGGTGATGTTGTTCCAGCCGACGATGCTGGTACCGCTCAGCGCGGCGAAGCGCGCGGCGCCGCCTGCGCCGATCGGCGCACCCATGATCGCACCGCGGCTCGCAAAGCCAGGCATGAGGTGTCGATGCTGCCCGTGTGTGACGTGCCCGAGCTCGAAGTAGGTGCGCTGATCTTCGAGACGATCGATTCGCAACGAATAATCCGAGAGATCGACGAGCGGCGCATCGTCGCCTTCGTCGGCGTAGCGCAAGGCTTTCTCATGCTCGCTCACACCGAGCGTGTGCACGCGCGCCGCGAAACGCCAGTCGTTTCTTGCGAGCGCACCGTTCAGCATCAAGTTCATCGAGGCATCGTCGCTCGGCGGCACGCCCGAGTCTTCCGGTTCGAAGCGGTGGTCGAGCGTGCTCGTACCTTGCGCATCGAATTGCGGTGAGAAGCTCGCTTGTTCGAAGCCGCGGTCCGTCAACACGCGCAATGTCGTGCGCGCCGCTTCATGCCATTCACCGTCGGCTGTGACGACGAAAACCGTGAGCTCGTTCTCTCCCGTCGGTAGCGGCATCGCTCGCGGCCGATAGACAAGGCGTTCGTCACGCCATTCGAATAAATCGGTGAGATCCGTGGAGCCGATCAGGATTGCAAAGCGGCCTTCGTCCGGAGCGAGCATTCGACTCGGAACCAAGCGAATCGCCGCATCCCGAGCGTGCCACTCTTCTGCATTCTCGAGCTGCACGGCAAGATCGGCCGAGCTTTGTTGCGCAAGTGCCGTGGACGTTGCAAGCGCGCACGCGAGAACGGTCGCACACGCTGCGCGTAACGATAACGAGCGATTCATCGGCATACCTTTAGTTGCGATCCACCCAGCGCTGGCAGACCGGGCAGCACGGGTGCGGGATCGGCTTGTCGAGAGCAGCAGTACCGAACATCGTCCGGATGGACGCGGGCGCCGGTTTCTGCGCAGTACGAAGAGAACTCCACGCGCCCGGAGCCGTTGGGTTTGTTGAAATCGATGCGGCGCGTCCAATTGAGTCCGGCGTTCAGACGGGCGAGCGCCTTGTTCCATTCATTCACGCATTTGCCGTCGTGGCCGGTTGCGTAGTCGAGCGGCCCGGCTTGGCACGCCATGCCTTGAGGGTTGGCGAAACAACATTCGTCATGTTCCCAACTTCCGGCGTTGATGCTGCAATAGCCGAGCCCGCAGAGCGCGGTCGTCGGAAGATTATGCTGAGCGCCGCCGCACTGAGCGCCGAGCGCGCCGAAGCAGTATTCCCGCTTGATGGGGATGCGAGGTTGCGTCGAGAGCGTGAGCTTTCCGCTCGGGCGCGCGGCGTCGCCAAGCTTGAGCTTTGTCGGTTCTTGCGGTTGCGAGCTTTCGATGCGCGGATTGCCTGCGAGACCTGCGCCGACGGAGGGACCACAGGTCTTCATCGTCATGGCGACTGGGAGTCGCACGGTGATCGACTGCGGCGATGCCGAGCCCATCTGATACACGATGTCTTGGCCGCTCTGACCGACATGTGCGATGACTTGCACTGGGCCTGCGGGCACGTTGCTAAGAACGGCCACACCGGATGCATTCGTTCGCGCAGAGCCGTACTGCACGGGCTGCTGTGGCGTGCCCGCGCAGACGCTCGCTCCGTCGGCCGGTGAACCTGCCGCCGTTCGCACCATGACGCGCAGGTCGCCGGCATGGGCGAGTGACGTCATCCACATCGCGGCGGCAATCGAGCACACCGCGAGTACGATTCGGCGAGCGAAGGCAGCTCGCGTTGATAGAGGCACACGCATGAGTCGAGCTCCTGAGGTGCGCTCAGCGCAGCGGAAGCGGCTTGGAGATGCGCTTACCATCGCTCGTCACGACGATAGGCAACGCTTGTTGTTTATCTATCCTGTGCCAGACGTGTTGCGGCAGCGTCGCCGAAATGCGCGTCGGCGAGACGACACGGTAGGGCACCGACGTGCCCGCGATTTCGACCCGTGTCACTCGATTGGAGACGAAATGGTCGCCGTCGATGATGATCTCGACCGCGCCTCTGGCGGCGACCTTGCTAGTCAACGTCTTCAGAACCGGCTGCGCCGGCGTCGTTGCGCGCTGAACGTTTCGCGGAATCGCGGCAGGTCTGGAGGTCGGGCTGCTGGTCACCATCGGGACAGTTGGAGCTCGCATGCCCGGCGCTGGCGTCGTGGTGTTGGTGACAGGCGGCACCGGCGTTGTGGTGCTCGACTGCGTCGACGGGAGCTTGTCGCACGCGACCCAAAACATGCCGAGATATGAACCGGATTTTTTGGCCCGCAGCGCGCTCATCGCCATACCGCTCGGGCATTCGACCGGGCCGACAGGCTCGCCGCCGGTACCACCCTGCGCCGGCTGCCAACGCAGCGCACCGTGCAATCCCTGAGTTGCGTTCCAACTGCGGCAGGCGAAGCTCACTTGGTCGATGAACTCCCCCGCTCTTGCGCGGGCTGCTGTGATCACTTGCCCTGCCGGACAACGCATGACGCGCACGTTGCCTCCAGACGTGTTGCCTGCCACACCCGCCTGAGACATGCTCTGGTGCTCGCCATTGGGACCGAGCTTTGCGCACTCGACGCGCATGGCATCGACGAGAGTCCCCGCTCGAATCTCTAGGCCGACGGCAAGTTTTCCTGCCGGGCATTCGCTTCTGCCATAGCCGCTCAGCGCTACCGTATTTACGACGGTCGACTTTCCGAGCGGTGACGACTCCCACGCGCCGGCGTAGGGCTGCTGTGCGCTCGCTGTCGTGGCGAGCGCCATAAGAAGAACGAACGCGCTATGTGAAGCGAATTTGATCATTGGTGACTCCAGGGTGCGTGCTTAGCGCAGCGGAAGTTGCTTGGAGATACGCTTCCCGTCGCTCGTCACGACGATGGGCACGCGACGCTTGTCGAGCTTGTCGAGCACCTTCACGGGCACCGTCGCCGTGATGCGAGTGGACGAGACCACTCGGTACGGCACGGACTCTCCCGCGATCTCGACGCGTGTCACTTGATTCGTTTGGCGGCTGCCGCGATTCGCGATGAAGTGCTCGCCGTCGATCGTGATCTCAGCACTGCCCCCGCGCGCGGGCTTGCTGCTGAGCGCTTTTACGACCGGTGCAATCGGCTGAGGGAGCGCCGTAGCGGGGCGCACGCCAGTAGGACGCACACCCTGCGGAACCGATGTCGGTTTAGATGTTGGGCTGCTCGTCGCCGGCCGCCCTTGCGGATTGAGCGTGCTTTGCGCCGACATCGTCGTGGCCGGTTGCGTCGGCGGCAGGTCCTTGCAGGTCACCCAAAAGCGGCCAATGTAAGAACCCGAAATCATGCCGGTGATCTCTATCATCGCCTTCCCGACCGGACATTCGATGGGGCCGGTCGGCTCGCCTCCCGAGCCGCCTTGTTTTGGCTGCCAGCGCAGCGAGCCGTGCAGTCCTTGAGTCGCGTTCCAACTGCGGCAGGCGAAGCTCACTTGATCGATGAACTCTCCCGCTCTTGCGCGAACTGCCGTGACCACTTGCCCCGCCGGGCAACGCACGATTCGAAGGTTGCCTCCACCCGAGTTGCCTACGACGCCGGTCCGTGAAAAGTTTTGGTGCTCGCCGTTCGGGCCGAGACTCGCGCATTCAGCGCTCATGGCATCGACGAGCGTTCCCGATCTGATCTCGAGGCCCACGATGTATCGGCCATCGGGGCACGCGGATGTATCGGTGCCGCCGGGCGAAAACACATTCACGACGGTCATCTTGCCGAGCGGCGACGATGTCCATCTTTCGACGGCGCGTGCGTCCGCGGTTATGACAAGTCCCAGAAGGAATGCGAACGCGCTACGCGAAATGAATGCGACCATCGATCTCTCCCCGTTTGGCACCGCTCGGACGCGGCGTCTTGCGTGCGCAACCTAGCGGACCAGGAAGATCGAAAGCCTGAAGAAGCCGTGATGAAGTGCTGAGGAGATCGTGAGGGGGAAGCTAAGACATTGAGCGGGCTACATTCGCAGCGCTGCCCAACCCGAGCACCAGCTCATGTCGGGAGACTTGGTCAGAAGCGTGCGTGCTCGAGCGAAGGCTTGCTCCGCTTCGCGCGGACGTTGTGAGCGAGCGAAGTGGCAGGCCCGAGTGGCGAGCGTTGGCGGGAACTCCGGCTGCCAGGTGTCTGCGCGATTGAGCAAGGATTCGATGTCGCTCAGTGCGGCGTCTTGCGCGATCAGCAGGCGCGCGAGGTCGACAGCAAGCTCTGCCTGAAGACGCTTCGCGCCGGCACGCTCCGCGTGAGCCAGCGCCGCGCGCAGTGCCTCGCTGGTGTTGTCGCGGCGGGCTCGTAATGCCCAACTCAACGCCAACAGGCGGTGATCGCCCAGCGTCTGCAGCCGAGGCAGCAGCGAGCCCAAGTCGCTCTCGTTCAATTCGGCACGAACGAGCTCGACCTCGAGCGTAAGCGCCTCATCCTCGAGTTGCAAAGCGTGAGAGAGTGCGCTCTCTGCGAGCGCGCGAACGTTTGCAGGCGCTGTAGCTTTCGTCACGTCGATGAGACGCAACGCTGTGCGTGCGAGTCCTGCCGGATTGCCGAGCGCTTCATAGATAGAGTGCGCCGCGCGCAGATCGGCAGCAGCATCGTCGAGACGCTCGAAGTCTCGGGCGAGCGCGGCTCGCGCAGTCAACGCGTCGGCCTCGCCGATGCGATCGCGCGCCACTCGCGCGAACTCCAGCGACTCGTCGATGGCGGCGCGAGCCTCGTCCCACTTGCCGCGCTCGCGCTCGATCTCGCCCAAGTGCGCGAGACTGAATACCAGCATCTGATTGAGACCCGCGCGCCGCTGCAAATCCACAGCCCGCTGCTGCAGCGTCGCTGCCGCATCCATATTGCCCAGCTTGCGCTCGATCACAGCCAGGTTCGAGTACACGGCAGACTCACCGGCGCGCTCGCCCTCGGTGAGATATAACGCCAAGGCGTTCTCGTAGTAGCGTCGCGCTGTACCGTAGTCACGCCGGTTATCCGCGAGGATGCCTAGATTGCCGTAGGCAGCGGCCAGATTCGCACGCCGATCGATAGACGCGAATTTCGCGCGAGCTTCCTCGAAGTAACGTTCGGCATCGTTGAGCCGTCCTTGTCGCCAAGCGAGTAGCCCGAGCCCCGTGGCGGCCGATGCATCGAGATTGGGATCGCCGTCGTCGAGACCTCGCGCGCGCGCGGCTTCATAAGCTCGCGTCGCTTCGGGCCAGCGGCTCAAGAGCCGCAGCGAATTGCCCAGTTCATATTGCGCCCAACCATTCGTCGGATCGTTGCTCAGACAAACCTCGAAATAGCGAACCGAGTCCTCGAGCTGTCCGCCGAGCTGGGCTTGCAGACCGCGCGCGAATGCTTCGTTTACGAACTCGTCGGGGCCGATCTTGCGCAAGGGCACACCGGCCTGGTATGCCACATCGATCTCGTCTGCGACTGTGCGCGCGAGTGCGATCGCGAGTCCGCCAGCTCCGCCGCCGCGCGTTGTGCCTGCGATGCGTTGACCGTCCGCACTCAGCAAGTCGTAACCAACCGTCAACTGCGCGCTCTCGCGCGCGACGTGTGCGAACAGCACGTGATCCACGCCGAACACATCCCGCAGCGCGCGCAATTGCTCCTGTTGCGGAGCATCGATTGCAACGTCCTTTTGCAGCAGCGCTTGACGCACGCGGTTTGCAGGGAACACGGTCATGTTCGCGCGCTCGTTTAGCGTTTCTGCCAAGAGCCCGGGCAATCCGAGCTCGGCCCACCCCAAATCCGAGGCGTTTGCGTCGGTGCTGAACGGCATGATTGCAATGCGTTCGCGCATCGCCGGTTGTCCACCATCGCGATATCGCATCGTGGCAATTGCCCCGATCGCAATCGCAAGCAGCAAGGTGAGCGCGACCGCAAGCCAACGACGAGGCCGGGAGGTGACCTGCGCGACCGGAGGTGGATCGACCACTGGGACCGACGATTCCTCGAGTCCGGATGGTTGCGCGTCGATGTCCTTCGCGCTGTTTGCGGCGTCTGCTAGATCTGGAAGCAGCGTCGCGACGAACTGGTATCCGCGGCTGTGCAGCGTCTTGATGATCCGCTGTTCGCGCGAATCGTCGCCTAACGCGCGACGCGCTTCGTACACCGCGCGAGTCAGGGTCGATTCGGTAACGTACTTGCCTGACCAGAGCCGATCGAGCAGCTCGTCCTTGCTGATGACGCGATCGCGATGTTCGATAAGATAGATAACGAGCTCGAACACGCGCGGCTCGATCGCGACGGGCTCGCCGCGCACAAGCAGCCGATAGCCGGCTGGATCGACTTCACATTGCTCGAAACGATAACGCGCGGCGCTCGGCGCAGCACCCGTTCCCTGGGGTGGAAGGGTCGCATCACCCTGATTCATGTCACCAATTGGGGTGTTTCTAGTTCTAGTGACCCCAGAGTGTGCCAGCATTCGGCGCGTGGATCACGCCCGCTGTCCTCGTATCGAGGGCGGCGGGGCTATGCGGACTCCTTGCGCGCTCAAGGCGTGAGAACGACGCGAAAGCGCGCCTTACCGCTCATCATGCGTTGATAGCCTTCGGCGGCGTTCGCGAGGGAATAGGTTTCGATCATCGGGCGCACGTTCGATAGTGCGCTAAAGCGCAACGTGTCTTCAGAGTCGCTGGCTGTGCCGGAAGGCCATCCAGCAATCGAACGTCGCCCGCCGATGAGTAGCAACGGAGGGACCTCGATCGGATCCCCGCTGGCGCCAACCACCACGAGCTTTCCATCGATGCCAAGCCCTGCAACGACGGAGCTCATCGCCTTCGCATCCGTCACCGTAGCGAGGATGACCTTTGCGCCACCGAGCTTCGTCAGCTCTTCAGCCGCGTTCTGAGCAGTGCTGTCGATATAGACATGAGCACCCAGCTTCTTCGCGAGCGGGCCCTTGTCGGTGCCGCGCGCGATGGCAATCGTTTTGAAGCCCATCTTGGCTGCGAATTGCACGCCGAGATGCCCAAGTCCGCCGATGCCCAGAATCGCAACGACATCACCGGCCTGCGCGCCGCTGTGCCGCAGCGCATTGAATGTCGTGATTCCCGCGCACAGGAGGGGTGCTGCGTCTTCCGCTTTCAGGTCGTCAGGGATCGAAGCAAGCGCTTCGAACGGTGCGATCATGTACTCCGCATAGCCGCCGTCGTACGCGATGCCAGGTACTTGCCCCCGAACGCACGTGATGAAGTCGCCTCGACGGCACGAGCTGCAATGCCCGCAATGGCCCCCGTGCCAACCTACGCCCACGCGCATCCCTTGCTTCCAGTCGGGAACGTCCGCGCCCACCGCATCGATCACACCGACGACCTCGTGTCCTGGCACGCGCGGATACTGAATGCCAGGAAACAGGCCCGCGACCGTGAACACATCGCTATGGCAGATGCCGCACGCTTCCACTTTGACCCGCACGTGCCGCGGCTTCGGTTCCGGTACATCGCGCTCGACGACTTCAAGCGCGGCATTGGGCTTCGCAACCTGAACGGCTTTCATGCGCATGGCGGAACCTCGAGGTCATTGAGGAATCACTGTTGCCCGGAGGGGGCAGATCGAAGCGATACAGCTAGCGCTGCTCGCTCTAATCGCTAGAGTGGCGCCTTGATGATGAGCATGCCAGCCGGATAATGCTGACACGCAGCTCGGAGCTGAGGAGAATGTTCGATGACGACCAATCGCCGCGAGTTCATCGCCGGGACCGGCGCCGCACTTGCTCTTGCAAATATGCCCGTGCGCGCTGAGGGGGCTCCTGACGCCGCGGTCGAGACGCTCTTGACCGAGCTCGCGGAGGAATTACTCGTCGACTATCCCGAGACGGCGACGAGCTTGGGGATCGACACTGGAGAGCGTGCCAAGCTTAAGTCCAAGCTGACCGATCGCTCAGCGCACGGACAAGAAGTCATTGCGCGCCGAGTTGCGAAACGACTCGAACGGCTGAAATCGATCGACACCTCCCGCGTGAGCGAAGCGACCCGTATCGATGTGGATGTCATGCGCACGGCGCATGAGTTCGCGCATGAAGGCTTCGCGTTCCCGTATGGTGACGTCGCCTTTTTGAACTTGAACTGGTCGTGGCGAAACGCGCCATACGTCGTTGCGCAGAACACCGGTGCGTTCTTGGAGATTCCGAGTCTCTTGGACGAGCCGCATACGATCGAGACGCCCGCCGATGCCGATGCCTACCTCGCCCGGCTCGAGGCGTACGCCGGTCAACTCGATGGCGAGACGGGCCGCATGAAAGCCGACGCGGCGAAGAACGTGATCGCGCCCGACTTCCTCCTCGACAAGACACTCGCCCAGCTCAAGATTGCACGGAGCGGCTCCCCCTCGCAGTGGCCGCTCGTCACCTCGATCGAGAAGCGAACCAAAGGGATGCGCGGCAATCATGCTGCCCAAGCAGCGAAGATCGCCGCCGGAAAAGTGGGCCCGGCGCTCGATCGTCAGCTCGCGGAGCTGGAGGCGCATCGGCGACGCGCGACGAGCGACGCCGGCGTGTGGAAGCTTCCGCAAGGTGACGCCTACTACGCCTGGACACTCCGCGCTGCAACGACCACGCGTATGACGCCCGACGAGATTCACGAGAAGGGGCGCGAGGAGCTGAGCGCACTGCATTCACACATGGATGCGATTCTGAAAAGCCAAGGATTGACGCAGGGGACCGTGGGCGAGCGTATGACGGCGCTCGGTAAAGAGCGGCGCTTTCAGTTTGCGGATAGCGATGAAGGACGTGCGAAGCTCATGCGCTATCTAAATGACCGCGTCGCAGACATTCGTACGCGGCTGCCACACGCGTTCGCAACGCTCGTACCGGGCAATCTCGAGATCAAGCGAATGGCGCCGGAGGTCGAGCCGGGTGCGCCAGGCGCATACGGCGGCGCAGGTTCCATCGACGGCAAGATCCCAGGCAAGTTTTGGATCAACTTGCACAATATGAGTGTCTGGACGACTTACAACTTGCCCACGCTCACCTACCACGAGTCAATCCCAGGCCACGTTTGGCAAGGCGAGTACACGTTCGCGCTGCCGTTGTTCCGCTCCCTGCTCGCTTTCAACGCCTATTCGGAAGGCTGGGCGCTCTATGCCGAGCAGTTGGCGGACGAGCTCGGCGTCTACGATGGCGATCCGTTCGGACGCCTCGGATACTTACAGTCGATTGCGTTTCGCGCGTGCCGGCTCGTCGTCGACACCGGCTTGCATGCGAAGCGATGGACGCGCGAGCAAGCTATCCAATGGTTCGCGAGCACGAACGGTTCGAGCGTCGATGAGGTCCGAAGTGAAGTCGATCGCTATTGCGCTTGGCCGGGCCAAGCCTGCGGCTACAAAGTGGGGCACAGCGAGATCAACCGGCTGCGAACCCGCGCGCAGAAGGCGCTCGGCGAGCGCTTCGATCTGCGCCGCTTCAACGATGCGGTCGTGAAAGTCGGCGGCGTGCCAATGGTCGTGCTCGGGCGCTACATCGATGAGTCGATGCTGCTTGGAAGATCTACAACGCTGTGAGTATGATCGGGGGGTCGTTCCTAAGCACTCCCGTGATCGAATGGCACTCATCGACCTGCCGCGTGCACTCGAAGACTACTTCGCTTTCGCTGAAACGGAACCCACGCGACGAGGTCGCCGCTTCTCGATTTCGCTGCCGTACTTCAGCGGCGAGCGCATCCATCGACTGCAGTGGTGGTACCACGTCACCCTAGAACAAGAGCAGATGTACGAAGGCACAGGCTTGAATGTCCTTCGCGCGAAGGCGATCGAGCGATTCCGTCGTCACATCGAACGCTGGCTCACGAACACCGGGCAACAGCTTTGCGGCAACGACCCGATTCCACGCGTCAGAATGTCGCTCGCCGCGACTCCGCCGGATTCGCCTCCGACTGAAGCAAAGCCATGCGCCGAAGTCATCTCGCTTTCCAACGATCGCATCGCCGCTAGCGCCTGAAGGGCGGACACATCGGACACTCATCGTGGGAGTGTTCGACCAGAACGTTTGCTGATACATTTCTCGCGCATCAGCGAGGCTGATGCGTTGTGTGCCGACAAGAATGTAAGCAATTAAAGGCACGCCCCCATACTCGACTGCTGCATCTTAGTTTTGTCGCTGCCCTACTCGTCGAGAATCGGGCGTCGATTGATCCATTTTCGATGAGGTTGTTGTGATGCTGTATCCGAGGCTTCGAGCCGCACTGTTGTTGTCGTCTACATTGATGGCGGGTACTGCGCTTGCGCAGGAAGGATATGGAACGGTGACGTTCACCGTCGAGGTGACGGGAACCCACAATGCTCCGACCGCCGAGAAGGGCGGCTTCCGCAATACACAGAAAAGCCGAATCTTCCGCGGCACGGCACGGTTGAAGTACGCAGGCCAGGGCTTTGCGGCGCCGCCGATGAAAGGCTACGACAAGGCCAGCTTCGAACGCGAGAAAGATGCGTGCGAGCGCAAGAGCTCGGATGAGAATGACATCGCGGCTTGTCAGGACGAAGTGCAGAAGCGGCAGAACGCGGCCGAACGCAAGGCCATGCAGCACGTCAATCCCGTCAACTCTGCGCTGCGCACGCCGCGCACCGATGTGTGGGCCAATGACAGTTGTTCGGGTGAGCTTGAAGTCGCAGACAAAGGCACGTTCCGGCGACTGAATCCATACGAGGGAGGGATGCGCGAAGTCCCAACATCGCTCACTGCACAGCAAACCGTGACGGCCGATGCGGCAGGAAGCGACGGCTGTTCGTTCAGCCTGACGTACGATCCGACGACTCAGACGGCCGAGATCAATGTCGATCCGGGTCCCTTGCGAGTCGAAGCGATCGAGAAAACGAACGTCTCCGTTTCGAGAACGCATATCAATCCTTTCGATTGGACCGCGCTGCGCAAGCTCGAAAAGTCCAACATCAAGGTTGGCGGTACCCGCACCGGCCACTCAGGCGCATGGATCGAGTCGATGGGCGAGCCCATCGCGCTCGACGGTGCCAGTCGCGTGCAAGGCGAAGTCGTTGAGACCGCCACGCGCATCACTTGGCAGTTCACGGGCCAGCCTTCGCCGCCGAAGCGCGACAGCGTGCCGCCGCCTCGAGGCCCTAGTAACGATGACGATCCGATCGCCGGTTGCTTGAAGGAACAGGAAGAAGCCGGACGAGAGCAACCCGATCCCTTACAGCTCATGGAGTGCGTGCAAAAGAAGGCGGGTTCGCAGTCGTGACCCTCACGGGCCGGCGGTCACGCTGAGCGACTAGAGACGCGAGAGCCTTGCAGCGTCTGTGCGCGTTGCTCGAGCACGCGATCGAGCTCCGCGGGAACAACCGGCTTGGAGAGATAGTCATCCATGCCGACGGCAAGGCATTGGTCGCGATCGCTCTTCATCGCGTGAGCTGTCAGTGCCACGATTCGAACGCGTTCGCGGTGCTCGGCGGATTCCATTGCGCGAATGCGTTGGGTCGCTTCCAAGCCGTCGAGCTCGGGCATCTGCACATCCATGAAGACGATGTCGAACCGATGCTCGCGTACGGCATCCACGGCATCGCGACCGTTCGAGACCACCGTGACTTCGTGTCCGCGCTTGCTCAGTAGGCGCGTCATCACGAGTTGGTTCACTGTGTTGTCTTCCGCGAGCAGGATGCGCAAGGAAGTGTCGTCGCTCGAGGTGGCGGGTGCTGCATGTTGCGCGCGACCCTCCTCTGGCGCGCATGCGCCGAGCGCTTGCAGCACCGTGTTCCGGAGCTGCGCCACCCGGATCGGCTTGATCAAATAGTGCTCGATGCCATAGGACAGGAGCCGCGCGACCTGTTCGCGCTGGCGATCGGTCCTCAGCATCATGATGATCGCGAGCGGAGATGCCATTCGTGTGCGGATCTCCTCGGCGATAGCACACCCGTCGCCGTCCGTCAGATTGACGTCGATGAGCGCAACATGGAACGGATCCTCGCTGCCCACGGCGCTTCGAACCAAGGGAAGCGCTTCGGCGGTCGATGCAACCGCATTGGTGCGCGCGCCGTGCTCGGCAAGCGCCTTGACGAGCAACTCGCGGCTCGTCATGTGGCTATCGACGACCAGGACCCGAATGCCTTGCAGCGAATGCGCGTGGACGTCGTTGTGAGCGCTGTGCGTCACCGCGCC
This sequence comes from Lysobacterales bacterium, assembly GCA_044506405.1. Classification (GTDB taxonomy): domain Bacteria; phylum Pseudomonadota; class Gammaproteobacteria; order Steroidobacterales; family Steroidobacteraceae; genus Steroidobacter. The sequence goes on along the minus strand of JBIQKP010000022.1, from coordinate 5,087 downwards.
AAGCTTCGCATCGAAGTGAAATTGGCTGCCTTCGCCGGGCTTGCTGTCGAGCCACAGCCGACCGTCCATCATCTGGACGAGCTTGCGCGAGATCGTGAGGCCGAGTCCGGTCCCGCCGAAGCGCCGGGTCGTGGAGGCGTCCGCTTGCGCGAACGATTCGAAGATCGATGCTTGTCGGTCGGGTGCAATGCCGATGCCGGTATCCGCCACCGTGAACTGCAGGCGCACGTCGTCGCCGGTCATCTCCGTCACGGCAACGCGGACTTTGATCTCGCCCGCGACCGTAAACTTGATGGCGTTGCCAAGGAGGTTCAGCACGATTTGCCGCAGGCGATTCGGATCGCCGCGAACCGATTCGGGGACTGACGGCTCGACTTCGCAGGTGAGCTCGAGCCCTTTCTCGTGCGCGCGAACCGCGAGTGTGCGCACGGTTTGATCGAGCAACTCCCTGACGTCAAAGCGCGTGACTTCGAGGTCGAGCTTGCCTGCTTCGATCTTCGAGAAGTCCAGAATGTCGTTGATGATCGTGAGCAGCCCGTCGGCGGAGAGCTTCGCCGTCTCCAGGTACTCGCGCTGCTCCTTGTCGAGTGGCGTTTCGAGGCACAGCGACGTCGTGCCGATGATGCCGTTCAACGGCGTGCGAATCTCGTGACTCATGTTCGCGAGGAACTCGCTCTTCGCACGGCTGGCGGCCTCGGCGGCTTCACGAGCGCGATGTAGCTCGAGCGTTTGCGTGCGCACTCGCCGTCGCAGCGCGACGACCCAGAGCATCGCGAGCAACACAGAGAGCAGTAGGAACAGCAGGACCGGCCATGCATGCTTCAAGTCCCACCAAGGGGGATTGCTGAGCACGCGCACGTCGTCGGCGCTGCGCATCAGAATGCGGAAATCGGAGGGGACGAGCAGCGTATCCAAAAAGTAGCTGATCTCCCTGTTGACGAGGGCAATGCCGGTGATCTGCGCGAGAGTGCCCTCGCGCAATTCGGGCAACGGTTCCGATGCGTTCAACTGCGCGTGGAACGCGATCGTGCCCGCTTGCAATGTGATCGTCTGCTGCGATCCGGCCCGTACGACGCTCAGCACGCGGGCCTCGAGCTCGACGAGCCGCTTGTCCAGATCGTTCGAGAGAATTTGTTCCGCGGAGGTTGGCAGCGGCGAGCGCGGCGACTGCGAGCCGGTCGCGCGCACGACCGCGTCTGCCAACAGCGCACCTTCTTTCGTCGTCGTCGGATAGCCGATGATGTCGACGACATCGCCGAGTTGCGCATTCGACGCTCGCGCTTGCACCGGCATCGCGCCAGTGTCGTCTTCGACATAGAGCGACTGCGGCGTCACCGCGGTCACGACACCCTGAATGCGTGCGCGAGGACCGCGCGATTGTTCGCCCGAGAACTGCATGATCTGCGCGATGGGTCGCGGACGGATCTCGCCGGCGCTCGCTGCAGGCATCTGCAGGACCTCGAGCTCATCCACCGAATTCAAGAGAAGTTGGTAGCCGCGCAACTCGTGCTTGCGGGTGTAGATGCTGACGAGCACGCCTTTCAGGCGAACGCGCGCGTCGACGAGCGCCGAGAGCGCTTCGCGGTCGCGGATGCGAGCGACGCGAACCGTCGTCAAGCCGATCTCGGTTGCGACGTCGAATACCAGATCGTTGTTGAACTCGGGACGAATACGCCGAATGCGCCCGGTGAGCTCCATCCAACTGCAGTCGTACAAGCCTGTGGGCGCGAGCTCGGTGTCGAGCGGAAGCGGCTTCGGCCAATCGGTTTCTCCGAGCACTGTCGCCTGCGCCTGCGCAATGATCGGTGCAAACCCGCCGCTGCGCGTGATGCCGACGATCCGCACGCGTTGACGTACGTGCAGGTGTTTGATCGGCCGACCGCCATAGTCGACGTACATCCCGCTGTCGCCGTCCTGAACGAAGAAGCCGTCGGCGTAGTCTTGCTTGAACGTGATCGTCGCGATGATGTCGACCGGGAAGCCCTGATCCGCATCGGCGTTGCGCAGCTTGCGGATGTCTTCGATGCTCGTGATCAACGGCAGGCGTTCGTTGGCTTCGCCTTGCTGAAGCGGCGCAAAGCTTTCCTCGAGCGTGACGCGATGAAGCTTGATGACGCCGATGCCGCGCACCGGCCAGCCGGCCGCCTGAACCCTATCACCGGGGGAGAACTGGCCGGCTTGATGCGTGTCGAGCACGATCGTGAGGCCACCGCTCTCGACCAGTAAGGCGCGTTCGCCTTCTTGCGCGACGACGCGCGCTTGCACGCCGACTCGCCGGCCGCTGGTCATCCATTTCGGGTCCGTGACCAGGGCCCGGACCGATGCGGCCTGCGGGATCGTCTCTCGCGCCGCTTCGGTGATCTCGATCGATGCAGCATCCGTAACCCACAAGTGCGGCGTATACGCGCTGCTCAAAGGCTCGGCTTCGTACGCCAGCACACCGCGGACCCGAATTCTTGCGTCCAGCAGCTTCTCTGGCGGAAGCCCGTTGGCATTCAGAATTCTCACGATGACGGGACGATTCGCGCTCAACTCGAGCATCGCGTGCGGGCCGGTCGTGTCGACGTAGCGAACGATGCCGGTCGTTTCAACGAGATGGTGTTCGAACAGATCCGTCAGATCGCGGAGCGCCACGTCTTCGGCATCCGGGAGCTCTGCTTGCCCGAGCACGCGGATCGATACGTTCTCGAACTGAATGTCGTTCGATACTCGTACGTGACGGCCCGATCGCAGGATCGCTCCGCGTAGCTCAACTCGGTTGCCGACGCGCAGCGGCGATTCGGCGGGCAGATCGAACGCAAGCGCGCCCGTTCCGTCTTGAATGAAGAACTTCTTCGCCTCGAGATTGACGAAGGTGACGACGCCTTCGATCGAAGCCGTACTTCCGCTCGTGAGCTCGCGCAAGTCGACGATTGGAACGGAGCGCGGTGTCGCCGACGGTCCGCCCACGTTGCCGATCAACCACCAGGCGATGAACGACGCGAACAGCAATCCCGCGACGAATAGAGGCAGGACGTGCCAGTTGCGACCGCGGCGCGTTCGAGAGGTGGATTCTTCAACGGTAGTCACGGACGAAGCGGTCTATTCTTAGGGTCGGCTAGGGAATCCGATCCGAAGCTTAGGAGGAGCGAACGGCGCTCAAGCGTGAGTCAGCGCACGTTTGCGGGCGCGTTCGCCGCCAATGACGTAGGAATGTGGAGCGCGCCGCTGACTCAGCAAACGTCTGATGCGCGTAGGGCGGGATTCCTTTCAGCGCCGAGCGGGGAAAGCTGAACCGGTCCGCCTGGAGGCGGGACCGCTCGATACGTCACGCTCGTCGAGCGACGCTCATCGAGCCATGTTCTTGAGCTTCTCGTGCGTCTCATCCCTCGGGGCCGGCGAGGTCTTCTTCTTGCCCGGCGTGACGACCAAGTGGCCCATCGGCGAGCGATAAACACGGAAGCTCCAGGGCTCCAAGATCTCGCGTAGAACATCGTCGATACGGCTGCTCTCGGGAAGGCTGAGGAGCGTCATCGTGGGGTCGAAGTGCTTTGCCTTGTAGCGGATGTGGAAGCCCTTCTCGTTCAGGCCTTCGAGGATCGAGGCGAGGGGGCTGCCTTCTTTGAAGAGCATGTCGACCGCGGCAGGGTCGCTCACCGACGGAATCGAAAGATCGATCAGGCGACCGTCGTTGATACCGGCGTTACCCAAGCTGTTTTGGTTCGCCACACTCGGGTCCGTCTGAGCCAACACGGGCGACGCAGTCGCCAGGATAAACAGGATGGCCGCACCACTCGCGATCAAGTTCAATTGCGACATGTTCACTCCTCGGCTGCTCATCGATAGGTTGAACCAAAACATCGACGGAGGAAATCGTGGCTTATCGGAAGGGAAGTGCCTGTCAGTGCCAGCTTTGCGACGCTCCGCCTGTTGCGATACGGAACGTAATGCCGTACGGGAGGCAGACCGCGACGGCCTCACCTCCTCGCATCGCCGGTGTGAATAAGTAGTCTCGTCCTATTTCCACCGCCGCTTGATCGAGCCGCGAATACCCAGAGCTCTTCGCAACGCTCACGTCGTCTACCGTGCCCGTGGCAGAGATGCAGATCGTGACGACGGTGCGGCCGGATTCCTTCTTACTAATCGACTCTCTCGGGTAGCGACTTTGAGACTTGGGCCCAGAGAGAACGCGAGGCTTTGTCAAAGGGCCGTAGCCTTCCTCTTTCTGCGGCGCGCTATTGGCCTGCGGCAGCGGGTCAGGTGTCGGGGCTTGAATCGCTCGGCTGACCTCGATGGGAACGGCAATCTGAAGCTCCGGCGCCGCAATATCCATCAGCTGACGTTCCGCAAACGCGTCAGTGAGTACGACCGGGATGGGCGGAGGAGGAGGCGGATCGACCGGCTTCACCGGGATGAACGAGACTTGCAGCGTGCTCCACTGAGGTGCGTGTTCTGCGACGAGCAGGCTCGTCGCGAAATAGATGGCGCTCGCGTGCAGGACACAAGTGAACAAGAACACGCCAACATGGCGCGACGAAGCCCCAAAAGTGTCCCGTCGACGTTCCATAACTTACGTTCGTTATGACGAATCTCGTGTTAGACGACGTCGCCGGTGCTCACGCTTCACGGTCTCGACTCGAGGCGAGCATAGCAACTCGGCGCGGCGGAATGCACGGCGCGAGTGCGCGATCTTGCGCTCATCTTCTTGAGTCCTCAACGTGGATCCCAGCGAAGTCGAGCGCTCGGTGTTGGCGCCGGCCTCGATGAGTTCGTGCGCTGCACGCTCTCGCCTGTTACAGTCAGTTCGTCTGGGCACTAATGCCTCGTACCAATAACAATAAGAGGGGCCCGCGTGTCCGCGACACATCGCTTGAAGCAGCAGAAGCGCGCGATCATCCAGCGTCATGCCAAGCCCGATAACCTCATTGCCTGGACACAAGTCGCTACGACGCTAGGTCCGATCGGACTACTCTGGTGGGGCGCGGCTCACTTGGCCAGCGTTTCCTACTGGGCCGCGCTCGCCATGATTCTGCCGATGAGCCTGTTTACGTTGCGTGTCCTCGTGCTCATGCACGAGTGCGGTCATGGCAGTCTGTTCGGTGCGAGCT
>JBIQKP010000109.1:0-9957 GCA_044506405.1 Lysobacterales bacterium | reverse complement strand
GAATGTGTCGGTGTGAATGTGTCGGTGAGAATGTGTCGGAATAAATTCCGACCTACTGCGGTGTGAGCGGTACGCCCGCCCACTTCAACACCGCGATCGACACATCCTGTTCGCGTCGCAGCTTCTTCATGAGCTCGATCCGCTCCGCGGACATCTTCTCGCGCTCGACCTGATAGCCGAGGATCTCGCCCGCAGTGTCGTGCTGGTAGCTCAAGACCGCTGCGTGCTCGGCTAACGCCACGATCGACGGCGAATCCGCGCGCGCCGCGCGCTGCGCGATGCCGAGCCCGACGGCTTCGGCGGCGTAGGTGTCGCCATTCTGGAGAACCTTCGAGACATTCCGGCAGCGCTCCGCCACCGCGGCAACGCGCGTGCGCTCATGGCTGCAGGCATTCGCGATGCTCGTGAATGACGGCATCGCGACGGCCGTGAGCCAGCCCGAGACCTCGATGATCGCGTTCGCGAGCGGACCGTTCAGCATCTTCGGCGCGGGCTCGCGCGATTGCGCACTGAGCGCGAGTGCGCCCTGCGCGAGCAGCGTGTTCCAGTAGACATCGAATCGAGACTCGCGACTCAATGCTTCGAGGATCTGCGTCTCGGCGGCGTCATCGCCACGCGCTTGCGCATCCGCGAGCGGTCCCATCCAGACGACACCGTTGCCGGGATCGAGCTTCCGTAGGCGGCTTTCATACACCTGCGGCTCGCAGCGAGGGACATCGACGCACAAGCGTGCCGCGAGCCACACGAGTTCTTTGCGCTCGGGGGCTTGCTCGAGCGCGGTTTGTATATGCGCGAATGCTCTCGCTGGATTGCGCTCGACTTGCGAGCCGCGTAAGGCTGCGACGATGGCATCGCCCTGCGAGCGGGGAGGCGTCGAGCGTTGCGGGGGACTTCCGGTCCGTGGTTGCTGCGGCGGAGTGGAGCCGCATCCCGCGGACAGGGCGACGGCGATGAGAGCAAGTGTCAGAGTTTGGATTAAGCGCATTACCCAAGTTTAGCCCTGCCAGGGCGGGCATCGGGAGGGCAGAACGGGGTTGCACGACCTCGTCGCGTCCTTTCGCCGGTCCCCACCTGCGGTTCGCCGGTGATCGCTGGCTTAGGGGGTGCGAGGCACGTAACGTACGACCATCGACGACCAGGCCCTAACGCCAGAGCCCTCAATGTCTACCCGTTTCGCTGAAATCGAGCAGTCCCCTGACCCGCGGCAAGCGCCGCGGCACGACGGCCATGCCTGAGAAGCGCTCATCGCCACATCAGCCGGGACTCCTGATCGGCATCATATTGGTGTCGCTTGGAGGCGTGCTGCTCGCGCTCAAGTTGGGCGTGGCACTGCCTTGGCACCTGTGGAAGTACTTTCCGGTGCCAATCATCGCATTGGGCATCTGGGGCCTCGTCCAGCCGAATCGTTATCTCGATCGGATGGGCGGTCTGTGGTTTCTCGCCGTCGGCGTATATGCGCTGATCGGTTCCTTCAAGTTGTTCGGCCTCGACTGGTGGAGCGCGTGGCCTGTGTACGTCATTGCGGCCGGGTTCTCTGTCATGTTCGATCACGACTGCGGCGCGCGCAGGGGGCACGGCCGTAGAACAGATGGTGATTCATGAGCCAGTCGGAGCGTCGCACACCGCCTTCTTCACGTCTCGTCCTAGGTGGCATCATCGTTGCGATCGGCGTGCTCTTGCTGCTCGGCAATCTCGGCTGGGTCGATGCGCGCTGGCTGGTGAGAGCATTGTGGCCGTTGACGCTCGTCGTTGCCGGCGTGGCGATGCTGCGCGATTCGCGCCAGCGCAGAGGCAACCCTTGGCCGTGGGTGCTCATCTGCGGCGGCGTGTGGCTGTTCGCGGACAACATGGATTGGGTGGCGTTCAATTTCTGGGACTTGCTGGTGCCGGCGGTGCTCGTCTTCATCGGTACACGTCTCATCTATCGCTCTGGGCCGAATTCCCGCGGGCACAAGTCGAGCTCCGAAAGCACCGAACGGCCGCCGAGCTCGGAAGCTTTCGACTCGAGTCCCACTTCCGAGAATCTGCGCTTACCGCGCAAGGACAAATCGCCTGAGTTCATCCGCTCCATGGCGTTCATGTCGTACGTCGATCTTCACCCCGTCATGCATCCGTTCAACGGTGGCGACTTGAGCGCAATCATGGGCGGAATCAAGCTCGACTTGCGAGACACGCCGATGGACGGCGATGAGGTCATCCTCGACGTGTTCACGTTCTGGGGTGGTATCGAGATCTTCGTGCCGCCCGATTGGACGGTGTCGAGCAAGCTAACGACGCTCATTGGCGGCTTTGTGGACAATCGCCGTCCGACGAACGTCATTCCGACGAAGACGCTCATCATCCGCGGCTTCAACTTGATGAGCGGCATCGAGCTGAAGAACTGATGCATCCGGTTCTCGTACGACGCAGTCGCCTGTTGCTCTACATCGCGGTGTGGGTCGTCTTCGGCCTGTTCATCTCGGTCATCCTGATCTACGGCGGCCGCGCACCGGTCGAATGGGCACTCGAATTCGCAGTGCCGCTCGCCGTGTTGCTCGGCATGCAATCGCTTTCGTTCTGGTATCTCGTCCAGTCGATGCCGGCGGGAACGCCGTTGCCCCGCATGGTGGTCTCCTGGCTGGGTGCGGGGACAATCGCGCTGGGATTGTGGCTCGCGGCGGCGTACGGTTGGGCGCTCTGGTTGCTCGATCCGGGGCAGAGTTATCCTGAGTCCGCGGTCGGCTCGATCCCGCTGCTCGTGTTCGCGGGCGCGATCGGTATTCTGCTTGCGGTGCTCGGCCACTATCTCGCCGGCGCCTATCAGCGCTCGCGCGAGGCGGAGCGCCGCGCGCTCGAGCTGCAGGTCTATGCGCGCGAGGCCGAGCTCAAATCGCTGCGCGCACAGCTCGATCCGCATTTCTTGTTCAACAGCCTGAACTCTGTTGCCGCACTGATCGGTCAAGATGCCATCGCCGCGCGACAAATGTGTTTCTTGATGGCGCAGTTCTTTCGCAAGAGTCTGACGCTCGCGCGCGAGCAGGCGATTCCGCTGGCCGAAGAGATCTCGCTCGTCGAGACGTTTCTTGCGATCGAGCGCGTCCGCTTCGGCGAACGCTTGCGCTCGCGCTTCGATGTTTCGGAGGAGGTGCGGCAGGTGTCCGTACCTCCGCTCGTGCTACAGCCGCTCGTCGAGAATGCCGTGCATCATGGGGTCGCTCACCTGCTCGAAGGCGGCGATGTGTGCGTGACCGCTCGGCGCAATAATGGATTGCTCGAGATCATCGTGGAGAATCCGTGCGATCCGGATCGTCCGCCGTCGCGAGGAACCGGTATGGGTATCGCGAACGTTCGGTCCCGGGTGGAGACGCTCTGCGGCAACCGCGCGAGCGTGGATGTCGATGCGAAGGAAGATCACTTCCGCGTCTCGATCCTGTTGCCTGCGACCGGGACAGCGACACCCTCGGAGCAGCGGGAAGGAAAAGCGCTTGCGTGAACGCGGTCGTCGGGCGAGCGGTTTCAACTTGGGTATGACGAGGACTTTATCGTGCGCGTATTGATCGTAGATGACGAGATGCTCGCACGCTCGATACTGAGCGAGCATTTGCAAGGCATTCCGGAGATTGAGATCGCAGGGCAAGCGGCGAATGGTTTCGAGGCCGTGAAGCTCGCTGAGGAGCTCAGTCCCGATCTCATCTTCCTCGACATTCAAATGCCGAAGCTCTCCGGGTTCGAAGTCCTCGAGCTCTTGGGCGAGCGGGCACCCGCCGTCATTTTCACGACGGCGTACGATGAATACGCATTGCGCGCGTTCGAAGTGCACGCCGTCGATTACTTGCTCAAGCCGGTCGAGCCGCCGCGCTTGGCGGCTGCGGTGGAGCGTGCTCGCGAACGCTTGCGGGCGAAGACGCCGCCACCGTCCGCGCAGGAACTGTCGCTCGCCGCGCGTCCGCCCGGGAGAAGCTTGGAGCGCATTCTCATCCGTCACGAAGGGCGCGTGCACGTACTGCCGATCGATCGCATCGACTTCATCGAAGCGCAGGACGATTACTTGTCGTTCGCCGCGGGCGGCAAGCGCCTGCGCAAACAGCAGACGATGAGCGATCTCGAAAGTCAGCTCGACCCGACACGCTTCGTGCGCATCCATCGCTCGTACATCATGAACGTGGAGCGCCTCGCACGCATCGATCTCTACGGCAAGGATAGCTGGCTTGCCATTCTCTCGGACGGCACGAAGCTGCCGATGTCGCGCACGGGACATGCGAAGTTGAAGGAACTGATTGGCTGATGGTCACCTACATCACCGCGGAGGCTCTATGACTAATCCGAACACCGAGGAATTCGCATTCAGCGGCGACACACTGCTCGCGAAGATCAAAGAGATCATCCGCGAAGGCAACATTCGCCGCGTCCTGATCAAGAACGAAGAGGGCAAGGTGTTGGTAGACATTCCGCTGACCGTGGGTGTCGTCGGCACATTGCTCGCACCGCAATTGGCGGCGATCGGGGCGATCGCGGCGCTCGTCATTCGCGGCTCGATCCTGATCGAGAAGCAGCCGACCGATACGACCGAACTGTAAACATCACATGTGGGTCGCGGCCCCGTGGAACCGCGGGGCGTGGGCGTCAGTCTAGCTAAAGGACCTCGACTAGCTGGATCGCGCTCGTGACCCACTCACACCCGTTCGCAACGCTCTCGGTACTGCTCGGCGTCTGCATCGCCGCGCAGGCGTCGCTCGCGAATTCAGCGAGCCACGGCACCGAAACGCGTATCGAGCGCTATCGCGATGCGCTCGTGCGCGAGCTTCCGCCGCAGGCACGACGCGCGATGGCGCGCATCGATGACGCGCCACGACAATGGCTCGCGCTGCGCGCCTATGTTCGTGCGGGCGAGCGGTTGGTCGAGCGCTGGAGTTGGACCGACGAGCAGATCGCAGCGTTCGAGCAAACGCCTCACCACGATGCATTCCTAGCCGAGGTCCGTCGCGTGCAAAGTCGCTTCGAATCAAAGAATCCCGGCTACACGCTGTACGCGAACACCCAGGTACGAAGCCTCGATACGCAACTCGAACGATGGAACGAGAACGCATCGGTCGGGCGCGTCTCCGACGCCGTTCATCTGGCAGTCAGGCGAGAGCTGCTCGAATCGGACTACCCTAAAGTTCCGACCGAGGCGCACGTCGAACGGCTTGCGAGATTTCTGCGGCATTGGCGCCCACCCTCGGCCGCCGCGCTCGCGGCGCCGGGTCTTTCCGCGCATGGTCAGCTGAGGGCAATCGACTTCGCTGTCTACAAAGATGGCAAGGTCGTCGCGCCTACGACGCTCACGGCGGCGGATGCCGTGTGGAAGCGGGACGGTTGGGCTGCGAAGTTGAAGCAGGCGACGCTCGGGACGCGCTTCGTAGGTCCGCTCGAGTCGCCGGATGAGCCTTGGCACTACGAGTACAGCGTTCGCACGCGCATGGCTGGCGAACCACACGAGGCGAAGAAGCAATGAAGGTCGTCAACTTCAGAAGGATCTCGATCGCGGCGCTTTTGTTTGCGCTCGCCGGTTGCGCGGGCGCGCCGTCCAGCGTTCGCGTAGACAAAGCGGACGGCGTCGATCTGGCGCGCTGTCAGACGTTCGACTGGTTGCCGCAAACGAAAGACGCGGCGTCGCTCACGGATCAGCGTGTGCGCGCTGCGGCACTGGCGACGTTGGAACGCAAGGGCTACACGCTGTCGACCGACAACCCCGATTGTCGCATCAGCTACGTGTTCACGACGCATGAGCGTCCGCGAGAGAAACCGCAGATTGGCGTCGGCGCGGGCGGCGGCTCGCGCGGCGTCGGCGGCGGTATCGGCGTGAGTCTGCCGATAGGCCAGCGCGATCGCTTCGGCGCGACGCTCGTGCTCGACATCGTCGATGCCGCGAAGAACGCGCAGATCTGGAGCGGCGTTCTGGAAGCGTCGATCCCGCAGCAAGAGACCAGCGAAGAAGCCGCGCGTGCACTCGTCGAGGAAATCCTGTCGGAGTTCCCGAACCGTAAGTGACCGATCGCAGGCGCGCGATTACTTCTGATCGAGTCCTGCGAGATAGTCGATCAACGCCGCTCGTTTATCGGCATCCGGTATCCCGGGGAATGCCATCGTCGTGCCCGGTGCGAACGCCTGCGGATCGCGCAAGAACGTATCGAGATGCGCACGCGTCCAGCGCCCCGGATGCGCACGCAACGCGGCCGAGTATTCGCCGTACCCCGGTGCATCCGCGATACCGCGATCGACGACGCCGAACAGATCGGGACCGATGCGATGCGTGATGCCATCTACGGTTTGATGGCACCCTAAGCAGAGCGACGCAAAGGTGGCTGCACCTGCCGTCGCTTGCGCAGGTTCGATCAGCAGCAACGCCGTATCGTCCGTCCAGACGAGCAACCTGCCGTCCTCGAGCTCCAGCACGTCGCGAACGCGATGTTTGATATCGATAGGCTCGCTCAGTAGCACCCGATCGTCGTTGAGTGCGAGGCGATATAAGGAACGCGTCGCGAGCGAACCGACGATGAAGTCGCCGCGCCAAATGGGAAACTTCTCTCCCCTGATCTGAATGAGGTTGGATACGCCGATGCTGGGCACCCAGACGTAGTTCGGCTGCGTGTAGCCGTCATGCCGGCCTTGCTGCTTGCTGAGCGGCCAGAGCGAAGCGCCATACTCGGTACCGTACGTTACTTGGGGCCATCCATAGTTCGCGCCGGCGGTGAGCAGGTTGAGCTCATCGCCGCCTTGCGACCCGTGCTCGGTCAGCCAGATCCTGCCGTCGTCTGCGATGAAGAGTCCTTGCGGATTGCGATGGCCGAGCGTGAACACTTCAGCATCGCCACTCGCAAGATTGATGCGAATGGTCTTACCGTACGACGCATTCGGGTCCTGCGCGAACCGCTCCAAAGAATCGAGCCCGTGAAAGCCGTGGTCGCCCACGGTGAGGAGCAGCGTGTCTTGATCGATGAAGGCGAGTCGTCCGCCGGCTTCTTCACCTTTGAACGGATTCTTACCGCGCTTGCGGTGCTCACCGGTCAGCGGGACACAAGGTTGTGTTTCGAATACCGTTCGCCACTTCGCATCTTGCAGCGAGCCCGCAAGATTCGATGCAGCACCTTCGATCTCGGACAATCGCAACGTAAAGCAGCCGCCCTCGGCGTTCCAGTAGTGATGCGATGCGAAGATTCGCACGCGCGCGCCTCGCTGTTGAGCGATCACATCCGCGACGCGAAAGCGCCACGTTTGAACGCGCGGCGGACCGGCATCGCTCCAGTCCCTTGAGCGGGAGGGCGATTGAGCGCTGCCGCCGAATGCAGCCGCGAACTCCTCGCGATTGCTCGGCACGGTGGTCGGAAGCGCTTCGACCTCAATCGAGCTTTCGCTCGAGCCCACGTTCAAAAGGTAGAGACGCCCGTCGCCGGTGCCGAGTAGCACCTGATGACCGATTCGATCCAACCCGCCGCCCCGCGTTGCAATCTTCGGAATCAGTCCTTCAAATGCGTTCACCTGCAAGTCGTAGAACGCCGTGTGAATGAAGTCGCGCTCGATCTTCAGGGGGCTTGTTGGGTGAAAGGCAAGCGCGCGCACGACGAATAGAAGTGCCGCAGCGCTTCCAAGGACTGGCGCGATCCACCCGACGCGTCGCGCGCGCGGACTTGCGGCGGACAGTGGAATGAGAATGATCGCGGTGATGAATGCCGGGAGCAGGACATAACGCGGCACGTCGATACCTGCGACCACCAGCACGAAGAGACAAAGTCCAAACGCGCTCAGCGTGATCAGCAAGGCTTGCCGGACGGCGCGCCGATCGGCGCTGCGTACGAACGCAATCGTCAGCAGAGCGGCGAGGCCGTAGGCGCAGATAAAAGCGGCCGCCGGCAGCAAGTGGCGTTTCGGAATGTGCCACCATGCCTGCCCGAACTTGATCGCGGGAAGGCACGCAATCGTCAACATCGCCAGAGCATGCCAGGCGATGAGTTGCATCACGGGACGGCCAGTTTTCATGTAGGTACCAAATTGCCCGGACCGTAGAACGTATATGTCCTACAGAAAGATCCGCTGACAGATGGCTACCCCTTCGGCTCGTTCCTCCGCTCGAGCAGATCGGCCCGCGGCGGCACCCAGGGAGGGACGAGAGTCGGGCAAGGCTCGGCGTCCGAATCGACTTCGATCTCAGAAAAACCGAGCCCGTTCTCCCGGTCGTACCGAAGATCGCCGATCACGAGACCATCGCCTTCGATGCGTGCGAGCCAGGGTGCGCGAACGAATCTCATCAACGCCTCCACTCGGCAGTTCTCGCGCCATGTTCCCAAGAGCGTGTCGATGTCCGATCGAACTTCTCCGTGCCATTGAAGCTCGCGACTGTCTGGCGCTGCGACGGCCTGCAGCGGTGCCGTGATCGGGATGTCTAGACTTCGACCCGGACAGTGGGCGGCCGGAATCCAGTTGGGCGCCATCGACAGCATCGCCCGCCTCAGAACCAGCGCACCCGCTTCTTCTTGCACGAGGATCAGCTCCCAGCAAATGGGATTCACGGGCATCGGCGTGAGAACGTGGTCGAACGAGTGCGCATTCGGAAACAGGCGTGCTGCAAGCGTGTCAACACGCGCGCCCGCTCGATGGCTCATGTAGATGAATCCCGCCGTGGTGCCGATCCACACACTGAGGCCGATTATCACCGCTGTCCTCGGCTCGAGCTTCATGCCCGCGTAGACGAGCGCGGCGACGAGTGCTGTGTAAGCGACGGCGATCGGAATGGGCACCATGCCCGTGAGAAACGTCAGCGCAATGCCGGCGATCAACACGAGTCCCACGAGCGCGCGCGCAAGCCGCGTGCGTAGCAGGAAGAGCGTTGGCGCGGCAGCCGCCCACAGGAGCGGCTCGACGATGAACACGGAATCGCCGTACGTCCATCGATTGTCGAACGGCCACCACGGGTGCACACCGTAGTTGTTCGCCATGTCCATGAAGATGTGCAACACGGGGGCGAGGAGTGCGAGCCCGATGAGCGCGATGCGATCGGATCGCGCCATTGTAAGAGCGCGTCGCCGCGCCCAGAGCTCATAGCCGAGCCAAACGATCCCCGCGATCAGAACGGCAACGACGAACGTATGCGTGTGACCGCGATGATGAAGTAGATAATCGAGCTTGCTCCCGGTGAGGGTAGAGTAGAGAAAGTCGAGATCGGGCAAGTTGCTGCCGATCGCCATCGTCGTCACGAAGAGCGAGCGGCGCTGCGTCTGCGACAAGCCGTTGGGCGAAGGTTTCGTGAGGTGGGCTGCGGCTTCGCCGACGAGCACGCCGATTAGAGTGTGCGTGACGTTATCCATCAGGCGATGAAGTACGCGAACACGAAGATGCCGAGCATCGAGAAGGCAATCGCGAGCTTGAAGAGTGTGCCGAAGATCAAGCCCATCCACGTCGCGACACCGACGCGGCCGGCTTGATGCATTCGGCCGTGCACGCTCATCTCGCCGACGACAGCGCCGATGAAAGGGCCGAGCACGAGACCGACGAAGCCGAAGAAGAGCCCCACGAGCGTTCCGATCACGGCGCCCCACACTGCGCGCGAGCTCGCGCCGACGCGTTTCGCACCGAGCGCGGAGGCGGCGAAGTCGACGATGAACGCGATCACGGTCAGAAAACCGAGGATCGTGAGCGTCATCCAGCCGATGCGTTGAAAGTCATCGATGCTCGCTGCGAGCACCATACCGGCGAAAATGAGGGGCACGCCTGGCAGTGCGGGCAAGATGATGCCGGCCGCGCCCACGACCATCAGCACGATCGCCAATATCCAAAGCGCCGCGGCGTTCATGCGCGCGCGGCCGCGGCCATTACCTCGTTAGAGGCTCGGCTGCGGCATCGGTGTGGGGGAGGGCGCTCGCTGGCCATTCGCGATGGTGAATTGCAATGCGTCCCGCACGATAGTCGATAAGCCGCTCACATCGAAAGGCTTGCGCAACAAAA
>JBIQKP010000200.1:0-1624 GCA_044506405.1 Lysobacterales bacterium | reverse complement strand
CGTCTTCGTTTGCAGGGCTACATGGACGTATTCACGCCCGGTCCCGAAACAAGTCCCGAGCGGCAGGCCCGCTCGCAACATGTAGCACTCCGCACTCCGCACTCTCGCGTTCTTCAGCTCCAGCGCAAGAAGGAGATACGCCTCGAAGAGGAATGTCCCCCGCGAGGAATGTCCCTGTAAACTCCAACCCCATGTCTCAGACGATCGCATTCATCGGCGGCGGCAACATGGCTCGCAGCCTGATCGGCGGATTGATCGCGCGCGGTCGCGCGCCGAACGATCTCATCGTGTCCGACCCCATTGCGAGCCAACTCGATGCGCTCCGCGCTCAGTACGGCGTGCGCATCGCCACGAGCAACGCCGCCGCCGTCACTGAAGCGGACGTCGCGATCCTCGCCGTGAAGCCGCAGGATCTGCACATAGTGATCACCGCCATGCGTGAGGCGCTCGACGCAAAACGCCCACTCCTGATCTCGGTCGCGGCTGGCATTCGCGCGAGCGACATCGAACGTTGGGCCAGCGGACTCCCCGTCGTGCGTTGCATGCCGAATCGTCCTGCATTGCAGGGCTGTGGCATGACCGGATTGTTCGCGACCAGCGGTGTCTCCGAATCGCATCGCGCGACAGCGGCTGAAATTCTGAGCGCGGTCGGCGCGACCTTGTGGCTCGACGAAGAGGCGCAGATGGATGCCGTCACCGCCGTCTCCGGCAGCGGCCCCGCCTACTTCTTTCTCTTGATCGAGATGATGGAAGATGCCGGCGTCGCGCTCGGCTTGCCGCGCGAGATCAGCCGCAAGCTCGCCATCGAGACCGCCTATGGCTCTGGGCTCATGGCACGCGAGGCGAGCGAAACACCCGCCGTGCTCCGAGCGCAAGTGACCTCGAAGGGCGGCACGACAGAAGCGGCACTCAAGCATCTTGAAGCGCACGAGGTTCGCTCGCTGTTCAAAGACGCGATTGCTGCTGCATCACGTCGGTCCGCAGAGCTCGCGCAAGACCTAGGGAAGAATTGAAGCCGGAGATTGGATTCCGACCGTCAACTGTCATCACCGCCCACGCTCCAATACGCTCACTCAATGGACGCACTCATCTTCATCGTTCGAACCCTGTTGCAGCTCCTGCTCGTGACGGTGTTCCTCCTCAGGGTGTTGCTGCCGCTCGTGCGCGCGGACTCGCGCAATCAGCTCTCGCAAGCCGTCATTCGCTTGACGAACCCGCTCGTTCTGCCGCTCAGACGCGTCCTGCCGCCCATCGGTAAGATCGATACCGCTTCGATCGTCGCGCTCCTCATCGTCCAGTTCGCGGCCACCGCGGTATTGTGGCTGCTCGGCGCGTACCCTTTCGTATTCACGCTCGGGCAGTTCACTTACATCGCGCTGCTCACCCTGCTGCTGACGATTTTGCAGTTCTACACCTTCGCGATCCTGCTCTACGTGCTGCTCAGCTGGATCGCCCCCGGCACGTACAGCCCCGCGGCGATGATCCTCAGCAGCCTCTGCGAGCCGATCTTGAGGCCGGTTCGGCGCGTCATTCCGCCGATCGCCGGAATCGATCTGTCTGCCCTGTTCGTGATCATCGGCCTGCAAGCGCTCTACATCTTGATCACTTAGGATTGGTTGACGGT
>JBIQKP010000108.1:0-10130 GCA_044506405.1 Lysobacterales bacterium | reverse complement strand
GAGCATCTCACGGGCCGACCTACAAGGATGTAGGGAAGCCCGTGTTGCAGGAGCATCTCACGGGCCGACCTACAAGGATGTAGGGAAGCCCGTGTTGCAGGAGCATCTCACGGGCCGACCTACAAGGATGTAGGGAAGCCCGTGTTGCAGGAGCATCTCGCGGGCCGACCTACACGCGCCTTCGCGTCACGAAAACGGATGCGCCGCCGAGTACTGCGATGACGTTGAGCACGCTCAATATCAGCAGCTCCGCTTGCGAGTAGGCATCGCCGCTCAGCAACACGCCCAACGCGCACGAGATGATCGCGAGAATGCCTGGGCCGAGATAGCCATCGCGATTCGCGATGCGCGCGCACTGATAGCCTGCGAAGGCGGAGATCGCCAAGCCCATCAACATCGAAACAATGCTGTACGCGGACCACGTACCGAGGTTCTCGAACGTGCGCGTGATCTCCTCCTCGGAGTGCCCGGTCGCCCCGAGCACGATGCCGTACAGAATGGCTGCCGCGAAGCCGACCGCGAGCGAGCCCCCGATATCGATGAGCACGCCGATCGCGATCGCCTTCGGCAGCGAGCCGCGTTCGTTGTCCGTACGCTCGACGTTTGCTCGTGGCGGTTCGTAGGGGTTGGTCACGACGGATCCATCAGTGGTGAGTGCCGGTGGGGGTCAATGTCGCCTCGCGTTCGAGGACGTCTTCGATCGTAACGCCGACTTCGGGTACGCCACCGAAAACGGTTCCTAGGCGACGATTCCTGAAGTGTTCGAGTGCCTGGGCGCTCGCCTCCGCGGGCAGCGGAACGAAACCGACTTCCGCCGCGAGCGCACCGCCTTCCTTCAAGTAGAACTCGAGCAGTCGCTGTACTTCTGGGCGCTGGGTCGCTTCCGCGCTCGGATAGATGAACAGCGGGCGCGAGAGCGGCTGATAGGTCCCGTTCGTGACCGTCTCGATCGACGGTAGAACAGGGGGGCCGCTTGGTTGTTCGATGGGCACCGCGCGCATGCGCGCTTCGTGCGAGATGTAATAGGCGAAACCGAAATAGCCGAGCGCGTTCGTGTTGTGCTCGACGCCTTGCACGAGCACGTTGTCATCTTCGCTCGCCGTGTAGTCGCCGCGGCTCGCTTTCGCTTTGCCGACGACGGCTTCGGTGAAGTAGTCGAACGTACCTGAATCTGCGCCAGGCCCGAACAGCATGAGCGGCGCGTCGGGCCACTCGGGGCGAACTTGATTCCATCGCAAGATCACACCCTGTGCGGCGGGCTCCCAAATCTTCTTCAGGTCCTCGATGGTGATGCTCTTGACCCAGTCGTTCTTCGGGTTGACGACGACGGTGATCGCATCAAAAGCAACCGGCACCTCGAGATACTCCACGCCCGAGGCGAGGCAGGCTTCCATTTCTTCTTTCAGGATAGGGCGCGAGGCATTCGCGACGTCGGTGTCGCGGCGGCATAGCTTCTTGAACCCGCCGCCCGTCCCCGAGAGGCCGACGGTGACTCGCGCCGCGCCCCGCTCAGAGAGCTGAAACTCCTCCGCGACGGCTTCGGCGATCGGGAACACCGTGCTCGAACCGTCAATCTTGATGACGGGTGCATCGCTGGGATTGACGCGGTCGCCGGAGCCGCACGCGCTCAGTATGAAAGCCAATACAAGCGATCCAGTCGTCCTCGTTCGAAGCCCGTGCACGAATACCTCTATGAGTCGCAGAAAGGGGAATGCGTAAGTTTGCGCCATGCCGCGCAGCTTGTCTCCGCGGCAATCGCGTGGCCAGGCCAGAAGCGTGACACCAGGGGCGCGGGCGTTTACATTGGCGCGCACAACAATACGCTCAGGGGTGGATCTTGGCGAACGTTCATCGCGCCGCGCTGATCGCGAGCATTGGCTGCGTCTCTCTGTTCGTGGGTCATGCGTATGCGCAATCGACGTCGCGCGCAGAGGCGCTGCTGCAGAAGATGACGCTCGAGGAGAAGCTCGGGCAGCTCGTGCAGCGCGCGGGCGGTCGGAGCAAAGCGCTCAATTCGCGGCTCGACGACGCGGAGTTAGAGCGGGTACGAGCGGGGCAGGTGGGTTCTTACCTGCATGTCGCCGGCGCCGAGCCCCTCGCTAAGCTGCAGAAGGTCGCAGTCGAAGAGTCCCGCCTCGGTATTCCGCTGCTCTTCGCAATGGATGTCGTGCATGGCTATCGCACGATCTTCCCGGTGCCCGTTGCGATGGCGAGCACGTGGAAGCCCGAAAGCGTCGAAGCCGCCACCCGCGTTGCCGCTGCCGAAGCTTCTTCCGCGGGACTGCACTGGACGTTCGCGCCGATGATCGATATCGCGCGCGACCCACGCTGGGGCCGCATCGTCGAGGGCGCAGGCGAAGATCCGTACTTGGGCGCCGAGCTCGCGATCGCGCAGGTCCGCGGCTATCAAGGCGCCGATCTCGCGCGACCCGATACGATCATGGCAACCGCGAAGCACTTCGGCGCGTACGGAGCGGCCATTGGCGGGCGCGACTACAACTCCGCGGATATTTCCGAGCGGACGCTGCACGAGGTGTATTTGCCGCCGTTCTATGCCGCGGCGAAATCGGGCGCGGCTTCGTTCATGGCGGCGTTCAACGATATCGGCGGCGTGCCAACCACCGCGAACCAGGCGCTCGGCCGCACGCTGCTGCGGGAGCAATGGGGTTATCAGGGGGTGCTGATCAGCGATTGGAATGCCATTGCCGAGCTGCTCGCGCATGGTGTCGCTGCCGATCGTAGCGCCGCGGCCAGCCTCGCGCTGCAAGCGAGCGTCGACATGGATATGGTCGGTGCGGTCTACGAGCAGGATCTGAAGCAAGCGATTCAAGCGAGCCCCGAGCTGACGAAGCGGCTCGATGAAGCCGTGCTGCGCTTGTTGCGGGCGAAGGAATCGCTCGGTTTGTTCGATCGTCCAATGCAGTATCACGATGTGCGACGTGAAAAGCGTTCGCTGCTTGCACCTCAACATCGCGAGCTCGCGCGCAGCGTCGCGCGCGAGTCGATCGTGCTGCTCAAGAACGAAGGCAACGTGTTGCCGCTTCGAGCAGACAATCTGAAGACGCTCGCTGTCGTCGGTGCGCTCGCGAATGATGGTCTTTCGATGCTCGGTTCCTGGCGCGCGCAGGGGCGAGCGGAAGAGGTCGTCACGATCTTGCAGGGATTCGAGCGCGCCGCGCCGAAAGGCGTGAAGGTCGTCTACGCCGCGGGCGCCGATCCGCGCACCGAAGACACCTCCGGAATCGCCGCGGCGGTTGAGGCTGTGAAGTCCGCGGACGCGACCGTGCTCGTGATGGGCGAGCACTTCGATATGAGCGGGGAAGCGCGCGGTCGCGCCGACATCGGGATTCCCCCGAGCCAGATCGAGCTTGCGCGACAGGTGCTCGCAACGGGCAAACCGGTAGTCGTCGTGCTCGCGAATGGCCGTCCGCTTGCGATGTCGTGGCTCGCGGAGAATGCACCGGCCATTCTCGAAACGTGGATGCTCGGTGTGGAAGCGGGGCCGGCGATCGCGGATCTCGTATTCGGGAAGTACTCGCCCGGCGGGCGCTTACCCGCCGCTTTTCCGCGGGCGACGGGCGCCGTACCGTTCTACTACGCGACCTATCCAAGCGGTCGTCCCGCCGATCCGGACCTCAGCAAGGACACGGCGCGTTACATGGATCAGCCGATCACGCCGCTGTTCCCGTTCGGTCACGGCCTCAGCTACACGACCTTCGAGTATTCGGATTTCACCATCGATCGCCAGAAGGTGGCTGCGGATCAGGAGGTCACGGTTGCCGTCACGGTGCGCAATACGGGTGCGGTGGCCGGCGATGAAGTTGTCCAGCTCTACGTTCGCGATCCGGTCGCCTCGGTTGCGCGGCCGGTAAAGGAACTGCGGGGCTTCAAACGTGTCACATTGTCGCCCGGTGAGGCAAAGCGTGTGAGCTTCCGATTGAATCCTCGGCAGTTCGCGCTCTACGCCCTCGACCGGCAATGGCGCGTCGAGCCTGGCCGCATCGACGTGATGGTCGGCGCGTCATCCGCGGATATTCGTGTGAGCGGGGCATTCGAGATCGCGAACGCGCTCGTGACCGATGTGCCTGCCGCCGCGATTGCGACGGCCGTTTCGGTCGAGCGACTTGCAGGACACGAGTAGAAAACAATCGCGCCCGAGCGGCGTGCAAAGAAGATGAAAACGAGCGCCAAAGCGTTCGTTCAGGAGGAGCCATGTGGCGTTATGGTTTGATCGCGTCCGCGCTGTTCGTTGCGGCGTGCGCGCCGACTCAACAAAGCGAAGCGAAGTATCCGGTTGTCGGAAGCATCGATCGTTGGGACCCCGCGTTGGATGATGTCATCCAGAGCACCGCGAAGATCGAGAAGCTCGCGGATGGATTCACGTGGTCGGAAGGGCCGGCGTGGATCGCGGGCGGCGAATATCTGCTGTTCACCGACGTACCCGAGAACACGATGTATCGCTGGTCCGAGCGCGATGGCCTTTCTGTTTTCTTGAAGCCCTCCGGATACGATGGTCCTGACCTCGGAATCCTGCGCGAGCCTGGCGCGAACGGCTTGTTCGCGGAGCCCGATGGTGGCCTGCTGCTAGCCGATTCGGGCACGCGCATCATTGCGCGGATGGACCTCGCGACGAAGAGCAAGACGCCGGTCGCGACATCGTTCAACGGATCGAAGTTCAACAGCCCCAATGATGTCATCCGTCGCACCGACGGCACGATCTTCTTCACCGACCCACCGTATGGGCTCAAGAACGGCAACGCCTCCCCCGCGAAGGAATTGCGCCACAACGGCGTCTATCGAGTCGACACTGACGGCACGGTGCACTTGCTCGACGATCAGCTCACGTTCCCGAACGGCATCGAGCTTTCGCCTGACGAACGAACCCTCTACGTCGCGAATTCGGATCCAGAACGGCCGATCTGGATGGCGTACACGCTCAACGACAAGGGTGAAGTCGTCGACAAGCGTGTCTTCGCCGATGTCTCCGATTTGATGGGACCGGATGCGCCCGGCTTGCCCGACGGCTTATCGATCGGCGTTAGCGGGCATCTGTTCGCAACAGGGCCAGGCGGCGTGTTGATCTTCTCGCCGCAAGGTAAGCGCCTCGGTCGAATTCGGACCAGCGGGCCGATCGCGAACTGCGCGTTCGGCGACAATGGGCGCACGTTGTACATGACGTCCAACAGATTCATCGCGCGAGTTCCGGTGCTCACGCATGGCGTGGGATTCCCCCGCTATCAGTGAGTGAGACGAGCCGGCGCGCTACGTTTGACGTAGCCGCCGCGCTCGGCGGGCCCATACGGATCGCGGTCGCCCGCACCTTGATGACGTCCAAAGGGATAGTCCCCGGTGTCGCTGCGGGTGCGACCGTAAGATCGCTCGCTCTCCGGACCGCCAATCGCGCTGTAATCGATCGGATCCCTGAGCCGCGCCTCACCCTCGCGTTCCCGGTCCTCTGAGGTGTGGTGCAAGACTTGATCGCGATCGGACCAGTACTCGGTCTCGGGTGCGGGCGGCATGCGATGGTCCACGGCGCTCTCCTTCGTCAGCTACCAATGTAACGATTGCTCGCCCGTGGGGTTCCCGGGGACATTCTTCGTTCAGAGGAGTGTCCCCGAACGACTTATGACGAATAGATAGGGGGCACTCCTCGAAGACGAGGAATGTCCCCTGCGTATAGAATCGCGGCCCCATCTCGTCCGACTCCTTCGGGCGTCTCACTCCCGAGGTTTCGCTTTGTCTAGCTCCAGCAGTACAGAGATTGAAGACACACTGAGTTTCAAGGAGCTCGCGCTCAGCGAGCCGGTGTTGAGCGCGCTTGCGGACGTCGGCTATGAAACGCCTTCACCGATTCAAGCCGCGACAATTCCGCATCTTCTCGCGGGGCGGGATGTCCTCGGGCAGGCGCAGACCGGTACGGGGAAGACCGCGGCCTTCGCTTTGCCGATTCTCTCGAAGCTGGATATGGCACGCGGCGGCCCGAATGCGCTCGTGCTGGTACCGACTCGCGAGCTCGCGATTCAGGTGGCGGAGGCCTTCACGCGCTATGCGAGCCGCATGCGCGGGTTTCACGTGTTGCCGATCTACGGCGGTCAGAGCTACACGCCGCAATTGCAAAGCCTCCGTCGCGGCGTACACGTCATCGTCGGCACGCCCGGCCGTATCACGGACCACATCGAACGCGGCACGTTGAAGCTCGACGCGCTCGAGTACGTCGTACTCGATGAAGCGGACGAGATGTTGCGGATGGGCTTCATCGATGCAGTCGAAACGATCCTCGAGCGGACGCCGCAGCAACGTCAAACGGCGCTGTTCTCTGCAACGATGCCGAGCGCGGTACGACGCATCGCACAGCAGTACTTGCGCGATCCCGCGGAAGTCACGATCAAGAGCAAGACGACGACCGCGGCGAAAATTCGCCAGCGCTATTGGATCGTGAGCGGCCTGCACAAGTTGGATGCACTCACGCGGATCCTCGAAGCAGAGCCGTTCGATGGCATGCTCGTGTTCACGCGCACGAAATTATCGACCGAAGATCTGGCGCGACGACTCGAAGCTCGTGGCTTCGCAGTCGAAGCGTTGAACGGGGACATCGCGCAAGCACAGCGCGAGCGTACGGTCGCCCGACTCAAGAGCGGACAGATCGATATCGTCGTCGCGACCGACGTCGCGGCGCGCGGATTGGACGTCGAGCGCGTCAGTCACGTCGTGAACTACGACGTGCCGTACGATCCAGAGTCGTACGTTCATCGGATTGGTCGAACAGGTCGAGCGGGTAGGAGCGGTGAAGCGATCCTGTTCATCGCGCCGCGCGAGCGCAACATGTTGCGCGTGATCGAGCGTGCCACGCGACAGCCGATCGAGCCGATGCAGCTTCCGACGCTCGCCGACGTCAATGAGCGACGTGTCGCGCGCTTCAACGAACGGATCACCGAGGCGCTCGCTTCGGAAGAAGCGCAGGCATTCCGCGGCTTGATCGAACAGTACGAGCTCGCGCACAACGTCGCTGCTGTCGATATCGCCGCCGCGCTCGCAAGCATCCTGCAAGGGAAGAAGCCGCTGCTTCTCGATGCTGCGGCGAACGAGCCAACGCGCTCTTCGCCGACTCGAGCCGAGGCGTCTTCGCCGCGGGATGAGCGCCCGCGCGAACGGGACACGCGGCGGGCGAAGGAAGAACGCACGCGTACGCCGAAGACGCGAGATGAACCCCAGCGAGAGCGCCTGCCGAGCCGGACGCGCTCGGAAGCGGACGAGCACGGAATGGAAACCTTCCGCATCGAGGTGGGTCACGCGCACGGTGTGAAGCCCGCCAATATCGTCGGGGCGATCGCGAACGAAGCGGGCATCGAAGGCAAGCACATCGGCAAGGTCGTCATCAGAGATGATCACAGCTTCGTGGATCTGCCCGAAGGCATGCCGAAAGACACGTTCCGCGCCCTGCAGAAGGTTCGTGTCGCAGGACAGAAGCTTCAGATCAGTCGCGCGCTGCGCTCGCAGGTGGAGCGGCTCCAGCCGCACGATCGCAAGCACACCGAGAAGCGCACGGATAAGCGCACCGACAAGCGCGCGGATAAGCGGGCGGAAGGGCGACGACGCAAGCCATGAGGATCTTCGTGGACGCGGATGCGTGCCCGGGCGCGATCAAGGAGATCGTGTTCCGCGCGGCAGAGCGCGCAAGCGTGGAGACGATCCTCGTTGCGAATCAGCCCATGCGCGTTCCGCCATCGAAGTACATCCGCGCGATACAGGTCGGCTCAGGCTTCGACGCCGCGGATGCTCGCATCGTCGAGCTCATCGAACCAGGGGACCTGGCGATCACCGCGGATATCCCGTTGGCCGCTGCAGTGATCGCAAAGAACGCCATCGCGCTCAATCCGCGAGGCGAGCGCTATACGAGCGACAACGTGCGTGAACGCCTCTCGATCCGCAACTTC
This sequence comes from Lysobacterales bacterium, assembly GCA_044506405.1. Taxonomy (GTDB): domain Bacteria; phylum Pseudomonadota; class Gammaproteobacteria; order Steroidobacterales; family Steroidobacteraceae; genus Steroidobacter. Next base: position 2,196 of record JBIQKP010000108.1, on the reverse strand, counting down.
ATGCAGGACTTGCGCGAAGGCGGCGTGCGCACCGGCGGCCCACCCGCGCTCAACGCACGCGATCGGCAAGCATTCGCGAATCAGCTGGATTCGATTCTCGCTAAGAGAGTCTAGACGTGTACACGTCAGAAACGGAGCTCACTCACTAGAACAACCGCACCAAAGCGACAATAACGAGCACTGGAATCGCGATCATCGCGAGCACGAGCAGCAGGAGCAGCAGCGAGAACCCAAATACGAAGAAGCGGCTGCTGCGCCGACTCCCCACCGGATCGAGTTGATAACGCTCGAGCAGCGCAAGGTTTTTCGAGTTGGCTTTGTGCGCGGCGTCGAAGATGTCGCCGAAGAAAGGAACCGCACCGACGATCGTGTCGAGCATGACATTCCACGACATGCGCAACAGCACGCTTCGCGGAGCACCGAGCGCGCGCGCCTCGTTGATGATGTACGCGGAGACGACCGCGCCCACGGCATCACCGATGCCTGGAATCAGGCCGACCAACGCATCGACGCCGATTCGCCATCCGCCGGGAAGCGGAATCGAGTCATCGAGAAACCAAGCGAGCGAGCGTAAGCGGCGCAGGCGCTCGGAGGTCTCAGGATCGAGTGGCGGTGGTGCGGGCATGGTCATGGCCTTGAAGGTCGGAATCTATTTCGACCCTTGCGTAGGGGGTAGGTCGGAATTCATTCCGACACCTGGGCTGCACTGTGACGCAGGTCGCTGCAGTGACATACATTACCTACGCCGTTCACGCTCCTAAACGCTCATCGGGCTGTCGCAGTTTCGCTTCATCAGGCGGATTCGCAACCACACCCTCAGCCGCTTGCCGCTCGCCTTATCCTCCGATGCCTCTGCGATCTAAGTCAGTTGCATCACGATCGTCGTCTCAATCATGCCGCACGCGCCGTTCAAGTGCTGCTAAACAGAGACATTTGGTATTTCGCCTCAGATGGATATGCTCCTTCTCGCGCGGAGTTTTGCGAGCATTCCTGAGTGAGAGGCGGGGGCTCATCAGCCAAGCTACGCGCCACGAAATTAGAGTTCGTAACGAGCAAGGACACGAATCATTTGAGGTCCGACCTAGGAAGGTCGGAGGCCTCGGCGGGGAAAAGCTGAATAGTTCGATGAGTGGTTCGCATGAGCGCGACGTTCGTGTTCATGCGCTCACCATCGCGTAAGGAACTCGCTAGTTGTCAAGGGCAAACCCGTCGAAAGACGGGGACGCAAAGCCACCGATCTTCCGGGTACACACCCAAAGACAGCGGGGCTGCCAAATGAGCGAGAGCACTCTGCATAAGCAGAAGCTCACGATGCTCGTAAGAGCATCAGAGACTTTGGTTCGAATGTCGCACCCGCGGCACTCACGTCACGCCCTTGGAAATTCACGCACGCGCGGCTTTGCCGCACGTGCAGACAACAAGGGTCTCGAAAATGAAGATGAGTGGAACGGGTGCCGGATTCGGACGTCGAAGCGCTTTGATCGTGATGATGATGACGCTCGCCGCGGCAGGCTGCGGTGGTGGTGGCGGCGGCGGCAAGACCGCGAACAACACTGCGGATGCTGGAGGTCAAACGGCCTCTCCTTCTACTCCCGTCAACCCCTTTACGCCGCCGAGCGAAAATCCGTCCGCGACACCGGCCCCCACGCCGGCGCCCACTGGAGCGACGCCTCCTCCAGCAACGCCTCCGGCAGCAACGCCGCCAGCGACGCCTCCGGCGCAAGCCCCCACGAACAACGAGGGCGGCGTGACGTTGGCTTGGGAAGTGCCGACGCAAACGAGCGAAGGTGCGCCGCTCGGCACGCTGTCGGGCTACCTGATTCACTACGGCACGGATGCGAAGGTGCTTTCCGAGACGATCGTCGTCGACAACCCTGGCGTGCTGACATACGTGGTTGATACATTGCCGAAGGGCACGTACTACTTCGCGGTGCGTGCGATCACGACCGATGGCGACAAGAGCGCGCTGTCGAACGTGATCGAGAAGGTGGTCGGCTGACGCCTCCTCGTAGGTCGGAATTTATTCCGACACTCGAGGGCAGCGCAGCGGATCTGCGCTGCCCTCGCAAAGAAGCACGTCGGAATGAATTCCGACCTACAAGGACGTAGGAAGTGCCGGCCTTGTCGGGAACACTGGCCGGCCGACCTACAAGGACGTAGGAAGTGCCGGCCTTGTCGGGAACACTGGCCGGCCGA
>JBIQKP010000001.1:0-192123 GCA_044506405.1 Lysobacterales bacterium | reverse complement strand
CGCTAACCGCTAACCGCTAACCGCTAACCGCTAACCGCTAACCGCTAACCGCTAACCGCTTCCATGATAAACACGCTTCCTGCTGGCAACGATCCCATTCTTCTCGCGTTTTCGGGCGGACTCGACACGTCGTTTCTCGTGCCGTGGCTGAGCGCGAAGTATGGGCGCCCCATCATCACGGTGACCGTCGACACGGGCGGCATCGATGCGGAGGCCACGAAAGTGCTGGCCGAGCGCGCGCAAGCGCTTGGCGCGAAAGATCACATTCAGATCGATGCCCGCAAGGATTACTTCGAGCAAGTGATCAAGTACCTCGTCATCGGCAACGTGAAGCGCGGCCAGATGTATCCGCTCTGCGTCGGTGCGGAGCGCGTGATGCAGGCGCAAACGATCGCCGAGTACGCACGGAAGATCGGCACGAAAGTCGTCGCGCACGGCTGCACCGCCGCGGGCAACGATCAAGTTCGCTTCGAGGTCGCGCTGCGCACGCTCGCGCCGGAGCTCACGATTCTCGCGCCCGTGCGCGATCAAGCCTTCAAGCGTCCCGAGCAGCTGCAATATCTCGAAGAGCGGAAGCTCCCGATTCCGCCCTACGGCGCGGCCTACTCCGTGAATCGCGGTCTGTGGGGCGTGACGATCGGCGGCAAAGAAACGCTCACGTCCGAAGGCAGCATTCCCGAGCACGCCTGGGTGCTGTCCAACAAAGCGTTCACGAATCCGTGCGCGCCAGAATCGCACACGATCGGCTTCGAGCGAGGCGTGCCCGTCAGCTTGGACGGCGCGAAGCTCGATGCGGTCAGCATCATCGAACAGCTCGAGACGATCGGCGCGAAGTTCGGCGTCGGCCGCGGCATCCATCTCGGCGACACGATCATCGGCACGAAGGGCCGCGTGGCATTCGAAGCGCCGGCGGCCGAAGTGCTGATCAGCGCGCATCGCGAGCTCGAGAAACTCGTGATGACCGGCCGGCAGCAACGCATCAAGGAAATGCTCGCCGGTCCGTACGGCGATCTCGTGCACGAGGGCCAACATTTGGATCCGGTGTGCCGCGACATCGAGGCGCTCTTCGTCGCATCGCAAGCACGCGTCACGGGCGAAGTGAAGGTGCTCTATCGTCCGGGCAACGCGTTCGTCGAAGGCGTGACCTCGCCCTACTCGATCATGGCCGCCTCGAAGGGCGTGTATGGCGAAGCGGCCGGCGAATGGACGGCGGCGGACGCGCTCGGATTTTCGAAGATGGTCGGTTTGCCCGGCATGTTCTGGGCGCGCGCGGGCAAGAAATAGCCCATCACTTTCAACACTCACATCCCTAGCACTTCAATGAAGACAGTCGTCGTCGACAAGATCGCGTCCATCACGCAGGCCTTGAATCTGAGCCGCGAGCTGCGCGTCGCCACCACCGACATTCCGTGCGAGGAAGGTGTGGTGCTGGTCTGTGAGATCTTGACCAACAAGTCGACCTACAACACGCTCGAGCTCACGAGCGGACGCATGGCGAAAGTGTCGAAAGGCGACATCATCGTCGGTGCGCTCGGTCATCGTCAGGCGCTCTTCGGCTACTCGGGTCACTTGCCCGAGTCCGTGAAGGAAGGCGACATCATTCAAGTGCTGAACATCGGCGGCGTGCTCGGTGTCGTCGATTCGGCGAACCCGGAGAAAGGCCGTCCGTTCGATGCGCGAGTGATCGGCGTCGTGCTGCAGTTTCCGTATTTGGGCGAACGCATTGGCGTCCCCGCACGCGTCGGCTATCAGCGCCTCAACTTCGACGCGTCGCTCAACACGCGCGGTGTGCCGGTCGTCGCGCTCGCCGGAACTTGTATGGAAGCAGGCAAGACCGCTGCGGCGTGCCAGATCGTCGCACGCATGCGGCATCGCGGACTCAATGTCCATGCATTCAAAGCAACAGGCGTTTCCCTTCGTCGCGACATTCTTGCGATGGAAGATGCCGGCGCACGGCGCAGCATGATCTTCACGGATCTCGGCGTCGTGACGACGACCGCGAAGAACGGACCGGCAATCACGCGCGCGCTCTTGAGCGAAATGTCGCAAGGCGAGCCCGATGTGATCATCTTCGAGCTCGGCGACGGCATTCTCGGCGCGTACGGCGTCGAGGCGATTCTCTCGGCGCCGGATCTTCGCGCGGCGCTCACGTCGGTCGTGTTGTCTGCGAACGATCCTGTCGCTGCCTGGGGCGGGGTGAAGCTCCTGCGCGAGCGCTTCGGCATCGAGCCTGCCGTCGTGACCGGTCCTGCGACCGACAACGCGGTCGGCGTGAAGATCATCCGCGAACAATTCGGCGTGCCGGCGTTCAACGCGATCACCGACGGCGCCGCACTAGCAGACTGCGTGATCGAATCGCTCGGCCTCAGCAACAAGGCTGCACCCAAGGCCGTGGAGTAACGAACGACATCATGACGACGACATCCTCGAAACTTCCAGCGATCGTGATCGGCGGCACCGGCTATGTCGCGGGCGAACTGCTGCGCCTGATCGCTTCGCATCCGCATCTCGACCTCAAGGCCGTGCTGTCGGACGGTCATCCGGGCGAGCTCGTCGCCAAGTCGTTCCCTCATCTGGCACCGGTATATCCGGAGCTGACGTTCTCGAGCTTGGAATCAGTGACGAAGCTCATCGGTGAGTTGCCGGATGCCGCGCTGATCTCCGCCGCGCCGCATGGCGTCGCCGCGAAGTTGATCGATGATCTGCTCGCATCCGCGGAGAAAGCGGGCACGCGCGTGCGCGCCTTCGACATCTCCGCCGATTACCGCTACACGACGGCGAGCGCGTACGAAGCGGTCTACAAGCATGCGCATGGCGCGCCGTCGCGCATTTCGCAGTTCACGTGCGCGGTGCCCGAGCATCTCGATTCCCTCGACACGCCGCATGTCGCGCATCCGGGTTGTTTCGCAACGGCCGTGCTGCTTGCGAGTGTGCCGCTGCTCAAGCTCGATCTGATCGAGCCGCGGCTGTATGTCGCTGGCATCACCGGCAGCACGGGCTCGGGCCGAACCCCGAGCGCGGGCACTCATCATCCGCAGCGGCACAGCGACTTCTACGCGTATAACCCGCTGTCGCATCGCCATACGCCCGAGATCACCGCGCTCGCAGCAGCGGCCACGAGCGTCGGCGCCGAGTTCAATTTCGTCCCGCACTCGGGCCCGTTCGCACGCGGCATTCACGTGACCGTACAGGCGCACGCACGCCGCGCGATCAAGACCCCCGAACTGCTCGAACAATTGAGCGCGTTCTACAAGGGCAAACCATTCGTACGCGTGACGAGCACCTTGCCGCACGTGAAGGATGTCGCGGGCAGCAACTATTCGTTCGTGAGCGGCAGCGCGAGCGGCACGACGATCGCGACGATGTGTGTCGTCGACAACCTGGTGAAAGGCGCGGCGGGTGGCGCCCTCCAGTGGCTGAATCGCGCGTACGGTTTCGATGAGACCGCAGGTCTCAGCGCACCGGCGGCCGGATGGACGTGAGGAAGGGGATAAATGACTAGGGGATAGGGGATAGCAAGAACTCCATTCTCCGACTCTGACGATCCCCTACCCCCTGATCATTACCCTTTAAAAGAAGAACAGCATGAGTCCAGACAACGTGACTTCGATCAATCGGGCGCTGCCCGATCATCTTGCGCCCGTGTTCGCGCAGTTTCCGCTGGAGGTTGTCGATGCGCAGGGCGTGTACCTGCACACGCCTGGCGGACGTCGCGTGCTCGATCTGTATGGCGGCCACGCCGTCGCGGCGCTCGGCTACGGTCACCCGCGTTGGGTCGAAGCATTGAGCTCGCAAGCGCGCAACCTGTGTTTCCAAAGCAATGCTGTTCCACTCGACGTGCGCCGCCGCGCGGCGACGAAGCTCGCACAGTTCTGCGGCCTCGGACTCGATACGGTCTTCTTCGTGAACTCCGGCGCCGAAGCGAACGAGAACGCGCTCAAGCTCGCGTGCAAGATGACGGGCGGCGCGAAAGTCGTCGCAGTCGAAGGCAGCTTTCATGGGCGCACCGCCGCGGCGGGCGCGGTGACGTGGGGTGCGGAGAAGAAATGGTATGGCTTTCCCGCCAAGCCGTTCGACGTGACGTTCATCAAGCCTTCCGACATCGATCGATTGGGAACGCTCATTGACGACCACACGGCAGCGGTGATCGTCGAGCCGGTCCAAGGTGTCGCGGGCGCGGTCGACATGCCGAAAGCCTTTCTCGAAGCGCTGCGCTTCCGTTGCAGCGAGAACGGCTCGATCTTGATCTTCGATGAAGTGCAGTGCGGCGTGGGTCGTACCGGTTATCCGTTCGCGGCGAATATGTACGGCGTCACGCCGGACATCATCACGACAGCGAAAGCGCTGGGCGCAGGCTTCCCTGTTTCCGCGATGCTCGTTGCGGATCACGTCGCAACGTACTTAAAAACCGATTCGCTCGGCACGACGTTCGGCGGCGGCCCGATGGCATGCGCGGTCGTCGAGGCCGTGCTCGACATCATCGAGTCGGAGAAGCTGCTCGATAACGTGCAGAAGCGCTCGGCCGAGATTCGCCAAAAGTGCATCGTGGGTCCTGTCGTCGGCACGCAAGGCGCGGGCCTGTTGCTAGGCTTGCGCACGACGCGGCCGGCTAAAGACATTCAAACCGAGCTGCTGCGCCTTGGCATTCTCACCGGCACGAGCGCCGATCCGAACGTGCTTCGTATCCTTGCCCCGTTCGTGCTCGAGAGCGAGCACGTCGATGCGTTGCGCGACGCGCTTGCGCGAATTGCGAAGTGATATAGGTGATCGATATGAACCGCTTCCTCGATCTATCCGACTTCCCGCGCGAGCAAGTGAAGGACCTGCTCGGCTTGGCTGCGCGTCTGCAGCAGCATCCGCAGCCGCAAGCGCTCGCCGGAAAAGTGCTCGGACTCTTGTTCTTGAATCCCTCGCTGCGCACGCTGGCATCGTTTCAAAGCGCGATGATGCGGCTCGGCGGCACGGCCGTCGTCATCACGCCGGGGCAAGGTACCTGGCAGATGGAAACCCGTGCCGGCGCAATCATGAACGGCGCAGCGGCAGAGCACGTGCGCGAGGCCGTGCCGGTGCTCGCGTCGTACTGCGATGCCGTAGGCATTCGCATGTTCGCCGAGGGTCGCAATCTCGCGGCCGACTTGGCGGAAACCGGATTTCGCATGATGGCGGATCTGTGCGACAAGCCGCTCGTCAATATGGAATCGGCGGTGAGCCATCCGTGCCAAGCGCTTGCCGATTGGCACACGATGGACGAGTTGCGCGTGCCGGAGCGCGGCAAGTTCGTGCTGAGTTGGGCGAATCATCCGCGGGCGCTGCCGCTTGCCGTGCCGTCCTCGACCGTCCACATGGCGGCGATGCGCGGCATGGAAGTCGTCGTGTTGCGCCCCGAAGGGTTCGCGCTTCCCGAACCGATCATGGAGAGGGCACATCAAGCAGCACGCGCGTCGGGCGGCTCCGTTCGCGAGACAACGGATCGCAACGAAGCACTCGAGGGTGCGCACGTGTTGTACGCGAAGGAATGGGGCTCGCCGCAACACTACGGCGACAATGAAGCCGATGCGCGCCTGCGCGAATACTTGAGCGATTGGTGTGTGAAGGACACCTGGTTCAAGAACGCGGATCGTAACTGTCACTTCATGCATTGCTTACCGGTGAGACGCAACGTAGCGGTCGCGGACGAAGTGCTCGACGGCCCACGCAGCGTCGTCATTCGCGAAGCGTTCAATCGAATGGTGGTGCAGATGGCGGTGCTCTATCGCCTCCTGCGAGGCTAAGTCTCAGGCGCTATCCAGCCGCTCGCATCCCGAATACCGAGGTACTCTCAGTCATGCTCCGTTCCGATCCTTCCGTTGCCGTTCGCGCGCTGCGAGGCGCCGCGCCGTACATCCGCATGTACAAGGGCAAAGTGTTCGTCATCAAGGCAAGTGGCGGCGTGTTCGGCGATACCGCCTCCACGCGCGCCTTGATTGAGCAAGTCGCGATCCTGCATCAGGTCGGCATCCGCGTCGTACTGGTGCATGGCGGCGGGCCGCAGCTCACGCAGATTCAAGAATCGCTCGGCATCACGCCGCGCGTCGTCGCGGGCCGGCGCGTCACGGATGAGAAATCGATGGAAGTGACGAGCATGGTGCTGAACGGGCTCGTCAACACGCAGATCCTCGGCATCTGCCGCGAGCTGGATATCGCCGCTGTCGGCGTGAGCGGCGTCGATGCGGGCCTCGTTCGCGCGCACAAGCGTCCGCCGGTGAAGGTCGAAGGCGAAGTCGTGGATTACGGGCTCGTCGGCGATATCGATCTCATCGATGCGAAAGTTCTGCAGCAGCTGCTCGACGACGGCTTGATGCCGGTCGTCAGCCCAGTCTCCGCGGACGACAAAGGCACGCTTCTCAACATCAATGCTGACACCGTCGCGGCAGGCATCGGCGCTGCGCTGAAAGCGGAGAAGCTCATGCTGTGCACGGGCGCGCCCGGGATCCTCGAATCCTTGGAGGATCCGCGATCGATCATCTCGTACACGGATCTCGCGGGACTGCAAAAGCTCAAAGATCAGGGCAGTCTCAAAGACGGCATGTTGCCGAAGGCGAAGGCGATCGAAGATGCGATTCGCGGCGGCGTTCGACGCGTCCACGTGATCTCGTACAAATCGGCGGACAGCATTCTCGCGGAAGTCTTCACCAACGAAGGCACCGGCACGCTCGTCGTCGAGAACATCAACGTGTTGAGCAAAGCGGAACAGCAAGCCGGAGGATGACCATGGGCTGGAGGCTGGAGGCTGGAGGCTGGGGCCAGAATGCTCCGCAATCACGCGCTGCGCGCCTAAGAGCGCGCAAATTCGAATTGAGCAAGCTGAGCATGAGCGCACGCAGGTTCGAAGTCCTCTCTTTGGCTCCAGCCTCCAGCCTCCAGCCTCCAGCCAGGCTGCACGGTGTGCAGCTATGAGCCGCCTCTGGGACAAAGGCGCTCCGCTCGACGAGCGCGTGCTGCATTACACGGCCGGCGAGGATCACGGGCTCGACAATCGGCTCGTTGCCTATGACGTCAAGGCGTCGATCGCACACGCTGAGATGTTGAGTGCGAACGGCTTGCTCTCGAGTGAAGACCTGAATGCAATTCGACAAGGACTGACGGAGATCGCCGAAGCGCATGCGCGCGGTGAGTGGCGCGTCTCGCTGCAACACGAGGATGGGCAAACCGCGCTCGAGACGCTCCTCACGGCACGGATCGGTGAGGCCGGTAAGCGTGTGCACCTCGGCCGATCGCGCAACGATCAGGTGCTGACCGCGCTGCGCCTTTATCTGCGCGATGCGATCGACGTGCTCGCCGCCAGCACGCTCGAGGTCGCAGGCGCGCTCGAAGCACTCGTGGCGCGCGAGGGCGATGTCGTGCTTCCCGGCTACACCCATATGCAACAAGCGATGCCGAGCTCGGTCGCGCTATGGGCCGGCGGCTTCGCAACTGAGTTGCGCGACGATGCCGAGGCGCTTCAGCAAGTGCAGCGCCGCGTCGGCAAGAGTCCGCTTGGGTCCGCAGCCGGCTATGGCTCTCCAAATCTTCCGATCGATCGCGAAGACACGCGCAAGCGGCTCGGCTTCGCGATCGTGCATGAGCCGGTCACGGCCGTGCAGCTTTCGCGCGGCAAAGCCGAAGCGCAACTGGCATTCGAGATTGCGCTCGTAATGCAAGACGTCGGGCGACTCGCGTCCGACTTGCTGCTTTTCTACACGCAAGAATTCTCGTTCGTCGAGTTGCCGGATGCCTTCACGACCGGTTCGTCGATCATGCCGCAGAAGCGCAATCCAGATGTGTTCGAGCTGATCCGCGGACGCACCGCGAGCGCGCAAGCGTGCTTGCTCGAGATCATCGGCATCACCGCGAAGCTGCCGTCCGGCTATCAGCGCGACCTGCAACTCATCAAGGCGCCACTCTTTCGCAGCATCGACCTGTGTCTCGAGACACTCGGGATTTTGCCGGCAGCGCTCGATGGCGTGAGGTTCCGGCGCGATCGAATCGACCTCGATCCCTCGATTCACGCGGCCGCGCAAGCGAACGAGCTCGTCGTGAAGGAAGGCATCCCGTTTAGGGAAGCCTATCGGCGTATCGGCGAGCGCCTGAAGAAGAAGTGAGACAGCGGCGAAAGTGATGTACACCGCGGAGTCGCGTACAGTACGGAACGTAGCTGCCTCCGCACCTGTATCGCTTACAACGCCGTCTCCCTTCACATGATCTGGTTCCGCCCGTACACCCTCGAAGAGGTGCACTTCCGCACTGCGACGCTCGCGAGCGCGCTCGGAATCGAATTCATCGAGCTCGGACCGGACTATTTCCGGGGGCGCATGCCTGTCGATCACCGCACCAGGCAGCCCTTCGGCATCCTCCACGGCGGTGCATCGGTTGCGTTGGCCGAGACGCTGGGCAGCGTCGCTGGCCTCCTCGTTGTCGATAGCTCGAAGTATCGAGTCGTCGGTCAGGAGATCAACGCTAATCACGTGCGTGCGGTCGCCGACGGTTTCGTCATCGGCACGGCGCGTCCGCTGCATCTCGGCAAACGAAGTCAAGTGTGGGACATCCGCATCGTGAACGAGCAGGACAAGCTCGTATGCATCTCGCGGCTCACGATGGCGGTGTTGGAAAAGTGATGAGGCTATACTGCCGCCATGCATCACATGCGGCACTTCCTTTGTTCGATCGCGCTGCTCGCGATCGCAAGTTCCGGCTGCGGCCAAACCGGCGCGCTCTATTTACCTGATCGGGGCCAAAGCGCTCCTGCAACATCGGCACCGCCCAATTCCGAATCGACGGAAACGGATGCTGAGGGGCGCCCGAAGCAACGCGGCACAACCCAAGATGCACCCGCGCGCGACGCTGAATCACCACAGGTCACGCCTCCGGATCCAGATCGCCCCGCGCAGACGCCGCAAGGACCCGGCGTTCGATGAGTGCGCGCCGTAAGCTCGTCCTCGTAGACGGCTCATCCTATCTGTACCGCGCCTTTCACGCGTTGCCGCCGCTCTCCAACTCGCGCGGCGAGCCGACCGGCGCCGTGCTCGGCGTGCTCAACATGCTGCAGAAGCTATGTAAGGAAGAGTCGCCCGAGCTCATCGCTGTCGTTTTCGACGCGCCGGGCCGAACCTTCCGCGATGCGCTCTTCGAATCGTACAAAGCGCAGCGCTCGCCGATGCCGGACGATCTGCGCGCGCAGCTACAACCGCTACTCGACTGCGTCGCGGCCATGGGCCTGCCGCTGCTGCGAATCGAAGGCGTGGAAGCAGATGATGTGATCGGCACGCTCGCGCAGCGTGCCTCCGCCGACGATGTCGATGTGTTGATCTCGACCGGCGATAAGGACATGGCGCAGCTCGTCAACGAGCGCATCACGCTCGTCAACACGATGACTGGATCGCGCCTCGATCGAAACGGGGTCAAGAACAAGTTCGACGTCTGGCCGGAGCAGATCGTCGATTACCTCGCGCTCGTGGGCGATACGTCGGACAACATTCCAGGCGTTCCCAAAGTCGGACCGAAGACCGCCGCTAAGTGGCTGACCGAATATGGCACGCTCGACAATCTCGTCGCTCACGCGGATGCGATTGCCGGCAAGGTCGGCGAAAGTTTGCGCGCGAGCCTCAAGGACCTCGAGCTCTCGCGCAAGCTCGCAACGCTCGATTGCAACGTTACGCTCGAGCAAACGTACGATGCGCTCGTGCAGCGCGAACCCGACCGCGAACGTCTTCGCGAGCTCTACACGCGGCTCGAGTTGCGCTCTCACTTGCGTCAACTCGGCGACATCGGCGGCGCATCGACCTCGGAATCGCATACGCAGACGTCCTCGCCGCTCGCGGCACCGGTACCGCCGCTCAACTATGACACGATCACGACGCTCGACTCGCTGACGAGTTGGATCGAGCGTTTGCAGAAAGCCGACGCCTTTGCGCTACACGTGAAGACGAGCTCGAACGATGCGATGCAAGCCGACCTCATCGGCCTGTCGTTCTCGATTGAGCCCGGGACCGCAGCGTATCTGCCGCTCGCGCACGACTACGCAGGCGTTCCGACACAGGTCGCGCCGGCCATCGCGATCGAAGCGCTCAAGCCGCTCTTGGCGAGCGAGCGCCCGTTGAAGATCGGCCACAATCTCAAATTCGCCGCGCACGTACTGAAGCGCGCGGGGATCGAGCTCGAAGGCATGTACTTCGATGCGATGCTCGAGTCGTACGTCTGGAACAGCACTGCAACCCGTCACGAGATCGATGCGCTCGCGAGAAAATACTTGGGGCGCGAGACGACGAACTATGCGGAGATCGTTGGCCGCGGCGCAAAGCAGATCGGCTTCAGCCAAGTCGCGCTCGACATCGCGACGCGCTGCGCATCCGAGGAAGCCGACGTGTCGCTGCAATTGCATCGAACGCTGTGGCCGCAAATCGAAGCGACCAAGTCCCTCGCGAGCGTGTACAGCGATATCGAGCAACCGCTCGCACCCGTGCTCATGCGCATGGAACAGCGTGGCGTGCTCATCGATGGCGACGTGCTGCGCCAGCAAAGCAATGAGCTCGCCACCCGTATGCGAGAGCTCGAGGCGACTGCACACGAAGCCGCGGGCAGACCCTTTGCACTCGAATCGCCAAAGCAATTGCAGGAGATTTTGTTCGTTAAGCTCGGGCTCCCTGTCCTGCGTAAGACGCCGACTGGTCAACCGTCGACGGCGGAAGATGTGCTGGAGGAGCTCGCGGAATCGTATGAACTGCCGCGCACGATCATGGAGTATCGAGCGTGCTCGAAGCTCAAGTCGACCTATACGGATAAGTTGCCGCTGCAGATCAATAGTCGCACGGGCCGCGTGCACACGACGTATCAACAAGCGATTGCCGCGACCGGTCGACTCTCTTCGGCAGATCCGAACCTGCAGAACATTCCGATCCGCACGGCTGAAGGCCGCCGCATACGGCAGGCATTCGTGGCGCCGCCTGGATGGGTCGTCGTCGCAGCCGACTATTCGCAGATCGAGCTTCGGATCATGGCGCACCTTTCAGGCGACATCGGCTTGCTGAACGCCTTCACCGAAGATCGTGACATCCACCAAGCAACGGCCGCCGAAGTCTTCGGCATGCCGATCGAGCAAGTGACCGCCGATCAACGACGCTCAGCGAAAGCGATTAACTTCGGGCTCATCTACGGCATGTCCGCGTTCGGGCTTGCGAGTCGGCTCGGCATCTCACGCGGCGAAGCGCAGCACTACGTCGACCTCTACTTCCAACGCTATCCCGGCGTACGTCGCTACATGGAAGAGACGCGTCAACAAGCCCGCGATCGAGGCTACGTCCAGACGGTGTTCGGGCGGCGGTTGTATTTGAACGATATCCATTCGAGGAACAACAACCTGCGACAAGGCGCCGAGCGCGCCGCCATCAACGCGCCGATGCAAGGGACGGCTGCTGACATCATCAAGCGAGCGATGATCGAGGTCGATCGCTGGCTGCGAGAGTCGAACATCGATGCGCACCTCATCATGCAAGTGCATGACGAGCTCGTGTTCGAAGTGAAACGAGAGCACGTCGACGTCGTCGTACCGCGCGTGCGCGAGCTCATGAGCGGCGCGGCAACGCTCAGTACTCCACTCAAAGTGGACGTCGGCGTCGGAGAGAATTGGGACGGCGCGCACTAAGCGCTTTTCGCGCAAGCTCAGCTCCCTGACGACAGTCCTGCTCTGGTCGGCTGCGCGCGACAGTTGGCCGACGTGCTGTCGGTCCGTAGCCTGTCCCAATAGCACGCGATTCCTGCGACAGGGAGTTCATGCAACCTTCAGCCCGCGTGTGCATTCTTCAACGTTCAATCGAAAGTCAGACACGGAGAGACTATGCGTAAGTCAGTGCTACTGAGCTCGCTGCTGCTGCTTGCTTGCGGTTCGACTGCAATGGCGGCGGACAACGGCATTTATGTCGGCGGCAGCATCGGCCAGTCGAATGTGGAGATCCGCGAAGGCGCCGTCGATTTCGATGGCGATGACACGGGATTCAAGGTCATCGCGGGCATTCGGCCGCTCGATTGGTTGGCGGTCGAAGCCAACTACGTCAATTTTGGAGAGCCCAAGGACGATGGCGTCAAAATCGATGCGGACGGCGTTTCTGCCTTCGCGGTTGGTTTCCTCGCCGTCGGGCCAGTCGATCTGTTCGCGAAAGGTGGACTCATCAGTTGGGATAGCACCGTGGGCGCTGGCGGCTTCCGTCGAGGTGATGACGGAACCGACTTTGCCTATGGCATCGGCGCCCAGTTTCGCGTCTGGAGCCTGAGCCTTCGGGCCGAGTACGAGAAGTTCGATGTCGATGACATCGACGATCTCAACATGTTCTCTGTCGGATTCACCTTTACCTTCCTGTAAGAACGGCTGCATGGCGCTCGTGTTAGGCGAGCGCCATGGCCCCGCAGCGTCGCATAACTTGCGTCGCTCTCGGCATTTTCGTTGCTAAGACACAACGCGCTCAACAACGACGCCGTTCCGGCCGTGGCTCCCACACGACCCCGTCCGATGCCGCACGTCGCTCCTAAGCGACTGAAATCATGACAATTTATTAACAATTCTTGGAGCGTAGAATCTCGGAACTTTCGGGGAATTGGGACGTCTGAACTATCGAGCGTCGGCCAGGACGCTCCCGTCCGCTGACCTCCCTGAGTGGACGGTAACCCGGTCCATCCCCATGCCGGGTAATACTGCCCCGGTGGCTCTCGTGGCCATCGGGGTTCTTTTTTTAGGTCCTGAAAGCAGCCCTCTGGCCCGAGAAGCGTGCTTAGGGTTCCTGGCGTCGACCGTCTCGCAACATTTGCAGCACGCGCGCTCGCGCTTCATCGACGCCGGCTTTCGTAACGGCCGAGAACAGCTGCGCGGTATCGCCCTCGGGCAAGGCGCTCGAGACACGGCGATACGTCGCCGTCGACTCGCTGCGGTTGAGCTTGTCGGCCTTCGTCAGCAAGACATGCGCGGGAAGCCCGTTCGCATTCGCCCATTCCAACATCTGAACGTCGAAGTCCGTCATTGGGCGGCGCGCGTCCATGACCACCACGAGCCCGACGAGCGATTCGCGCGCCTCGACGTAGCGAGTCAGGAGCTCCTGCCAATGCCGTTTCATCTGCTCGGGGACTTTCGCGTAGCCATAGCCGGGCAGGTCGGCAAGCCGCCGCTCACCGTCCAATCCGAAGAAGTTGATGAGCTGTGTGCGCCCGGGCGTCTTGCTGGTACGCGCCAGGTCCCTGCGCCCGGTAATCGCATTGAGGGCGCTCGATTTTCCGGCGTTCGAGCGCCCCGCAAACGCGACTTCCGTGCCCATATCGGCCGGAAACTGATGCGGCTGCCATGCGCTCGTCAGAAACTGTGCTTGAGGGAAATGCGCCATGTTGCTCGGGAGGTCAGAGGAAGCGGCCCTAGTGTACAATTCCGCGCCTTTTGAGCTGCCACAGAGCCGCAGTCTCTCGGAATAATTTGGAGTGTGACACCGATGAAGCTTCAGTCGATCGCCTTGTTTACGCTGCTGTGCGCTGCCGGAGCAAACGCTGCAGCACCCGAGGGACAGGGCTCCGCGGAAGAAGGCCAAGCGAAATCGACGACGTGCGTCGCCTGCCACGGCGTCAATGGCAATAGCGCGAATCCAGAGTGGCCCAACATTGCCGGCCAACATGCGCCCTACATGCTCAAGCAGCTCCAAGCGTTCAAATCGGGTGAGCGCCAGAACCCGCTGATGACGCCGATCGCCATGACGCTCTCGGAGGACGACATGGCGGATCTTGCGGCGTTCTACGAGACCCAGACGCTCACGGGCCTCGAAGCGAATCCTGATCAAGTGGAAGCCGGGCAACGTCTCTATCGCGGCGGCGATCTCGACACCCATGTCGCTGCCTGCACGGGCTGTCATGGGCCGCGTGGCCAAGGCAACCCGACGGCGCTCTACCCGGCGATCCAGGGACAACACGCGACCTACATCGCGGCTCAGCTGCGCGCGTTCCGAGCGGGCACGCGGCAGACCGATCCGAACGGAATGATGCGTGACGTCGCCCGCACGATGTCGGACGATCAGATCGACGCCCTCGCCGCGTACGTGCAAGGATTGCGCTGAAACCCACCCCGGATCGAGTGAGAAAGCGCCCATGAAGAAGTTTGCTGTCTCGTTGCTGTCGACTTTGATGCTCACGGCGCTCGTTGCCTGCGGCGGTAAAGAAGACGCGTCGCAAGCGCCGACGCAAAGCATGCCGACGGAGAACGTCGAAACGCCGCCGATCGCGACGGAGCAGACGGCAGCTGAAGCCACGCCGCAGGAAACGCCGGCGGAATCTCCGGCTGAAACGATCAGCGAAACCGAGGACGACCCCGCACCGCAAGCGAGTACGCCTACCACCCAACCTTCTATGCGGCTCGGCGCGGCACCATCCGGCCCGCCCACATCGGGACGATTCAAGCAGGGGACGCACTACCAGAAGGTCGTCCCCGCGCAGCCGACGAATGCGGCACCGGGCAATGTCGAAGTGGCGGAAGTGTTCTGGTACGGCTGCGGCCACTGTTTCTCGCTCGATCCCGCACTCGAGTCATGGCGCAAGAAGCAGCCTTCGTACGTTGAGTTCACGCGCATCCCCGCGATGTGGAACGACACGCTGCGGATGCATGCGCGGCTCTTCTACACCGTCGAGGCGCTCGGCAAGCTCGACCAATTGCACTCGCTCATCTTCCGCGAGATCCATGTGAACGGTAATCCGTTGAACACTGTCGATCGGATCGCCGCGTTCCTGAAGCAGCACGGCGTGAGCGCCGAGCAGTTCCAGAACACCTTCTCGTCGTTTACGGTCGAGACGAAGTTGGAGCGCGCGGACACGTTGAATCGCCGCTACCGCGTCGACTCCGTACCCTTACTGATCGTCAACGGCAAGTACTCCACGGATCTGTCCAGCGCGGGTGGCGAAGCGAATCTGTTTGCGCTTCTGAGCGAGCTCGCGGCGCATGAGCACGGCGGCTAGCGAAGCCGCCCTCGAGCGGACGGCGAGATGCTGAACGTCTTCGTGCCGCGACCGCATGGCTTGGTCCGTGCGGAGCTGACCGAGCCTACAGAAATCCCGCCCGACGCCCTCTGGATCGATCTGCTCGAGCCCACGCCCGACGAAGAAAAGATCGTCGAACACGCGCTCAACGTCGATGTCCCCTCCCGAGAGGAGATGAAGGAGATCGAAACCTCGAATCGCTTGTACGAGGACAATGGCGCGCTCTACATGACCGCGACGATCGCTGCGCACCTCGACACCGATCGGCCGGTGAGCACCGCGATAACGTTCATCCTTGCGGGCGGACGGCTCGTTACGAACCGCTACATCCAGACGAAACCCTTCCAGCAATTCGCAGCGTACGCGCAGAAGCATCCGGCCTCCTGTCAGAACGCCCTCGCGGTTTTCGCGGGCATCATCGAGGCGCTGACCGAACGCATCGCAGACATTCTCGAGCGCGTCGGCGGTGACCTAGACAACGTCTCCGGCAGCATCTTCGCCCGTAACGGCAACGGCACGCCGACGAGCCGCGATCTGAGAGCGCTGATCGAGCGTATCGGGTTCCACGGCGAGCTCAACTCGAAAGCACGCGAGAGCTTGGTGAGCTTGGGCCGGCTTCTCATGTTCGCGCAGCAATCCGGGAACGTCGAAATGCGGGGCGAGCAACGCGATCGGTTTCGCTCGATCAGCCGCGATGTCGTGTCCTTGTCGGATCACGCCAGCTTTCTGGGCTCTAAGGTGTCCTTTTTGCTCGAAGCGACGCTCGGTCTCATCAACGTCGAGCAGAACAACATCATCAAGATCTTCTCGGTCGCAGCCGTGCTGTTTCTACCGCCCACGCTCATCGCGAGCATTTACGGCATGAACTTCGAGCTGCTGCCGCATCTTCCCGGCCGCTACAGCGATTTCGTGTTCTCGCTCGCGCTCATGCTCGGCTCGATGGGCATCACCTTCGCGCTATTCAAGCGAAAGCGCTGGCTGTGAAGATGATGAGCGGCGGACAGCGGACGGCGGACAGTGTAGGCCGAGACCAGGATCTAGCAAACGAAGCGACTTGCGTATCGTACCCCCTGCGGGGCGATCGAGCGCGCGCTATCCTTGCAGCTCACCGTTCGCCATCCGCCGCCCGCTAATCACTCTCCTCATATGGCTCACACGATCACCAGCATGGCTCTGTTCTGCGACTTCGAGAACATCGCGCTCGGCGTGCGCGATGCGAAGTACGCGAAGTTCGACATCGACCGCGTCCTCGAGCGCCTGCTGCTGAAAGGCAGTATCGTCGTCAAAAAGGCCTATTGCGACTGGGACCGCTACAAGGAATTCAAAGCGCCGATGCACGAGGCATCCTTCGAGCTCATCGAGATTCCGCATGTACGGATCTCCGGCAAGAACTCAGCCGATATTCGTCTCGTCGTGGATGCGCTCGATCTTTGCTACACGAAATCGCACGTCGATACCTTCGTGATCATCAGCGGCGATTCGGATTTCTCGCCGCTCGTCAGCAAGCTGCGCGAGAACAACAAGACCGTGATCGGCGTCGGCGTGAAGAGCTCCACCTCCGATCTGCTCATCGCCAACTGCGACGAGTTCATCTATTACGACGATCTCGTGCGCGAGAACGAGAAGAAGAAGCAGCGCACGCCACGACGACACACGAAGCAACCGAGCGCCACAGCGAGCAAGGAGCCCGCGAAAGCCGAGAAGGTGGAAAAGACGGAGGAAGAGCGCAAGCAGGAGGTGTTCGATCTCGTGCTCGATACGATCGATGCGCTCGCTGAGGAACGCGATCAGGACGACAAGATCTGGGGCTCGATGGTCAAGCAGACGCTGAAGCGCCGTAACCCCGGGTTCAACGAGAGCTACTATGGCTTTCGCACCTTCAGCGATCTTCTAGAAGAAGCCCAGCAGCGCAAGCTGCTCACACTGGAACCCGATCAGAAATCGGGGGGTTACATCATCAAGAAGGTCACGGGCTAACCGACGTCGTCCCTGCGTAGGCGGGGTCGATCTGAACTTGGGCGAGATCAAGAAATACTCTCGCAGTGACGCGGAGACGCAGAGATTCAGAAGGAGAACGAGGAGGTTCTTCTTCTGTCTTCCGCAATCAATTCATCAACTCCAGTTCCACGATCATCGGCCGGTGATCCGATCCGACGGCGGGGCCGGTGCGCGCGTCCAATGCGCGCCAGTGCGGCGAGGCAAAGCAGTGGTCGATGCGAATGCCCGCCAGAACGAACTGCGAAGGCCATGTCGGATCGAGTCCATGACCTAGCGAGCAGTCCCGAAGGCGCGATGCATCGAGGAACGCTCGAAAATGCGGCGACCACGGCGTGATGTTGAAGTCCCCGAGCATCACGAGTGGGCCGCGCTCAGCTTGAGCCAGCGCCGCGAGTCCGGCCAGCTCCGCATTGCGCCGATCCGCGGTGAGCGATCCGATCGGCCAATGCAGGTGCGCGGCAATGAGCGTGATCGGCCGTGCGCTCCAGTCGAGCGTCGCGCGAATCGTGCTTACGCCGTTGGCCGATAGCCGCACCGTTTCCGCTCGAGTAATCGGCCAACGAGAGAACAACACGGCGTCGCTCTCGCCCGCTCCTTCCACGTACGCGTAGGGATACATATCGAGCTTCGACTGCAGGAGTGTCCCCTCGCCTTGCGAGACCTCTTGCAACACGACGACGTCGGCGCCGCTCTTCGCGAGATAGTCGACGAGGCGCAGCGGGTCTTCGTTGCGGAACCACGCATTGAGCGACAGCGCCCGTAGCGACTGCTCAGGTTCAACGGTCAATGAAGTCGCGCGCGCCGGTACGAGATAATCGAACAGTGGTACGGCCGCGAGTGCTGCTGCCAGCGCAGCGACGATGCCGTTCTTCCAATCGCGCACGCCGAGCAAGACAAGGGACGCGAGGATGAGAACCGCCGTGCAATGAACTCGGAAGTGCGCCAGAAGATCGAACGGCCATAACCAGCGGCCGAGAGAACCGAGGACGAGCGCGGTGAGGCTCAAGAGCGCGAGAAAGATGGCAAGCCGCTTGAGCGTGCGCGTGAGGCGTGCGCGGCCTTCGTCAGTCGAACCGATCACTGAACGGTGAGTTGGACGTTAGTACGCGGCTTTCGTCGGCTCGCGCCAACGCGGGCCCATGCGACCGCTCGCGTAGAAGAGCTCGAGTCGCCGGACGCCTTTCATGCGCCGCGTGGAACGACGTACTTCCCTGAGCAAGCGAAGCAGCAATTGCGCGTTCGCCTTCGGACCACCGCTCGCATACTCCGCCGCGATTCCCACGTGCATCACGGTGACATGCTCGATGTCCTGCCGGGTGTAAACCGCGACGCCCACCGGCCGCCCCGTGTTTTTCTCGATCGCGAACAACGATTGCACGTCGTCCATGTTCTTCATGTGAATGCGCAGACGATCGCCGCTCGCGACGATCTCCGGGGCGCCGAAGCGCTCGACCGCGGTCGCGATGCAATCCGACACGCGACCCTGGCACGAATTGAAGTACAGCAGCGCCTCTAGTTGGGCGCGCCGCTGGGCCGACACGTGCGACCTGAATTCGATACTCGCGTCCATCGTCCCCCTAATCTGCCCGAACGGGCAGCGACACCATCATGATCGGGGCCGCGCAGGTTGTCGAGCACATTTCACGCCTCTCGCCGGCCCTAAGTGCTTGGAGAATCGAAAGAAAATGACGGTTGTCGCAGAGAAACGTCAGCGCCGACGCTGAACGCCAGCGTGGCTAAGTAGTTGATTGTTGGCTCACCGGGCAACAGCCTGAAAGGGCGTTGTGGTAGCGAACGCACGGCGTCGCTAGGTCCAGCTTATGTTCAAGCGAAGCCGGCCGCGCCTCCCAGGATGACCCGAGAGATGTAGAACGTCGCCTAACATGGAATTCAGCGATTGCCGCAGTTTCATTCGGCCAAAATGCCGAGACGACTCGACGAAACTTTGAACTGGCGCAAGTTTCGGTCCTTTAAAAACGGGAACTGGTTCGAGCACCACTAGACAGCTTATTGTCAGATAGGCGCACTGCGAATCGCCGATGGCGGCGGCGGACCATTCGAAACAGAACGGTGCCGCCCCCGGCGCAAACGACGCGGTGCGGGAAGATCAGGGCCGCGTCAAATTCTTCGGATATAGGGGATTGTGCATGGGCATCTTAGATCTGGGTCGGTACAAGGGAATCGTATTCGCGATCACGGGATTTCTCGTGTTCATCGCGATCATTCTCGCGTTCAACCACGGCATCGCCGACCAATTTGCCAAGAACGTCTCGGGCGTCAAGTTCCTCGCGCAGCAGCAAGCACAGCCTGCCGCGGTCTATGAGGCCGGTCGGGTGCTTGCGGAGCGCTTGAACAGCGGAGAGAAGATCGACGATCAACTCGAAGTCCTTCGCAAGGCGGCGCATGCATACGACCACGCGCTCAGCGGACTCGCGAGCGGCGGCATGATCTCGGACAGCGCCGGCGAGGTGCTGCCGCTGCCCGCGCTGCGAACGAGCGAAGCGCAAGCGATGCTCGCTCAAACGGCCAAGCTATGGGACGGCTACAAGAAGAAGCTGACACCGATCCTCAATTTCGCGGGCTCGCCCTACCCCGCGGAAAACGCCGCACCGGAAGCGAACAGCGCAACGACGACCGCTGGCGTGCAGTACAGTCCGCGCGGCCGACGCTTGCTTGCGGCGGTGGAGGAGCTCAACGAATACGGCACGGCTTCGCACGCGCAACTCGGCAAGGTCATGGCGGACCTCGGCGTTCTCGTCGAAGCCGACAGTGCCAGCGACACTCGCACGCTCAAGGCGTTGCAGGTCGGCGGCATCCTCGCGGCCCTCGTCCTGCTTGGCGCGATCTTCTTCTACTTCGCACGTAATCTGCGCAAAGAAGAGCTCGTCGCGAACCGCGCTCGCAAAGAAACCGAAGACATCTTGCGCACGGTGAACGAAGGTCTGTTCCTGCTCGATAAGGACCTCAAGATCGGGACCGAGCGCTCCATGGCGCTCAACTCGATCTTCCGCCGCGATGATTTCCTCAATCTCACGTTCGATCAGCTCCTGAAGGAGATCGTCCCTGAGAAGACGCTGCGCACCGCGATGGACTACGTCGCGCTGCTGTGGGGCGAGCGTGTCAACGAAAAGCTCGTCAAAACGATCAACCCGCTCTCCGAAGTCGAAGTGCACTTCGACAATCCGGCCGGCGGCTTCGACACGCACTTCCTCGAGTTCGATTTCAACCGCGTGAAATCCGAAGGCAGCTTGTCGCACTTGCTCGTCACGGTGAACGACGTGACGAAGCGCGTGATGCTGTCGCGCGAGCTGCAGGAGTCGCAGGAAAAGGCGCAGGCGCAGCTCGATCTGTTGCTACGCATCCTGCACGTCGAACCGGACAGCCTCACGGGCTTCCTGACCGACGCGGACGTGTCGCTCAAGATGGTCAACTCGATCCTCAAGGAGCCGGCGCGCGAAGAATCGGCGTTCCGCGCAAAGATCGACGGCATCTATCGTCAGGTCCACGCAGTCAAGGGCGAAGCCGCGGCGCTCGGCTTGAAGACGGTCGAGCAGCGCGCTCACGCGTTCGAAGAATCGCTCAACGATCTGAAGGGTCGGCAATCGCTCTCGGGTAGCGATTTCCTACCGCTCGTCGTCAAGCTCGACGACCTCTTCAACCACCTCGCGCAGGTGCGCGAGATGTTGGGCCGGCTCGTCGACTTGCACCAGGCGATTGCAACGCGCCGCACTGCGGGCGACGGCCACATGGAAGCCGAGAAGGTCGATCAGTGGCTCGCCGGCAAGTCGGAGCCGACTGCCGCAACGAGCGTCGAAAGCGCCGGTGCCGAAGAAGTGAGCACGGGTCTCGAGCGTACGCTCGAAGATCTGGCCGCTCGCGTTGCGAGCAGCCAGGCGAAACAAGTTGCGCTTCGCTGCAACGGACTCGAAGAGGTACCCGAAGCGTATCGTCGAGCCGTCAAAGACATCACGATCCAGCTGGTCCGCAACGCGGTCGTACACGGCATCGAAGAACCGAGCGAGCGTGCGAAGGTGCACAAGTCGCAGGTCGGCACGCTTGCCGTCGAGTTCGCTCCGCGCGCCGACGGTTACGAGCTGATCGTGCAAGACGACGGGCGCGGGCTGCAGCTCGATCGCATCAAAGAAGTCGCGGTGGAACGCGGGCTCATCACGCCAGCGCAGGCTGCGATGCTCGATCCGCGACAAACCATGGCACTCATCTTCCGCCCAGGCTTCTCGACCGCCGATCGCGTTACGACGGACGCTGGCCGCGGCGCCGGCATGGATCTCGTCCGGATCCTCGTGGCGGAGTTGGGAGGGCGCGTCGGCTTGGCATCAGCCGGCGGGAAGTTTTCGAAGTTCAAGATTTGGCTGCCCGCGACCGAGCGCGCAGTTGCTGCATAACGTTTAAGAAGACTCTCAGGGGCACACAATGGCCGCACCCGCAAAGGCTGAACCGTTGACGAATGGAAAGCTCAAGCTCATGATCTGCGACGATTCGAACATCATTCGTCGCAAGATCGAGCGTGAGCTGCAGATCGAACGCTTGCAGGTCATCGCAACTGCATCGAACGGCAGGCAAGCCGTCGAAGCCTTCCGAAAAGAGCCTGCAGACGTCGTGACGATGGACATCACGATGCCCGAAATGGATGGCATCGAATGCGTCGAGAACCTCGTCAAGATCAAGCCGGATGTCTTGATTCTCGTGATCTCGGCTCTATCCGACAAAGCGACTGCGATCGAAGCGTTGAAGAAGGGAGCAAATGGCTTTCTCTGCAAACCATTTACCGACCGCCAGCTCACGGAAGCGCTCGAAGAGCTGTTGAGGGGCGCCGGCAATGATGACTAAAGTCGAATTGGAAACGTTCGTCGAAGGAACGACGAATTATTTCGCCACCGCCGCCAATCAGCCGGCGTCGGTGGGATCACCGTACATCGTTCAAGACGGCCGCCCGACCGTTCAGGAGTTCACCGGGCTCATCAGCATCGCAGGCAAGCGACGCGGCATCGTGTACTTCACCGCCTCCCGTCCAATGCTTACGGTCATGCTCATGCGCATGGGCGAAACCGAGCTCACGCAAGAGAACATGTGCGATCTCGTGGGCGAAGTTGCAAACACGATTTCAGGCAACGCGCGCCGCGATTTCGGCAAGGACTTCATGATCTCCGTGCCGACCGTCGTTGCAGGCGAGCCGGACAAGGTCGTGACGCCGGATAACATCCGTTCCTTCGTCATACCGATCAACTGGCGCAGTCATTCCGCGCAATTGGTCGTGTGTCTCGAGTAAGCGCCGACGATCGAGAGATGAAGTGCAAAGCACACGGCACGATGGGAACCTCGCTGCCCTGCATGCGAGCTCATTACCAGGATACGTTCTCGACGTCGTCGTTCTGACTTCCGATGGAGGCCTCCTCGCAACCCTGCGGGAGGCTTCTAGTCCCGAACACGCCATCTGGCACGCCCCGTCCGCAGACGCCGCAGTCGATTATCTCGTCGGCGGACGCTGCGGCATTCTCGTTGCGGATCTAGGCACGTTGCGTGGCGATGCGGCGAGCTTGCTCGCGCGCCTGCACGCGCAATTCCCAGAACTGGTGTTGATGGCGACCGGCCGCCGCGACGAGGAGGCCGCGGTCGCATCGCTCGTCAGCGACGGGCGAATCTATCGCTTCCTCCACAAACCCATTTCGCCAGCGCGCGCCAATCTGTTCCTTGGTGCCGCGACACGCCGTTATTACGAGCTGCGCGACAGCGAGCCCATGATGCTCGCGACCGTCAAGACGATCGCGCAACGGCCCCGGACGATGCGAATAGTCGGCGCGATCGCAGCAGTCGTTGCGGTGGCCGCGGTCGCGGTATGGCTCCTGTTCCGACCGCAGCAAGCCGATCCGGCGCGTGAGCAGGCGATCGCGAGCGCCGCACGCACCGAAGGGCAGATCCAAGAGCTGCTGGGTCGCGCGAACATGGCACTCGCGACGGGTCGGTTGATCGAGCCTCGCGCCAACAACGCGCTCGAGCTCTATCGCGAGGTGCTCGCGCTCGCGCCGAATCATCCCGAAGCGACCGCCGGCGAGCAGCGCGTGATTGCAGCGCTCGAGGCAAAAGTCGTAGCTGCATTGGAAGCGCGTGACCCGCAGGCCGGGGTCGCAACCCTCACGGCGTTGCAACGTGCTCAGCCGAATCATCCCCGCTACGCGCAACTCTATAGGCAATTGATCGAGCTCTCCCGTTCCCAAACGCCTGCGCTTCCTCCGCGAGCGGCGCCTTCGCCCACACGCGCGAGCGTTGCTCCGTTGCCTGCCGCTGCGGTGCCGGCCGAGGATACTTACGAGGCGAACGAAGAATCGTTCGCGAGCGTCGAAGAGCCGCTCGTCGAGGACGAGCCGAATGCAACGCTCGGAGAGCAAACAGAGCTCTCCCCACCCGTCGAAACGAGGGATGCGCGCGAGGATGTACTGGAACAACTCGCTTTGGCGACCCGGTTGCGCGAGCGCGACTTGTTGATCGAGCCGGCGGAAAGCAATGCGTTCGATGCCTTCAATGCGCTTCGCAGCGAGCACCCGGACATGAGCGAGATCGCGGCTGAACAGCGTCGACTGCTGGCAGCGCTCATCGATCATGCCCGTACGCTGTTGGCCGCGTCCGATCTCGAGGCAACCGCGAAATATCTCGACAAAGCCGCCGAGCTCGAGCCCACCTCTTCCGTCGTGCGCAGCTTGCGGGCTCAGCAACAAGCTGCGCTCGCGGAACGCGAAAGCAAACGAGTGATCCCGGCGGGCGCATTGAAGCGCACGCGCGAGGTGAGTCCGGAATATCCGTACGACGCGCAGATACGTCGCGTCACAGGATGGGTGGACGTCGAGTTCACGGTTGCAACGGATGGGACGACACGCGATCTCGTGGTACGGGACGCCGAACCAAAAGGGGTATTCGACCGCTCCGCTGTCGAGGCCCTGCGTCGCTGGCGGTTCGAGCCGATCTCGCGAAACGGCCAAGCCGTCGAGCAACGCGCGATCCTGAGATTGAAGTACGAGCTCGAGAAGTAGCGGACAGAATTACGCGAAAGGCCTAAGCCGCGTCACCGACATTCCCGGATCCAGACGCGTGCGCCGTGCCCAGCGAGCAGACGATTCTTTTGCATGACAGTGTCGAGTTGGCCAGTATGATCTGTGGCATCTCTGGAGATGCCCATGGCTGACTGGTCGACTCGCCTCTTCAACTTCAGCCGCAAAGAGCTGCCGCTCGCGCTGCTGGCCGCACTGTTCTACTTCAGCGTCCTGTGCGGATACTTCTTTCTCCGTCCTGTGCGTGAAGCCATGGGTGTCTCGCGCGGCATGGACGAGCTGCGCTGGCTGTTCGTCGTCACGTCGATTGCATCGCTCATCGCGGTGATCGCCTTCGGCGGTGTGGTCGCCCGACTCGACCGGCGTCGATTCATCCCGATCGGCTATTTCTTCGTCATTTTCTGCCTCGGCCTGTTCGCCGCGCTTCTCTTCATCGATGTCAGATCGGGCGGCAGCATCATCGGATCCGGCGCGGAGACCGACCTCGCTCGCGGCATCAGCTACACGTACTACGTCTGGCTCAGCGTCATCAATCTGTTCATCAACAGCCTGTTCTGGGCGTACATGGTGGACATCTTCACGACCGATCAAGCAAAGCGAATGTTCGCTTTCATTGGCGTAGGCGGCACGCTCGGATCGATCGCAGCGGGTACCGCAACGAAATTCATCGCGCAATCGACCTCCTCGGCCTATCTACCGGCCGGGTTGATGCTGATTGGAGCCGCGTTCTTCGGCGTCGCTATTGCCGTCATGTTGATACTGGATCGCATCGCACGACGCGAAGCGAGCGCGCGGTCGAACGCATCTGCGACGGCTGCGCACGCTGCTCCGGCTGCAGCCATCGGCGGCACATTCTGGGAAGGCGCTGCAGCGATCATGCGATCGCCGTACCTGCTCGGTATCGGGGCCTACATCGCGCTGATCGGCATTGCCAACACGATGATCTACTTCACGCAAGCCACGATCATCCTCGAGAGCACCGACACCTTCAGCGAGCGGCTGCGCGGATTCGCTCAATTCGACATGCTCGCCGAGACCGCGACGCTTCTCACCCAGGTCTTTCTGACGACGCGAATCATCAAGCGATTGGGCGTCGGCTGGACGCTCGCCATTCTGCCGCTCATCACGGC
This sequence comes from Lysobacterales bacterium, assembly GCA_044506405.1. GTDB lineage: Bacteria > Pseudomonadota > Gammaproteobacteria > Steroidobacterales > Steroidobacteraceae > Steroidobacter. The sequence goes on along the minus strand of JBIQKP010000001.1, from coordinate 166,925 downwards.
GGTTGGCTTTGCAGTGCTCGCGTTCTGGCCGGTGTACGGCGTGATCGCGATCTTCCAGGCGGTGCATCGGGCGGGGCGGCACGCTGTCTCGCGACCTGCGCGCGAATCGTTGTTCAGCGTGCTGACGCCGGCGGAAAAATACAAAGCCAAGCCGGTTGTCGATGTCTTCGTGTATCGCGCTGGCGACGTTGCGGGTGTCGGCATCGAAGCGCTGCTGCGCAGTCTCGGCGCGACCATCGGCTGGCTGGCCGCATCGACGGTGCCGCTCGCAGCCGCGTGGGCGATGTTGTCGGTCGCGCTCGGCCGAGCTCAAACGCGAAAAGCGGATCAACTCGCATCGGCGCGCGAGGCCGAGCCGGCTGCGAAGACGGCCTAATAAACGGCGAAGAGCGCTAGTTTTCGTCGTCGCTCGCGCCGTACTGCTCGAGCGCTTCGCGCATCGAGCTCGCATCGCCAACGGCGACGAACTGCAACCGATTGGGCGCGTAGTACTTCTTCGCGACCCGCTGAATGTCCCTCGTCGTGACCGCGTCGACATGCATTGGATAGGTGTCCCAGTAATCGTCAGGAAACCCGTAGATCTTCTGGGTCGCCAAGTTCGAAAGCAGCGCCTGCGGTGAATCGAGCGAAAGCGCGAAGCGCCCGACCAATGCACGTTTCGCGTTGTCGAGCTCCTGCTTCGAGACAGGCTCCTCGGCCAAGCGCTTGAACTCTTTCATGAGCTCGCGCATCGCGCCTTCGGTCACCTCGGTACGCACATCCGTGACGGCCGCAACAAAGCCCGGGAACGTCGACCCGGTCACCGTGCTCGAGGCGCCGTAGGTATAGCCCTTGTCTTCACGCAGATTCATGAACAGCCGCGAAGCCGGCCCCCCGCCGAGGATGTGATTCATCACGATCATTGCGAAGTAGTCGTCGCTCTTCCGTTCTATTCCAAGCGCACCGACGCGGAGCGACGTCTGCACGGATCCCGGCCGATCGACGACGAACACGCGCGCCTTTGCCGGGGGCGGCAACTCCGGAAGCTTGACCGGCGGGATCGTCCCCTTCTCCCACGCGCCCAATGCACGCTCGAGCTTGGTCGTGAGCTCCTTGAGGGAAACATCGCCGTGGGCGAGCACGAACGTGTTGTTCGGGCGGTATATAGTGCTGTGATAGGCCGCGAGATCCGCCGGCTTCAGCGCAGCGATCACCTCCTCCGGCGGCACAATCAAACTCCCTGGATGCTTGTCGTAAACCGCGCTCAAGAATTGCTCTTGCGCGATGAAGCTCGGCATCGAGCGTTGATACTCGAGTTGCGAAGCAAACCGCGCCTTGAACTTATCGAGCTCGGCTTGTGGGAACGCCGGATTGAGCAGCACATCGGCCGCAATCGCGAGCGTCTCATCCAACTTGTCGCTCAGGCCCGAAACGCTGACGCCGCTTTCGCCGGATGACGGCGATGCGCTCGCACTCATGCTCGATCCGAGCGTTGCGAGCTGCTCGGCGATCTCGCGACTCGTGCGCTCTTTCGTGCCTTCACGGAGCAGCGATGCGGTGACCATCGCGACGCCGCGCTTCTCGGGCGGATCCGCAAGGCCCCCTCCCTTCACGACGAAGTACAGATTGAACGTCGGTAACTTCCGATCCTCGAGCAGATAGATGCGCAGTCCGTTCGAGAGAACCGCCTCTTGCGGACGCGGCAATTTCACGCGCAAGGTCTCCGGATTCACGGGGACTTTGCCCTTGAGCTCGACTTGGCTCACCGATTCGGGCTGCGCCTGAGCGGGACCGCCCGCGGGCGAGGTTTGCGCGACCGAGACCATCGGCAGGAGCACCGCGGCACACAGAGAGAGGATGACGTTCTTTGTCATGGCGGTTGCCTCACTTATCCGCCGCTGCTGCGGGGGGCGTCGTGATCAGCACGGTGCGATTGCTTGCCTTGAGATACTGTCGCGCGACGCGCTGCACATCCGCGGCCGTGACCGCCTCCACCTTGCCCATTCGTGTATTGATGAGGTTCGGGTCTTTGAACTTGATCGTGAAAGACCCGAGCAACATCGCACGCGACTGCGCTCCTCGAATGGCGCTGAAGTAGCCCACTCGCGTTGCGTTCTTCGCTTTCTCGAGCTCCCAGGCCGCAATCGGCTCGCGCTGGATGCGCTCGAGCTCCTCGTAGACTGCCGCTTCGACATCTTTGACATCGCGACCAGGACGAACGGTCGCCGAGATGCGTAGGGATCCGGTACCGATGCGCTCGTCGACAAAACCGCCGATGCCGGCGACGAGCTCGAGCTCCTTACTGAGCTTCTGATACAGCCGTGAGCTGTCGCCACCGAAGAGCACCGAGCCGAGTACTTCGAGCGCATACTGGTCCGGCGTATTGCCGGGCACAGTCTTGTACACGATGAACGCGTGCTGCAGGCGTGCGAGCGCGTCGGTCATCGTTTCGCGCCGTTCGGCCGTTTGCGCAGGTTCGCTCAGATCCACACGCGGAGCATCGGGCTGTTTGGGAATCGGCTCGAAGTACTTCCTGATCAGGCGCATCGCTTCGTCGGGCTTGAAGTCACCCGTAAGGCTTAGCACGGCGTTATTCGGCGCGTAGTACGTTTTGAAGAACTCGCCGACATCTTCGACACTGGCGGCATTCAAGTCCTCCATCGAACCGATCGTTGAATGCTGGTACGCGAAGTTGTCGTAGAGGAGCTCGCCTATGCGCTCGACGGAGCGACCGTATGGCTGGTTATCGATACGGAGTCGTCGTTCTTCCTGAACTGCGTGACGCTGATTGTCGAGATTCTCTTGCGTGATCTCGAGCGAACGCATGCGGTCCGCCTCGAGAAACAACGCCATTTCCAACTGATTCGCCGGCAGCGTCTCGTAGTAGTTGGTCATGTCGGGCGAGGTCGTCCCGTTCATCACGCCGCCGCTCGTGAAAATCTGGTAGAAGTGCTCGCCGTCGCCGACGTTCTCCGAGCCCTTGAACATCATGTGCTCGAACAAGTGCGCAAAACCGGTGAGCCCCTTGCGCTCGTCTTTCGCGCCAACGTCATAAGCGATGTGAAGCGCGATGACGGGCGCGCTGCGATCCGGCGCGAGCTGCACGCGCAAACCGTTCTTCAGCGTGGTTTCGGTAAATTCGACACGATCCGGCGCTGCGAGGGCCGCTCCGCAGTACAGCGAGAGCGACACCAACGTGGCGGCGACCAAGCTCCGAGTCATCTCCAAATCTCTCCAGTTGCACGCGCGGCAAACGCTTCGACGAGGCGAGTCCGAGAATACAAGCGAGAGAAGGGCATCGCTAGCGCACCAAAGAAAAGGCCCGCGCGAGGCGGGCCCTAAGTTCATCTAAACAGCGCCGAGGCTCAAGGAATCGTCTTACTCGCGACGTTGGACAGATCGCTCTCCACGCCGCTTGTCGTGTACGCCTTTACAGCGAAGTACCAAGTACCAGAGCTGAGGTCCGTGATCGTGTACGTCGTGAGGCCAGGATTCGTGAGGTTCACGGTCTTCGTGAAGGCGGAGGGCGAAGTGCCGTACGAGATCCGGTAACCGCCCAAATTCGTGAGCGGCGTTCCGTCGTTGTTCTCCGTGGGCGCTTGCCAGGACAGCGTCGCCGAGCCCGTGGACGAAACATTGTTGACTGTGATCGTGAAGGCCGGCAGCGATGCAGTCGCCGTGCCGTCGCTCACGGAGATGACGATGTTCCGGTACGCGCCAGCGCTCGATGCGCTCGGTGTGCCGGACAATCGTCCTGTGCTCGTGTTGAACGTCGCCCACGATGGTCGATTCTGGATGCTGTAGGTCAGCGTATCCTGATCCGGGTCCGAGGCGCTTGGCGTGAACGTGTACGCCGAGCCGGCCGTCACGCTCGTTGCGGGTGTACCGCTGATCGTCGGCGCGCGATTCGCGGCCTCGTTCACGCGAATCGAGAAGGCCGATAGCGATGCCGTGGCGCGACCGTCGCTCACGGTGATGACGATGTTGTTCGTCGTGCCCACGTTCGCGCTCGTCGGACGACCGCTCAGTCGGCCGGTCGCAGTGTCGAATGTCGCCCAGCTCGGGCGGTTCTGAATCGTGAAGCCGAGGGTGTCGTCGTCTGGATCCGATGCGGTCGGTCTGAACGAGTAGCTGCCGCCGGCATCGACGCTCGTCGCGGGCGAACCGCTGATCGTTGGGGCGCGATTCGGCGCGGCCTGCACGTTGATCGAGAACGCCGGCAGCGACGCCGTCGCGCGACCATCGCTCACCGTGATGACGATGTTCGCGTACGTTCCGACCTGCGAGCTGCTCGGCGTACCCGACAACCTTCCCGTCGAGGTGCTGAACGATGCCCAGGTGGGTCGATTGGCGATCGAGTATCTAAGCGTGTCGTTGTCCGCATCGCTCGCGCTCGGAGTGAACGAATACGCGCGGGTCGCCTGCACGCTCGTCGCGGGTGAACCGCTGATCGTCGGAGCACGATTGTCGGGACCCTGCACTTGAATGGCGAACGGGCCGATCGACGCGCTCGCGGTGCCGTCGCTCACGCTGATCACGATATTCGAGTACGTGCCGATGTTACCCGTGCGCGGCGTGCCGGTGAGCACACCAGTCGCTGAGTTGAACGAAGCCCAGGAGGGACGATTCGAGATCGAGAAGCGCAGCGAGTCGCCATCCGCGTCCGTTGCAACAGGTTGGAACGCGTACAGCGTATCGACGAGCACCGCGCCGCCTGGGGCACCGCTCAACGTCGGCGGCGAGTTGGAGGGCGGAGCGGGCGGTTGACTGCGCGGTTGAACGAGGATGCGGAACGGACCGACGGAGCGCGTGTCTCGCCCGTCCGTCACTGTGATCGTGATGTCCTCCGACTCGCCGACGTGCGTGTCCGCGGGCGTGCCGGTGAGCGTGCCCGTTTCATCGCTGAAGGTTGCCCACGCAGGCTTATTCGCAATCGCGAACTCGAGAAAGTCATCGTCCACGTCGCTTGCGGACGGTACGAACGAATAGACCTGCCCCGCGATGACAGTCGGTGCAGGCGTGCCCGTGATTTCCGGTGGATGATTGAGGACGACGGGATCCGGGTCGATCGGCGCGGGTTCGCTTGGCGCAGGTACTGGATCAGGCGGAGCCGGATCTTCGGCAGACGGTGGAGACGTCGTATCTGTGTATGGGTCGCTGCTTTCGTCGAGACATCCGCTCAACGAGAACGCGATGAGGACAGGAAAGACCACCCGGGCCAAGCGCTCGCTCCAACTGCCGAGGGCCTCGATGCAGGGACGCGCGCGCACTGCGGACAGCCGTCGGTCGGAACAGATTCCGACCAGAGATAGACGACTCGAATCACATGAGTTGTTCGTCTCACGTGGCAACCCCGCTGTCATAGGTTGAACCCTGTAGACCGGTGGCTTTGCGTCCCCGCCTTTCGACGGGTTTGCCGTTTTCAACTTGTTGTCTCCCTCTTATTCACTGCTGCACGCTCAACGCATGCGCGAGCGAACGGACCCGATGGTCCAGATCGTTACTGTGAACGAGGAGAGATCGCTAAAGGATGCAGCCGAAGTCAGCGCTTCTGCTGGCAACCCCGCTATCCTGCTCGAGTGCGAACCGGACCGGAAGCTTTGCGTCGCCGCCTTTCAGCGGTTATGCCTTTGCCTAGCGCGAGCGAGTAGACAACAAGCGTTAGGCAAATTTCAATTGTCGTAACTCGCCGACAATGATCGCGGGTCGTTCACATAATGCTTCAGCTAAACCACGAAACGAAGCACGGCGACTGCCGGAGCGACAGCCGCCGTGCTCTTCGCGAACGTCGATCCGTCTACTGAATCGTCTTCGAGACGATGTTGGACGATTCGCTTTCCGTGCCAGCCGACGAGTACGCCTTCACCGCGAAGTAGTACGTGCCCGGCGAGAGGTTCTCGATCACATACGTCGTGAGTCCTGCGTTGCTGACCTGGATCGTCTGCGACAGCACGTTCGCAGACGTGCCGTAGTGGATGCGATAGCCCGCGAGATTCTTGAGCGAAGAACCGTCCGTGTTCTGCGTCGGCGCAGTCCAGCTCAACGTCGCGCTGCGCGATTGCGTTGCGACCACCTGGATAGAGAACGCCGGAAGCGATGTCGTTGCCTTGCCGTCGGTCACGCGAATCTGGATGTTCGAGTACGTGCCCGCGTTCGATGCAGAAGGCGTTCCGGAGAGCTGGCCAGTCGAGGTGTTGAAGCTCGCCCACGACGGACGATTCGTGATCGAGAACGTCAGCGTGTCGCCGTTCGCGTCCGAGGCCGTCGGGCGGAAACTGTAGGCCGAGCCCGCGCTCACCGAGGTTGCCGGCGTGCCGCTGATGGTCGGGGCGCTGTTCGACGAGGTCGCCGCGGACACCGTGATCGTGAACGCCGGCAGTGACTTCGAGAGCTTGCCGTCGCTGACGCTGATGACGATGTTGCTGTGTGTGCCGGTCGCGGTCGGCGTCCCGGACAACGTACCCGTCGAGGTCGAGAAGCTCGCCCAGCTCGGCTTGTTTTGGATGCTGAACCCGAGCGTATTGCCATCTGGATCGGAGGCGGTCGGCTTGAAGCTATATGCCGTGCCGACCTTTGCGGACGTGCTCGGTGTGCCGGAGATCGTCGGTGCTCGATTGGTCGTGCCTGAGCTCGCCTTTACCGTGATCGCGAATGCGGGCAGCTTCGCGTACTTGCCGCCATCGCGCGCCGTGATCTGAATGTTCGAGTACTTGCCGACATGGCTCGAGCTCGGCGTACCGGAGAGCAGACCCGTCCATTTGTCGAAGCTCGCCCACGAGGGCTTGTTCGCGATTTCATACACGAGCGGATCGCCGTTCGCGTCCTTGCCGATCGCCTGGAACTTGTAAGCGACGCCGACCGTGGCCGTCGTTGGCGGTGTACCGGAGATCGTCGGCGCGACGTTCTGGCGAGAAACGATGCGAACGGAGAAGCCCGGCAACGTCACCTTGTTCGTGCCGTCGCTCACGGAGATCTTGATGCCGTTCCACAAACCGACCGAAGAGGACTTTCCGGAGAGCTTGCCGGTCGACGTGCTGAACGATGCCCACGAGGGCTTGTTCTCGATCGAGAAGGTCAGTTTCTTGCCTTCCGGATCTTTCGCACTCGGCTGAAACGCATAGGTCTGTCCGGTGTAGACCCACGTGGCGGGTTTGCCCGAGATCGTGGGCGGTTTATTGGCGGCGAAGGCGGACTGCGAGAACAGCCCCGTCGCGGCAATGACGACACAAGACGCACGAAGCCACTTCGGCAACGTCACGGATAGATGCATGGCGAACAACTCCGTTGGAGCGCACAGGAATGCGAAAAGATCTCCCGCGCGCGAAAGCGCGCGAGCAGCCTGTCTCTCAAGGGAAGTTGTGGGTCTCGGGCGCGGCGGATCGCTCGCGTTCCGTTGCTCACTCACACAGTCGAGATCGAGGTCTCGTCTGCGGCAACCCCGCTATCCGTACCGCGCTCTGCGAGCAGCGCGGCCGAGGACCGGAGGCTTTGCGTCGCCGTCTTTCGACGGTTATGCCCTTGTTCGACGGAGTGCAGTCTGCCGCGCGCGCGCGATATGACATATCGGGCGACCCCGCATCGGCGCACGGAAGACAGAGGCAATGCAGTTGAGGAGAAGCAGCAGCGAAGGCGCGGCGAAAGATGAAGCAGGGCGGTGTATGTACCCCGATGCACCTGAAGGCGCGGACACTGAGATGCCCGCGTGCGACAGAAAAAGCGGTCGGCCGCGCGCACACGGCGAGCGGCTGTACCTTCTGCGACTTGTTCTTAGTCCGGTAGCACGAACCCGTGCTGACGCACGAGTCGCGTGCACGCGGCGACGAGCTTGAGATCGTAGAGTCGACCGGCGCCCCGGTTGATCTCGTCGATCGCTGCATCCATTCCCCGAGCAGGACGATAGGGCCGCGGCGAACACATCGCTTCCACCGTATCGGCGATCGCAAGGATGCGGGCCTCGAGCATGATCTCCTCGCCTTTGAGCCCGCGCGGGTAGCCGCTGCCGTCGTAGCGCTCATGGTGCTGGTAAATCATGTCGGCGACGGGCGCGCCGAAATCGATCTCAGCGAGCAGCTGGCAGCCTTCTTCGACGTGCGTGCGCATGAGCGCCTGCTCGGCCTCCGTGAGCGGGCCGGGCTTCGCCAAGATCGAAGCGGGTACGGCGATATTGCCGATGTCGTGCAACAACGCCCCGATGCGAAGCCCGTGCTGGAGCTCGCCGTCGAGCCCTGCTTCACGCGCGAGCGCGACCGCGAGCGCGGCGACGCGCTGTGCCGAACCGGCGGTATGCGGATCGTGGCGCTCGCTCATGCGCACGAACGAATCGATCATCCCATGGAGCGCGACATCGGTACGCTGCAGAGAGCTCAACGTGACGGCATGGGCGCGCTTCGCCTGCAAGACGCGCCAGACGCCGTCGGCAAGCGCCACGAGCGCACGCTGATCCTCCTCGTCATAGACCGCGTCGCGATTGGCTACGCCGAGCACGGCAACCGTCTCGTCATCGGCGATCATCGGCACGGCGAGAAAGCGTTGAATATCAGGCAAGCCGTCCGGCTGCGGCTTCCACGCCAGATCGTTGCTCGAGGTCGGGCGCTTCGCGCGGACGCATTCGGTGAATAGATTCGCCTTCGCAATCGCATGCGGCTCGCTGTTCGCCATGGTCGCGTGCGATTGCGTTCGCTCGCGCCAGGCGGCGAGCTGGATCGTCTTGCGTGCTGGATCGACGAAATAGAGGAACCCGAGCGGGCTGCCCGTGACTTCGCTCGCCTGATCGATTAGCCGGCGCACGATAGCCGACTCATCGAACGTCTCGGATTGTTTGAAGAGATCGACGAGAAACTCTGCCTGCCGCTGAGCATTGCGCTGCGCGATGATCTCCTTGCGCTTCTGCGAGACATCGCGAATCAACGCGACGGCGTCGCCGTGGTCGCCACCGAGCACGCCAATGCTCACCTCGACGTCGAATGAAGATCCGTCGGCGCGGCGGTGCTTGCTCTCGTACCGCCCGCTTCCCGAGACTCGATTGAGGTGCAATCGCGTCGTGTCCTCGCCGGAACTCGTGTCCTCGATGTCGCTCGCCTTCTTGCCGAGCAGCGCTTCCCGTGTGTAGCCCGACATCCGGCAGTACGCCGGATTGACGTCGAGCAAGCGGCCCTCGGTGTCGAGCAACCACATGCCGTCGCCGAGCGCATCGAGCGTCTTGCGTCCGATCGTCGCTTGCTCGCGAAGCGCCTGCTCCGCGAGCTCGCGCTCGCTCAAGTCGAAGGCCGAGACGAGATCGGCCTTACGGCCGTCGAACTCGATGTCTTGTGTGCTGAGCGCAACGCTCACTTCGCTTCCGTCCTTGCGCTTGTGACGAGCGACTTTGGCGTCGCGCTCGTTCGCGTTCGCCTCGAGCGCGCTCGTCTTGAGCGCGAGGAACTCCGCGCGCGAATACCCGTAGAAGCCCAACGCCGTTTCGTTGACCGCGATGAATCCACCCGTTTCGTGGTCCGCGATCCACATCGGCAGTGCGTTCGATTCGAAGATACGTCGAAAGCGTGTCTCGCTCGCCGAGAGGCGCTCGTTCATCGATTCGAGCTCGGCGAGCTGCGTGCGGAGGCGCGATTGCGCTTGCTGCGCTCGCTCGAGCGCTTCGACGTGCTTTTGCAGGTTTGCTTCCGCGATGCGCGCGCGGTGCGCGCCCGTCTCGGTGAACGCCGCCGCCGGCGCGGCAACCGGGGCAGCCTCTGCGGTCGCTCGGGGCCGCGCGTTCACGAGCAACTCATCCAATGCCGCAATCAATGCTTCGGGCGCGACCGCCCGCGAGAGGAAACGCTCTGCCCCAAGCTCGAGTGCGAAGCGCTCGTACTTCGGGTCGTCGTGGCGACGTGTGTAGAAGATGAACGGGACGTGCTGAAGCTTCTCGTCCTGCTTCCATTTGCGGCACAGGGCAAAGCCGTCCATGCGCGGCAGCACGATGTCGGACACGATGGCGTCGGGTTGCTCGCGGCGCGCGGCATCGAGAGCGGTGAGACCGTTGCCCGCTTTCTGCACCTGGTGGTTACGGCCAACCAATAGTTGCTCGATCGCGTTCTGTTCCGACTCGCGCTCGAATGCGATCAGGATGACACCCATGCCTTTCTCCCCGGCCTCGCTCGTTGCGTAGTTATTGCGCGTACGCGGTGGCGTGCGCGCGAAAGGCTCGCATCGACGCACGGCCCTCCCTCATCCGAGCAGTATGGCTGATTAGGTGTTTACAAGGCACGCCTCATGGGCAGTGTGAGGTCTGAAAATGTGAAGTCGGTTAACCGTTGGCGGTTGGCGGTTGACATCAGCGTTGGGGAAGCCGGCATTCCGACCGTCAACCCTCCAATTCCTTGATCATTCTCGCTCGCATATTCTCATCCGGCAGCTTGCCGAATCCGGCCTGGACATTGTCGCGCATGTGCGCGGCGCGCGAGGTCGCGGGGATGACGCAGGTGACGGCCGGATGCGAAAGAATGTACTTGAGGAAGAACTGCGCCCAGCTCGTGCAATCGAATTCCTTGGCGTAGGCCGGCAGTTTTCGACCGCGCACGTGAGTGAACAAGGCACCTTCCTCGAAGGGTCGATTGATCAGCACGCCGATGCCGTGCTCGCGGCAGAACGGCAACAGGCGCCGTTCGGCATCCCGTGTCGCGAGCGAGTAATTGAACTGCGCGAAATCGAACTTCTCCGCGCGCAACGCGCTCTCGATGGCGTCATGAGCCGAGACGGCGTAGTGCGTGATGCCGATGTACCGCGCGGAACCGTCTTCTTTCATGCGGCGCAACGTGCTCGCGTGCGTCCGCCAGTCCACGAGATTGTGAATCTGCAGTAGATCGATCCGCGACGCGCGCAAGAACCGCATCGACTGTTCGATCTGCGCGATGCCCTTGTCTCGGCCGTTCGTCCACACCTTCGTCGCAAAGAACGTGTGGTCACGTTTACCGAGCTGATGGACGAGATCGCCGGTCGTGCGCTCCGCCGCGCCGTACATCGGTGAGCTGTCGATCACACGCGCACCGGATTCGTAGAACACTTTCAACACATCGAGGAGCGGCGCACGCTCTTCGGGGTTCGGGCCGACGTCGAACGTGTTCCATGTGCCCATACCAACGATCGGTAGGCGTTCCGCCGTGGTCGAAGTCGGGATCGGTCGTGTCGCCACGGTGTTCGCCTCGCGCGGTTTGGCAAGCTCCGTCGCACCCGCCAGGTCGGCCATAGCCGCGCCTGCAACGAGCGCGGAGCGGTGCAAGAAGGAGCGGCGAGTCAGCATCGTCAGCCTACGCGATTCACCGCCATCCAATACTTCCCGAGCGTCGCGACTTGATCGGTGAACTGTTTGAAGTCGACGGGCTTGACGATGTAGCTGTTCGCATGGTTCTCGTAGCTTCGCACCATGTCCGACTCTTGATCCGACGAGGACATGATGACGACCGGGGTCGCGCGCGTCGCTGCATCCGCTTTGATCTGCGCGAGCACATCGAGGCCGTCGATCTTTGGCATGTGCAGATCGAGCAGCATGAGCCGCGGATTGCCTGGCACGCGCTCGGCGTAGACGCCTTTGCGGAAAATGTAGTGTAAGGCCGCCTCGCCGTCTTGCACCCAAACGATTTGTTCTTTGATGCCGCCGATCTCGAGCGCACGGATCGTGAGCTCGGCGTCGGTAGCGTTGTCGTCTGCGAGCAGAATGTATCCGGAATGGGTCATGCGACACCCGAACGAGACAATGACACGATGAACCGCGGCTTGCGGGCGAAATGAGCGGTCTTCATTGCGGGTTCTCGCGCTTACCGAAAGGCAAGTCTTGGAAGATGGCGAGCACGAACGCGTACTCCCTCGCCACCTCGTGGAGATGTTCGTAGCGGCCCGACTTACCGCCGTGCCCCGCTTCCATATTCACGTGTAACAGCAATGGAGCTTGGTTCGTACGCATCGCCCGCAGTTTTGCGACCCACTTCGCCGGCTCGAAATATTGTACTTGGCTGTCCCACAAGCCGGTCGTCACCAACATCGCAGGATACGGCTGCTCCCGCACATTGTCGTACGGCGAGTAGGACAGCATATAGTCGTAGTAGCGCCGCTCGTTCGGGTTGCCCCATTCTTCGTACTCGAGTGTCGTGAGCGGAATCGTCTCATCGAGCATCGTCGTGACGATATCGACGAACGGCACGTGTGCGACCAAACCTGCGTACTTGGAGCCGGCAACGTTCGCGAGCACGCCCATCAGCATGCCGCCGGCGCTGCCGCCCGCGGCGACAACCTTCTTCGGCGAGCAGTACTTGCGCTCGATGAGCTCATCGGTCACATCGATGAAGTCATAGAAGGTGTTCCACTTCGTGAGCAGACGACCCGAATCGTACCAGCGGCGGCCGAGCTCCTGCCCACCGCGGACATGAGCGATCGCGAACACGACGCCTCGATCGAGCAACGATAAGCGCTGACTGCTGAAGATCGGATCGGAGCAGAGCCCATAGGAGCCATAGGCATAGAGATAAAGCGGCGCGCTGCCATCGCGCTCGACTTCTTTGCGGCTCACGATCGACACCGGGACACGCGCTCCGTCGCGTGCGCGCACCCAGAGGAATTCACTTCTATAGTCCGCCGGATCGAACGTACCGAGCACGGGTTCGCGTTTCAAGATCGTGCGCTCTCCGGTCTCGAGATCCCATTCGAACGTCGTGAGCGGAGTGGTCAACGAGGTATAGACATAGCGCAGCTTCGAGGTGTCGAGCTCCGGATTGGATGCGAACCGCATCGTATAGGCCGGATCGTCGGCGATGAGGTACTCGGGCTCGCCGCTCCAGCGCTGCACCCGCAACTTCATCAGGCCGCCGGAACGTTCGCTCACGGCGATGAAGTCGCGGAAGATCTCGAAAGCATGCAAGAAAACTTCGGGGTCGTGCGGCACGACGTCTTGCCAGCGCGAGCGGTCGTGAGAGTCGTCGTCTATCGGGACGCGCACGATGCGGAAATTCTGCGCTTGCCAGTTCGTGCGTACGATGAAGCTGCCATCGAGATGATCGAGCTGATGCTCATGATCGGGCTCGCGCGGCGCGAAGACCCGAAATCCAAACGACGGATCGGAGGCACTCGCGTAGCGCCATTCCGAAGACGTCGTACTTTCCGCACCGATGAGCAGGAGCTCCTCCGATTTGCTGCGCGCGACCGTCAGGTCGAAAGCTTCATCGGGCTCTTCATAGACAAGCGGATCTTGTGCAGGGTCGGTGCCGAGCACATGGCGTCGGACACGGCGACCGAGCAGCGTCACCGGATCTTTCTCGACGTAGAGCAACGTGCGGCTGTCGTCAGCCCACGCGAGCGCGGCTTCGACGTTCGCGATCTTATCCGTAAGCAATTCGCCCGTTACAAGATCCTTGATGCGCAACGTGAATTGGCGCCGCCCGACCGTATCCTCGGTGTAGGCGAGAATGCGGTTATCTGGGCTCACCTCATAGCTGCCGAGCTTGAAGAAGGACTCTCCGCCGGCGAGCACATTGCAATCGAGCAACACCTCTTCGGCGGCGGCGGGTGAATCCTGCCGGCGCAGCAGAACCGGATACTCGCGCCCCTTTTCGTAGCGGCTCCAGTACCAATACCCCCGGTAGCGCACGGGCACGGAGGCGTCGTCCTGTTTGATCCGGCCCAGCATCTCCTCGTACAGCTGCGCCATGAGCGCCTGGCGCGGCGCAAGAAGTTGGTCCGCGTACTCGGTTTCGGCTCGTAAGTAGGCGAGCACTTCCGGGTTGGTACGCGTATCGTCACGCAGCCAGTAAAAAGGGTCCTCGCGCACCCCGTGGGGGGCAGCGACCCGGAAGGGACGGCTGGGGGCTCTCGGTTCCTGGCGGGGCGGGTTCAGCAATGAGCTTTCTCGGGGGTTTCAAGTTGTTTTCCGCGGGTGTCCGATGCTTATACGTAAGCGACCACGGTGCGTAAATCCGCACGTCCACCGTGGTCCGGCGGGTCAGTCCCGCCGCGCCTTACGACCGGCCGAAGGGTGTAGGACAATGCCCCTCCCAGGTTCGGAAAGGGATACGCGGGTCAGGACGGACAGTATCGCGCTGCAACGACCGACCCACTTCCCATTTTGGGGTGCAGTTCACGGGCGTCTCTGGAGAAATGCGGAATCAGTTCTCAGTCGCGCCATGTTGCATAAGTAGTATTGCGGGACAAAGCACTAAAACCCCCAGGAGGGGTCACATGGCCAATGCCCAGCACACTCGCTCCCACGGTGGGAGCGACGAAGTCAATCTCGAGATCGACGACACTCAGTCGCTGAAACAGCTCGACGAAGGGCACCATCCGCCCATCTTGGTGCTGAGCCGCGACGCGAACCTCGTCGAGACCGTCAAGAAGGCGGCTCCGCGGGGAACGCCGGTCAATGCGGCTCCGGATCTCGACCAGGTTGCGGACAAGCTCCCGACGCTCAAGCCCGGCGTGCTCGTCGTGGACACCGCAAGCACCTCCGATGTCGCAGGCATGGTCGCTCAGCTCACGCAGCATTTCCCAGAGCTGGTCGTCGTCGTCGCAGGCAAGCGCGAGGACAGCGCGGGTCTGATGCAACTCACGGCCGCAGGCCGCATTTTCCGTTTCCTTCTCACCCCGCTGTCGCATGGCCAAACGCGCCTTGCCCTCGAAGCGGCGGTCACGCAGCACAACGACCTCGCCGCGCAGGGTCAACGCTTGAGCTCGGATGCTGGCGGTGCTGGCGGCGGCAAAAACTATATCGTCACCTACGGTGCGCTCGCGGGCGGCTTGCTCGTGACCATCGCAGCCATTTGGTTCGGCGTGAGCTACTTCACGGGCGACTCGAGCGCACCCGCGCCGACTGCTGTCACGCCGACCGAAGTCACTCCGGGTCTGCCGGATAAACCGGATCCTGTGCAAGCCGAGCTCGCACTCGCGAAAGACGCGTTTGCGCAAGGCAAGTATCTCGAGCCCGCGAACGAGAGCGCGCTCGATCTGTATCGCAGCGCCCTCGCGCTCGACCCCAACAATGCCGACGCGCTTGCAGGTATTCGCGCGGTGACGGACAAGGTGCTCGAGCGCGCCGAAGCCGCATTGCTCGCGGAGCGCATCGAAGAGGCCATCGTCAGCATCGAACGCGCGCGCGACATCGACTCGCAACATCCGCGCCTTGCATTCCTCGACACGCAGATCGCACGCGAGCGCGAGCGGCTCAAACTGTCGCAAGCACAAGAGGTCGGCAACCGAGTCACGACGCTCCTCACGCAGGCGGGTGATCGCATGCGCAATGGGCGGCTGATCTCACCGGCGAACTCGAACGCGCGCGATGCACTGCTCGAAGCCCGTCGGCTCGATCCGACGAATCCTGCCGTCGCGCAGTCGATTCGTGAGCTTGCGAGCGAGCTGACCGAGCAAGCGCGTCAGTTGATCGCGCAGAACAATTTGGACGAAGCACAGAGCTACGTCACCGCCGCGCGTCAGCTCGGCTCCGCCGGCGCCGCACTCGCGCAAGTGGAACGCTCACTGGTGGAAGCATCGCGTGCCGCAGCCGCTCCGCGCACCGCACCCACTCCCGCTCGCTCGGGCCCGAACGTCGAGGCACTGGCCAACGACGTGCGTCAACGCATGAGCGACGGCAAGCTGATCGACCCGCCGGGCGACAACGCGCGTGAAGCACTCGCGAACTTGCGCAGTGCCGCCCCCAACGCGCCTCAAGTTGAAGAGCTCACTCGCGCGCTTGCCACGCGCTTGTTGAGCAGCGGCCGTCAGGCGATGGCCGCGAAAGCATTCGATCGTTCGGCACAGCTGATCGCTGGCGCTCGCGACGTCGGCGCCGCCTACATCGGTGCGGATATCGCGAAGGCTGAGTTGGATCTCGCGGGTGCGCGTGAAGAGCACGCACTGCTCACGAACGTCGTATCTGCCGCGGCGCTCAAGCGCACGAGGACAGTTGCGCCGCAGTATCCGTCGGACGCGCTCAAGAAGGGCATCGAAGGATGGGTTGAGCTCGCTTTCACGGTGATGCCGAACGGCACCGTGGACGACGTCGAGGTTCGCAATGCGAGCCCCGCCAATGTGTTTGATGATGCTGCTATTCGAGCGGTTCGCCAGTGGCGTTTCGAGCCGGTGGTGCGCGACGGTAAGACCGTGCCGCAGCGTGCGATGGTGCGGCTGCGCTTCGCGGAAGGTCAGCAGTAATCACTTCAGAAGAGTCACGGCGTGGACGCGTGAGAATGTGAGAGTCTCCCTCTTACTTTCGCGCGTCCACACCGATATGACCACGCAGATGCCACTCAGGCGCTAGCGACACGCCTGAGTCGCGGCGACTCGACCCGATCCTGCATTCGATCGCGGTGAAATCCATTCTCCGGGTAGTACGCCAGCGAGTTGAAGCGCCGCTCCAGTTCCGCTGCTCGATCGGGATCAGGCGTCACGCGCGGACGCACGAACGCATCGCATGAGCGTTTGAGTTTGAAGATCATTTCGATATCCCCGCATTGCCAATCCATAACGATGCCGAGCGCGCCTCGTCGCTCGGCGTCCATTAGCAAGCGCATCCACCCTTCCACCGCTTGCCAACTGGGCGGGATAACGCCTCGGGGGGTGTATTGGATCCGCTTACATAACGCCGGCGGACGCCCTATGAAGAAAAAACATGTGCACGGGGAACGTGCGGCTATGTTCGCGCGTTCGCTTCGGATTCGATCCCAGGTCGCTGCGGTCGCACAACGCAGAATCGCTGCCCCGTCGGCGCCTCCATCACCACCCACCGCTTGATCTGTCCCACGCGCTTCGCGCCGAGTTTCTCGAGACGAGCGACTTCCGCTTCGATGTCATCGCTTTCGATATCGAGATGTACTCGGCTTTCGTGGCCGACTTGCTGCACTTCGATGTGCAGGCCGTTGTCCGGCGTCATGAGCTGACGATACTTCCCGTCCGGCTCTTCTGCCTTTGGTTTGAGTGCATAGCCCAATGCGGCGCTCCAGAATTGCGCCGCCTTCTCGAGATCCTCGGTCTTGCAATCGATGATGAAACCGGCGAGACGTGAGTGATGCATACGACCTCCGCGCAGGTGACGACTTGATTCAACTTATGCGCGCGGAGATTAGGCGGAAAAGACGCCAGCGGATGTCAGGTTCGCAAGCGAATGGCGATTGCCGTCACGCGTTCGGGTTCTCTCCGCGCCTTGCTCGATGCATTCCATCGAGGATGTCGCGAGCGTCCTCACGCGCGAAGATCTCCGCGGTATCGATCGCAACTTTGCGCTGCCAGTTTGGGTGCTCGGTGTGCGTACCCGGAACATTCACCGGGTCCGTCATGCCGATCAGATCCTCGATCTGAATGAGTGCGATGTTCGCGCTCGAAAGCCCCAAGAAGGCGTGTACTGCGCGCGAAAGCGCGGCGGAATATTCGGGGAGCGGCTGATCCGAATGCCAATGCCATAACTTCGCATCGACGAGCGCCTGCATGAGATTGCGTCGTTCCGCCTCACGCACCTTGTGCGCCTGATTCTTGAACTCCTCGTTCGGATACAGATCGAGGCGGTCGCGAAGCCGCAGGTCATACTCTTCCCACCAGCCGCGCAGCGTCGGCAAATCGTGTGTCGTGACCGTCGCGAGCGCGCTTTCTACGTAAGCTGATGGCGGCTTGAACCGGCCGCTCGGCTCCTGCTCGAAGAGAAGTACCTTGTAGTGATAGGCACGGTAATGCTCCATCGCGAGGGTCATCTCGTCCGCGACCGTCCCCAGATCTTCGCCGATGACCACACATTCGTTGCGCTGGCTCTCGAGCGCGAGAATGGCAATTAAATCCTGGTACGGATAATGAACGTATGCGCCGTCCTTCGACTGAAAGCCGCGCGGCACCCACCAGAGTCGATAGAGCGTCATCACGTGATCGAGACGTAACGCCGCAACGTATTGCATATTGTTGCGCAGTAGCTCGGTGAAAGGGCGGTACTGCTGTGCGCGCAGCTCGTTCGGATCCTGCGGCGGAATGCCCCAGTCCTGACCTTTGAGCGCGAGTGCATCGGGCGGCGCACCGACCGATGCGCCTTGTAGATAGAGATGACGGTTCGACCAAGTCTCGGAGCCAGCGGGGTTCGCGCCAACGGCAACGTCTCCATACAGTCCGATCGACATGCCGAGCGAGCGCGCTTCGCTCTGCGCCGTCGCGAGCTGATCGGCCGCGAGCCACTGGAGATAGAGAAAGTATTCGACCTCGTCGCTACGCTCGCGCGCAAAGCGCACGACCGTTGGAGAGCTCGCATCCCGATAGTCATCCGGCCAACTCGGCCATCCCCAATACTGAGGTCCTTGCAACCGAAGATGCGCATCGAGCGCATCGTAGATCGCATGGAGCCTAAGCAAGTCGCCCTTCGATTCTACGAAGGCGCGAAACTCCGCCGCGCGCGGCGTGTCGTGACTCAGGTGTGTTGCACGAAACTCTTCATAGAGGAGCTTCAGGATCTCGAACTTCGCGGCGGCGACTCGCTCGTAGTCCACATTCGTCGTCGCTCTCGCATCGGCGAGCAGATTCTGGAACTCGGTTTGCGCGACCCGTTCTCGGGCACGTTTGCAGCGAGCAAACTCCGCGACCTCCGGCACGCTGATGTACAGCACGTTCAAGAACAACCGGTTCGAAGGACTATAGGGGCTGATCTGCTTCGGATCCGCTGGTGCAAGCGCGTGGAGCGGGTTCAATCCGATCAGTTGGCAACCTGTCGGCGCAGCGAGTCGGATCAGCTCGCGCAAATCGCCGAAATCCCCGATGCCCCAGTTGCGCGACGAGCGCAACGAATACAACTGAACGGCGATGCCCCAAGCGCGTTCCCCGCGTGCGATGGGCGCCGGTTCGTAGCATCGCGACGGGGTAACGATGAGACGCGTCTGCGCATTGAGCCCGCTGTCGAGCGTGGCATCGAGATCGTGGTAGCCGAGCGGAAGCGCCGGCAGCTCGAGCGCGAAGCGCGCGTAGTCGAGTCCATCGGCTTCCCCTTCCTCAAGGACCGCGAGCTGCGCGAGCGCTGCAGTGCCGCTGCGCACTTCTCCGGATTCGAGCATGACTTTCCAGGTCAACGTTCGTGCCCGCAGATCGCGTGCGACCGCGATCGGGATCGCGAGCGGCCGCTCGACTTCGACGACCGCGACGGGCGGCAGCAGCCGCGTCCAGCGGATCGTTTCATGCTGACTGATCGCGCTCGCGGCAGCCCGCTCGTCGCTCGTATCGACCCCGAGCGCAGCGAGAATCGCGCAGCGCGATGCGACAGAGACTTCGCGCAGCTCGCCACGCCAGTCGTGATAGGACTGACCGATGCCATGGAGCTGCGCCAATTGTTCGATGGGATGCGTCATCGCGTTCGGTTGGCTTGCGTCGAGACTCGAGGGTTCAGCACTCCGCTCCTGCACGCGCGTCAGGTTCTGGTCGCGGGAGGCAGCGTGAAGCCGAGCCGCACGCTCGGCGGCGCATCGCCGTCCGCAAGCAATACACATGAATGCGGCGAGACGACGAACTGATCTCCTGCATGAATCGAAGCACCCAGATCGTTCGCGCGCCACCGTGCAGTGTCGAACACGGTTTGCCACACCGCACCGGTCTTCGGCTCGGGAAGCTTGAACTCGACGGGTGCGTCGCTTGCATTGCAGAGAAACAGCAGATGGCCGTTGGGTGTTCCATACGGATCGGAGAACGCGTGCCCGACGAGCACGCCGATCGCGCGAGCCTCCTGATCGTGCCAGTCAGCGGCAGTGAGCTCGTGCCCAGCAGGATGACGCCAGCTCACATCCTTGTGCTCTCGATCGACTTGGCGCGCGCCCTTTAGGAAGGTATCGCGACGAAGACCCGCCGCCTGTTTGCGCAGCGTGAGCAATTGCCGTACGAAGGCAGTGAGCCATGTGCGGCGACTCGCGAGCGCCCAATCGACCCAACTGATCTCATTATCTTGGCAGTAGGCGTTGTTGTTGCCGCGTTGAGTACGGCCAAACTCGTCGCCTGCGAGCAGCATCGGCACGCCCTGCGACAGCAATAACGTCGCCAACATGTTTCGACTCTGACGCTCGCGCAGCTCCGCCACGGCCGGATCATCGCTCGGGCCTTCGACTCCGCAGTTCCAGCTCAAGTTGTGATTGTGCCCGTCGCGATTTTCTTCGAGGTTCGCCTCGTTGTGCTTCTGTTCGTATGCCGTCGCATCGAAGAGCGTGAAGCCATCGTGGCACGCCACGTAGTTGATGCTCGCCGTCGGACGTCGACCGCGACTTCGAAACAGATCGCTCGAACCGGCGAAGCGCTCCGCGAAGCTGCCAAGATTGCCGGGATTGCCGCGCCAGAACCCGCGCATCGTGTCGCGATACAAATCGTTCCACTCGGCCCAACCGGCCGGGAAATGACTGAGCTGATAACCGTCCGGTCCGACATCCCAAGGTTCGGCGATGAGCTTGACGTAGCGGAGCGAAGGCTCGGCTGCAAGCGCCTTGAAGAAACTGGCATCCGTGCGAAATCGCGCATCGTCGCGCCCGAGCACGGCGGCGAGATCGAAGCGAAAGCCGTCGACGTGCATCTCCTCCACCCAATAGCGCATGCAGTCGATCACGAGGCGGCGCACCGCCGCGTGAGAGATCGCGATCGTGTTGCCCGTGCCGGTTCGGTTGATGTATTGGCGCAGATTGTTGGGATCGAGGCGGTAGTAGGCAGCGTTGTCGATGCCGCGCAAACTGAGTGTCGGTCCAATCTCATTGCCTTCCGCGGTGTGATTGAACACGACGTCGAGAATCACCTCGAGTCCCGCTTCATGCACGGCCTTGACCATCGTTTTGAATTCGGTCACTGCATCGTGCAAAGCGTACTGAGGGGCCGGTGCAAACCACGCGATCGAGCTGTACCCCCAATAGTTCGTCAAGCCTTTGTCGACGAGAAACTTTTCCGGAACGAAAGCGTGCACCGGAAGCAACTCCAACGTCGTGACACCGAGGTGCTTCAGGTAATTGAGCACCTCCGGCTGGGCAAGACCGAGATAAGTTCCGCGCAGGTGCTCCGGTACGCGCGGATGCAACTTCGTGAAGCCCTTGACATGCATTTCATAGATCACCGTGTCGCGCCAAGGCACGGCGGGCGGCACGTCCTCACCCCATTCGAACGCGTGCGACACGACGCGCGCCTTGTAGTTATAGGGCGCACTGTCTGTCGCATCGGCGATTTCTTCCTCAGCATCGTTGCTGTAGCCAAGTAGCGCGGCGTCCCACTTGAATGCGCCGGCGAGCGCCTCCGCGTACGGATCGAGGAGAAGCTTGTTCGGGTTGTAGCGAGATCCGTGCGCCGGATCGTAGGGACCGTGCACTCGATAACCATAGACCAACCCTTCGACGCCATGCGGCCGCGGCAAGAAGCCGTGCCACACGTTCTCCGTGCGCTCAGGCAGGGCGAGGCGTGTGATCTCTCGTTCGCCTTGCGAATCGAATAGGCATAACTCCACACGCGTGGCGCCGCTCGAGTAGATCGCGAAGTTGACGCCTTCGTCCGTCAGTGTCGCGCCGAGCGGCTCCGGCGCACCCGCCTGCAAAGCAGCTTGGCTGTAGTCCAAAGGGATAGCGTTCATCACCTGCGATGGTGACGCATCCGGCCGAGGATGTGTAGATGTGAGGAGGTGTAAGGTCTGGAGCGTGAAGTGTCAGGTCGAGCGCACAGCACTGGCGGTACACTTCACCGTGCACTTCATACTACTCTGCCATCCACACGACCATTCCGAGTGGAGGGAGCGACAGTGTGATGCGCGCGGGGAACTCGCGCCAAGGTTCGCCGTGCGCTTCGGTGTGTGTTTCCTTCACGTAGCCAGAGCCGCCGAATGCCGGATCGTCGCTGTCGATGAGCTTGCGATACCGCCCGGCGTGCGGCGCACCGAAGGTGTATCCGTCGCGCGGCACTGGCGTGCAGTTGAACACGATCAACAGATGCGTGCCGCCTTCGCCCGCTAAGCGCTGACGCATGAAAGCGAACACGCTCTCATCGCGGTTGTCGGCGTCGAGCCAGCGGAAACCCTCCCACTGATGCTCGCTGGCGTGCAGCTCCGGGTAGTCGCGATAAAGTCGATTGAGCGCGCGGTTCCATGATTGCAATTGCTGGTGATGCGGGTGCTGCAGTGCTGCCCATGCGAGATCCTCGTAGTCGCGCCACTCATGCCATTGTCCGAACTCCCCGCCCATGAACATGAGCTTCTTGCCCGGGTGCATCATCATGTAACCGATGAGCAGACGGTAGTTCGCAAGCTTCTGCCATTCATCGCCTGGCATCTTGTCGAGCAAGGAGCGCTTCCCATGCACGACTTCATCGTGAGAGAGCGGCAGGATGAAGTGCTCGGAGAAGGCATAGACGAACGAGAACGTGATCAGATGATGATGGTGGCGTCGATGGATCGGATCGAGCGCCATGTAGCGGAGCGTGTCGTTCATCCAGCCCATGTTCCACTTGAAGTGAAATCCGAGCCCGCCAAGGTGAACGGGACGGCTCACGCCGGCGAAGGCGGTCGACTCCTCGGCCATCATCAGCACGCCCTGGAAGTAGTGGCCTACCGTCCAATTGAGCTGCTTCAGGAATTCGATCGCCTCGATGTTCTCGCGGCCGCCGTATTGATTGGGCGTCCATTCGCCGGGCTTGCGCGCGTAGTCGAGGTAAAGCATCGAGGCGACGGCGTCCACTCGCAGGCCGTCGATGTGATACATCTCGAGCCAAAACAGGGCGTTCGCGATCAAGAAGTTTCTGACTTCGTGGCGCCCGTAGTTGAAGATCTTCGTGCCCCACTCGGTGTGCTCGCCGCGACGTGGATCGGCATGTTCGTACAGATGAGTGCCGTCGAACTCGGCCAGGCCATATGCATCGCGCGGGAAATGCGCCGGCACCCAGTCCATGAACACGCCGATGCCCGCTTGGTGCAAGCGATCGACGAAGCGCATGAAATCCTGCGGCGTGCCGTGCCGTGCGGTGGGCGCGAAGTGTCCGAGGACTTGGTAACCCCATGATCCGTCGAACGGATGCTCCGCGACGCCGACGATTTCGACGTGCGTGTAGCCAAGATCGAGCACGTATGGAATGAGCTGATCGGCGATCTCATCCCAGGTGAGAAAGGCGGGTTGTCTATGCCAGGACCGCCGCCACGAGCCTGGATGGAACTCGTAAATCGAAATCGGGGCGCGGAGTGGATCCCATTGTCGACGCGCGGCAAGCCATTCGCCGTCACCCCATTCATAGCCCTCGATCTCAGCTACGATCGACGCGTTGTCCGGACGCAGCTGCATCTGAAAGCCGTAAGGGTCCGACTTCATGAGCACATGCTCGTGCTGGGTCAGAATCTCGAATTTGTATAGCGCACCCGTATCCACGCCGGGTACGAAGGCGACCCACACGCCGGATGAGCCGCGCCGCTCCATCACGTTACTGCGGCCGTCCCATGCATTGAAGTCGCCAACGACGCTGACGCGCTTCGCATTGGGCGCCCAAACGGCAAAGCGCGTGCCGCGCACGCCATCGAGCGTCACGACATGTGAGCCAAGCTTCTGATAGATATGGTGATGGTTGCCTTCACCGAAGAGGTGTAGGTCGAGATCGGTGAGGTCGGTATCAGACATAGACAGGCTGTAGACCGTAGGCTGTGGGCTGTAGGTAGACGTGAGATAGCAATGCTCCGCCCCACGCCGCAGTTCGAACACTAGCCGCGAGGCAGCGGCTCTTCTCCTCTAGCTACAGCCTACAGCCTAGCGCCTACAGCCTCAAAGAACAGGCTTGATGCCCCAGATCGTATCCGCGTACTCGCGAATACTTCGGTCGCTCGAGAAGGGGCCCATGCTCAACGCATTGATGACGGACTTGCGCGTCCATTCTTCGCGGTTGCGGAACAGCGCGTCGACTCGTTCCTGCGCTGCGGCGTAAGAATCGAAATCCGCAAGCACCATGAAATGTTCCCCGTCGCTCATGAGCCGATCGGTAACGACTTTCGAGTCGAAGATGTTATCCGGGGTGAAGTGACCGGAGTCGAGCGTCTCGATCGCTCGCTTCAGCTCAGCGTTCTGCGAGACGACTTGGCTCGGCGAGTAGCCGCTTGCTCGACGCGCAATCACTTCTTCGGTCGTCATGCCGAAAATGAAGATGTTCTCATCGCCGACCGCATCCTTGATCTCGATGTTGGCACCATCGAGCGTGCCGATCGTCAGAGCCCCGTTCAGCGACAACTTCATGTTGCCGGTGCCCGAGGCTTCCATACCGGCTGTCGAGATCTGCTGCGAAAGATCCGCCGCGGGCATGATCTCCTGCGCGAGAGAGACGTCGTAGTCCGGCAAAAAGCACAGCTTGAGCTTGTTACCTACGCGCGGATCGGAGTTGATCACGCGAGCCACGTTGTTCGTCAGTTTGATGATGGCCTTCGCCATGTGATAACCGGGCGCCGCCTTACCCGCGATGATTACGACACGCGGTACGATGTCGGCGGCCGGATCGTCGAGAATGCGCAAATAGCGCGCGACGACATAGACGAGATTCAACAACTGCCGCTTGTACTCGTGAATGCGCTTTACCTGCACGTCGAACATCGCATCCGCGGTCACCTCGACGTTCAGGAGCTGCTGTATCGTCCGTGCAAGTCGTTCCTTGTTCGCGTACTTGATCGCGCGGAAGCGCTCGCGAAATTCCGGGTCGTCGGCCGCCCACTTGAGCCGCTCGAGATCTTCCAGGTCGTTTTCCCACGCCGAGCCGAGCTTCTCGGTCAGCAACTGCGCGAGGCCAGGATTCGCTTGTTTCAGCCAGCGCCGCACGGCAATGCCGTTCGTCACGTTCGTGAAGCGCTCGGGCCACATCTCCGCGAAATCCTGGAAGATCGTCTCGCGCATCAGTCGCGAGTGCAGCTTGGCGACACCATTGACTTTGTGACTGCCGACGACCGATAGATAAGCCATGCGAACACGTCGATCGCCTTCCTCATTGATGAGCGACATGCGCCGACGACGGTCGAGGTCGTTCGGATACTTCGCACTCACCTCTTCGAGGAAGTCGCGGTTGATTTGATAGATGATCTGCAAGTGACGCGGCAACAGGCGTTCGAAGAGCGGCACCGGCCAGGTTTCGAGCGCTTCGGGCAAGAGCGTGTGGTTCGTGTAGCCGCAGATGCTACGCGTCATCGCCCACGCCGCACTCCACTCCATGTCGTACACATCGACGAGCAGCCGCATCAGCTCGACGATCGTGAGCGCCGGATGCGTGTCGTTCAACTGGATCGCAATGGCGTCGGCGAGCTCCGGCAACTGACGTCGCTCCGCGAGATGCTGCGCCAAGATGTCCTGCAGCGATGCGCTCACGCAGAAGTACTGCTGCTTGAAGCGCAGCTCCTTGCCCTGAGGCGTCGAATCGTCGGGATAGAGCACGCGCGAAAGGTTCTTCGCGTCGATCTGATCCTGCACGGCGCCCGAGTAATTGCCCGCATTGAAGGCGTCGATCTTGAACGGCGTGATCGCGCGGCCCGACCACAAGCGCAAATGATTGACGGTCGGGCTGCGATTGCCCGGGATCAGCAGATCATAGGCGACCGCCCAAACATCGTGCGTATCGACCCAGTTGTAGCGCACGCGTCCCGATTCGTCGCGAGTGGCCTGACAGTGGCCGCCGAACCGCACGCGATACTTCACGCCGCCGCGACCGCTCTCCCAAAAATTCTGAACGCCGAGCCACGAGCTCGCGACTTCTCGCTGCGCTCCGTCTTCGCCGATCACCTGCGTGAAGATGCCGTAGTCGTAGCGAATGCCGTAACCGGTCGCCGCATAGCCTAGAGTTGCGAGCGAGTCGAGGAAGCACGCCGCGAGACGCCCGAGACCGCCGTTGCCGAGGCCCGGATCCTCTTCCTCCGCGGCAATCTCGTCGAGATCGTGGCCGAAGGATTGCAGCGCCTCGCGCACTTCTTCCAACAATCCATTATCGAACGAGGACAGCGCGTTGATGAGGCTGCGTCCCAGCAAGAACTCCATCGACAAATAGCAGACACGCTTGACGTGCGCGCGCGCGACGCGATTGGCTGTGGAGATCCATCGCTCAGCAAGCTCTTCGCGAACTGCAATCGCGAGCGCGTCATAGAAGTCGCGACGCGTTGCCGTCGGAACCGCCTTGCCCAGCGTGCGCTGCAAGCGATCGACGATCGCATCGCGTACGCGTCCAGGCGTCAGCGGGACCGAGGATCCAATGGGAGAAAGAGAAGCCATGATGCTGTCATTCCGAGTAGCGTCTGATGCGACGTGGAACGCTACGCACGTCGGCGCGGATCGTCTAGATGTGTAGCGATTGGATGCGTGCAGAGGGGCGTCGCACGTGCGACGCCTGCGCATTCATACAATCCGCCCGCCCGATGCGCGCCACTCGCCGAAACGCGGGCGCGTCACTGAACCGCGCTCACCCGCTCTTCGAGGATGCGCCACGATCCGGCTTCACGGATCAGGACCAACTCCTTGCGCAGGGAGTTTGCTCCGAAGTTCTGCACGAACGATGCGATGCGGCGATCGGCGCCGTCCGGGTCGACCTTGAGTCGCTCCACGCGAGAATCGGGCACCGGACCCGTTGCGACCTGCTCACGCCGCTGCTCCAACCACGCGGCGCTGCTTGCCGTGTCGGTCGGTGCTTGGAACTTCGTCGAGTACAGCTCGATGACCGCATCGGCTTCGCGATTTGCCCACGCTTGCGCCCAGCTCGCAACGACCTCCTCGGGCGAGCGCGCGACGGTGCCGGCGGAGCGGAAGTAGGACGGCGGCTCATCGAGGCATCTGCTGCGCTCGGCCGAGCGATCGCTCGCGGGTACGTCGGGAATCGAGAGTCCTTCCGATCGGTTGGGCAGGTTGAGCCCGTCCGGCGCGCGCAGCGGCGCGTTGTTTTCCGCAGCGAGATACGGCTCGTTTGGACCGACGCAGGTGCGCTCGGAGCCGCCGCATGCCGCGAGGATGGGCATGAGCCCCAAAATGACGTACAGCGCTCGGTGCCTCGATGCGCTGCGATCCCGACTCGATGCAATATTCATTGAATTGACTACTTTCGTGGACGCTGTGCCCGTGCGCGGCAGATCTAATAGGAGCCGCGCCGCCGTCTGGCCTAACAACCTGTTTTGTGCGTAGTTTCTGCGCAACGGACGCGGTTCGAGGCGGCCGGTAACGTACCGTCGCCGCGCGGGGAAGTCCAGCCCGCTAGCCTACGCAGCTCACGAAAGGAGTGACCCACCGGCCCACCCCAAGTTCCTCAGCGCATCTGCGCTTTGCAGGCGAGCGGCGTCTTGACCGAGCTCGCAATGAAGCATTCGTCGTGGGCGCGCTCGTGCAGGCGATCGAAATCTTCTTGAGACGGACGTGCACCCGCGAACGTCACGACCGGATTGAGCGTGACCTGCGTCATCGCCGCCTTGCCTTCGGCGTTCTTGCCGAGCACGCCGACAGCCTGATCCTCATACGCGTCGACCGTGAATCCCGCCTGTGCGGCGAGCGAGAGGAACCACAGCATGTGGCAGCTGGAAAGGGACGCGACGAATGCCTCCTCCGGATCAACCGCCGATGCATCGGACAGCGGCACGCGCACGACGTGCGGGGAGCTCGACGCACGCACGACGGCGCCGCCATCGAAGCGCCACTCGTGTGCTCGGCTATAACGATTGTCCGTGAACACGGCGCCCTCTCGGCGCCAGGAGATCGTGGCGAGACAGTTGGACATGTGCGCTCCACATGAAAGATGTGGTGAGAGAGGCCGGCGCGCGAGGAAGGCGCACAGCTCACCGGAAAGATCTTAGCCTATGTAAGCGCCGCCGCCGCGGCCGCGTCGTTCTTTTCGCAAAGCATGCCTTTCGCGAGCTCGTCGGCGGGCAACGGCTGACCGTAGAGGTATCCCTGGAACTCATCGCAGTCGTTCTCGCGCAAGAACGCGAGCTGCTGCTCCGTTTCGACACCCTCTGCGACGACTTTCAGCCCCAGGTTGTGGCCGAGCGCGATGATCGTGCGCACGATCGTCGCATCGTCCGCGTCCGTGACAATGTCCTGCACGAAGGAGCGATCGACTTTCAATCGATCCACCGGAAACCGCTTGAGATAGCTCAAGCTCGAGTAACCGGTGCCGAAATCGTCGATCGCGATCTGCACGCCGAGATCGTTGAGCTCGTTCAGCATCGCGACGAATTCTTCGGCATCGTGCATCACTCCGCTTTCGGTGAGCTCGATTTCCAAATAGCAAGGCTCCAGCCCCGTTTCGCTCAACACATGCGCGACGGTCTTCACGAACTGCTCCTGGCGAAACTGCCGCGCGGACACGTTCACGGACACGACGAGCGGCTGCAGACCGGCGTCCTGCCAAGCCTTGTTCTGCGCGCACGCAGTCTGAAGAACCCACTTGCCGATCGGCGCGATGAGGCCGATTTCCTCCGCAATCGGAATGAACCGAGACGGTTCGATCGTTTGCTCATCGCTCACTCGCCAGCGGATGAGCGCTTCGACACCGACGACCTTGCCGCTGCGCAAGTCGACGCGTGGCTGATAGGCCAGATCGAACTGCTCGCGCTCGAGCGCACGGCGCAGCTTGTTTTCGAGCTCGAGCCGCTCGGTCGCGAGCGCGTTCAATTGCGCGGTGAAGAACTGGAAGTTGTTGCGGCCCGTTTCCTTCGCACGATACATCGCGCTATCCGCGTGCTTGAGTAGCGTTTCCGCCGTGTCGCCATCGTCCGGATAGAGCGCGACACCCATCGAGCAGGTGAATGTGAAATCGCCTTGCGGGATCGACCACGGCTGCGAGATGTCCGCCAGCATTCGTTCGAGCAACAGCGCGACAGAATCCGGCTCCCGCTGTCCGTTGATGAGCAACACGAACTCATCGCCGCCGAGCCGTGCAACCGTATCGCCCTCGCGAATGTTCGCCTTGAGACGACCCGCGATCGCGCACAGCAGCTCATCGCCGATGTGATGACCCAAACTGTCGTTGATGAACTTGAACCGATCGAGGTCGACGAACACGACCGCGAGGCGCGTGCCGTTCTTGGATGCGGCGGCGATCGCTTGCTGCAGGCGTTCGTTCAAGAGCGAGCGATTCGCGAGCCCGGTGAGCGTATCGTAGTTGGCCTGCTGTTCGATGCGGGCCTGGTAGAGCTTGCGCTCCGTGACATCCTCGACTGTGCCTTCGAAGCACACCAATATGCCATCGTCGTCGCACACCGCACGTGCATTCTCCGAGATCCAGATGATCTCGCCGTTCTTGCGGCGTACTTGTGACTCGAAGCCGCTCACCGATCCCTGGCTTCTGACGAGCGCCATGAACTGCGCGCGTCGCCCGGGCTCGATGTAGAGCTGCGTGTCCGGGTGCGTACAGGTTCTCATGAGCTCGAGTGGCGACTCGAAACCGAAGATGCGCGCGAGCGCGGGGTTCGCATCTAAAAACTGTCCGCGCGCGGTCGTGCGAAAGATGCCTTCGAGCGCGTTCTCGAACAAGTTGTAGTAGCGGCGTTCGGCTTCGCGCAGCGCACTCGTCGAGCGTTTGCGCGCTGTGATGTCTTGAACGATGCCTTCGATGCCGAGCATCGCTCCGTCACCATCGAGCACGGCGCAGCCGCGCTCCCACACCCAGCGCGACTCGCCGCTCGCGTGCACGATGCGGTACTCGCAATCGAATCGACCGGAAGTGTCGAGCGCCGTGCGAAGCTCGGTCCGCACGCGCTCGCGATCGTCGGGGTGCGTCAGCGAGCGATAGGACACGCGCTGACTCAATACGAGATCATCGTGGTCGTAGCCCGTGAGCCGGCGACAGCCTTCGCTCACGAACTCCATCGTCCAATCCGCATCGTCTCGGCAGCGATAAACCATCCCGTCGAGATTGCCGAGCAAGGTACGCAGCATGCGCTCCGTCTCGTCGCCCGCGACCGAAGCGGTCGGCGAACCCACGAAATGCGTCGCTGCACGGTCGCTCTTCTTGCCGGGTTCGTCTCGCCTTCCTTCCTTGTCGTTCGTTTCGGTCGGAACGGGAGCCTTCATGCCACCACTTATCGTTATGATCGAGACCTCGCGCCTGCGAGGTGGGGCATCTTTGTCACAGAATTGATGCGCAGCGTCAAGCGGCGCATCGGTGCCTAGTTTCGCCCGATCGCTGCGCGTCTACTCCCCGTTCCCGACCGCTGCTAACGCCCTCTTGCGCGCCGCCTCGAACTCATCGCCCGGTACCCAGGACGGCAGCTCGTCGGCGTTCGCGATATGAAGCCCGACGCGAAAGCCGAGCACGGCGTCTTCGACCATGCCTTCGAAGTTCCAGTCCGGGCCGATCTCATCGGAAGGCTGATGATAGTGATTGCGTTCGTTCGCCTCGTGCTGCTCCTTGCCCCATCCGGCCGGCCGCCCGACGAAGTCGGTCCCGGCTTTTAAGTAGACGGCGGGTACACCGATCTTCGCGAAGCTGAACTGATCCGATCGGTAGAACGAGCCGCGATCGGGGAACTGATCCTCAGTAACCGCGCGACCTTGCGCTTGCGCGACCTGCTCGACGACCGCATCGAGCGTCGACTTGCCCTTACCGATATAGACGATGTCCTTCGTGCGTCCCCAGATGTTCGCACTGTCGAAGTTCAGGTTTGCCGCGATCCTGCCAGATTCGACCGTCGGATTGGCGGCGAAGTACTTCGACCCGAGCAGGCCTTGCTCTTCGGCGGCAACGAACAACAGCATCACCGATCGGCGCGGGGGTGTCGGAAGCGCTTTGAAAGCTCTGCCGATCGCGAGGAGTTGCGCGACGCCGGACGCGTTGTCACGTGCACCGTTATAGATCGTGTCGCCGTTTGCGTCGGGCTCGCCGACGCCGAGATGGTCGTGGTGCGCCGTGTAGATGACGTACTCATCGCGAAGCTCGGGATCGCTCCCCTCCAGCACGCCATAGACATTTGCCGTACGCGTTCGATTGAGCGTGTTCTCGAAGGCGAGCGATGTCTTGATGCCGAGAGAGACAGGCGCGAAATCCTTAGACCGTGCGGATTCGATCAGCTTATCGAGATCATTGCCGGCAAAGGCGACGAGCTCGCGGGCGGCATCCTCGGTCAGCCAACCTTTGGCTTGGATCTGCGGCTCGCCTTGACTCGGCAACTCCACCTGCTCGCCGGACCATGAGGTCTGCACGACCTGAAACGGATAGCCCGCTGATGGGGTCGTGTGGATGATGATCGCGCCGGCCGCCCCCTGACGGGCGGCGCTCTCATATTTATATGTCCAGCGACCGTAATAGAGGCGCGTGTCGCCCGCGAACAAGTTCGGATCCCAGTCGGGATCGCTGTTCAGCATGAGGAGCACTTTGCCCTCGAGATCCTGGCCTTTGAAATCGTCCCAGCCGTACTCCGGCGCTTGGATCCCATAGCCGACGAATACGACCTCTGCGTCCTTGATTGCGCCGCGCTCAGTTTGCACACCGCTCGCGGCGATGTACTCGTCCCACCAGTCGAACGCGAGGGAGTTGGCGCCGCGCTGGAAGCTCCACTGCTTCGGCATCTTCGCGGTGACACCGATCACATCGAACGGCTGCTCCCAACTGCCGTCTGCGCCGGCGGGGACAAACCCGATGTCCTTGAGCTGCGAGACCAGATACGCGCGGGCTTTCTCGTCGCCCGGGGTCGCGGGTCCGCGCCCTTCGAGCTCGTCTGCGGAGAATTCGGCGATTCGATCGTGCATGTAATCGGCTGCAATCTGCGCGGCGGCGGTTTGCACCACTTCGGCCGATGGCTCCTGAGCGCTCGCTGTGGAGGGCGGAACAGGCTCTCGCTGACAACCGAGCAGGGCAAATGCGGCGAGCGCGAGAACCATCGTGCGCATTGCGCGGTCCGATAGCGGAGATGCGGGTGTGTACATGAAATCCTCGAACCTTCGTGGCTCTAGAGCGAGACCCGCTCGCTCGTTCCGGTGACGAGCTGCGCGTCTCGAGCGAGGCAAAACTGTAGCACGTGAGGTGCGACTGCCCCACACGTCGGCGAGCTCTGACAAAGGGCTGGATGACGTCACGTTTGGGCCTCACTCGAGGCGCGGAGCCCCGGTGCTGTGACGCAGTTACGTTACGCAGCCGAGAAACTTCGGGGAAACTCGCAGGCGCGCTGTCGGCCCGTCACGGATTTGAAGCTTCACCCGACTCGGTTCACACGCTTGGCGGAAGGCGCAGCCGATACAGGATCGAAAGGCGACGTGCCCCAAGCAGACGTGAAATGGATTCGAGCTCCTTACAAATTTCAGACCTGTCGCAACTGATCTGGTTTGCTGTTGTGTTCGCGGCAGCACTGATCGGTGTGGCCGTGTACCGCCGATCGCGGGGCGCGATGCAAACCGAGCACACCGCGCCAGCACCCGTCGCCAAAGTGGCATACAGCGACACGCCGACGGTCCGCGTGCTCGACTCGCAGCATTTCGACCGGCTACGCAAATCCGTGCGGTTGGTGCCGGGCGAGCATAGCGACATCTTTCCTACCCACCCGATCGTCGGCCCGCGGTTTCGCATCACACTTCACGCGATCTCGACCCACGATGCCGCTGAGGCTGCGCACGTGACAGTCGTGTACGCGGGTGTGCAAGTGAGCTGCGGCCCGATCGCAAAGGAAGTCGGCTACAACGAGTTTCTGCTCCCGCGCGCCTCGCGCGACGAGTCGCGAAGCGCGGTCTTCCATTATCAGGAGAGCAGCCACACGCTCGAGTTCATGCGCATCAAGGTGAGCGCGATCGATCGGAGCACGAACACCGTCGAGCTCGAAGTCGTGCAGATGCGCGGCCGCTGGCCGAGCGGAGACGCCTGATCGTTCGAAGGGGAACGCTGAGGCCACGATCGCGAAGAAAGCGATATCCTCGCGGCGGCGCAGAGATCGGAAAGTAAGAAGGTCCATTCGCTGATTCGCATGACCCATCGCCCCCTGCCTCGCGCCTTTTATTCCCGCGGTACGTTGACTGTCGCGCGCGAGCTTCTGGGAATGCATTTGGTGCGCGCACACGGCGATCGCGTGCAGGTCGGGCGAATCGTGGAGGTCGAGGCCTACAAAGGGCCGAAAGATCTCGCCGCCCATTCATCGAAGGGCCGCACGCGTCGGACCGAAGTGATGTTCGGGCCGCCGGGTCACGCGTACGTATACCTTATATATGGGTTCTGGCACTGCGTGAACGTCGTGACGGCGAAGGACGGGGTGCCGCACGCGGTGCTCATTCGGGCCCTCGAGCCGGTAAGCGGCATCGACGACACGACGCACGGTCCGGGACTTCTCTGTCGCGCACTCCAAATCGATCGCTCGTTGAACGGAGTCGACCTGCTCGGCGATACGCTCTGGATCGAGCGCCCCGATCGCTATCTGCGTCCGGCAATCGTCCGCAGCACGCGCATCGGGGTCGACTACGCAGGTGATTGGGCACACAAGCCCTGGCGGTTCTTCGATCGAGACTCTCCTTATGTCTCTACGGTCAGCGCGGCGCAACGACGGCGCGCGCTTTCGGGTGCGCGTCGACTCGAAGCCGACGTCCGAATAGACGAAGACCCGCGCCCGTAGAACGCCGACAGCCGCTGCCTTAGGCGCTACCAATCCCTGCCCCCATGCAGGTTGGGCTATGATGCGGCCCGCTCGCCTTATCCCGCCATGACCATGACGCCCGCCCCCGCCCTTTTCTCGTATCGCAAGTATTGGGCGTCCCGCTTTGGGACGGCGCCCTTCTTGCCGATGTCGCGCGAAGAAATGGATGCGCTCGGCTGGGACAGCTGCGACATCATCATCGTCACCGGGGATGCCTATGTGGATCATCCGAGCTTCGGGATGGCCATCATCGGTCGAGTGCTCGAAGCGCAAGGCTTCCGCGTCGGCATGATCGCGCAGCCGGACTGGCGAACGACCAGCGACTTCGAACGTCTGGGCAAGCCCAATCTGTTCTTCGGCATCACCGCCGGCAACATGGATTCGATGGTGAATCGTTACACCTCGGATCGGCGCATCCGCAGCGACGACGCGTACACACCGAACGGTGAAGGCGGTAAACGTCCCGATCGCTCCGTCATTGTCTATGCGCAGCGGGTGCGCGAAGCATTCGGCAACGTCCCCCTCGTCGTGGGCGGCATCGAAGCGAGCCTGCGCCGCATCGCGCACTTCGATTACTGGTCGGAGAAAGTGCGCCGCTCGATCCTCATGGACTCGCGCGCCGACTTACTCGTCTACGGCAACGCCGAACGACAGATCGTCGAGATCGCGCATCGGCTCGCGAAAGGCGAATCGATCGACT
Organism: Lysobacterales bacterium; assembly: GCA_044506405.1. Lineage (GTDB taxonomy): Bacteria > Pseudomonadota > Gammaproteobacteria > Steroidobacterales > Steroidobacteraceae > Steroidobacter. The sequence continues at coordinate 132,729 of JBIQKP010000001.1, read as the reverse complement.
CGATTACGGATCTGCGCGGCACCGCATTCGTTCGACACCGCACACCCGAAGGCTGGACCGAGATCGACTCGACGACGATCGACGCGCCAGGCAAGTTGAATCCGCCGGTGGATCCGTACGCGATGTCGCCCAAACCGCCTACGAGCGACGATTCCAGTGCGACAGCGTCGATGCCCAGCTCGGCGCCTTGCTCGTCGTCCCCAGCGGGCGCGAAGGTCGTTCGCTTCCATCGCCAGATCCCGAGCTCGGATCGATCGCGCTCAGTGATTCGTATGCCCACGTTCGAGGCCGTGCGCGACGACCCGGTGCTGTACGCGCATGCCTCACGGATCCTGCACTCGGAGTCGAACCCGGGCAACGCGCGCGCACTCGTACAACGCCACGGCGACGTCGATGTGTGGCTGAACCCACCGCCGCTGCCTTTGACGACGAAGGAGATGGATGCGATCTATGAGCTGCCTTATCGACGCATCCCGCATCCGATGTACGGGAACGCGAAGATTCCCGCCTACGAGATGATTCGTTTCTCGATCGCGATTCAGCGCGGATGTTTCGGCGGGTGCACGTTCTGTTCGATCACGGAGCACGAAGGACGCATCATCCAGAACCGATCCGAAGATTCGATCATCAAAGAGATCGAGACCGTGCGCGATACGGTGCCGGGTTTCACCGGCGTGATCTCGGATCTCGGCGGCCCGACTGCGAACATGTATCGGCTCGCGTGCAAGGCGCGTGAGATCGAATCGGCGTGCCGTCGCCCGTCATGCGTCTATCCCGGCATCTGCCCAAACTTGAATACGGATCACATGCCGCTGATTCGGCTGTATCGACGTGCGCGCACGCTGCCCGGCATCAAGAAAGTGTTGATCGGTTCCGGCGTGCGCTACGACTTGGCGGTGGAGTCGCCCGAGTATGTGAAGGAGCTCGTGCAGCATCACGTGGGCGGCTATCTCAAGATCGCGCCCGAGGCGATCGGCGAAGGCCCGCTCTCGAAGATGATGAAGCCGGGTGTCGGCACCTACTATCGTTTCAAGGAGCTCTTCGACAAGTACTCGAAGGAAGCGGGTAAAGAGCAGTACTTGATTCCGTACTTCATTGCAGCTCACCCAGGCACGACCGATGAAGACATGCTCGAGCTTGCGCTCTGGCTCAAGCGTAACGGCTACCGGGCGGACCAAGTGCAGGCGTTTCTACCTTCGCCCATGGCCACGGCGACCGCAATGTGGCACTCCGGGAAGAATCCGCTGCGTAAAGTGACCCGAACGAGCGATCCCGTTCACATTCCGAGAGGGCTGAAGGTGCGCCGCCTGCACAAGGCGTTCTTGCGCTGGCATGACGCGAACAATTGGCCAGTGCTCCGCGAAGCGCTCCGCCGCATGGGTCGAGCCGACCTCATCGGGCCCGGTAAACATCAGTTGATTCCCGCGTGGCAACCCGCCGGCACCGGCACCACACCCGAAGGACGAAGAAAGCCGCGAGGCGGCGTCCCTGCGCGAACACAACACACGGGGTTGAAAGGCGTGCGTCTTCCCGCGCGCAAGCCGCGCGGATAAAAAAAAGCCGGCCTTACGGCCGGCATACACGGGGGTCGAGGAACAAAACCTTAGAACGTGTGGGTCAGCTGCACGCCACCCCACCAAGCATCTCTGTCAGCTCTACCGTGCCGAATCTCGGCAGTCTGGTAGTTCAGCGCATAGCTGAGTTGTGTCTGGCCCATCAACTGCATGACGAAGCCGAGCCACGCCTTTGCAACGATCGGTTCCAGCTCCGATGCGGAGTAGCGCACATCGCTATGCCTGAACTGACCCTGCAAGAACGCGTTGTACGCACGTGCCTTCACGCGAACACCGGCGAACACGTAGTGCTCGGGCCGACCGCGATTCGAAACCGCAGGCACCGGCGCGGCGATGTAATCCGTGAGCTCGGGCGCGAAACTCCACCATGGCGAATCGAATCGTCCGATGCGCATCGATAACCCAGCGCTCGCCTCCGTGAGATAGCCAACGCTTCCTTGCACAGTTGTCTTCACGTCGATCGTGCCGCTCGGGTTGGCAATCCAGAGCATGTGACGCGCGAGGCTGTACCGCGCGGTCGGCTCGCCGCCCGCGGAGATCTGGTGGTCGTAGCCGCGCGGCTGATCGGATCCGACGACATCGTGGATCGCGCTTTGCAATCGCTCGGAGAGCGAAAGGCCCAGCACGCCGACCGTCAGGTTGCTCGACCAGGCGTGACGCTGATCCGCATCGACACGCACCCGTCCGTTCGAGATGAACAACAAGCTCGCATACGGTCGATCGTCATTAATCGGCTCGCGCACCGCGATGTCTTTCGGAGTGAATGCAATCAACCCGATCTGGCGTGCGTGATGAACTTGCGCCGGCTCACCGCCGCTCAGCGCGTCAATGCGCGCGAGCACCGGATCGAGCGAAAGAAACCCGTCTCGTGCAGCCGTTCCCGAAATCGAGATCGCGAGTCCTCCAGTGTAGTCGCGATCGCGTTCGCCACCTGCAAACAAATCGTTATCGAGTTGTACGCGAACTCCGGTGTACTCGACCTCGTCTTGCGCATGCGCGCGCGGACTCAGGAGTATCGTCGTCGCCAATGCCGCAATCGCGGCGTTCTTTACCCAAGTTGCGGTCGCCATGACCATTTCCTTCAGCGTCACGGAGCTCACAGTTCTGCGACTGCATCGCGTTCCGTCCCAATCACTTTTCTGTTGCGTGCTACTTTCTCGAACTCTTGCCCCCAGATAAATGCGGCGAGTGGAATGACATTCATGAATCGGCACGCAGCAATGGCGTGTGATTTATGCATGACCTTTCGACTGAGTAGACCGGACGAACGGTTTCGTCATCGCACGAGATGTGTGCGGTAGCGCCACTAGTAGCGCCACTATGAGAGCGGCGAACGCGTTCTGCGTTCCGCTTGGGTGGAATCAAGCGTTTTTGCGCTCCCAACTTGTGTCTATGCAACACAGATGAGCAACGCGTGAGACCCGTAGGCAATGAGGACTAGGTAGAAGGATTTGCCTGCGAGGCAGGCGAGCTTCAACGAGGCTGTTCAAGCTCCCAGAGATATAACGGTATGCCTCGTCGCAAATAGATGCCGAAACCTGCATGCCTGAAGTGCCGCTCCAAGCGCGATCGATACCACTTCGCAGGCCGCAATCGAATATCGCCATCGCTGCAGGATCGATCGGCGTTGCGCGCCCAGTCCTCGACTGTCGGCGCATGAAAGTACAACGCACCGCGACAGAAACGCGCGATGCGATTCAGCGCGCGAGCCGCCTCGGCGTCGCTCAAATACTGCAAGACGTCATAACAAATAACGAGGTCGAAATAGCCACGCGGTTTGTATGTCGCAAGCGAGCCGCGAACCCAACCGTGCTCGACGCAGAGGTGCTCGCTCACCTCCAATCCCACGTACGCCGCACGCGGAAACGCCTCGATGAGCGGCCCGCGCATCCAACCAAGTCCACACCCGGCATCGAGGATGCGGCTGACCTTGATCTCCAGCTGTTTGACGATCGCGGCCACTGCATTCGCGCGCCGCTGCATCTCGGCCTCGGTCGTCACGCGAGTGCGCGGGCTCATATAGAACCGTTTGTAGAACTGGGGCGTGAATTGATTCGACATCGAGATTGGTTCGCTGACTCAAGGACCGTTCGCAGCGGGCGGGAGTTTAGCAATCGCGGTGCCGAAGTTTCTGGTGCCGTGCCACCGGGTCCCCCCTGTCGGCGCGCGCTCTTGACTCTCGTGCTCCCGGCCCAACTTTGAAGTTCCATGACGCTGGATCGGAGTTTTTTGCATGGGCATTCGTAATCCTCACTCTTGGATGTGGGCGGAGGCTTGCGAATTGCTGGAGCAGGCTCAACGTCTGCAAAGGCAGTTCTTTCGCTTCGGTCACGCCGTCGAGGCCCAACCGCGCTGGGAACCGCCCGTCGACATCGTCGCTTATGGATCCGAGATCCAGGTGACGGTTGCGCTGCCGGGCGTCGCGCCCGAGCACGTACATGTTCGTATCGAGGAGGGTTCGATCGGCGTCGTGGCGATTCGAACGCTACCGATGAGCCGCGACACGACCGCGGTGCATCGATTGGAGATTCCGTATGGCCGTTTCGAGCGGCGGATTCCCTTGCCCGTCGCGCGCTACGAACTGCTGGATCAGGCCTGCGTCAACGGCTGCTTGGTCCTGCGACTCGCAACCCATTGAACAGAAGGCATATGAACGAACACCAGACACCGTCGCCCGATGAGACTCCGATGATCTCGGATGACATGCTCATCATCGTGCCGGTCCGAAATCTCGTGCTGTTTCCAGGCACGGTGCTTCCGGTCGCGATCAATCGCGACCGCTCGCTCGCTGCCGCTCAAGAAGCCGTGCGCGCGGAACGTAAGGTTGGATTCCTGCTCCAGCATGAACCCGACACCCAAAATCCGACGCCCGACGACCTTTATAAGGTCGGCACGGTCGCGAACATCGTTCGCTATGTGACGGGACAGGACGGCACTCATCACCTCGTCGTTCAAGGCGAGCAGCGCTTCCGCGTGCTCGACTTCCAGGACGGCTTACCTTTCATGCTCGCGCGCGTCGAGAACGTCGTCGAGCCGTCCAAGTACTCGGCGGAGGTGGAAGCGCGTGCGCTCAACCTCAAGCGCTTGTCGGCCGAAGCGATTTCGCTGCTCCCGCAAGCGCCGGCAGAGCTCGCGAACGCGATCCAAGCCGTGGAGTCTCCGTCGACGCTCGCGGACCTCGTCGCGAGCTTCATGGATATCAAGGCGGCCGAGAAACAGCAGCTCCTCGAAACCGTCGATCTCAAAGTACGGCTCGACCGAGTGACCGAGCTGCTCACCAAGCGCATCGAAGTTCTCCGCTTGCAGCGGCAGATCGAAGAGCAAACGCGCGAGGCGATCGACGAGCGCCACAAGGAAGCGCTGCTGCGCGAACAGCTCCGGCAGATCCGCAAGCAGCTCGGCGAGGAAGAGGAATCCGCCGAGGAGATTCAGGAGCTTCGAGAGTCCATCGAGAAGGCCGGCATGCCGGAAGAAGCGCTCGAGCAAGCGAACAAAGAGCTCAAGCGCATGGAACGGATGCAGGATGCGAGCGCGGAATACTCGATGCTGCGCACCTGGATCGATTGGATGATCCAGCTACCGTGGTCGAAGGTCGACGAAGAGTCGATCGACATCGAGCATGCGCGCAAAGTGCTCGACGAGGATCATTATGGTCTCGAGAAGATCAAGCGACGCATCGTCGAGTACCTCGCCGTGCGCAAGCTCAATCCGGAAGGTCGAAGCCCCATTTTGTGCTTCGTGGGCCCGCCGGGCGTCGGTAAGACCTCGCTCGGTCAGAGCATCGCTCGCGCACTCGGCATCAAGTTCGCTCGCGTGAGCTTGGGCGGCGTGCACGACGAAGCTGAGATCCGCGGGCACCGGCGCACGTATATCGGTGCGCTCCCCGGCAACATCATCCAGGCGATCAGGAAGGCGGGCACGCGCAATCCAGTGTTGATGCTCGATGAAATCGACAAGCTCGGTGCGGGCATCCAGGGCGATCCCGCCTCGGCGCTGCTCGAAGTGCTGGATCCGGAGCAGAACAACACGTTCCGCGACAACTACCTAGGGCTGCCGTTCGACCTGTCGAAGGTGATGTTCATCGCGACCGCGAACATGCTCGATACGATTCCGGGCCCGTTGCGCGATCGCATGGAGATCATCGAGCTCACGGGATACACGGAGGACGAGAAGGTACAGATCGCGCGGCGCTACCTCGTCAAGCGACAACTCGAAGCGAACGGCCTCAAGCCGGAGCAAGTGTCGATCACAGACGAGGCACTGTTGCAGATCGCGCGGGATTACACCCGTGAGGCAGGCGTGCGTAATCTGGAGCGGTCGATCGGCGCCGTGCTGCGCCACGTGGCGGTTCGGATCGCCGAAGGTGGCGTGACTGAACAGACGATCGACGTCGCCGATCTACAGCCGATCTTGGGCGCGCCGCGCTTCGAGAACGAAGTTGCGATGCGCACGAGCGTGCCTGGCGTCGCCACGGGACTCGCGTGGACGCCGGTCGGTGGCGACATTCTGTTCATCGAATCGACGCGCGTGCCCGGCAATGGCAAGTTGATCCTGACCGGTCAGCTCGGCGATGTGATGAAAGAAAGCGCACAGGCGGCTTTGTCGCTCGTGAAGTCACAAACGACGCGGTTGGGTGTCGATGCGGCGACGTTCGACAAGAGCGATGTGCACATTCACGTACCGGCAGGCGCCATTCCGAAGGATGGCCCCAGCGCGGGTGTCGCGATGTTCACTTCACTTGTCTCCCTCGTCACCGGCCGGACGGTGGGGCACGACCTCGCGATGACGGGCGAGATCAGCTTGCGCGGTCTCGTGCTGCCCGTCGGCGGCATCAAGGAGAAGGTCGTGGCCGCGCACCGTGCAGGTATTCGGAAAGTACTGTTACCGGCGCGCAACCGCAAAGACTTGGAAGACGTGCCCCAGAGCGTACGCGACGAAGTGGACTTCGTCTTTTGCGAAAGGGTCGACGATGTCATTCGCGAAGCGCTCGGCATCGAATCGAATGTGGGACAGGTCACAGCCGCCGCTTGAACAACGTCGGTGTGACGAGCCGCGTGTACAGAAGGGCCGGCATCGCCGGCCCTTCTCACATTCAGGACGCGTTCAGCGATCGCGCACGTTCGCGCACTCACCGCACAGTTGCTGTGCGTTTGGACCCCGCTGTCACGCTATCGTTCTCGCGGCGCGGTCGCGGTTCAATCGCATTGCAAGATCGCTTCGAAAAGAGTAACAAGTGTCTTATGTTTCGCTCTCCATCAACGTGAGATGCGCAACGGCGCGCTACACGGTTCTGACCGTCGTGGGCCGCGCGAGTTCTCTATCAACTCCCATCCGTATTCGACGTCGCACGAAGCAAGTGTGACGTATCCCTTGGTGTCGACGACGACGAACGTGTCGAATGGAACATGTTCGTTGATGGATCAGTCTTTGTCTTACGCTCCTTTGGGAAACCGCGGAGTGGCGAGCATGAGCGAATTCGGGCGTATGCTCCGAATGCGAGTTGCGAATGCAACGCACTCGATGACGAGCGAACGAACATTCGATATTGAAAGTGTGTGAGGAGGGCGTTTCGATGCAGTCAGACAGCCCGAAAGGAAGTTCGCAGCGCGGCGAGAATTTCGTCGAGGCCTTGAGCGCCTACAGCCGCTTCCACCGTGCGCAGCATTGGTCAGGCACCTTCGGCGAGTTCCTGCGCACGATCGTGCCCGGCACCGGTCGCCAATTGGCCCGCACGAGTCACGAATATCTCTGGGACATGCTGTGCTGGTTCGGACGTAATGGACAAACGCCGAACTCGACAGCAGCGAACGGCGGCGAATCCGCCGGACCGAAAGAGTTGTTCAAGCGGGAACTCTTCGGCATCGACGAACCGCTCTCGCGCGTCGTCGACTATTTCAAAGCGGCCGCCGCAGGTTCCGATGTTGGCCGTCGACTGCTTCTGCTGCTAGGCCCACCATCGGGCGGCAAGTCGACGATGGCGATTCTCCTCAAGCGCGGGCTCGAGGAGTACAGCCACACCGACGAAGGTGCGATGTACGCGCTGCAAGGCTCTCCGTTGCACGAATCGCCGCTCAACTTGATTCCGATGAGCCTGCGCGCCGAGTTCCGGGAGACCTATGGTGTGGAGATCCGCGGCGAACTGAGTCCGTGGGCGCGCGATCGACTGGAGCGCGAGTTCGAAGGCGACTTCTTGCGCATGCCGGTCGAACGTATCTTTCTTTCCGAAGCGTCCCGTGTCGGCGTCGGTACGTATGCGCCGCACGACCCGACGACCGCGGATCTCGCGGACCTCGTCGGCTCCGTCGATCTTTCGAAGGTCGCGCAGTACGGCGATGAAGGCGATCCGCGGGCCTGGTCGTGGTCAGGCGCGGTCTACGCGGCGAGCCGCGGCATGCTCGAAATGATCGAGATCCTCAAGGTCAAGCGCGAGTTCTTGTATCTGCTGCTCACGCTGACGCAAGAGAAGAACGTCAAGGTCTCGCGCTTTCCGCTCATTTACCTCGATGAGACGATCTTGGCGCACACGAACCTCGCGGAATTCCACAAATTCTTGCAGGAGAAAGAGAACGAGGCCTTGCTCGATCGCATGGTGATCGTGAAGGTCCCGTATACGCTTTCGTACATCGAAGAGGCGCGGATCTACAACAAGCTCGTCTCGTCCGCGCCCGCGTTTCGAGATGTTCATCTCGATCCGCATGCGTTGCGAGTTGCTGCCGTATTCGCCGTTTTGACGCGACTCATGAAACCCGAGCGCGAGGGAATGGATTTATCGAAGAAGTTGCGACTGTATGCGGGCGAGAGTGTGGAAGGTTTCCCCGAGAACGAAGTCACTCGCCTTCGGGCGGAAGCGCCTGAAGAAGGCCTCACGGGCGTCAGCCCGCGCTTCATCGTCAATTCGATCTCGAACGCGATCACGCGCAACGACAAGAAGAGCCTCACGAGCATGGAAGTGCTGCTCGCGCTCAAGGATTCGATCGAGAACGACGCCCGTATGGACGCAAAGGCGAAGAAGCTCTGGATCGACTATCTCGTGCTCGCGCGCAAGGACTTCTACAACCGTTGGGTCAAAGAAGACGTGCACCGCGCGCTATTCGCATCGTTCGAAGACGAGGCACAGCAGCTCCTCGACAAGTATCTCGATGAGGTAGAAGCCTCGCTCGATCACCGCGAGGTCACCGATCCCATCACCGGCGAATCGCGTCCTGCCGACGAGCGTTTCCTTCGTTCGGTCGAAGACAAGATCAAGGTCTCCGAGTCCGGCAAGCTCACGTTCCGACAGGAAGTCGTGCGCAAGGCGATGGTCGCCTACAAGGTCGGCGAGAAGTTCACGCTCAACAGTCACGCGCGTATGCGCGAGGCGATCGAGCAGTACCTGTTCGAAGAGCGCCGCGATGTGCTGCGCCTGGTGACATCCGCAGCCCGCCCCGACGATGAGGCGCGCAAGAAGATCTCCGCCGTTCAGGATCGACTGACCACGGAGTACGGATACGACGAGCACAGTGCGAAGGAAGCGCTCAGTTACGTAACGACATTGCTAGCCCAGGAGTAATCCGGAGGTTCGAGCAGTCATGAGCGACAAAGTGTCCGGCGGCTCCGGGTCGATGAGTCCCGGCGATGCCGGCTGGTATGACCTCTTCTCGAGAGGCGCGCGCGACTGGCTGCGCCACAACGAGAAGGTCCGCGAAGCAGTGCGCCAGCACTTGCCGCAAATCGTCGCAGGTGCGGATGTGTTGAACGGCGGCGCGAGCACGGTGCGCGTTCCCGTGCGCATGCTCGAGCACTATCGATTCAGACTGCGCAACTCGAACGAGCAGCAAGGCGTCGGGCAAGGACAAGCGAAGCCCGGCGATCGCATCGGCCGTCCGCAACAGGAAGGAGACCAGCAGCGGGGCCAGGGCGGCAACGAAGACGGCACGATTCAGTACACGCTCGAGTTTCGCATCGACGATATCGTCGATTGGCTGTGGGAGGAAATGAAGCTCCCGAATCTCGAGGCGAAGCAAGGCAAGGCGAAAGAGGACGATTGGACGCGTGAAGGTTGGGATCGACGCGGCGCCCGCTCGCGCCTCGATCGACGGCGTTCGCTCAAGGAGTCGATCAAGCGACGCGGCGTTCAAACCGCGGGCGGCGCCGAAGCGCCCGCCTTCACCGACGACGACTTACGCTATCGGCAGCTCGCGAAGCGAGAGCAGCCCGCGATGCAAGCCGTGGTCATCTTGCTGCTCGATGTTTCAGGCAGCATGGGCGAGCGCGAACGGCAGATCTCCAAGACATTCTTCTTCTGGGCGATCCAGGGTTTGCGTCGGCAATACCGTCATCTCGATCTCGTCTTCGTCGCCCATACCTCGGAGGCGTGGGAGTTTCAAGAAGACGAGTTCTTCCGTGTCACCGGCACTGGCGGTACTGTCGCGTCGTCCGGGCTCAAGAAAGTGCGCGAGGTCATCGACGCGCGGTACAGCCCGAGCCAATACAACGTCTACTTGTTCTACGCGTCGGACGGCGAGAACTTCCCGTCCGACCAACCGCAGGCACATGCGGCGCTCGAAGAGCTCATCGACGACTGCAACTACGCCGGCTTTCTCGAGGTGGCCCCGCTCGCAGGCTCCATGCCGGATAGCGAGATCGGAAAGTTGTTTCTTAATCTCGCGGAGGAAACAGACAACGTCGGTGCATTCCGTGCGAGCGGCACGGACGACATCTGGAATGCGGTGAGGCATTTCTTCGCGAGAGGCGAGTAAGGGCGGTCACGCCGGAGGCTGACATGATCGAAGCTGCCCAGATCGCGCAAATCGAAGCGCTCGCAAAGAGCGTCGGGCTCAAGTACCACCCCGTCGAGTTCGAGGTCGTGCCCGAGAGCTTCATGACCGAGATTGCGATCTACGGTCTGCCAGTGCGCATGCCGCATTGGTCTTTCGGCGTGCGCTACATCTACCAGCTCATCCAGCATCGCATGGGCTTATCCAGGCTCTTCGAGGTGGTGTTCCCCGGCAATCCGGGTCGAGCGTATCTCGCCAAGAGCAACAGCACGGCAGAGAACGTCCTCGTCACCGCACACGTACTCGGCCATGCGGACTTCTCGGCGAACAACATGCTGTTCAGACGCAGCCAAGCGCAGGTCGGCGAACACATCGTCGAACAAGCCGCTGCGCACGCACGACAAATTGGTCTTGCGATCGAAGAACATGGGCTAGAGCGCGTTGAAGCCGTGCTCGATGCTGCGCTATCGCTCGAACAGCACATCGACGTCGATCAGGCGCTGCGCCGCGAGCGCTACCCGGAATTGGTCCCCGAGAAAGCACCGCTCTCGAATGACGAGTTCTCGCTTCGCTACGCCGCGCTTGGCCCCGACACCGCGCGAGCGACCGCGTCGGGGCCCGCGAAACGCTCGCCGATCCCGCCGCACCCGGAGAAAGACTTGCTCTGGTTCATCGCGCACTACGCGCCCGAGATGGAGCCGTGGGAACGCGACATCTTCCTCGCCGTGCGCGAGGAGTCGTTCTACTTCTATCCGGTGTTCGCCTGCCAAATCATGAATGAAGGGTGGGCATCGTATTGGCACGCTCGCCTGCTGCGCGAAGCCGACTTCTTGCCGCAATCGGCGTACGTCGATGCGATCAAGTGCCATTCGGACGTGGTGCGGCCCACCGCGAGCGGAGACAACGTCGCGCTATCGACGAATCCTTATCACTTGGGATTCTCGATCTGGGAGAAGATCGTCGAACAGCACGGACTCGAGCACGCGCGCAAGATCATGTGCGAAGACGACGACTTCAGCTTCATCCGCAACCATCTCACGCAGGAGATCGCAACCGAGCTGCAGCTCTTCCGCTTCAGGGGGCCTGCATCCGGTACGCTCACGGTGCAGGAGAGCGATCTGTCCGCACTCCACGATGCACTGCTCCAGCCCAAGTACGGCTTCGGCGCGCCGACCGTCAGCGCCTCGCGCATTCACGTCGACGGCAAGCTCGAGCTCATCCACGATCACGTCACCGACGGTCGCGGGTTGGATCCCGATCGCGGGCGCAAAGTGCTCGAGTACATTGCGCGCGTGTGGCGTCGCCCTGTTACCGTCGTCACGGTGAATAATGAGAACAATCCGATGGAGCTTTCGGTCACGCCGGAGCTGACACTCGCGTGAGGCTTTTGGCTCGCGCCTACGCGCTAGCCGACGGCGCGCTTCTCGGTCTGGCCAAGAAACATGGGCTTGTATTCGCGCGCGAAGTCTTCGAGCGAACGCGGCTCGCGGCCGGTGATCTCTTTGACGACATTCGTCGGCGCAACGTTGATCAGCTTCGAAGCGCATGCATCCCAAAGCTCGAGGGTCGCTTCGATCATGACGGGAGAAGCGCCTGCGGCTTGGAGACGGCCGCGCGCTTCGTTCGACGTGATGTCCTGGTAACGAATCGATTTGCCCAGCACCTTGCCTAATCGTTCGGCGACTTCTTCGTAAGTGATCGACTCGCTGCCGGTGACCACGTAGGCGCGCCCGGCGTGCGCCGCATCCAACAATGCCATTGCGCCGACGGCGCCGACATCGCGCGCATCCACGAACGTCCACTTGCCCGAGCGGAACGGGCCGGCGATCACGCCTTGCTGGGCGATGCTGTTCGCGAAGCGCAGCAGGTTCTGCATGAAAAACGTAGGTCGAAGGTGAGTGACTTGGATGCCGGCGGCTTGCGTTGCGCTTTCGATTTGACCGAGCCACTGCAGCGCGCGTGCGCAACAGAATTCCCGGCTTGCACCGACGCCTGAGAGCTGCACAATTCGGCTCACGCCCGCGGCCTTCGCGGCGACGACGCACCTCAAATGGAGCTCTGCCATGCGCGGCGACCACGCGGACGCGAGGAACGCGGCATCAACGCCTTCGAATGCGCGCCTCAGGCTCTCGTCGTCGAAAATGTCGCCGCTGACGACTTCCACGTTCGTGGCAACGGGCCCGAGCTTGTGCGGATCGCGCACGAACGCGCGCACGGGCTCAGGCCGGCCGGCGAGCTCGCTCAGCACCGCTCGGCCTACATTGCCGGTCGCACCAGTCACCAACAGCATCGCGTCTCCTACAACACGCAGCCGAACATCGGGCCTTGAACACGGCTGGACACTCAGCGCCCAGTCGCCCCTAGTCGATCCAACATCTCTCGATCAGCCGTAGTAGGCTGCCTCGAGGCCAAATCCGCCCACCCAGCTCGGGAGCGATACATTACGGGCAGAGGCGACCCCGGTAAACCGGGTTGTTTGCAAACAGAGTCATGCGTTGCGGTCACGAATACCGAGCATAGAATCGTCGTCGACGAACGTGCTCATCCGAGGGCATTTATGTTGCCTCCGTCTCTATATTGGGTCTCACACAGGCGTCTCAAGCAAAACATGCCAGTCGATGTCTGCGATGCGGATCCATAATGTCGGCATTCCACCGGACGTCGATCATTGAATAATTACAGCGATATAGTCGTTTTCGTGCGGGTCGTCGAGGCTCGAAGCTTCGTCGCGGCCGCACAAACCCTTGGCATGTCGCCTTCCGCGATCAGCAAGGCCGTCAGCCGGCTCGAGGAGCGGCTGGGTGCGCGCCTGCTCAACCGTACGACTCGATCGCTGAGCCTCACGGATCAAGGCACGAGCTTCTACGAACGTTCCCGCGACGCCCTCGCACAGCTCGATCAGGCGGAGAGCGAGGTCGCCGAATCGCGCGGCGTTGCGCGAGGCAAGTTGCGCGTCGACGTGCCCGTCTCGCTTGGGCGCAAAATCATCGTGCCTGCCCTGCCGCGCTTCATTCAGCAACACCCGGAGCTCACGGTTCAGATGAGCATGAACGATCGGGTGCTCGATCTGGTTCAGGAGGGCATCGATGCCGCCGTGCGGGTCGGAAACCTGAGCGATTCGAGCTTGATCGCGCGCCGGGTTGGTCAGCTGCGCGGGTTTACGTGCGCATCGCCTGCGTTCATCGATCGAGTCGGCGTGCCGCAAACCCCGATGGATTTGAAGCCGGAGCACTGTATCGCGATGTTCAAGCTCGGCACGAATCAAGCGCGAGACTGGCTGTTCCGCAAAGGCGGCGTCGAGCACACGATCCAACCCGCCGCGGCGCTCTCCTTCAGCGATCCGGAATCCGCGGTCGGCGCCGCAGTGAGCGGCGCAGGATTTGTGCGCGCGCTCGACTTCACGGTCGAGGCGCAGATCGCTTCGGGGCTGCTCGTACCGGTGCTCGAAGATTGGAACGAAGGCGCGTGGTGGCCGGTCTCCGTCGTCTATCCGCAGCATCGACAGCCGACCGCGAAAATTCGTGCGTTCATCGACTTCTGCTCCGGCCTGTTTCCCGAAATCAAACAAGAGCCGGTCGGCTCGTTGCGAGTCGCAGCGGGCTAATCGCGCCCTGCGCGCAGTCGCACGCGTGCGCGAAGTGCACGCACACGGCGACATCTCGCATCACACGCGCGCGCGTCTTATTTTTCGGACAGGGCACGCCTGATTCATCATCGGCGCGATGTTCTATACGATTTCGGCCTACGAAAAGCGTGTTTCGCGCATACGAAGAACACGTTTCCCCTATTCCTGCAACGGAAGAGCGAAGACTCGACGAGTCTTTGTGGTGCTGAGTACAGGAGACTCGCGATCGATGACGGCAGGTGTGAAAGCGGCGGCAATCGCTGCGGCATGGGGCGTCGCCCTTTCCGGCTGCGTTGCGACACCGTCGGCGCCAGACGATGTCGCGCTGAAAACCGACTTCCAGAAGCCGAAAACGCCGTCGATCAATGCGCGAGTGCTGACCGACGCGAGCGTCCTCGATTACAGCTTCGCGGCGTCCATCGATCCTGCCGAAGAGCGCGTCACTCGACTCGAGTCGCGCTACACGCTCAACCTCCCAGAAGCCGAAGAGCAACTGAGCATCGGAGATACAGTCAGTAGCGCAGGGTTGTGGGGCAGCACGGTTCGTTATGGCGGCGTGCGATTCGGCACGCGCTCGACGCCGCGCGAAGACGTGCTCTACACCGAGCGACTCGCAACGAGTGGGATGGCTGTATTGCCGACAGCGGCGGACGCACTCTTCGCCTCGATCAGCGATAGCGACACGATCCTTTCTCGGCAGAGCCTCTCGCTGAGCGGCGCACGGGAGATCACTGATCAGAACTCGATCAGCGTCGTCGCGAGGGACAGCTTCGGGCGCTCCGAAGCGATGGATGTCCCGCTCGTTGCACCGACTCGGCTCGTCGAATCGGGCTGCAGCGACTTCGCACTAGGCCTCGGCAAGGTCCGCGAGGACTACGCATTCACGAGCAACGAGTATGGGCCGGTGTTCGCGAACACGACCGTCGCCTGTTCTGCACCGCTCGGCTTCACGATCGAAGGCCACGGCGAGTATTTGGCGAATCAGGTTGCGGCGCTCGGTCTCGGTCTCGCGCGTCGACTCGGGCCGATCGGTACCGCATCGGTCGCATTCGCCTCCAGCGATACCGAGCTCGGATCGGGTTGGCTCGCGCGGGTTGGCTTCGAGCATCGCAGCTCGCTCTTGAATTTCGCCGTCCGCACGCGCATGCAGAGTCGAGAGTTCCGCGAAGTCGGGAGCGTCTGGGTCGAAGATCCACTCATGAGACGCAATCTCGCGAGCGTTGGCCTCAACGTCGGCGACAATGCAACCGTTGCGCTTGCCTACGCCGAACAGACGACCTGGGAACGCGAGCGCGCAGACATCCTCTCGCTCAATCAAAAGATGAATGTCGGACGCGGCTCGATCTTGATGACGGCCGGACACTCCTTCGAGGATGACATCGGCTCTTCGATCTTCCTTTCATACAAGCGACCGTTCGGCACCCCCGCGCGTCGGGCGAGTTTCGATGCCTCGGATCTCGATCTCATCGAGGTTGCGATCGGCAGAAAGCAGGTGTTGGATGGCGGTTGAACACGAAAGAAGAACCGAGAAACCTTGCCACTTTTTGACCATCGCGTAGGCATCCGCTAGTTGGAAGACGGCTGATACCGCTGCGCTCTCCCTGGGGGTATATTCAGGTACTCCCATGACCCACACCCCGTATTTCCATCCCGCTGTCGCGAGCTGGTTCGCAGACACCTTCGACGCGCCGACGCCGGCGCAAGCGAAGGCGTGGCCTGCGATCAAAGCCGGCGAGCAAGTCTTGATCTCTGCGCCGACCGGCTCGGGTAAGACGCTCGCCGCGTTCATGGCAGCCATCGATGAGCTCGTGCGCGAAGGCGAGCAGTGGGGGCTCCCCGACGAGACGCGCATCGTCTACGTCTCTCCGCTCAAGGCGCTTTCGAACGACATCCATCGCAATCTCGAAGCGCCGCTCGCGGGCATTCGCGAGCGCCTGCGCGAGCACACGGTTCGCGATGTCGACATTCGAACTTGGGTACGCACGGGCGACACACCTCAGTCCGAACGCACTCAGATGCGTAAGCGCCCACCGCACATCGTCGTTACGACACCGGAGTCGCTCTACATCCTGCTCGGCTCGGAGTCCGGACGCGAGATGCTCGCGACGACACGCACCGTGATCGTCGACGAAATCCATGCCGTTGCGGGCACGAAGCGTGGTTCGCACCTGTCGATCTCACTCGAGCGCCTGGAGGCACTCACCGGTCGGCGGCTCATGCGTGTCGGTTTGTCCGCGACGCAAGAGCCCATTGAAGAAGTCGCACGCTTTCTCGTCGGTACGAACAACATCGACAACGATGGTCGCGCGCGTTGCACGATCGTCGACAGCGGGCATGTGCGTGAGCGCGATCTCGCGATCGAGTTACCCGACTCGCCGCTCGAAGCGGTCATGTCGAACGAAGTCTGGACGCAACTGTACGATCGCCTGACTCAACTCATCCGCGAGCACCGAACGACGGTCGTCTTCGTCAACACGCGACGACAAGCAGAGCGTGTGTGCAGACACTTATCCGAGCGGCTCGATCAGCCGCCACTCACCGCGTCCTGCGTGGCGGCGCACCATGGCAGTCTCGCGAAGCACTTGCGGTTCGATGCCGAGCAGCGATTGAAACGCGGAGAGCTGAAAGCACTCGTCGCAACGGCCTCCCTCGAGCTCGGCATCGATATCGGCGATGTCGATCTCGTATGTCAGATCAGCTCGCCCCGTTCGATCAACGCATTCCTGCAACGGGTCGGCCGCTCAGGTCACGCGGTCGGCGGCACACCGAAAGGTCGCTTGTTCCCGTTGTCTCGCGACGATCTCGCCGAGTGCGTGGCATTGCTCGATGCGGTTCGACGCGGAGAATTGGATCGTCTCAGGATTCCCGAGAATGCCGTCGATGTGCTCGCACAGCAGATCGTGGCGGAGAGCGCAGCTCGCGAATGCTCGGAGCGCGAGATGTACGAGCTCGTACGGGGCGCCTACCCTTATCGGTCGCTCGCGCGCGAAGCGTTCGATGAAATCGTGCGAATGCTTGGAGAAGGATTTGCGACGCGACGTGGCCGACAAGGTGCGCTCGTCTACCACGATGCCGTGAACCACCTGATTCGCGGTCGCAAAGGCGCTCGTCTAACAGCCATCACATCAGGCGGTGCGATTCCGGACACAGCCGACTATCAAGTGATGCTCGAGCCGGAAGGTCATCTCGTCGGCACCGTGAACGAAGACTTCGCGGTCGAAAGTCTCGCCGGCGACGTGTTTCAGCTCGGCAATACGTCCTACCGCATCATCCGCGTCGAGCGCAGCGTCGTGCGCGTCGAAGATGCACACGGCGAGGCACCCACGATTCCGTTCTGGCTCGGCGAAGCACCTGGGCGCACCGATGAGCTCTCGGCTGCAACGTCGCGGCTCAGGAGCGAAATTGCGACGCGGCTCGATGCAACGCCGGCTGAAGTTTGGGGACTGGAGGCTGGGGCCAGAGCTGAAGCAGGCGCATCCCCGCGCGACTCCGATTCTTTTTCTCTGGCCCCCGCCTCCAGCCTCCAGCCTCCAGCCATTGCCTGTCTCACTTCTGCCGTCGGCATCGGCGAGGCCGCCGCATTCCAGTTGGTCGAGTATCTTGCCGCGGCACACGCAGCGCTCGGCTGCCTGCCGACACAGCAAACGATCGTGTTCGAGCGCTTCTTCGATGAAGCGGGCGGAATGCAGCTCGTCATCCACTCGCCGTTTGGCAGCCGCATCAATCGCGCGTGGGGCCTCGCGCTGCGTAAGCGCTTCTGTCGAACATTCAACTTCGAACTGCAAGCCGCAGCGACCGAAGATACGATCATCCTGTCGCTCACGACTGCGCACAGTTTCGAGTTGAGCGAGGTCGCGCGCTATCTGCATCCGAACAGCGCACGCGAAATCCTCATCCAAGCGCTGCTCGCAGCGCCGATGTTCACGACGCGTTGGCGCTGGGATGCGTCGATCGCGCTCGCGCTGCCGCGTTTCCGCGGCGGCAAGAAGGTCCCGCCTGCGCTCGCGCGCATGAATGCCGAGGACTTACTCGCAGCTGTGTTCCCGGATCAAGTCGCGTGCGGTGAAAACATCGTCGGCGACATCGTCGTGCCCGATCATCCGCTCGTCAGACAAACGGTGCGCGACTGTTTGGAAGAGGCGATGGATATCGAGGGCTTCGAACGATTGCTCCGGGGTTTGGTGACCGGCGACATCAGCGTCGTCGCACGCGATCTCACGGAGCCTTCGCCGCTCGCGCTCGAAGTCCTTTCAGCGCGGCCGTACGCATACCTCGACGATGCGCCGCTCGAAGAGCGTCGCACGCAAGCGGTCGCGAGCCGTCGTTGGATGGACCCGCAGTCCGCAGCGGACATCGGCAAGCTGGATCCCGAAGCGATTGCGCGTGTGCGCGCTGAGGCATGGCCCGATGCGGCAACGCCGGACGAGTTGCACGATGCGCTCTCGTGGATGACGTACCTCACGAGCGAGGAAGTCGAACGCTGTGAGCGTTGGCCGGCACTGCTGTACGAGCTGATGAAGCAGCGGCGAGTGACGCGAGTGAACACGAGCTCCACTTCAACGGAAGGCGCTCCAGCCGCAGCGTCACACTTGTATGTCGCCGCGGAGCGGCTAACGCTGCTGCGTGCAGTATTCCCTGGCGCGAAGCTCGAGCCTTCCATCGAAGCGACGCATGCGAAACCGTATTCGCGCGATGAAGCACTCGTCGAGATCGTACGTGGACGGCTCGAAGCACTCGGACCTACGACAGCGACTTCGATCGCATCCACGCTCGGCGTCGCTGTCGATTCCATCGATGGCGCACTCGTCGCACTCGAGGCGGAAGGGAGCGCGATGCGCGGTCGATTCTCCGAAAGCGCAGCTCGTGCGGCGAGCGGTATGCCGCCGGAGTGGTGCAATCGCAGACTCCTCGCGCGCATTCATCGCTATACCGTCAAGCGTCTGCGCGCGGAAATCGAGCCGGTGCAATCGCGCGACTTCCTGCGGTTCTTGTTCGATTGGCAGCGGGTCACTCAAGCGAGCCGCATGCAAGGCCCCGACTCCGTCGCATCGGTCTTGGCGCAGCTCGAAGGATTCGAGACCCCGGCCGCCGCATGGGAGAGCGAAATCCTGCCCCTCAGGATCTCTGAATACGATCCGTCGTGGCTCGACGAGCAATGTCTCGCGGGCCGTATCGTTTGGACACGGCTTTCATCTCGAGTGGGCGATGCCGAACGCGGCGCCTCTCCAGTCCGCTCGACGCCCATCGTTCTACTCGCAAGACGCAACGTGAAATCGTGGTCGAGTTTCGCGAGCGCCTCCGCAGCGACCCAACTCACGAGTAAAGCAGAACGGGTCGCCGAGATGATTCAGCAACATGGCGCATCCTTCTTCGACGAGATTGTCGAGAGTACCGGTTTGCTGCCGGTGCAGGTCGAAGAAGCGCTCGCGGAGCTCGTTGCGCACGGCATCGTCAACTCCGACAGCTTCGGAGGGCTTCGCACGTTGCTGATCCCGTCCGATCGCAGACGAGCGCCGGGTCACGCGCGCCGCAAGCGCCGCATGGCAATCTTCAACATGCAAGACGCGGGTCGATGGGCGATCAGACGAGGCGCGGTGAACGTTGGGCGGCCGACCGCCAACGGCGAAGCACAAGCCGAAAGCCAGCGTCAGCGAACGGATCCCGAGGCGCTCGAGCACTTGTGCCGAACGCTCCTCAATCGATGGGGCGTCGTATTTTGGAAGCTGCTCGATCGGGAAGCCGATTGGCTCCCACCGTGGCGAGAAATGTTGCTCTGTCTGCGCCGGCTCGAAGCGCGCGGCGAAATCCGCGGCGGCCGATTCGTTGCGGGGTATTCGGGCGAACAGTTCGCGCTGCCGGAGGCGATAGGGCCGCTGCGCGACGCACGGCGCAAGCCGCACGTGGATGAGTATCTGTCGGTCTCCGCCGCGGACCCGCTCAATCTCGTCGGCATCTTGACGCCAGGTGGACGTGTCCCCTCGCTCACGGGGAACAGAGTTCTGTACTGCGACGGCGTACCGCTCGCGTTGTATGTCGCGGGCGAAGTGCGCTTTCTCCAACAGCTCGATCCCGAGACCCAGTGGCGCGCGCAGAACGCACTCCTTCGAAAGCAACCAACGGAGCGCGTCGAAGAGACGAAGTGATCGCGACAGGATGTGAGCAGAGCGCGGGTTGCGCTTAGATCACTTGGCCGTCCGAGATGGCTTTCTTGTCCTCGTATTCCGGCTGCAATTCGTCGGGATCGATTTCGGCTTTCTCATCGGATGCTTCGGGCGCCGCGCCTTTGTCCGTTTGACTGATGCGCCCAAGCCCGTTCATGTGCGTGCGCACCTCTCGCGGCGTGCCCGTATAGTGAATGGCGCCCACGCCGTTCATCGTCGCATCGAGCTTCTGAAGCGGATGCACGACGACTCTGCCGATCCCATCCACGGTCACCTGCGTGTCGTCCGCGGCGAGCTTGCTGAAGTCGCCCTTACCGGCGCCTGCCATGCGAATCGTGAGCCGATCGAGCTCACCTTCTGCTTCGATGTTGACGGCACCGTCCGCGCGAATCTCCGACTCGCCGCCGGCAAAGCCATGCACGGAAACGTCGTTCCCGCCCTTGAGCCGCAAGGACGACAACGTCGGCACGGATACTCTCACCTGTGTCCGGTGGCGGCCCCAATGTTTTGCTTTACTTTCGATGTAGAGCGTCTCGCCGCGCACTTCGACCTTCATGCGTTCGAGCACCCGTGCGGGAGCCTCGATCTCGACGGCCGGCTCCTCGCCGACCGTGATGTCGAGCACGCCTGAGCCCTCCATGTCGATTGCGCTGAATGACCCGACGGTACGCGTTTCGCGCTCGATTGGGCCGCGCGCATCCTCCGTGCATGCCGTCAGGAGCACACCTGCGAGTAGGCCGAGGAGCAGTTTCGAAACAGCAGTCATGGGACACGTACCCGTGAACGGTGAAGTGGCGGACATCATGCCGCGCAAACGCCTGCAACGATACGCTTGACCGGTGAACGACCGCGATCCGCCGGGGAGCAGCCCGACCGCAGGTCCAGTCGGTGCACTGCAGCACCGGGTCGTGCGGGTGTATCCTTCGCATCCCGTCCCCGAAGCCACTGGATGACACGTGCTCACGGCTGACAAAGTCCTCGTTACGATCGGCACACCCTGTTCCGTTTCCGCCGTCGGCACGACAGAAACGTTCAAGGCGCGCGTCACGCATGCGCCGGAGTTCATCGCCTACGCCGCATTCGATGCCGGACTGATCGATATCGAGCCCGCTGATGATGGCTCGCTCAAGCTCACCTGGCGCAACGGCGAGCCCGCCTCGATCGAGGCGATCGAACACGAGCACGGACAGCGCCTCCGCGCAAACCTCGGCATCCGCTACATCGACGAGCTCACCGCGCTCGGCAATGCGGTCGTCACCGACATCGCCGCGAGCCTCCCGCACGATTTCGCGACGGACGGGCTTCGCCGCCTCGCAGGGCTCACCTATCGCGAAGTCCGCGAATCCGCGCTGCGGGACATGTACGGCTTGTTCGACGACGACCCGCGCCTCGGTCCGTCTTTGCAGGCGCAGCTCTTTGTCTATGGCGGATTGGGTGCGCTCGCCGCGCTGCCGGTGCCGCTCTCGCAGTTGCTCGCGAACCCATACGACTTTCGCATCGCCGCTGCGACTGCGTTCTCCGGCATGGATGCGCTCTCTGAGTGGCGCTCAGCCGGCTCTCCGGACATCGCGAACGACAAGCTGCGCGACAAGTTTGCAATGCGGCTCGCGAACTCGTTGTCATCCCACGGTCCCGCGTTGGTCTCGACGATGCTGGCACCCGCATACGCGCTCAGCAAATCGTTGAAGAATCCTGCACTGCTCGAAACGCTCAAGGGTTCGAGTGGCTACATGCGCGTTCCGCAGACGCCCCTCAACACGTCGGGTGCATGCGCGTCGAGCTCCATCGCCTTCTGCGAGATCGCCCCGCAGATGCTGTTCGATTATCCGGGTTTCCATCGTCCCTCGATTGCGCTCTGGAGTGCAGCCGATGCGGCGACGCGGCCGAATTGGCAGATCTTCGATGCCTTCGGGCCCGGTGCGCTGATGACCCGCTCGAAGCTCGAGGCCATGAACGCGACTCGCGCGCCCGACGCTCAGCGCAGCGTTGCTGATTGTCTCGCGCCGTTCGACGTCGATGCGAACGGCACCGTGGTCGGCGAAGCGGGCTCCGGTCTTCTGATCACGACGCTCGATTTCGCATTGCGCAACTTCCTCGATATCACGTCCATCATTACGGGGTGGGGGCAAAGCGGCGAGGCCGGCGGCAAAGCGCACTTCGCGGGCGTCGGATTCGGCGGAGAGAACGCGCTGCTGCATGCATTGGAGCTCTCGCACAAAGGTCACGGCTATTCGGTAGCCGATTTCGAGTACTTCGTCGCTCACGCGACCGGCACACGCACGAATTCGAAAACGGACCTCACGACCGCCCGGAACGCGCGTCGCTACGCAGCCGAGCAGCAAGGCATCAAAGAACCGCTGCCGCGCGTCTACGTCGGCACACCCAAGGCGGTTGGCGACGGGCACACCATGGGCGAAACGGGGTTGAAGGCAGTCAGTCAGGCACTGGAATACTTACTCGGCGAAACGGCCGTCGGCGTGCCTACGCTGCGAGCTCCGGACCCGGAGCTCGGCGACATCGCTAGCTCGTTCGTGCTGCAGACCGATCCGGTTGCCGGGAATACCGACGGCGGCGCGCTCTGCGCGACGCAAGGCTTCGGCGGCTATAATGGCGCGATCGCACTTCGCTCAGCACACGCAGAGGCGTTCGCGCGCTACACCCCAGATGCGAAAGTGCTCGCCGCTTATATAGAGCGCTGGCCCGAGATTCGGCGCGAGCGCATCAAGCGCGAGCGCTATTGGCGCACGCGTCGGCGCAGTGCACTCGAACTGGCTCAGCTACATTGCTGGAAAGGTCTGGATTGAAGAAGATGCGATTGTGACTCGCGAGCCGTGAGTCGTAGGGGCGCGTTCTTCGATCACCTTATCCGAGCGGCGGCGATCGCCCAATCCTTTCTGTCTGACCGCGAATCACGAGTCATGGATCACGACCTAAATGCTCTCTGATCTTCGCCGCTTCGATCGCCGCACGTTTTGGATCGTGTCGCTGAGTGCGGCACTCATCCTCGTGGCGGTCGTCGCCGTGCCGCAGTGGTTATCGAAGCAGGCGCGGCTCGACGTGCTGCGCTCGCACGTCGCGGAAGTCGCGCGCCTCGCCGCGAGCGTCGTCGACGGCGATCTTCACCGTCAGCTGATCGACCCTGCGAACTACACCCCCGAGCTCTACGCAGCCACGCTGAAACCGCTCGTCAAGTTTCATTCGGCCGCGCCGGAGATCTTCTACGTCTACACGATGGTCGAGCGCGAGGGTCGCAGTTACTTCGTCGTCGACACAGCGGCATCGAGCGATCTCAAGACTGACCGCGAGCTACGTGCATCGAAGTACATGGAGTTGTTTAAACCCATCGACGTCGAGCCCGATCCGGATTGGTTGGAGCGCATCGCCGCAGGGCAGACGTATGTCTACCCGAGCTTCCAACTCGATGACTACGGCTACTTCCTCTCCGGTCACACGCCGATCTACGACAGCGCCGGGCGCTACAGCGGATTGGTCGGCGTCGATTTCGATCTTCAGTATTACCTCGCACAAGAGGCGAGCTTTCGTCCGATCTGGATCGGCTCGATACTGGCCGCGCTGATGTGCGCGCTCTTGGTCGGCTATCTCGCCGCGCGTTACCAGTATGCGGTCACGAATCAGATTCGAGCCCATTACGATGTTTCGATTCACGATGATCTGACGAACCTGCTCAATCGACGCGGGGCGCTCGCCGCGATACGCGATGCGCTCGCCGTGCCTGCATCGAGTCATGCGGTCATCCTGATCGATGTGGACGACCTGAAAGGGATCAACGACAACCATGGGCACGCGGTCGGCGACGACTTCTTGCGAGCGGTCGCACAAGCGATGCGAGCAAGCGTGCGCGAAACCGATATCTGTGCCCGCCTGGGCGGAGATGAATTCTTGATCTTCGCGTCGGGCTGCGATCTCGACGCAGCGACGGAGATCGCGCGGCGCATCTTGAGCAAGGTGTACTCGGGCGATAGTGCGACCGGGATCGTGAATGCCGGCGTCTCGATCGGTATCTGCGTCTACAGCAAATCGGATGCTGAGTTCGAGACCATGTATCGGCAAGCCGACGAAGCGCTCTATCGCGCGAAGTCGTCGGGAAAGAATCGATATGTGATCTACCAGTCGGCGGTCGCCTAGCGTCGCTGCGAGTGCCGTTTACGCGTTCCAGCGCTCGCGGCACAGTGCCACGAAACGCGCACCTGCTTGAGAGAGCGGTTGATGACGCAGGTAGTACACGCCTACCTGTCGCTCGATGCTCGAGAACGGCAATCCTTCGATCGGCATGAGCTCTTTCGGGATATCGGTGACGAGATCCGAAACGTACGTCACGCCCTTACCCTCCGCGACCAAGGCCAGCCGCAGCTCCATGTGACTCACTTCCCATACGGACGCGAACGCGTTGCGCAGTCGCACGCCGCGCGGGCGGCGTGGCGATTCATCCAGGTAAGACGTCACGAGCGGCAGCGATCGCAGCGTGCCGAGCGCATCGCGCTGCAAGGCCTCGCGCGCGGGATGATCGCGAGAGATCATGAGCCGTCTCGTTTCCGCAAAACACGAATGAAACGCGAAGTACTCCGGCATCGAGTGCTGCAGCGGGCCGAAGCCAAGCTCCCAACGTCCGTCTGACACCCCCGATACGATCTCGCGGCTTGGCGCCACGACGACCTTGAAGCGCGTGTGCGGATTGCGCTCTGAGAAATCCTTCAGCAGCGACATACCGTATCGAGCATTGGATGCTGGCGACATCGCGAGCGACAGAATCGACAACGCGCCCGATTTGATTTGCGCGATGTCAGCGAGCGCTTCGCGCTCTTCGTGCATGACGGTCTCGGCGAAGCGCAACAACCGTATGCCCGCTTCGGTGAGCTGCGGCGGATTGCCGCGGCGGAGCAGCACCGCGCCCAACCGATGTTCCAGGTTCGCAATAGCCTGACTCACTGCCGATTGCGAAAGCTCGAGCCGCTCGGCCGCCCGACTGAACCCGCCGGCTTCGACGACAGCGTGAAAACAGCGGATTTCGTTGCGTTCGATCTGCATGGGCTGCATGAATAATTAAGGGAGCATGATCAGGGAACGCTGAATTGTCGCGCGCTGTCTCTGTCGTGTATGCGCGATACCGTATATCGACTATTACGGCTCAACAACGCGATCATCCGAACTGATAATTCAATCACTGCGAGAGGCTCGTCAGCGCTGCCTCCGCAGTCTAGATTTTCATTTTTTCTCACCACGATCCCCTGCAAACATGTCTCAGGTTCAGAAAGGCCTCGAAGGTGTCATCGCGGATACGACATCAATCTCGCTCGTCGACGGTGAAGCCGGCCAATTGTATTACCGCGGCTATCCCGTCGAGTCGCTCGTACAGCATCCGTTTGCCGCCGTCGCGAACCTGATTCTTTTCGGCGAACTGCCGGACGCGCGCCGGCTCGCCGAGATCGAGGAGTTTCTGTGGAACGCAGGTCGATTGCCGGCGGCCACCGCGCAGATACTCAGCGAACTCGCGCGTCAGGGTGCCCATCCGATGGCAACGCTACAGGCAATTCTGCCACTGCTCGGATTCGAACCGCCTGAAACATCGCTCACCCAGCCGGCCGAAATGCGAGAAGGACTGGTGATCGCGTCCCGTATACCAGCGGCCATTGCGTCGATTTTCGCAACAATAGAAGGCCGCCCCGAGCATCCTTATCCCGAGTCGCGCCGCTACGGCGAGCGCTACTTGGCGCTCCTCCACGGACGCACACCGAGCGCGGAAGAAGTGGAAGCATTCGAATGCATGCAGATCCTGCAGCTCGATCACGGATTCAACGCGAGCACCTTCACCGCGCGCGTCGTGACCTCGACATTGGCGCCGGTCTCCTCGGCGCTCTCTGCCGCAATGGGTGCGCTCTATGGACCACTGCACGGCGCGGCTGATCAAGGTGCGTTGGAGATGGCGCTCGAAGTGGGACATCCCGATGTCGCGGATAAGTTCGTCGAGGAGTGCTTGCGAACCGGTAAACGCGTGCTGGGGATGGGGCATCGCGAGTATCGTGTGGTCGACCCGCGCTCGAAGGTCATGAAGGCAATGGCACGCAAGATCGCGACGCAGCCCGAGCACGATCGGCTCTTCGAAACGCTGAGTGCGGTCGAGTCTGCGTTCGTAGAGCGAACGGCGGCCAAGCGGCGTGCCCTGCGCGCCAACATGGAGTTCTACAAAGGTGTCGTGTTCCTCGCGCTCGGCATTCCGAAGGAACTCTTCACTGCGACATTCGCCGCTTCGCGCGTGTTCGGCTGGGTTGCGCATACGATCGAGCAACGGAAGGACAATCGGATCATCCGGCCCGCCGCGCTCTACGTCGGCCCGCCGCCCAGAGATGACCAGTGATCAGTGACGCGCGGTTCGGATGAGCAACTCGTGCTTCTGACAAATCGCAGGTCACGAGTCACAATTTCCTTGCCTACAAAACGCCGCGCGATCTATAGTCGACACATGCACCACGCTCTCTCAACCACACGCGCACCTCAGGTTCGCGTCGTTGCCCTGGTCGTCGTCGTACACACGACGCCGTAGGGGAGCTTGCATCAAGACACCAAACCCCCTCCGGCGTAAGCCGGCGGGGGTTTTCTTTTGCTTGCCGGTCACGTCGAAGGGCTTCAAACCAAAAGGAAGCTCTCATGCAAACAACCGGCGCCGAACTCATCGTCAAGCTGTTGGAAGATCGCGGCATCCAAGTCGTCGCGGGCATTCCGGGCGGTGCCGTTCTACCGCTGTACGCAGCGCTCGCCACCTCGAAGTCGATTCGCCACATTCTTGCGCGGCATGAGCAAGCCGCAGGATTCATAGCGCACGGCATCGCGCGTGTCAGTGGACGTGCGGCTGTTTGCATAGCGACGTCCGGCCCGGGCGTCACGAACCTCATCACTGCGATCGCGGACGCAAAGCTCGATTCGATTCCGCTCGTGTGTATCACCGGGCAAGTCCCGACCGCGTTGATCGGAACCGATGCGTTCCAGGAGGTTGCGACACTCGACATCGTGCGATCGATCACGAAGCGAAGCTTCTTCGTGCGGCGCGCGGAGGAGCTGCCGGACGTATTCGAGGAAGCATTTGCCGTTGCTGAGCATGGACGTCCCGGACCTGTCTTGATCGACATTCCGAAGGATGTGCAGCAGCAGGTCGTTTGGATCGCGCCGACGCCGCGCACGCGACCAGCACCCGCGCCGTCGAACCTGTCCAATCTCGCCGCCTATGATCGAGCCGCGGAGTTGCTCGCGCAGGCGAAGCGTCCGGTCCTGTATGTCGGCGGAGGCGTCGTCAAGGCGCGCGCCCATCAGCACGTCCAAGCGCTCGCGGAGCGTACGCAAGTCCCCGTCACGACGACGTTGATGGCGCTCGGGGTGCTGCCGTTCGAGCATCCGTTGAATCTCGGCATGCTCGGCATGCACGGCGCACGGTTCACGAATCGCGCGCTGGACGAATGCGATGTGCTGCTCGCGATTGGGGCACGCTTCGACGATCGTGCGATCGGCAAAGCGAACGCGTTCGCGCCGCACGCGCAGATCGTGCACATCGACATCGACGCGCGCGAGTTCGGCAAGATCAAAGCACCCGCACTCGCGATTCATGCGGATGCGGCGAGTGCATTGCGCGAGCTGCTGACGCGCGCGACAGAGCAGGATCGCAGCGAATGGTTGGCACGCATTCGCGAGCTCCGGCGAGCATTTCCGTTGCAGACGCCGCGCGCACATGAGCTCTGCACACCGTACGGGATCGTCCGCGCGCTTGCCGAGCTCAGCCCTGCGGAGCACATCGTCACGACGGATGTTGGCCAGCATCAAATGTGGGTTGCGCAAGCGTTTCCGTTCACCGATCCCCACCGATGGCTCACGTCAGGCGGTCTGGGCACGATGGGCTTCGGGCTCCCGACAGCGATCGGCGCCGCACTCGCGGTGCCGCAGGCGACGACGTTGTGCTTCACCGGAGACGGCAGCCTCCTGATGAACGTTCAGGAGCTTGCGACGCTTGCCGAGCTCGAGCTGAACGTGAAGATCATCGTGCTAGACAATGCCGCGCTCGGTCTCGTGAAGCAGCAACAGAATCTCTTCTATGGTCGGCGCGAGATTGCGTCGAGGTACGCGAAGCCGACCGATTTCGCGCACGTAGCGCAGGCGTTCGGGATCGCGGCATACGATCTCGAGAAAGAGGCGTGCGCTCGGGAAACATTACAGCATGCGCTGAATGCGAGGGGACCCGCGCTCGTGCGCGTGCCCATCGCGGCGGACGAGGTTGCGCTCCCCATGGTCCCGCCCGGGCGTGCGAACCACGAAGCGCTCGATCATGCGCAGGGTTGTCCGAGTATGACGGAGGCGACGCAATGCATCTCATGAGCGGCGTGCAAACCAGCCGCGAGAACTCTCGCCTCGCGGCGTACCGATGTAGGATGATGGTTTCAGCAGCGCACGCCTGATCGGGTCGCTCTCACCCACCACCACCATGGATTCGTGATCTGCCCATGCACCTTTCTCACATCCTGGATACGATGCGCGCCGAGGGCACGGACTGCTTCGTCGAGGTCGGCGAAGACTGGGGCCAAGGTCGCGCCACTTACGGTGGCCTCGTTGCAGCGGCGGGCAACGAAGCGATGCGCAGACTCGTTCCGCGCGATCGAGTCCTTCGATCGCTCCAGACCACCTTCGTGGGTCCTGCCGCTCCCGGGTCTTGGACCCTGTTGACGCGCGTACTGCGTGTGGGCAGGGCCGTCTCCTCCGCGTACTGCGAGATCAGCGTCGAGGGCGAAGTGGCCGCGGTGCTCGTCGGCGTCTATGGCAGTGCGCGTCCCACGCGCGTCGATGTGCCGCTCGCAAGCGCAGTGCCACACACCGTAGACGACCTTCCAGAGATGCTCGTCGGCATCGATGGCGGCCCGCGTTACGTTCAGCACTTTTCAGTGCGATGGATCGAAGGACCGGGACTCTTCACCGGCGTGCGTTCACCGGGCAAAGCGTTCATCCGTCATCGCGATCCTGCCCGGCTCACGGAGTCGCATGTCATCGCGCTCGCGGATTGCTTACCGCCGGCAGCCATGTCGATGTTCGCCGCACCGGCGCCTGCGAGCACACTCGTGTGGACGCTCGAGTTCGTAAGTCATCACTTCGACTTTCCATCGGATTCATGGTGGCGCATCGAGCATGACACGGACGCAGCGAAGGAAGGCTATGCAAATCAAACCGGCGTGCTGTACGACCCCACGGGTACGCCCGCCGCGTTGACTAGACAGCTCGTTGCGATCTTCGGCTAGGCGTACGCAGCTTGCTGCGCCCTCGCAGCACGAGTAACGTGTCGCGCTGCCCCTTCTTCGATTGCTGTCGTCAGTATGCCTTCATCCAGTGGGAGCACATTCCGGCTCGACGAGCGGAATCTGCAGTCGAGTGCGCTGCGCGCGCAAGTGCTCGAGCGCTGCCGCCGCACGCTCCATCACGACATGAACAATGCCGTGCAGAGCATTCATTCTGGCCTCGAGCTGCTCGCCAAATGCATCGGAATGCCCGGCGTCGTTCGCGTTTCGCCTCAGGAATGCATCACGCTACTGCAGCAGCAATTCGTCACGCTGCGTCAAACATTGAATCGCCTCGTCGATGACATCGCGGAGCCTCCAGGAGATCCGGAAACCTTCGATGTGTCTGCGCTGACGAGTGAAGCGTTGCAACTCCTTCGACACGAACGAGCGGCCTCGAAGGCAAAGCTCGATATCGAAGCGGGCGTCACCGTGCATGCGCGGAAAGTCAACGTCCGAACGGCGATCCTTGCGCTACTGCTCGATGCCATCGATCACTTGCCGAACGAGGGCACCGTGCAGGTCGCGATCACGCGGAAAGATCAACAGGCTGTTCTCGAAATCGGCGGCACCCATCGCGCGACGAGCGTGGAAGAGCCATCCGCTCGTCCGCTCGTTCGCATACTGAAGCACATGCTCGCGGAAGACGGCGTCGACATCGGTGTACGACATACAGGTGATGCGATCAGTACTGCGCTGTACGTCCCGTCTCCCGCGAATGACACGAGCATGCCCGCGGCGTCGACAGCTCCTGTGCGCGTACTCATTGCGGATCGCACTCGAGATGCGGCAGACAGTCTCGCAATGATCCTGCAACTCGAAGGCATGGAAGCTCGCACGGTGTACAGCGGCGAGCAACTGCGCGATGTGCTGACGAGCTTTTCGCCGGACGTAGCGCTCATCGACATCGATTTGCCGGGCTGCAATGTCTACGAAGTCGCACGCGCGGTACGGGAGCACGATTCGAACCGCCCGCTCTTGGCACAGGTGTCGAGCACCGATCGAGAGAAGCATGCCCTTTTCGATGCGCACCTACTGCGCCCGGTCGAGTGGCCGCAGCTTCAAGCGCTGATTACGCGGGCAAGAAGCAGGTCTTGACCCTGGGCAGGGCGAGGAACGGAGTAACGCTCGCGGCGTCGCGCTCCAATTTCGCGTGAATTACTCGCGCTGCCACTTGATCTGGAATTCGATCTCCTGCTCGTCCTTCGTGGCTTCGTGTTCCACCGTGAAGCTCGCGCGCACAGGCACGTAGATTCTCTTGCCAGCAATCTGGATCTCGAACCGCTCGTCGCGCTCGATCGCGTCGGCGAGCCTTCTCAGCTTCGCGACGAACTCGGCTTTGGAGTAGCCCTTCTCGACATCTCGTTCGACTTCCGCGCTCATCTCGCATTCTCCGTGGGTGACGCAGACTGACTCATCCCTTCAGACCATGCCCGCCGACCGGTTCGGTGACGAAGCTCGGGCCGAATCCCGCAATCATCGGTTTCGCGCGCGTGATTGCGTCGCGCACCTGAGGTAGTTGCAGCGAGGCTTTGTGGCTTTGCTCGGTGTCCCACGCTTCTGTGATCCAGATGGCGTTCGGGTCCGACGGATCCTTCGCGACAATATAGCTCAAGCACCCCGGCATCTCTCGAACACCTTCGAGAAGAATTTCGATGAGCGCGTCGCGCTGCCCCGAAGCCGCGGTCATCTTACCGATCAATCCATACATGCTCGATTCTCCGCTACTGACATGTCGGCAGGCTGATACTGAAACGCACAGCGCTCCCAAGCCGACGATAAGGTCGCGCCGATCGAGGTTCGTCATGGGCCGCTACTCGTGCGTGCGATCTCCACATCTTGCGCGACTTCATCCCGCACGAGCGCCCAGTGAAACAGATTCTCGCCATTCGCGACAAAGGCATTGTGATTGTAGTGAGTGAGCGGCATGTCCCGATAAAGCGGGCGCGTGATCTTGACGACTTCATCCCAGTGCGCGAGCGCGTCCGTTAGATGCGCGATCGCGGCCCGTTTATACGCTTCATCGCCGGCGGCTCGATAAG
The DNA here is from genome assembly GCA_044506405.1 of Lysobacterales bacterium. Lineage (GTDB taxonomy): Bacteria > Pseudomonadota > Gammaproteobacteria > Steroidobacterales > Steroidobacteraceae > Steroidobacter. Next base: position 101,248 of record JBIQKP010000001.1, on the reverse strand, counting down.
TCGCAAGTGCGATTGCGCCTCTCAGTTTGTCTGCAAGGTGTAGACCGAGCTCGGCCCACGCTTTCACATCCGCGACCTCGTACATGAGCGAGGCGTTCTTCGACGTATCGATATCCTTCACGATCCGCAAAGCCTCTTGATTGTCTCGCTCGAGCATCTCGATCAGCTTGATCGGCGTCATACGTCCGGCTGCGAAAGAACCGCCGCGTGCAAGCGTGTCGACGTAGTCGCGGACCGAAACGTAATCCGGATCCATCGTCGGTTGCTCGATGAGGCGATCGACCGAGATGTACTTCGTCAGCTCGTCTTGCAGCGCAAGGAATCCTTCGCCATAGAGCGTGAAGTCCCATCTCGAATCGTACAGCGATGCGAGGCGCAGCTGCGTCGATGACGCGAGGGAGTATGCCTGGAGGAGGTTGCGCGCCTTCTCACCGTAGCGTCGCGCGAATTCGGCCTCGAACACGGCATCGGGTGTCGCAGGGTTGTAGAGCAAACGTCCCCACAACTTGTAGAACAGCCATTGACGCTCGAACGCCCAATGCCACGCGACAGGCGCCTTGATCGCGGTGAAGTAGTCGAGCGCAGGGATGTAAGTCTCCGAACCGATAAAATAGCCGCCGACGTAGTCCTGCGAACCGTTCAGCGCGATGTGATCGCGAATGAAATGGGGTACCCCCCATCGCAGCGCGAAGAAGTCCTCGTTGCGGGCCATCCACGTGATCTTGTAGTTCTTCGGCGTGGGGGAAAAATACGTGTCGCCGAGCTTGCCTCCGTGCACTTTGACGAGCTTGGGGGTCGAGTGAGCGTGCGACCAGTTGAACTTCATCTCGACCCAGATGGGTCCCTCGAAGCGATCCTCCAATTTTTCCATTGCCGCGCGCGTCACTTCCTCGACGCTCTTGCTCACGCCGGGCTCGGACGAGGTCCCGGAGGAAAAGGGAACGCGGTGAATGAGCTTGACCGGCCGATTCGCATCCAGCATTCCTGCGATCAGCACATCGTCGATCCACTGCTGTCGCTCGATCGGTGTCATCTCCGCCATGCCTTCGCCATGCGATACGCCGATGCCATCGAGATCGGGATACTCCTCCAGTAATTGCTTCACACTCTCGCGCAAGTAGCGCCGGACGATCTCGGACGTGTCGCCCGGCACGTAGTAGTGCGGATAGAAGTTCTCCTTCGCGACGCCGTGCGCTTGCGCGAACTCGCGACTCACGAAAATGCTCCAATGGACGATGTAGGTATCGAGCGCGCGCTCCTTCGCCATCCGAAAGATCTCGCGGTACAGCCGCTGCCACTCCGCCTGTTCTTTATCGGACCACGGGCTCGCCTCCGGAAAGTTCTTCGGACGCAGCATGAACGTATACGGATGCAGGTTCCAAAGACTAATCACGTTGAAGCGGTTCTCGACCATCATGTCGAGAAAGGCTTCCCAGTACTTCAGATCGCGTGCCGTGTCGTAGTGCTGATCGAGCGCGGAGCTCGGGCGGTACGTTTCCCACGGCAGGTTGTACTTGATGCCACGGAACTCGAGCTGCGGTCGTTCTTGGAGCGCTTCGACCTTCGCGAGCGGAGTGCCATTGCGCAGCATCTCTGCGAGCGTCAGCGCTCCGTAAATCATGCCGCGGTCATCGCCTCCGTAGATCGTGACGACCTTGTCTTCCGGAATGATCGCGAACGCTTCCGCCGCCAGCCGCTCGCGATGCACCGCAAGGCTGATGAGATGGTCGTAACCCGCGCGCTTGGCCGTGACCTCATGTCCGACCTCTTGGAGCGCGCTCGTGAGCTTTCTAGCCGCGTAAGCGGCTTGTGGCGTACTTTCGTCATACACGATTCTGACGACCGCGGCCGAGGCCCCATCGGCTCCGAGCAAGAGGACGGCCAGAATCGCGAGTGCCTTCTTCATGATGCGTGCTGTCACTTCAGGGGTGAACTCTCGAAGGATAGCGCCAAGAGGATGGCTTGAGGATTCCGACCTCAAGGGCACGGCGCTGCGACGATCGCGAGGACCTGCGGAGTATTCCTCTGCGTTGTAAGGTGACGTTGAGCTCGCGTGGCTCGACACGCTCGGGTGGGAAAGATCATGCGTACATTCCTCACGCTCACGATGTGCCTGCTGAGTGCCGGACCGGCGTTCGGCGATGACTCCAATCGCATCATCCGCCTCGAACAAGACGTGCGAAACCTGGAACGCCAGGTCAGCACTTTGCAGCGAGAGGTCAGCGAGCTGCGGCGAAACCGCAGCGTGGGGCCGACGGAGACGACCGGGGCGCAACCTGAAGGATCGGGGTCCTCCGATGCTTGGGTCGATGCGCAGAAATGGCAGCGCCTCAAGATTGGCGCACGTGAGATGGACGTCATCGAGCTTCTTGGCCCACCAACCTCGATGCGCGTCCAAGATCAATCTCGCATCCTGCTTTATGCCATGGAGATCGGATCGTCCGGCTTCTTGAGCGGCAGCGTGACGCTGAAGGATCGCGAGGTCACCGCAATCGAGTTTCCCGTTCTCAAGTAGGTCTGGATAGAAGCGAAGAGATCTCCACGACGCCATTGATGATGAACTGCACACCGATGCAAATCAGCAAGAAGCCCATGATGCGCGCGATCGCATTCATTCCTGTCGCGCCCAGCACGCGATCGAGTCGAGTGGCCGCTCTCAGCACGATATAGGAGATCACAGCGGTGATCGCGATGCCGATCGCAACGAGGATGTGGTTGATGATCGCACGCTCGCTTTGCTGAGCCGCAGTGGAAACGCCGATCACGACCGCGATCGACCCGGGTCCGCTCAAGCTCGGCATCGCGAGCGGAGTGAAGGACACGTCCGCCTTATGCGTCGCCTCGATCTGTTCCTGTCGAGAGATCACCGCAGTCTCGGGAAACAGCATTCGAAAGCCCAAGTAGCTCACGACGAGCCCGCCGGCGATCCGCAGCCCTGGGATCGAAATGCCGAAGAAGCTCATGATGAGCCCACCCGCCACGAGGAAGGCGGTGAGAATGCAGAACATGTATATGCACGCGCGCTTGATCTGCTCGGTGCGTTCAGCGTCCGTCAGGTCCGACGTAATGCTCACGACGAGACCGACTGCCGATAAAGGATTCACGATCGGCAGCAGCGCACCGACCGTGCTGAGCACGTACATGACTCCTTCGAGCAACCAGTCCATGCGATAGCCCTGGGCGACGGCGAGAAGCCGAAAGAGTACGTGAAAACGCCCAGTCGAGCATTGCATACGCTCCCCCGGGGTGATGAACGATGGCTGAATTCGGGCACTGAGGGGTTTTGCAGACCCCGCGCATGGCGTGCGTTTTCGGCTTGTAGTACAAAGTGGGCCAAACGTTTCAGCGGAGTGAGAAACAGATGGGTGTCGTGCGCACGTTCTTGACGACCTTCAGCCTAGGATTGCTTGCCGCCTGTGGCGGCGGTGGTGGAGGAGGCGGCGGTGGTAACAACACCCCACCCCCGACTGGCAATGACTATGTGCCGGGCGTATTTCAGCCGTCGTCGCGATTCGCAAATCTATGCGTTCAGCCGCGTACCGGCACCAACCCCGCGACGAACTCGGCGTATCCGGATCGTGCCGGCAGTCGTCTCGACGAGAACAACTTCCTGCGCTCGTGGACGAACGAAACTTATCTTTGGTACGAGGAAGTCCCTGATCTGAATCCGGCGAGCTACGAGACGCTCGAGTACTTCGACTTGCTTCGAACCGAGGCCAGGACACCGTCGGGCGCGTTCAAAGATCAATTTCATTTCACCTACGACTCGTACGAGTGGTATCAGCTCTCCCAAGCAGGGGTCGTCTTCGGCTATGGCGCGCAATGGATCGTGCTGCGAGCGACTCCGCCGCGCCGGATCGTGGTGGCGTATACCGAGCCCGGTTCACCGGCGGCGAACGCAGGTATCGAGCGTGGCGACGAAGTCGTTTCGATCGACGGTGCCGATGCCGTCAACGGCAATACTCAAGCGGTCGTGAACATCCTGAACACAGCTTTGTGGCCGTCTGATCAGACCTCCAGAACGTTTCGAATGCGGAAAGTCTCGGGCAGCGAAATCGACGCAACGATGACGCCCGATGACATCGAGACGACCCCGGTGCAGAACGTCGGCGTCATCGATCAAGGCACCGATCCCGTGGGCTATCTGCTCTTCAACGACCACATTGCCACGGCCGAATCGCATTTGGTGGCAGCGATCCAAACGCTGCGCGACGCGAACATCAATGACCTCGTGATCGACCTTCGCTACAACGGCGGCGGCTATCTCGATATCGCCGCGGAACTTGCGTACATGATCGCGGGCCCCTCAAGGACGTCGGGTGAAGTCTTCGAGCGAATCGAGTTCAATGACAAGCATCCCACGACGAATCCGATTACGGGACAGCCGATCGTACCGACGCCATTCCACAGCACGACTCAAGGATTCTCGCTCGTTCCAGGCCAAACGCTGCCGACGCTCAACTTGAATCGTGTGTACCTGATCACGAGCGGAAGCACCTGTTCGGCGAGCGAGGCGATCATCAACGGATTGAAAGGCGTCGGCATCGAGGTCTATCAGATCGGCACGAGGACGTGCGGTAAGCCGTACGGGTTCTACGCGCGCGACAACTGCGGCACGACGTACTTCACGATTCAGTTCCAAGGCAAGAACGCGCAAGACTTCGGCGACTATAGCGATGGATTCGTCGCGGCCAATGATCCGTTCCCAACGGACGAGAATGCGCGTTCGCCGGGCTGCCAAGTCGCCGATGACTTCAGCCGCCTGCTCGGCGATCCGACCGAAGCGCGCCTCGCGGCCGCGCTTGGCTTCCGCGCGAGTGGCAATATGCAGTGTCCAGCGCCTTCGAGCTTTGCGCCCGGTGGGCAGCTCAAGGCGGGTGAATCGCCCGAGTCGAACGACGGCACGATGATTCGTTCGCCATTGCGGGAGAACCGCATTCTCAGGGATATGTAGCACCATGCAACGCAAGCTTCTGCCGCTCGCCGTGTTCTGTTGCATGAGCGCCTGCGCTTCCATGGCACAGCAAGATGTTCCGGCGCTCGTCGTCGATCCGACTTCGGAAAGCCGGGTCGAAATCCTGCGCATCGTGCATTCGGCGCTGAATGCGTCGAACGTGACGATCGCCGCAGATGCGCTTACGCACGAAAGCGTGCTCGTGATCGAGCGCAAGCCGGTGCGCGATGCGCGTGGCCAAAGACTTTCAGGACGCGACTACGCGAAACCCGAGCGCTTTTACCTCGTCAAGCAGGGTGCGCGCTGCGCGCTGATTCATGCGCGCACGAACACACGCTACGAGCTGGACGACGTGAAGTGCGCGCCTGCACCCTGACGCGGTCGACTGTCGACGGTTGAGAGCATCCCCTGACCTACGAGCGTCAGCGTTCCAGAGATTAGTGCAGCATCGCGTAAACGACGACGTTCGTGCCGACCATGTAAGACTTCGTCGAGAACGTCTCGAAGTACCACTCGCCGTACGCCTCCCGTTCCCATCCGTCGCCTACGTCCGTGTTGTGGGTCGCAAGCACCATGATGCGACCCTCGTCATCGAGCCACGCACGCATTTGCGCCTCATCCATCGAACCCGTCGGAAGCTTGTGCGCACCCGGCGGCTCCGCGGTGCTCCCGACCGGGCTCGCGAACGGAAGCGCAGGAATCTGCGGCAGCGCATCCAACTCGAACGCGCTTCGGAAGATGGCATCGTTCGAGGGCAGCACCTGCCACTCCCGATCGGGGAGCACCTCGCGCATGAGGTTCGCGAACTGCTGCCACTCGGAATCGCCCCAAAAATCGTCGACCCAGACGAAGCCGCCGTTCAGTAAGTACCGACGCAAGGCGGCGCGCTCTTGAGCCGATAGCACCATATAGCCGACGTCCGACATATAGAGCATCGGAAAGTCGCCCAGGTCTGTAGCCGTAAGCATGCGGCTGAACGCGCGCCGATTGACGTCGATGCGCGTCAACTGCGCGAGGCGGCGTGAAAAGTTGTCATCGCCTTCCGGAAAGTCCGTTTCCCAGCGCGCCCACAAGCGACCGTCGTACGCGTAATAGGCTTCACCCATTCCGCCTTCGCTGTCGTAGATGACGCGTGCGAAGTTGAGCTTGCCGAGATCGGCGGGCTGGCCCGCTCGACCGCCATCGCCCGTGATCAGGTTTGAGGAGCCTGCGCTCAGCGCCGCGATCACGAGCGTTAGCACTCCTCTGATCACGACGCACGCCTTTAGCGCACGCCCGCGCTGCTCGCGCCTGCGTACAACTTCGAGCAACGATGCACATGCATGACTGGCGCCTTAGTCAAGGCCATCGCTTAGCTCCCGCCTAGACGTCTGTAGTACTCGGCGACCGCTTCGCGATATTGCGGGGAATCGCCGATCGGTACGCTCGTACGCGCGGGTTCACCGCGACGCGCATTCGCGACCGCGGCGAGCGCCGTCAGTTCGATCTGCGCGACGGCGCCCTTCATCGCCGCAGCTTCGGCCGCAAGCGGATCGCCGGCGAGTTGGCGCAGCTCGCGCGCCATCTCGCGAAGGGACGCGAGCTCCTGCGCAGTGAGCTCACGATTACCCGCGCGCTCGCGCAAACGGCGCGCTCGTTCGGCGATCGAAGTCGACTGGCGCGCAAGCGAATCGCGTCCTTCGAGCGTGTCCTCTGGCACACGAGCGTTCCGCGATACCGGATCCCAAGCCGAGAGCGCGGTTTGGCCGTCGCTCTGACCTTTGTCTCCAGAGATCTCGGCTCGTACCTGCTGCGAACCGCGTTCAGACGATGGCCTCGCACCTGGTTCGGAGGCTTGCGCAGAATCGGACTGAGACTGAGTCCCCGAAACCGCTTGCAGGCGCTCATTGCGGTCCACGCGCCGACGCAGCTCAGCAACTTCCGCGAGCAGCCGCTCCGTTGCCGGCTCTTCGCCAGCCGACTTGCTTCCACCTTGACTCGCGCGGGCTGAGGCTTCGCGCAGGTCTTTCTCCAGGTTCTGGAGCGACTCGGTGATGATGCCTTCGCGCGCAGCCGCATCGCGCGCACGACCGTAGTAGATCTCCGCCGCGCTTCGGCGCATGCGATACATCAAGTCCGAGGCCTCTACATCGTTGACGATCTCGGCAAGTTGCCGCTTTGCTTCCTTATCATCGCCCCGGTAACGGTGCACACTGTCGCGCAGATCCTTCTGCAGCTCGCCCAACTGCTCGGCCAATTGCTGTTTGCCCTCGACGAGCGCTTGCGCGCGCGCGTCATCGATCGAGCTGCGCCGCGGGCTCATCGGTCCCGATTGACCCGACTCGCGAAGCGCGTCGTAGAGGTCGGACTCGATCTGACGCTGCTCGCTCGCAAGATTGCCTGCACGGTCGGCAAGTTGCTCGAGCGACTCGTCGAGCCCGCCGGATGTCGGTCGATCGAGTTGCTTGACGGCATCGCGTAGTTTACGGCTCGCTTCGCGCGCGGAGGCCGCGGGATCTTCCCCGGTCTGGCGCTGTTCATCGTTCGCTGCCCGCATTCGAGACAGCGCCTCATCGACAGACTCCAAGGCGCTTTGAGAGCCGTTCTGCTGTCGCGCGCCGCGCGCCGCACCCTGAGAAGATCCTTGCGAAGTGCCTTGATTCGAAGCTTGCTGCTGCTCCGACTGTGGGCCCGAGGACTCTCCCGATTGCGTTTGCTGCTCGGATTGTCGATTCCCTTGCGACTGCTGCTGTCGATTCATCGCGGCAAGCTGGCGTCGTAGATCCTCGGCTTCGCGACGCAGTTGTTCTTGTCGCCAGCGCTGCTCGGGCGTCAGTTGCGGGTTGCGATTTGCTTCCTCGGCGAGTTGCTCCTGGCGCTCAGCGAGCTCTTTGAGCTTACGAAGCGCCTCCTCCATTTCTTTACTGGTGTTCGCTTCGGAGAGCTGCGATTCGCTTTCGTACTGGCTCTTCTCGACATCCATCTCGAGCTCGAACATCTCGCCGAAATCGCGCGCCGCCTGTGCGCCTTGCCCGCCGCCGTCGCTCTGCATGGACACTTGCACTTCGCGGAATGCCGCCTCGGCGCGCAGTAACTGCTGTAACGCTTGCTGCTCGATCGGCACGGCCTTCTCGAGCTCGAACGCAGAAAGATGCGCCGCCGCCGGATCCATCGCGGTCGCCGCGCGCTCCAAGCTTTCGACGAAGTTCTTGACGCGCTCGTCGGCTTCGACCTGCGCACGCGCACGTGTGCGAGTCGCAAGCGTTCTCGCCTGTTGTGCCAGCGTCGTTTGCATATCGGACAGCATCTTCGCGTTGTCCTCCAACTGCTCGCGCGAGCGTCGGTTCGTCGCGTCCGCGCGCTGCAAGTTCCACGTCGCGAGCAAGATCTCGCGCTGGCGTTCGGAGATCGCACCTTGCTCATCGGCAAGTCCGCCGCCACCACCGCCGCCATTCTGCTGAGAGAAGCGCCGCTCGAAGGGCTGCACTTGAACCATGAAAAGATCGGTCTTCACCGAGCGCTTGTGATCCTTCGCGACGGCGTAGTACGAGACCAGATCGCCAGGCGAGAGGAGCGGCGAACCGCTAAGCGCCTGCGCTTGCTCGCCGAGTTTCTCTAGCTCGAGCAACGTCTTCGCACGACTTTCCTTCACGCCGCGATCGAGCGGCAGCGACCGCCATTCGCCCCCATTGACCGAATAGCGCAGCTCGACACTCTGCAGACGGAAGTCGTCCGCCGCACGCACCCGAACAGGAACTTCCTCGATGTTCGTTGCGCGCCAATCGCGTCCCGGTCTTTCGATCTGCACGACCGGCTTTTCGTCAGGCACGATCTCGATCGCGTATTCGTCGCTCAACGCGACGTGATCGCCGGCGACCATTGCAGCAATGTGGTAGGTACCGGGCTTCTCGATCGCGAGCGTGCCGGCCGTCGCTGCCCCCTTCGGCACGAGGGTTTCCGATCGTCCGTCATGGACGAGAACAGGATGCTCGAGCGGCGCATCGCTCTCGATTTCGACCGTAACTTGCGTGCCAGCCACGGCGCGAATATCGCGCGACGTTTCATCCACCTCGGAAGCGAGACCGGTCCAGTCCGGGTAATCGTAGGTGAGCCGTACGCGCTCGATTCGTGGGAGGTCGACGAGACTGACGCGATGCTCTGCGCTGCGCGTGCCGTCAGCATCGATGTAGTACGTGAGCGGACTTCGAAGCGCATACAGCTTGAATCCGAACGTGCCGGGACTGTCGGCCTGCATCGGCGCGCGCTCCCACTCACCCTGGTCGGAGAAGCGGACGAAAATCGTCGCCTGTGCTGGATCGAATCCTTCTGCCGCTGCGCGGATAGCGAGATCGCTGTTTCGCCGCACGGTGACATCGCCTGGGTGCACGACGATCTTGCGCACGGGCACGATCTCACGAGGCACCTCGGCGCCGAGCAATAGATGGCGGCTCGCGTAGCGCCAAGGGTCAGGCGTAAGCAGGAGGAGCGCACCGACCGCACACAGTGCGAGAACCGCGGCGACTGCATTGAGCTGAATCTTGCGTGGCGGTACGACCTCGTCGACGGGCGTTCGATTCGCCACTTGCATTGCGTCTTCGGCGAGGAGCTCGACGAGCGGTGAAGCGGGGTGCTCGCCGCGACGCGTGTCGAGATACGTCGACAAGCGCCCCTGTTGCTCTGGCAGCTTACGCTCGAAGACCCGCGCGCCGTCCTCCTTGCGCAGAACGCGAAGCGGCAACCATACGCAGGCGACGACGATCGCGAGAAGTGCGGCGATGAGGAGCAGCCGACCCGCGATCGCGAATGCTGCATCGAATCCGCTCCGCTGCAGCAACCAGGAGAAAGCGACGACGACGGCGAGGACGACACCGGCCGCGAGTAAGGCGCCGCGCACATAGATATGTGTGCGCAGCCGCGCGCGGAGCGCTCCGAGGTACGTGTCCAGCCGCTCAATTGCATTCATCTCGCGACCTCACGGCGCACGGCGAGATATCGATTCGCCACCAAGACCTCCGCAAGCAGCAGCAGCGCGGCAATCCATAGCAGCATCGGTCCGAGCGAACGACGCTCAGTCGTGTCCGCGGCGGGCGCGGTCGGCGTCTCGCTGCGCGCCGGTCGCTGGCGCAGCGCCTGCCACCGCGCCAGATAGTCGGCATCGAGCTGATGCAAGTCCGACTCTCGACGATCGACATTGACGGCAAGCCAACGCACACCGCTCGCGTGTCGAATCTCGTAGAAGCCGATCTCGCTCGGAACCAAGTGTTCCGCGTTCGTGGTCGCTGCGAGTCCGAGCACGCGTTCGCCGCTCGGTCCGAATATCTGCCCACCGGAGCCCTCGGTCAATCCGGTGGTCACCGGTGCGCCGACCGTCACGTTCGCCATCGAGCTATCGCCGCCGATCAAGTACCGAGCGGCCTGCGAAACGAACTGAACGAACACGGGGTGAATCGCCAGATCGTTCCATTGGCGATCGATAGGGGACGTGAGGATGAGCATGCGCCCTGCTCCGAGCGTGCGTTCGACGAGGAGCGGCGTGCCGTCGGATTGAGCGATCAAGACGCGGTCTTCTTGCGCGATCTCGACCGGGCGCTGTCGGAAGAATCTGACCTGATGCCACTCAGGAGCGTTACGCAAGATAGGATGACTGCCATCGATCTCGCCAATCCGCACGAGTCTTGGCCGCGGCTTCCCGATTTGCCAATCCGACACCAGGGGGTGCTGGGTATCTTCAGTGCCTGTGCCCAGCGTCGTCAGCAAGGCGCCGCCGGCGCGCACGTACTGTTCGAGTCGTGCCACGCTCGTACTGGAGAGCGCAAACATGTCGGGCACAACGAGCACCGAGTACGAACGGAAGCCGTTCGCATCGAAGCTGTTTGCGGATGCACGCGTCACGTTCACGCGCGGTGCAGTGAGCGCACCGATCGCCGCCGCGAAGTAGGCGCCTTCATCGCTGTCAGCGTCGCGCGCGAGTAGCAAGGCGTTCGGATCGGCGTGCTCGAGCACGGCGAAGAAGCGGTCGTCATCCGCGAGCGTATCATTCGGTTCCAAACGCACTTCGATGCGGTGCGAGCCGGGTTCGAACGGGATGTCCTCGAACACGATGCGTGCTTGCACTTCCGCCGGCTCGACGGACGCAATGTCCGGGCCGATCCTCTCCGGCGTGGCGCCAACGCGCCCTCCCCCCTCGCCGCTCACGGCGAGGTCTGACCCGCGCTCCAGTCGCGACGGATCGAGATGTATCGTGCGCCGTGCACGCTCTTTTCCCTCGATCAACACGATCACGGAACGCTCCTCGGCTTCGTCGGACGAACTCCGCACGTCCACTTCGAGTGAGCGCGTATCGCCTTCATCCAGAGCAATGTGATCGATGAACACGTTACGACGTTCGCCGCCGGCAACATCATGCATGACGAGCTGCGATCCCGCCGGGGGCTCCAGATCTGCGAACCGCAACGGTGCGCCGCTTCGCTGAAAGTCTGAGATGACGTGCAACAAGACCGGCGGTCGCGGCGTGCGCAGCCATTGCTCTGCCGTGCTCATCGCAAAACCGAAATCGAGGCGTTCGCGACCGGGCGTCAGCGAGGCAAGCTTAGCCCGCAGCGTTCCAGCTTCGCGCGCAGGAATCGGCTCCTGCACGATATCCATGTGTCTACCGCTCGCGCGAACGAGCATGATGTGATCCGCCGAACGCAGACTTTCGAGGATAGACTCGGCGGCCTCGAGCGCACGAGCCCAACGCTCCGGATGCTGCATCGAGAACGACGCGTCGAGGACGATCGCGTGCAAACGTGCGTTCGCCGCGTGGGCGGCGCTCTCATCCTTGCGCAACAAAGGCCCAGCGAATGCGAACGCGAGCGCGATGAGCAATACGATGCGAAGCAATAGCAGCATCCAGTAGCGCAGCGTGCGTTGAGCCGTTCGCTGGGTTTCGCTCTGCTCGAGCAACATGAGCGAGGGGAACGGGTGCCGAACTGGATTCGCACGCGCGACTCGATGCAGCCAGATCGGCACACCGATCGCGAGCAGCCCGAGCAAGAAGAATGGCGCGAGGAACATCTTGGTGGAGCAGTTAGCAGTTAGCGGTTTACCCAATCAGCAATGCGCATCGCTTAGCCAATCATTCGGCGCGCGAGCGCAGTTTTCCTACCCGCTTCGTCCTTCATACCTTGCCTTGCCTAAACAAGAGATAGCGACGCAGTGCACGATCGAGCGGCTCGTCGGTCGAGATGAGCACTTGCTCCGCGTGGGCGCGCGCCGCCGCGGTGCGTAGTGCAGCGAGGTGCGCTGCCATTCGCTTGCCGTACTCCTCCGCGAAATACTCGGGCGAGATGTTCATGGCTTGGCGCGTCTCGATGTCCTCGAGCACGACCGCCTCGCGCCACTCGGGTTTGAGCTCGTGCGGATCGAGCAGTTGGAACAGCACGATGTCGTGACCTCGATATGCGAGCGGCTGCACGGCTTTGCTCATCGCTTCGGGGTCGCAATACAGATCCGAGATCACGACCACGAGACCGCGCCGCAACAGGTGTTCACGGAAACGCTGGAAGCAACCGATCAGATCCGTGCCGCTGCCCGGCTCGACGGAATCGATCGCGTGGATGAGACCGGCGAGACTGCCCGCACGACTCGTCGGCGGTCGATACTGACGCACGCGCTCATCGAACACGATGAGGCCGACCGGGTCGTGCTGTCGCGCGGCAAGATACGCGAAGGCTGCCGCCAAGAATTTCGCGTACTGCAGCTTTGTGATCGCGCCTGAGCCGTATCCCATCGATGCACTGCCGTCGAGCACGATCGTAAGGCGCGTATTCGTTTCCCCTTCGTAGCGTCGGACATACGTTCGCTCGGTGCGCGCATAGACGTTCCAGTCCACGAAGCGCGGATCGTCTCCTTCCACATACGCGCGATACTCCTTGAACTCTTGACTGAATCCATACTGCGGCGAGCGGTGTAGGCCGATCAAAAAGCCTTCCACCGCGGTGCGCGCGATCAATTCCAGGTTCGCGAGCCCAGCGAGTGTCTGCGGGGGAAGAAGACGCGTTGCGGTTGTGGACGCCATGGACTCGCTCGCCTTTACAGGGCGATCACCTCGCGCAAGACGTCATCGACTGAGCGGCCGTCCGATTCGGCTTGATAATTCGTCAGCACGCGATGGCGTAACACCGGTGGCGCGAGCACTCGCAAGTCTTCCTCTGTCACGTGATAGCGCCCCTGCATCAAAGCGCGTGCTTTGGACGCAAGGCAAAGGAACTGCGTCGCGCGCACGCTCGCGCCGTAGCGGACGTACTTACGCACGGCATCGGGGGCGCTCGGCTCGCTCGGGCGCGTTGCTCGGACCATCTCGACCGCGCGTCGGCGAACCTCGCTCGACAGCGGGACCTGACGCACGAGCCATTGGAACTGAATGATCTCCTCGGCATTCGTGCACGGCTCGAGCGTGGGGAGCTCCATTCGGCTCGAGTTGCGATCGACGACCTCCATTTCTTCTTCGACGCTCAAGTAGTCGAGCAGCACGTTGAAGAGGAAGCGATCGAGCTGCGCCTCCGGCAAGGGGTACGTCCCTTCCAGCTCGATTGGGTTCTGCGTCGCAAGAACGAAGAACGGCGGCGCGAGCGAATGCGTCGCGCCGCGCACGGTGACGGAATGCTCCTGCATCGCCTCGAGCAAGGCGGCTTGCGTTTTCGGAGGTGTGCGGTTGATCTCGTCTGCGAGCAGGACATTCGCGAAGATGGGGCCAGGGACGAACGTCCAGCGCCGATGACCGGTCGTGATGTCTTCTTCGATGATGTCCGTGCCGGTCACATCCGTCGGCATCAGGTCCGGCGTGAACTGAATTCGCTTGAACGACAATCCGAGTACCGACGCAAGCGTACGCACGAGCAGCGTCTTCGCGGTGCCCGGCATGCCGGTGATCAGGCAATGACCGCCGACGAACAGCGTAAGCAGCAGATGATCGACGACCTCGTCCTGGCCGACGATAACCTGTCGAACCTGCGATCGAATCCGTTCGATGCGATCATGAAACTGCGAAACGAGCGCACGGGCCTCGGGCTCCTCGCTAGGCTTCGAACCGATTTCGATCATGGCGCGCTTCGCTCCTCAATGGTTTCAAGTAGTAGAGCCTGGGCGGGACGGTAATGCGGTGCGGCTGCGAGCGCATCGAGGAGCTCGCGGCGAGCTTGCTCGGAACGCCCCAGTGCGCGCAGTGCTCGCGCGGCACCGAAGTGCGCTTGCGGCCGGTCGGCATCACGCATCGATTGCAACACGCGGAACTCACGCAGAGATTCCTCGTTGCGGCCCGCCACGAGCAATCGTTCGCCGAGCTGAAGATGCAGCTCCGGTGCAAGCGGATCGACATAGTTCAACGTTGCGAGCACTTCAGTCGCCTCGTTCGCGCGATCGGCCTGATCGAGCCACGCGGCAAGCTCGCGTAGCGCACCTGGATCCCAACCGCCGGCGGTGCGATAAGCCTGCAGCGCCGCAATCGCCTCCGTTCTGCGGCCCGCTTTCTCGAGCGCTTGCGCCAAGAAGAGCGCGGGACTTCCAGGTCCCACGTGTTCCGGATAGAGAGAGACGGCCTTGCGCGCAGCTTCAATGGCATCGCTCCATCGCTCCTGTTCAATTGCTTGCGCAGATGCGGCGTAGGCCGCCTTCCAGTCATCCCAGTTCACGAGCGTGCGTGCGAAGCGCTCGCGCAAGAAGGCCGCGAACTCACGGTCGAACGCCGCGGGCTCGATCTTGAGCGCGGCCCGAATGGCCTCAACGGTCGTGACGTCCGCGGTGAACGCATGCAGCAACGCGGCGAGCCGTTCGAATCCCCAACGCTGTTCAATGAACAAGCAGACGAGACCCGCCTGCATGTATGAAACCTGGATCTGATTCGGATAGCTCGGGCGAATGAATCCAGAATCCAAGTCCTCGATCGGGAGAAGCTGATCGTCCTTCAACGCCTGCATCAGTTCCGGCGGCACCGCGACTCCGGGCGTCGGGCCAGTGCGCCATTCTTCGAAGACCGAGATCCCTTCGCTCAACCAGCGCGGCACGCGATGATCGGTCGCTTCGAGCGTGAACACGTGTGCAAGCTCGTGCCACAGCGTGCTGCCCCAATGGAACTCCCCGCGCGGGCGTCCGGAGGGACTATCCATGGCCACGACGTAGCCGAACGTGACGCCCAACAATCCGATCCCCGGCAGGGCCGCAACGCGCACTGCGAAATCATCGTGATCGGGATAGAGCTCGAGCATCACGGGCTGCGCCAGATCGAAGCGGTATCGCTGGGAGAACGCCTCGATCCCGGCGCGCGCGAGCTCCACGACGTACGGCTCCAGGGCCGGTGCTTCGCTCCTATGGAGGCGCAACTGCAACTGCACCGACTTTCCGCCCGCATCGACATCCGTCGCGATCAACGCGAACTCATCGATGCGATCGAGCAGACGCAGCGAGTTGACGATCGTGGGACTGAACGGATCTCCCGAGTACGCTGTCGTCAGATGCGCGCGCGCTTCGTCGATGCTCCCGAGCCGCATGAGGTTGAGCCCGAGCTCGGCGTGCGCGGACCACAGGTCCGGCTGAGCGGCGACGGCTTGCCGCAAGCGCTCGGTCGCTTGTGTGTAGCGCCGCCGCATGATCTCGAAGTGCGCGAGCTGCTCGTACACCACACCGTAGTGCGGGTTGTACGCGCGAATCTGCTTCAACCAGCGCTCGGGATCGCGCCCGCGCGCCATCTCGAGCGCCGCTTTCAGCGAATCGATCTCGAGCGGTGGCTGCCGTTGCCGATTCGCGAGCTTCGTTGCACGCGAGAGCGCGGACTCCACTTCATCGTACTTGTTCTCCTCGAGCGCCATGCGCGCCGAGAGCAGGTGAGCACCGATGACGCTGTTGTCACGCTCGAGAACTTCCTCGACGAGCGCCGTTGCACCGCCTTCGAATCGATCCGCGAGAACGCGCGCGAGCCCGAGCTTCGCATACACATCGTCCGGTGCTCGTTCGAGGGCCTCTTTGAACAGCTCCACCGCCTGCGGATGCTGATGAGCCTGTACGTAAAGTTGGCCCCAACGCACACGCTCATACACGGCGTCGGGCTGAGCCCGCACGAGATCGCGGAAGAGCTCGTTCGCTCGACGCACGTCGTGAATGCGCCAAGCGGATTCCGCTTTGACGTGCAGATTCGCGGAGGTCGCAAGCAGCTGCGTGTAGCACTCGATCGCTTGCTCCCGCCGGCCGCGGTACTGGTGATCGTCACACTCGCGCAGTGCCTCCGGCCGACGCGCGTCGTAGTCGATCTCGAACGCAAAAGCACCGCTGCACACCACGCTCAGCGCGATGAGCGGGAGCACGCGTTTGCAGCCATGCAGTACGCGCTTCATGGACTCACCTGCGCAGGCGGATGCTTCGCATCGATCTGCCGCTGCAACAAAGCGAACTTCACGAGCGCCGCTTCGAGCTCATCGTAGTACGCATCGTCGCTCAGGGTCCCGCGGCGTGCTTTGATCGCCTCGATGTCGCTTTCGAGATCGGCCCGCTGAGCAAGCAACGCTCTGACCTCGGGATCGGTCGCCAGAATCGCAGAGGCACCGAGGCGCGCAACGGCGAAGGTCGCCGCGGCATCCGCACCCTCTAGTCGCGCGTGTTCGGTTGCCAGAGCGACGTCCGCTTTGAACGCTGCAGCAACTTGCCGGCTCGCGTACTCATAGGCTTCGCTCGCGCTCACGACCTCATCTTTGTTCGCATCGGCTTTGCCGTCCTTCAAGGCTTCGGCCCAGTACTGCGCGAAGCGCGTCGCGGTTCGCTCGCCGCCGCTCTTCGTCGCGGTGATGACGATGCGGCCGGGCTGCATCCATTGCTCGATCGTCGCACCGCTCGCGCTCGTTGTATTCACGATCAACTGCTCGCGCGCACGAACCGCGCCGAGCAACTCGCGCAGCTCGCTCCCGGTGATGTCTCGCCCGGGCACGTTGAAGCGGTACTCCTCGCCATCGTACGTGCCATGTCCAATCAGAACGATCGTCACGAAATCCTCCGGCTTCACTCGACCGGCAAGCGCCTTGAGCTCGCGACGTATCGCATCCCGTGTCGCCTCCGCGCCGGAAAGCTTCGTGACTTGACCCGGTCCATCGGCCAACCCTGCGGCGATGCGCGCAATCTCATCCGCATTCGTACGGAATCGCTCTTCGTACTGCGGCTCGCCGCCGAGCCCGGAGATCACGACGGTGTGAGATGCGGCGAGCGCACAGGGCGCTGGCAAGAGCAAGCAAGCGATCGTTGCCGCGTGCGCGCGTCTCACAACCTTCCCCATTTCAAACGAATCGCCCATTCGGCGAGTTTGAGCATGAGCAGCACGAGAAACACGATTGGGAGATTCCACAAGTCGAGTGTCAGCCGTTCGATCACGCCTGCTTTCGAATAGGGGATGGCCGCAGCCAGCCCGTCGAGCTCATCGAGCGTCCAATAGCGGCCGCCCGTCATGTCAGCAATCCGTTCCAGCACAGCGCGATGCTGGTGAGTGCCGAAACGTTCCGCCACGCCCTGCGTGCGCACGACGTGCGTAAAGGCGCGACCCAACTCTTGTTGCCCTCGGCGCGCAACGATCGAGGCTCGGTACACGCCCTCTGTCGCGGCATCGATCGCGGCGAGATAGCGCCCGTCGTTCTGTCCTGAGGGCTCCATGGGTAGAGAGAACGGCGCCCCGTGCTCGGGCGCGACCATGAATTCGACCTGAGCATCGTTCACAGGTTCGAAGCGGGTGTTGCGAACCTCGGCCGTAAAGCGCACACCGCGTTCGTCGTCGTACGTCGGGTGTTCGCTTTCGAGCGACACGCGAGGTGGGGTGTTCGCGACGAGCGCGTGCAGGAGCTGGCGCCAGAACATCTCGTGGCTTTGATCCTCAGGCGGCAATTGCATCTGCCAACGCAAGGTGCTCGCAGTTCCGAGCACATAGGTCGCGCCGCGGCCGTAGTGCTGCCAGACGAGGAGCGGCGCGCGGCCGCGTGACGTCTCAGCATCGAGCAGCACGATCGCACCAGGCTTCAAGCGACCAATGTTCTGGTGATCGGCGAGCGGCGGAAGCGTTCGCCAACGCTCGGCATTGCGTCGCGCGTCCGGATCGAGGCGCGTCACCGGCGCTTCGCCGCCGTAAGAGGTCAACGTCGCGCGCGCACTCCGGCGGACGAAGGCATTCTCCGTCGCTTCCGGCAAGCGCACTGGGAGCGTCTGCGCAAGCGCGGTGTTTTGCCAACCGCCAGCGGACAAGCCAAATCGTCCCGCGAGCATGAGCACGGAGCCGCCGCGACGATCCACGAATTCTGCCAGCAGCTTGTGCTGCTCGGCACTCAAGTTGCTTGCCTCGTAGCTACCGAGAATGATCGCATCGTAGGCGAACAAATCTTCGGCCTTGCTTGGGAATCCGTCGCGAAGCTCGTCGGGCGAATTGACGCCTTGTCGGTAATGCTTGTTCGGTGTCGTCCGCACGAGACTTGCGAGGCGTAGCGCGCGGTCCGCTGTCGCCGCACGGCGCAGGAACTTGAATTCCCACCGCGGTTCGCCTTCGACGTAGAGAATGTTGCGGCGTTCCGCAGGGACCTCGATGACGCGCGTTCGCTGATTGTTGATGACGTTCGTTTCACCCGCGGCTTCATCGAGCGAGAACCGCAGCTCTCGAGCGCCCGGCGATCCAGAAGGTAGTTCGAGCTCGACTTGCGTCGTACCGGCTGGCGCACCGAGTTTGACTTCACGACTCGCGATCAACGCGTCGCGGTCGTACACGCGAATGCGGGCGGTTTCGATGCCTTCGTGTCGAATACCGAGTGTCGCGGTGATCGACGCACCGGCTGGCGCAGTTCGCGGTACATCAACACGTTCGAGCTCGAGATCGTTACGTACGATCTCGGGGCCCACGCCGACCGTGTGAATCGGTACGCCGTACGAAGCAATCTCCGCGAGTTTCTCCTCGGTCAGACTATCCGCGTTCTCGGCGCCGTCGCTGACGAGGACGATTCCTGCGAGCGGAAGACTTGCGGCATGCTGCACGATGTTCGTGATCGCATCGCCGATGCGCGTCTGCGATCCAGGCGCAGGAACGGCATCCAACGATGAGAGCGGAGTCACTGCATCGGCAAAGCTGAACAGGCGCAGCTCGAAAGTGTTCGCGAGCGGCGCGAGCACGTCACCTTCGAGCGCTCCGACAGCTCGCTGCAACCGCGAGCGCTCGCGCTCATCGGACTCATCCGGGAGCGCCATGCTCGCCGATGCATCGAGCGCAACGGCCAATACGTTCTCGCGATCGCGCACGCGCTCGACGTTGAGCACGGGGCGCCACACAAGGACCGCGAGGGCCGCAACGAACATGGACTGCAAGACGCCGATCGGGACGATCACACGCCAACCGAGCGCACGACGACGGTACAAAGAAACGCCGACGAGCATGACGCCCAAGAGAATCGCGGCCGCGAGCATCCAAAGCGGCCAGCTGTTCGCGAAGGCGAAGCTGCCGGTTCGATAGGCCCACAAAGGGTGCGTGAACAGGAGCTCGAACACGAGTCACTAATAGAGGATCGAAGCGCTGGGGCGCAAGCTGGAAAGGTGCAAAGAAAGCTGGATCGACGCGCCGAGCCATTTTCTCGTCACAGCGGCGTCTCGAACATCAGCCTGCACCTTCGAATGTCCTTCCGCGCGTGGAAAGTACCTACTCCGCCGCATTGCTGAACCAAGGACCTCGGCGCGGAACACTCCTTCGGCTCGCGCGTAGTTGATTCTCAGGCACGACCCCTACCGCGACGAGCGCCAATTCGGTGCACCGTCGCAGGCTCGGCTGCAAATTCGAATCACCCGTCAAAACAAGGTGCGTAATGGCAGGTAGTAGCGCGACGCTCCACGAAGACCCGGAGCGCCTGAGCCCCGAAACGATCGATAGACATCGGGCCATCGTCTCGATCATGGAAGAGCTCGAAGCCATCGATTGGTACGATCAGCGGCTCGAGGCAACGAAGGATGCAGAGCTCAAGGAAATCCTGAGGCACAACCGCGACGAGGAAAAGGAACACGCCGCAATGACATTGGAGTGGTTGCGACGACACGATGCCGCGCTCGATGAGCATCTGCGCACGTATCTGTTCACCGAGCAGTCCGTGCTCGAGATCGAAGAGGAAGCCGAGCACGGCGGTGAAGAAGCCGGCGAAGCCCATTCGAGCGACGGAGGTCTCGGAATCGGCTCGCTACGGGAGCGGGACCGATCATGAACAGTTTGTTGCGCGAACATGCCCCGATTCCGGCGGCGGCATGGAAAGAAATCGACGCGGAAGCCAAACGCACGCTCAAGCTGCTGCTCGCAGCCCGCCGGCTCGTCGACTTCAAAGGCCCGCTTGGATGGGACGCGGCCGCCATTCCGACGGGGCGCACCGAGAAAATCGCAGAGCCGTTGCAGGAGGGTGTCGTCGCGCGATTGCGGCTCTCACAACCGCTCATCGAAATCCGTATCCCCTTCGAGCTGTCGCGCGAGGAAATCGACGCCATCAGCCGCGGAGCGAGCGATGCCGATCTCGATCCCGTGCGCAACGCGGCGCGCGCGGCCGCTGTCGCCGAGGATCGTGCGATCTTTCAAGGATATGCCCGCGCCGGAATCGAGGGGATCTTCCGCGCGAGCGGCGAGCGATCGCTCACGATACCGCCGAAGTATGAGCAGTATCCGGATATCGTCGCGGAAGCGATTCACCGGCTGCGCAGCGAAGGCGTGACAGGACCCTACGGGATTGCGCTCGGACCTCGTTGTTATGTGGGCGTCACACGCACAACGGATCGCGGCTACCCCGTCATCAACCATGTAAAAACGCTCGTCACCGGCCCGATCGTGTGGGCGCCGGCCGCAGATGGCGCGGTCGTGCTGAGCCTACGCGGTGGGGATTTCGAATTGACCGTCGGCCAAGATTTTTCGATTGGCTATCTGGATCATACGAGCACCTCCGTGCTGCTCTACATACAGGAGACCTTCACGTTTCGCGTGTTGTCGCCGGAAGCAGCCGTGCCGCTCACGTACGCGCAGAACTCGTCGTAGCACGCGCGCGGCTCGGAGATTCTGGATTACGCGCGGCAGTTACGTTAACTCGGTCTCTCTCGGGACGGCGATCGAGTCACACTCCAGTCTGCGTGACGTTGTCTTCACGAATGCGACAGAGAATGAGTTAGTGCAGCCCTGCACGATCGAGCGACGTAGCGGAGTCGACCGCCGACAGTTGACGCTGAGTGCTTTCTTCCATGGCGCACGTAATCCGCGTCGTAGAATCGGACGTCGCAGCAGCGATCTGTATCCCGTCATCGATTGGCATTCGCCACGCGTTCTCGCACTCGTCTTCAGCATCCTCCTGCTGAGCGTGCTCGATGGAGTGTTTACGCTCGCGCTGATCGCGAACGGCGCACGCGAGATCAATCCGGTGATGGCGTTGTTCGTGCCGCATAACCCGTTGGCGTTCGCAATCGCCAAGCTTGCACTCACGGGCGGGGGCGTGTGCGTGCTCGTTGCGTGCAGCAGGATGCGCCTCTTCCATAGCGTACCTGGCGAGATCTTCCTGTATGCGGCCCTTGCCGGCTACGTGACGCTCATCTGCTACCAGCTGCGCCTACTCGCGCAGGTGCCGATGTCGATCATCTGAAATGTTGCCGGGCTATCGCGCGCGATTGGAGCTCGAATCGTAGCCGCCCGCATAGAGGCGCCACGCAAAATACGTCCACGCAGCAAGCGTTCCGCTCACGACGGCGAGGACGAAGTGCGCATCATCGAGCATTCTCGCCGCGATGATCATGCAACCGAGCATCGAAAGCGTCGCCTGCCCGAGGCGCAGCTCCCAGCGATCGATGTAGTGCACCCATCTGGCTGCATATTTGGCGAGCCGCGTGCGATGCGGGTCGAATCCGAAGAGCTGCGAAAGCGCGATGTACGAAGCAATCCCTACGCCGCTCCACAACGCGAGTCTCATCAGCTCGATCTGCGCGCCGCTCGCAAAACCGTAAAGCGCGGAAATCACGAGGAAGGTCGCATACGCGGACAGTGCGTGAACGATTCTTGAGCGCATCGTCGTGGTTCTCGGAAGAAAGTAGAGCCGCCGCTTGCGATGAGAGCGCAGTCCGAGGTTCCGAACTGTGATCGCGATCGCATCCGAACGCATTTACGAGTGAGCGGTGCGCCCGCGAGGTCGAAGGGCACGGGAATTATCGTAGCAGTAGCGAGCAAGGTAGTCTGTAGTCCGACGCGCTGAGGTGGAGCAACGGACCATCGGCTTAGGGCTCGTCTTACGGCGCTGCGGCATCACCGTACATGGTGTCGTACACTTGGGCGAGGGACGATCGTCGGGTTGCTGCCAGCGCCCAGAAGCAGAAGGACCGAGAACAACGAATGAGGTTTTTCAGGCGCTCGCTTGTCGCACTCGGGGTTGCAGCCACACTGCCGACGGTCGTGTTCGCCGCCTTGGGTGTGTTCTATCTGCTGCAGATCGAACGGGAGCGCATTCAGAACGCGACCTTGGCGACCGCCGAGCACGTCATGGCGCTCGGCGACTCGCGCGTCGAGCGCGATTTGGCTGTCTTGCGTGCGCTGGGCAGTTCGAGGACCGTCCGGCGAGGAGACTGGTCCGCGTTTCGTGCACGCGTGAAGGACACCATTGCGAGCGATCCCCAGTGGCTCTCTGTTCGCGTCTTCGACACCTCGCAGAGGCTGCAAGTCTTCCCGGGGGACGCGATACCAATCGCCGCGCAGCACCTCGATGCGATCGAGCAGGTCATCGGCGGCAAAGCGGAAGCCGTGGGTCAAAGCGAGCGCGCGGAGCAACCAACGGTATGGATCTACGCGCCTGTTCGCGTTGACGATGAGATCCCCTATGTACTCGCGGCCGCCGTCAGCACCGATGTTTTTCAGAGTATCCTCGTTCACGCGGCGTCGCCGGGCGTAACGGCCGCTATCGTCGATGCCCATGGCAATTTCATTGCACGCACGCTCGGCTATGCAGAGCGCGTCGGCACACCTGCAGCGCCCTCTCTGCGAGAAGCGCTCGCAAGCGGCGAGCATGGGTTCTATCGCGGCGAAACGTACGAAGGCCTCAAAAGCTACAGCGCCTTCCACGTGTCCGACCGCACACGATGGTCCACGCACATTGCGGTAGCCTCATCGCTGCTCGACACGCCTGCCACGTGGTCGGTCGCCGTCGCCGCGCTCGCGGGCCTCGGTGCCGCCTTGCTCGCAGGCGTGCTCGTCGTGCTCGTGCTACGAGATATGGCTGAACGTCGCCGAGCAGACGAGGCGCTGCGACAGTCGCAAAAAATGGAAGCGGTGGGCCAACTGACCGGCGGCATCGCGCATGACTTCAACAATCTGCTCACCGCGATCATCGGCAATCTCGACATGATTCATTCGCGGGCCGCAGGCAACGAGCGTCTGCAGCGCTCGGCCGCGAATGCGCTCGAAGCGGCGCGCCGCGGCGCGAAGCTCTCGGCGCAATTGCTCGCCTTCTCGCGCACTCAGCGGATGGCCGTGCGCAGAATCGATCTCCAACAGCTGTTGAGCGGCATGAGCGGCCTCTTGGCACAATCGGTCGGGCCGTCGATCCGCGTCGAGGTCGTGATCGATCCCGAGGCGACGTTCGTCGTGAGCGACGCCAACCAACTCGAGCTCGCGCTGCTGAACCTGGCAGTGAACGCACGCGATGCGATGAACGGGTCGGGCACGCTCACCATCACGGCCAAGTGCGCGGACACGGTCGATCGCTCATTACCTCCGGGCGACTACGTCGATCTGGAAGTGCGCGACACCGGCGCCGGGATGTCAGAGGAGGTACGCGCTCGCGCAATCGAGCCGTTCTTCACGACGAAACCGACCGGACAGGGTACCGGGCTCGGCTTGTCGCAGGTGTATGGAGTCGTTCGAGAGTCCGGCGGCGCGCTCTCGATTGATAGCGAGCTCGGCAGGGGCACCACGATCCGTCTCACGCTGGAGCGCGCAAACGAGCAAACGGATTCGCCGATGACGCGACCCGGTGCAGGACTCGCAAAGCCTGCGCCGGCCTCGGGCCAGGAGTCGCACGTGCGCGTGCTCATCGTGGACGACGATCGACTGGTCCGTCGCTTCATGACGGAGTCGCTTCGAACACTCGGCTATCAGGTCACTGATGCGGCGGACGGGCAGTCAGCCGTCGCATTGCTGAAGACCACGACGTTCGACTTGCTGATCGTCGACTTCGCGATGCCCGGCATGAACGGCGCGGACGTTGCGCGACTCGCGCACTCGCTGCAGCCTGCGCTGCGCATCCTGATCGTTTCGGGATACGCAGACAGCACTGCGCTTCAAGCTGCAGTCGGCGACGCGCCTCAACTGCGAAAGCCATTCAACACGGCCGAGCTGCAAGCCGCGGTGAAAGAGCTGTTTGCGCGCGAAGAGAGCTGAGCGCGCTCGCTAGAGCGTCAACTTCCTGTTTTCTCCGATCTGCGTGCGCTCTCCCGTCAACGTCGCCTTCGCCACGCCGAGCAGATACGCCGAGCGGCCCGGCGAGTCCCAGTACTCCGCTCGCTCGATACGCACGCGCAGGAGCGCGAGTTTCGGGTCGTCGAGCCCCTCGGGAAACCAGGCCTTCGCCATCGGGCTCCAAAGCTCTTCGGCCTTCTTGCGGTCCTGCACGATCTCCGCGGTTCCCGCGACGACGACGTAGACGTTCTGATCCATGTCTGAATACGTCACGCTCGCGCGCCGATCTTCTTCGATCTCGTGCACCTTCGCCGAGTCGATCGCGGTGAAGAACCAGAGCTCATCGTCGTTCGCATACTTGAGCGTTGCAAGCGGGCGTGTGTGCAACGTGCCATCGTGCTCGACCGTCGTCAGCATGGCGATTCGCATGTCCTTGATGAGCTCACCGAGTTTCTCGAAATCTGAATGCATCGCTGCCTCCTTCACAGTATTCGCTCGTGAACACGTGAAGGCCGCTGGAGTTCCACGGATGCGCGCGCGAAAACTGCGCGGCTGATAGCATACGAACCGTTCTGAACGAAGCACATGCCCGCGCTTCCAGGACGGATCTCACTTACATCACCTACACCGTTTCGCCATGCCCTACACGACGCACGAATCCGACACCGCTGTGATCCTCGAATCGAAAACGCCCGCAAGCGCGAGCGTCATCTGGCTCCATGGCCTGGGTGCGGATGGCTATGACTTCGTTCCGATCGTCGAAGAACTGGATCTGCCGAATGCGCTGCCGACGCGCTTCGTCTTCCCGCACGCGAGCCATCGGCCGGTCACGATCAATAACGGTTTCGTGATGCGTGCCTGGTACGACATCCGCGGCTTCGGTGCGACGAGCGCAGAAGACGAAGCAGGCATTCGACAATCGGATGACGTCGTTCGAGGCTTCATCGAGCGAGAGATCGAAGCAGGCATTCCGTCCGAGCGCATCGTGATCGCGGGATTTTCGCAAGGCGGTGCGATGGCGCTGCACTCTGGCTTGCGCTATCCGCGCTCATTGGGCGGGATCTTGGCGCTCTCCACGTATCTACCGCTCAGGGATTCGCTCGCGAAGGAAGCGAGGGACGCGAACCGTTCGACGCCGATCTTGATGTGTCACGGACATCGCGATCAGGTCGTGCCCGAGATGGCTGGGATGCTCTCGCGCGATCTGCTCATCAACCTTGGCTACGCCGTGCAATGGAAGGGTTACGCGATGGAACACCAAGTGTGTGCGCAAGAAGTCGCCGACATCGCTGCGTGGTTGAAGGAGACGCTCGGCCGGAACAAGTAATCGCGACACCGCGTACGGGTGCTGTCATCTTCACTCGGAACGCATCCCCATGAGCTTCCATCTCGCGCTCGGCCCGCTCGTCTCTCTCATCGCAGGCATTTTGATTCTGGTCGTCCCGCGCCTGCTGAATTACATCGTCGCCATCTACCTGATCGTGATCGGATTGATAGGCCTGTTCGGCTGATCACACGACAAGGCTGCCCTTCGGCGACCCGCGGACATGGGTCGCCGGCTAACGGACCAGGGCGCCGGCGGGTCCCGTTTGCGACCAACCGTGCCGCGGGCACGACCGGAGGATGTCATTTCGGCGTGCCGTTGCTTAGAGTTCGCTCGTTGTAGGAGCAGAGGTTACTGATCCGAGCGCACCCGCATGACGCTGCCCGACCTCAAACACAATCGCAATCTCCTCTTCTGGTCGCTGCATGCGATCGGTTGGGTCGGGTACGGCGTGTCGCAGTACATGGGCGCCCTGCTATGGGGTAAGCCTGTCGAGTACACGCAGGTCATCCTGATCAGCGCCGTATGGGGATTCATTGCGAGCGCGCCGCTGCGCTATATCTGTCGGTGGCTGTGGGGACGGCCGCTCAAGGTCATGGTTCCTCTCGCGCTCTTGATTGCCTACGTCGATGCACTTGTCTGGCGACTCGTCGTCAACTGGGCGTATTTGCGCTACGACCCGAACTACCACGTTAACTTTTGGGTCGATTTGTTCGGGAACGGCATCAGCGCGACCTACCTGATTGCAGGGTGGATGGGCCTGTACTTCGGCGTGAAGTACTACGAGTCGACGCAGCAGCAGCGCGAAGCGGCATTGCACGCATCGACACTCGCTCAGGAAGCGCAGCTCAAGATGCTACGCTATCAGCTCAACCCGCATTTTCTCTTCAATACGCTGAACGCGATCTCGACCTTGATCCTGGACAATCGCAACTCGACGGCGAATTCAGCCGTCACGGGACTGTCCGAATTCCTGCGTTACACGCTCGATCAAGATCCGATGAAAAAGGTGACGGTCGCGCAGGAAATCGAAGCACTCGACCTTTACCTCAACATCGAGAAGATGCGGTTCGGTGAGCGACTCAGAATCGAATTCGCAATCGAAGACTCGGCGACCGATGTACTCATGCCGAGCTTGTTGATACAACCCCTCATCGAGAATGCGATCAAGTATGCGGTTTCTCCCAGGGAAGAGGGCGGGTCTATTCGCATCGGCGCGCACTTGACCGGCGGCATGCTGCAGTTGGAAGTGTCAGACGACGGACCAGGCCTCAAAGACACCTCTCGCCTGAGGAATGGCCGCGGCGTCGGCATTCGCAATACCTGCGAGCGTCTTCGTGTGCTGTATGCAGAGCGCGGTGAGGTGACGGTCGCCAATACCGAACCGGGCTTACGGGTGGCGCTCACGTTCCCCGCCGAACGCGCACCGCACGGGGAAAGTGCTCCGATGCTGGAGCGCAGCCCGTTCGAGAGTCTGTCGCGCAAGGAGCTCATGGCTCGCAGCGTGGAAAGCAGCAAACGCTATTGATGGCGGAGAGACATCGTGCGTAACCCCACCATGAACAGATCGATCACGGAAACACCGATCCGAGCGATTCTCGTCGACGATGAGGAGCTCGCTCGACGCGGCATCGAGATTCGACTTCAACATCACCGAGACATCGTCGTCGTGGCGGAATGCGGCAACGGCCGCGAGGCGCTCGAGGCGATCGCGCGTGAGAAGCCGGATCTGATGTTTCTCGACATTCAGATGCCCGGCATGTCGGGCTTCGATGTGCTCGCACGCATCCCCCACGAATCGTTGCCGATGACGGTATTCGTCACGGCGTACGATCGTTACGCGCTCGATGCGTTCGAAGCGCAAGCGCTCGACTACTTGCTGAAACCGATCAACGATTCGCGCTTCGTCCAAGCGCTCGATCGCGTACGCGCGCATGCCGAGCAGCGGAGTGCCGCCGTGCAGCGCGAGAAGCTCATGCAGCTTCTAGCCTCCACGCAAGGCAGTCGCGCGCTCGATCCTGAAGTGATCAGAGAACAATTGCACACGGCGCTCGTCAAGCGCTATCCGCAAGTGCTGCCGATCCGGGATGAGACCGGAACGATCCGGCTCGACGTGCGAACGATCGACTGGATCGATGCGGCCGGCGACTACATGTGCGTGCACGCGGACGGGCGGACGTACGTTCTACGCGAGACGATGAAGTCGCTCGAAGCCATCCTCGATCCCGATGTGTTTCAGCGGGTGCATCGCTCGACGATCGTCAACGTGAATCGCGTGCGCCGTCTGCGACCGCATACGAACGGCGAGTACTTCTTGTCGCTCGAGAACGGACAAGAGATCAAGTTGAGTCGCTCCTACCGCGATCGGGTTGATCAACTGCTGCAGCGACGCTGAGGCGCGAGAAGATCACGCACCTGCAGTATTCGCCGCGCGGCGATCGCCTCGGGCGACCCAGAGCGGGTGCGTGAACACGACAAGAAGAATGATTGCAACGCCCAAGTAGAATGACGGTGCGAGCTCGCGCTGCTCCCCGAGCAAGAGAATCGCGAGCACGATCGCGTAGATCGGTTCGAGATTGACTGCGAGCGTCACGGAGAAGGCGCTCAGTTGCCGCAGCGCTACGAGTGACAACGCGAACGGCAGCAAAGTGCAGCCGACCGCGAGCACGATCAGCCAAATGGCGTCGTTGAGTGCCGGAAGCGCGAACATCGCGGTGCTCGGCGGGAAGAGCAGGCCGGCGAGCGTTAGGAATACGGCACCCGCGCTCATTTCGATGCCAGTGACGGTGAGCGCATGCGAATCGGCGATGAAGCGTTTGTTCAGGGACGCGAAGAACGCAACGAAGAGCGCCGATAGCGCACCCACGGCAATGCCAAGTCGCATTTCGGACGGCGTGCCGCCGACGACCATCACGACGCCCGGAATCACTGCGAGTCCGAAGACGAGCTCGGTGAGATCGAATCGACGTCGGATCAACAGGGGCTCGACGAACGAGATGAACACCGGCGTGAGCGCCATGCATGTTGCGGCGACGGAAGCATTCGAAAGTTTGACCGAGCCGTAAAAGGTGAGCCAATGGAGTGCCACGATGACACCGATGCCAGCGTAGATCGCGATGAGCCGCGCTGACAGCGGCTGCAAACCGCGCCAGAAGTTCCGCACGACCATCAGAGAGGCGGACACGAGCACCATGCGCCACCAAACGAGCGGCAGCGCAGCAAGCGTGATCACTTTGCCGAGAATGGCCGTGAAGCCCCACAACACGACGCAGAAGTGAATCTGCAAAAGCGCGCGGCTACGTGAGGGCTGCATGGAGTCTTTAGTCTGGCAGTCCGACGTGCTCTTGAGAAGCGACACCCGCCACCTCGGGCAATCGGCGCCAATCTTTCCATCGCAACTGGGAACGTGCACGCCCAAGAACGCGCGCGGTGCCGGCGGAGCGAATGTCCGCGACTTCGATGGCAGAGATCGCGGCAGTGCCGCGCGATGCGGCTGGGCGAAGAGTCGAGCCTGCGACGCTCGCTAGTACGCCTTCGCCCACACGACGCGTTGCGCACTGGGTTTGCCAGTGAATGGGCAGGTGCCGGGTTCGCTTTTCTCGAGCGGAATACAGCGTACGGTGACGCCGAGGTCATCCTTGATGCGCTGTTCGAGCTCGACGTCACCGCTGAAGTGCGTCAACGCGAAGCCCGCATGGATCGGAGTCGGGGTGTTCTCCGGGACCGTCGGTGCCGTGAAGAACTCGTAGAACGCCTCCTTCGAATCGATCTTGCGCGTGTGCTGCTCGCGAAACGCGCGGGCGCGCTCGAGGAGGCCGTCCTGAATCGACTGCAGCAGCGTTGCGACGTTTGCGACGAACTCCGCGCGCGGAATGCTTTGCTTATCTTTCGGCGCGCGGTCGCGTCGGCCCACGAACACCGCATCTTTGTCCATGTCCCGCGGGCCGATCTCGAGGCGAATCGGCACGCCCTTCTTGATCCAGCTCCAAACCTTGTCGCCGCCGCGCTCGTCGCGGGCGTCAACGATCACGTTCACCGCGCGATCGGCAAACCGCACCGCGCGCAGCTCCTGCGCCACCTTGTTGCAGTACTCGATCACGCGCGCGCGGTCCTCTTCGGACCGATAGATCGGAATGATCACGACATGCGTCGGCGCCAATCGTGGAGGGAGCACGAGCCCGTCGTCATCCGAATGCGTCATGAGGAGACCGCCGATCATGCGCGTCGAAGTCCCCCAGCTCGTCGTCCACGCGAACTGGTGCACGCCGTTCTGATCGAGGAACTGAATCTCGCTCGCCTTCGCGAAGTTCTGCCCGAGGAAATGACTCGTGCCAGCTTGCAGCGCCTTGCGATCCTGCATCATCGCTTCGATGCAATAGGTCTGGTCGGCCCCCGGGAAGCGCTCGCCTGCCGTTTTCTCGCCCTTGATGACCGGAATGGCCATCCATTGCTCGGCGAAGTCCGCATACACATCGAGCATGCGCATCGTCTCTTCGATCGCTTCTTCGCGCGTTGCGTGCGCGGTATGCCCTTCCTGCCAGAGGAACTCCGCGGTGCGCAGGAACATGCGCGTGCGCATCTCCCACCGCACGACGTTGGCCCATTGATTGATGAGCAGCGGCAGATCGCGATAACTCTGCACCCAGCGGGCAAACGCGTCGCCGATGATCGTTTCCGAGGTCGGGCGCACGACGAGCGGTTCCTCGAGCTCGCCAGCGGGGACGAGCTTTCCTTCCGCATTCATCTGCAAGCGATGGTGCGTGACGACCGCGCACTCCTTCGCAAAGCCTTCAACGTGCGTGGCCTCCTTCTGCAGAAAGGAGAGCGGGATGAAGAGCGGAAAGTACGCGTTCTGATGACCCGTGGCTTTGAACATGTCATCGAGCGTGCGCTGCATGTTCTCCCACAGCGCGTAACCCCACGGCTTGATGACCATGCAGCCACGTACGGGTGAGGGTTCGGCAAGGTCCGCCGCGCGGATGACTTGCTGATACCACTCCGCGTAGTTTTCCTCACGGGTTGGCGTGATTGCGGTCCGCGGCGTCGTGCTCATCGTCGAGAAACAGGTCGTTGAAAGGGAACGCGATTAGACCAGATTTCCGCCTCGTGCGCGCGGTCGCTCCCGGAACCGCTCATTTGGCCGCGTCGACGACCGGCCCATAGCTGCGGTAATGAGCGCTCCGCTCCTGGAGGTGGCGCGCCAGCGCGCGTCGTTGCTCATCGGTCTTTGCGGTCGCGAGCAATGTCTTGGCTGCTGCATTGAGCGCAGCAACCGCTTCACGATTGCGCGGGTGGATTCGATACGCATCCGCAAAATAGTCGACGGCGGCGTTCCAAGCATCGTCAATGTGCTCGCGCTCATAGAAGGTCCACGCCTCCCGCCCGTCATCCATCTTCTGGCGAAACGCTTGCTGCTGTTCGAGCGCAAGCTCGTTGAATGGAATCGAAGGACTCGTCTCGAGATAGTTCTGGTAAGACACATAGCCGGCAACGGCCGCGAGCACGATCGCGGCCGCCACCGATACTTTCTGTACGGTGGAGATGCCACGGAAGAGCTTGAGAAACTCGCCCGCGTTCTGCGGCCGCTCGCGCCGGTCGAAGGATAGGCAAGCCGTGATCGCGCGCGCCTCCTTGCGGCTCACGCCCTTGATCGGCCCGGGCACGATGCCAAGCTTGCGCGCGTTCGGCGCACTGTGTCGCTGGTAGGGATGTCGCCCGGTCAGGAGCTCGTACGCAATGATGCCGAGCGCGTACATGTCGTCGGCGGGATGAGGATCGACGCCCTCCACCATCTCATCGGTTGCATACGCCTCCGTGTACGCACCGAGGCTGCCTGCGTCGAATACGTCTTCGACATCGTCTGCGAGCGAGCTCGGCACGGCACGCGCGATGCCGAAATCGAGAATCTTGGGCGTGCCGTCTTGCGTGACGAAAACGTTGCCGGGTTTGAGGTCCGAGTGAACGATGCCTTTGCGGTGCGCATAGGCAAGACCTTCCGCGATCCCGCGGATGATCGGCAGCGCCTGCTCGGCGCCGATGCCGTTCCCGCGCGACTCGCGCACCATCGAGTCGAGTGAGCGACCGGCGAGCAACTCCATCGTCATGTAGACGACATCACCGTCGCGGTCGAAATCGAACACGGTGACGACGTTCGGATGGGCGAGTGTCTGTGCCTTGCGCGCCTCGCGCTGCAGGGCCATGAACGATTGCGGATGGCGCTCGAAATCCGAGTTCAGGACTTTGAGCGCGACGCGCGGATTCGGATCGCGCGCTTCCTCCTTGCGGCGATCGATCGCGCCGAAGACGAGGCCCATGCCACCTTTGCCGATGAGCGTCTCGAGCAGAAAGCGCTTCTTGACGAGGACCCCTGGCGCGAGCGTACTCGGCGTCGGCGCGGCGTCTTCGAGATCCTGCAAGCGGCGACTCGCGATCAATTCGGTTCGATCCGCCTCGAATTCGCTCACGAACTCCGTGCGTTTCAGCGTCGCAGCTTCCGCGGTGTTGCGCGTCTTGATCCGCGTTTTATCGGGGTCGAGCGCATCCGCATCGGGCTCTGGTCGCTTCAAAGTCGCGGCCACCGTTCCGCCACGGGGCTTGATCTGCGTCTTCGCCGCCGTGTTGAGCGCATCGAGCAACGCCCGTGCGTGCTCTTCTTTCAATCGGCCTTGGGCATGCTGCGTGCGAACACGCGTCGCGAAGTCTTCCGCATTCGCCTCGGTCCCTTGCGCGAGCGTCGCGAGCTGTGCGCACGTCTCTAGCAGCGAGCTCTCTTCATTGGCGAGTCGATTAAGCAGTTGAGCGATCGTATCGGACACCGTGGCTTAACTCCCGTTCTTCTTAGCACGCGTCTATCACGACGACGGTCACGTTATCGCGTGCACCGGCTTCGAGCGTAGCGCGAATGAGTGCATCGGCGGCCTGCTCCACGTCTCCGTTTGCGAGCAACTGCGCGATGTGAGCGTCGGCGAGCTCGTGCGTGAGTCCGTCCGTGCACAAGAGATAGCGATCGCCAGGCAGGACTCGATCGCGTCGCACATCCAACACGAGCGTGCCTTCGCCCCCTACGGCGCGAGTGATGGCGTGATCGGTTTCCTCGGTGCTCTGCAAATTGAGCTCGGCGGCCCAGGTGTGATCCGTTGTCATTCGAGTGAGCCGCCCGTACCGCAAGCGATAGATCCTACTGTCGCCAGCCCAGATCGCCGCGCATGCTGCGTGTCGAACGATGAGCACCGCGACCGTGCTTCCGCTCATCACGGGATTGATGATACGCGTGGCGGCCTTGTACAAGCGTGCATTGACTTCGCTGAGCTGTGCGCTCACCGACGCGATCGTGTCGTCGCATCGGCCGTCGCCGTCGAGCCCCGCTAACGCCTCGCACACCATGCGGCTCGCGACATCGCCATCGCGGTACCCGCCCATTCCATCGGCAACCACCCACACCTGCGCAGCATCGAGCGTGAGAAATGCGTCTTGATTCGTCGGGCGGGCACGACCGATATCGGTTCGGCCGGCTGCCACGAAGCGCGGGAAGCTGTCTTCTTGGAGGACGTCTTCTTCCATCGAACGTTTGTCCATGACGCACTTCCTGCGTTGATGGCTCAATCGTGACCGAGGGCTCTCAAGCGCGCGAGTTGCTCCTCGTAAGCCTTCGCGAATTCTTCGGCAAAGAGGGTGCGAAAGCTCGCTTCGGCATCCTTCGCGATCTCGCCGTAACGTTCTCGATACAGATCCCAGTAACGCAGCTTGGCGGGCACACCGAGGATCGATCCCTTCTTCAGTTGTCGATCGAAGTCATCCTGCAGGCGGCCAGGATCGAAGCGCGCGAGCATCGCCTCGAACGCGAGCCGCATCGCGGTCAAGAAGGCGCTTTGATGGTCGCGTACATCGTGAAAGGCATCCTCCAGCGCCTCGGTCGGTGCGAGATAAGCCGGATTGCGCTTCACGAGCAAGTTATGGAATGCATCGTCGACGTTCGCGGAGAACTTGAGTGGGTTGTTGTGCGCCGCTTTGAATGTCGTGCCACGCATGCGCAGCTCATCCTTCATCCGTTCGCGGGCGCGCAGCATCTCCATCACGCCGCTGACCGAGCTGCGCAACAACTCTCCCAATAGCTCGGCCGCTTCGTGGCTCGCCTCCAGTCCTTCGATACCCGCGGCCGCGAGCAAGGTGTCGAAGCGATCGCCCGACGGTGCAGCGCTGGTGCTCGCCTTCGGTGCGCCCTGCGCCACGGTACCGTTCGATACAGGCTTGCGCGTGGCCGGACGCGATTCAACACTCGCGATGGGCGTGGGTTCGAGCGCTGGACGTATCGATGGCGACTTCGAACGCATGTCTTGCGCGCCGAACCACTCGGTCCCGTTTGCGACTTCTTCGTCTTCCAAGTCGTCGAATTCTTCGAATTCGGTCGCAACGAGACTCGCGGTGCGATCGCCCTTGAAGAGCGTCACGTCGCCCGGGGAGGTGGTTCGAGGATCCGCGAACGGATCGTGCCGCGACTTTCGCGCCGGATCTTCCTTGATCGAAACCTCGATCTCGTATGCGTCTATATAGAGGCGGTCCCCGTCGCGAAGGGCATGGGCCTGCGCCTTTGCGAGCCGACGATCGAGGGAATTGACGAATACGCCGTTGGTACTGCTGTCCTCGATGAAGTACGTGCCGTTCACATACCGGATCAATGCGTGACGCCCGGACACATACGGATCGGGGAAGACCCAGTCGTTGTCCGGGAGCCGACCGATCGTGCCGCCGATGCCTTTGAATACCTTGCGGCTCGCGGCACCCAAGTCTTGCGCCCGTTCCCCGACGACTTGCAGCGTGAGAATCATGGATTTAGGTCGCTCGAGCAGTGCGTTTGAATGGGCATCATTGTCGTTGGAGGCGGGGCGCTGCGGCGGTAAGCACCGCGCAACCGTGTCTTGGCTCAGGGCTCCCCCGATCCTTTGCCTATCAGAGCATCATCGCAAGCTTCGCAGTATCGGCCAGAGGTCTGCAAGGACTTGTGAGGGCACCACGACGGTTCTAGCGAAACGACCGTCAGCGTGCGACATTCCCGCCTCGTGTACACGCATCCTGCGCTCCGCCATGCACTCGACACCGCCTAAGAAAACGCCGCCCTTCTACGCAACATTGTGTGCAATCCTGCTGGCGGGGGCTGCCAGTGCGACAGAACCGCCGGTTACGGAGGGGTTCGTCAATGCACCGGTCGCGGAGGTCTGGCGGCTGGTTACGGCCTCCACGGGCGATGCGCAATCCGCTCCCGGTCAGGGGGATCGAAACCTCCGGATCGGTGGCGACATACGGGTGCAGTATCCTCAAGAGAACGCTAGAGAACCCGAGACGATCGTGAGTGAGGTTCTCGCGTTTGAACCTGAACGCATGCTGGCGCTGCGAGCGAAACAGGCGCCCACGGGTTTCCCGGCTGAGGCGGCGCTCGATGGCGTATGGACGATTCTGTATCTCACGCCCTCTGGCGTGGACATGACCCACGTCCGTATCGTCGAGTTGGGATACAGCGATGAGCCCGCCGCCCGGGCTGCGCGCGAGTTCTTCGCGAGCGGCCATCGGCGGCTGCTTGATACGCTCGCAAAACAGTATTGGCCGAAGTGCGCGCGCTGCGCCGCGGAACAAGACGAGAACGAATAGCGCCCCTCGCCACGCTTCATCAGGCATCGCACATGGATCGCAAGTACATCGAGAATGAGCACGTCGTCGAGCGCTATCTAGCCGGTGAGCTCACCGTACGCGAGGCACGCGAGTTCGAGCAGTACTGCTTGGAGCATCCGGAAGTACTGAAACAGATGCCGATTCCGGTGCGCCTGAAAGCGCGCTTGTCGCGACGTCCGTCCGACGATAGCGAGACCGGCGTCTTTCGGACGATTCCTTCGAGCGCGACGCGCACCGCGCTCGAGGTCTCGGATGAAGGTTTCGATGCAGAGGATGAGCCGCGATACGCGGGTCGGTCCGGTGGTGGAGGCGCGAGCCGTGCTCTGCTCATCGTGCTCTTGGTCGCGCTGATCGGCGCACTCGCCGGGCTCGTGGCCTTCGGGATGCGGGCGAGCGCGCTCTCGGAAGCACTTCAGACGATGAAGCACGAGACGCAAGCCGTCCGAATGCAGGCCCCCGCGAGTGTGGCGACTCATCGCATCCAACCCGCGCGCGTGCAACCGAGCGAACCGACGCTGCAGCTCGGCTGGCTTGCACCGCCGCAGCTCCTCGAACTGCACATCGATGTGTCGGAAGGAAAGTTCACGCAGTTCCAGATCACGATCGACAAGGTCGATGAAGGGCGCTTGCTGCAAATCCGTCGCCTCACACGCGATTCGAACCGTGAGCTGCGACTCGCGCTCAACTCGTCCGCGTTTGGCCCCGGCGAATATGTACTCCGTCTCGACGCCTACAACTGGCGAGGTCAGACACAGGAGTACGGTTGGATCAGGATCGGCTTGAATTAGGCCGTAGTGACACGTGAGAATCGGTTCTCACGATTCCCAATCCGCTGATCATCACCCCTTTCTCAAGGTCTCGATGGGTGGATGATCGATGACCGAGCGCGTTGCGAGCGTACCGCTCACGCCGACGAGCAACGCACCTGCCACGAGCCCGATGCCCCAGACCGCGATGTCGAACGTGTAGTCGAGATCGAAAACGCGCGTCGCAAGGAGATAGCCCGCGGCCGTCGCACCCATCGCGGCGAGCGTGCCCGCAAGCAATCCAAGCGTCGTGAACTCCGCTGCGACACCCTGCAACACGATGCGCCTGCGCGCTCCCAGCGTTCTCAGCATCGCACTCTCATACCGCCGCTCGTCGCGAGTCGCCTGAATCGCCGCGAGCAGCACCGTGATGCCGGCCAGTAAAGTGAATCCGAACACGTACTGCACGGCGAGCGATGCTTTATCCAT
This sequence comes from Lysobacterales bacterium, assembly GCA_044506405.1. Classification (GTDB taxonomy): domain Bacteria; phylum Pseudomonadota; class Gammaproteobacteria; order Steroidobacterales; family Steroidobacteraceae; genus Steroidobacter. The sequence goes on along the minus strand of JBIQKP010000001.1, from coordinate 64,655 downwards.
CACGCCTCGGACCTGCGCGAGGATGGCGTCCAAATCGATCGCCGTCACCTCGGGAAAGGCCCGCATGAATTCGAGCAACACGCGCTTGCGTTCCTGGGGCACATGCAGGCTCGTGATGTAGGTTCCAGCCTTGTCGTCCAAGACACCGGGAGAGAAGACGAGGAAGAAGTTTGGGCGGAAAGTATCCCACTGAACTTGTCTGAAGCTCGAAACACGCGCCGTCACGAGCTCGCCCGCTACGTCGTAGGTCATCGTGTCGCCGATCTTGAGCCCCAACGCTTGCGCGACGTCGATCTCGACCGACACGCGCGGACCGCCTTCATCGCCTTCGCGCCACCACGTTCCCTGTACGAGCGTGTTATCGATCTGCATCGTCTCAGACCAAGTCAAATTCGCTTCACGCTCGACGAAACCTCGTCCTCGATCGGTCGGGAGCTCGAGCTCGGAGATGGATTCGCCGTTGATCTGCACGAGTCGTGCTCTCACCATCGGAACGAGCGTGGGCGACTCGAAATCGCGGTCGCGGAAGAACGCGCGCACCGCGTCCGCCTGATCCGGACGGATATTGATCATGAAGTGGTTCGGCGCATTTTCAGGCAAGCTCGCGCGCCACTCGTGCATCAGGTCGTCGCGCACGACTGCAAGCAATAACAACACCATGAGCCCAAGCCCGAACGCGACGATTTGAATGACGCTGTCGCGTCCGCGGCGCGCGATGTTTGCCATGCCGTATCGCCACGATACCCCGACCGCGCCGCGCAAACGTCCGAGCAAGAGGACGAGGAGCCATCCCGCGCCGACCAGGATGGCGAACGTGACGAACGTCGCCAAGAACACGTAGATGAGCAGCGCGACGTCGCGGATGAGCCAGGCGAGCAACGCGATCAACGCGGCGAAGGCGCAGCCGTATACGGTCACGTAGCGAAGCGGCGGCGGCTCGAGATTCCGGCGAAGCACTCGCGCGGGAGGCACGTGGCGCAACTGCAGGAGCGGCGGCAAGGCGAAGCCGACGAGAATCGTGAGCGACGTCATCAAGCCCAGCCATCCGGCGCTCAGCGAAGGTCGCGGCAGATCGCCGCGCACGAGATCCTTCAATAGATACGCAATGCCTTCTTGTGCGCCGTATCCGATCAGCGCGCCAACGATGCCGGCGCCGATGGCTATCATTGCGAGCTCGAGCACGCTGACGGCCAACACGAGGCGTTGCGGGGCGCCGAGGCTCTTCATGAGCGCGACCGTATCGAGATGCCGCGCGACATAGCGGCGCGCAGAGATCGCAACCGCGATCGCAGCGAGCAGCACTGTGACGAGCGCCGAAAGATTCAGAAATCGTCCGGCGCGATCGATCGCGGAACGGATCTGCGGGCTGGCATCGCTGACGTCCACCAATTGTTCGGTCGGCTTCTTCCGTCGCGACAAGTCCTCTTTGAAAGTGCTGACGGTCTGCGAATCGCCCGCGAACAGCGCGATATAGGACACGCGACTGCCTTCCTGGACGAGCCCGGTCGAAGGCACTTGATCGAGGCGCATCAGCAGCGTGGGGGCAAGATCCACGAACTGCGAGCCTTGGTCCGGGCGATAGTCGAGCACGCGCGCAGCAGTCAGCTCCGTATTGCCCACTTGGATGCGATCGCCTACCTCGGCACCGAGTTGCGCAAACAGCCGCGCCTCGAGCCAGGCTTCGCCCGGTGCAGGGATGCTGTCAGCCTCGCTTGCGGGACCAAACGGCACCTGCGCGATGCGAACACGACCGCGAAGGGGATAGCCTTCCGACACCGCGCGAATGGCGCTCAGCGCGCTGTTGTCGCCGTTGAGCACGACGCTCGGGAACGTGGCCAGCTCCGCGGTTGCAAGCCCAGCGTGAGCGGCAAGTCGGAAGTAGTCGCGATCGATCGGTGAACGCGCCTGCAGCCTCAAGTCCGCCGCGAGCACTTCACCCGCCTGCTGATCGACCGCGCGGCTCACGCGATTCGTGAAGAAACCGACTGCGGTCAATGCGGAAACCGCGACGAGCAAAGCGAGCAGCAGGACGCGCAGCTCGCCGGATTTCCCGTCACGAGCGAGCGCGAGCATGGCGAGTCGAAGCGCCTTCATGCGACGATTTTTCCGGCTTCGATGCGAATCGTTCTGCCGCATCGGCGCGCAATGGCCGGATCGTGCGTTACGACGACCAGCGTCGTCTGCGCCGCGCGGTTGAGCTCGAACAATAGCTCGATGATGCGATCGCCGGTCGCCGCATCCAAGTTCCCGGTGGGCTCGTCCGCGAACAGCACAGCAGGCTGCGTCACGAATGCACGCGCAATGGCCACGCGCTGTTGCTCACCCCCAGAGAGTTGTCGCGGATAGTGCTCGCGCCGTGGGGAGAGGTTCACTTGCGCCAGGGCGTCGCTGGCTGCCTGTCGCGCGTTGCGCTTGCCGGCGAGCTCCAACGGCAACATCACGTTCTCGATTGCGGTCAGCGACGGCACCAAGTGAAAACTTTGGAAGACGAATCCCACGTGGTTGGCACGAACTGCAGCTCGCCCATCCTCATCGAGCGCCGTGAGCTCCTTACCGTCGAGCCATACACGACCGCTCGTCGGTTCATCGAGACCCGCTAGCAGCGCAAGTAGCGTCGATTTACCCGCGCCCGACGCGCCGATGATGGCGACCGTCTCGGCCGGCGCGATCTCTAGATCAACCTCCGCTACTATGGTCAGTGTTCCCTCGGGACTGCTAACCTGCTTGGTGATTTTTTCTGCTTTTAGAACCGGTTCTGCGATGTGCATGTGGCGTTTGATGTTTCAGCGCGGTCGGGCCATTCAAACTGGGCTTTTGCTGATCGGACTTGCGTTCGGCACATTTGTTCACGCACAGAATGGCGCAGGCAAACCGGTCGTCTTGATCGTCGGGGATAGCCTGAGCGCCGGCTACGGCGTCGATGTGAAATCCACCTGGGTCGCGCTGCTCGAGCGCAGGCTGGCTGAAGAAGGGTACGGATACCGCGTCGTGAATGCCAGCGCGAGCGGCGAAACGACCGGCGGCGCGAAGGCGCGCTTACCGAGAGCGCTCGAAGTTCATGACCCGAAAGTCGTCGTTCTCGAGCTCGGCGGGAACGATGCCTTGCGGGGGCTGCCGTTGAAGCAGATCGAGGATAATCTCGAGGCGCTCATCGAGCGCTCGCAAGCCGCTGGGGCGAAGGTCGTCCTCGTCGGCATGCGCATTCCGCCCAATTACGGCGCGGCCTATGCCGATCGATTCCACGCGCTGTACGGCGCGCTCGCAGAAAAGCATGACGTAGAGCACGTTGATTTCTTCCTTGAAGGCGTGGCGCTCGATGACAAGTTGATGCAGGCTGACGGTATTCATCCGTCGGCCGAAGCACAAAGCCGATTACTAGATAACGTGTGGCCCGCCCTTCGGGCGACACTGACGAAATAAGAGCGAAATTCACAGGGGGCTGCTCGTGGATAAGATTTGGCTCAAGAATTATCCGCCCGGAGTGCCGGCTGAGATCAATCCGGACGAGTACAGCTCGCTCGTCGAGATCCTAGAGGAAAGCTGTGCGCACTTCGCGGATCTCCCGGCATTCACGAGCATGGACAAGACGATCTCCTATGCGGAGTACGATCGTCTTTCGCGCGATTTCGCCGCGTGGCTGCAGAAGGCGGCGAAGTTGCAGCGAGGCGATCGCATCGCGCTCATGTTGCCGAACGTCTTCCAATATCCGATTGCGTTGCTCGGCGCGCTGCGCGCCGGATTGACGGTCGTCAATACCAATCCGCTCTACACGGCGCGCGAGCTCGAACACCAGCTCAAGGACTCCGGCGCCAAGGCGATCGTCATTCTGGAGAATTTCGGGCATGTGCTCGAGCAGGTCATTGCACGCACGGATTTGCAGCACGTGCTGGTGACCGGCGTCGGCGACCTACTCGATTGGCCGAAATCGACGATCGTGAACATCGTCGTTCGGCACGTGCGCAAGCAAGTCAAACCGTGGAGGCTGCCGCAAGCGATCTCGTTCAAGGATGCGATGATCGAAGGGCGCTACCTCACCATGGACCCTGTCGCGCTCACGCACGACGACATTGCCTTTCTGCAGTACACAGGCGGCACCACCGGAGTGGCGAAGGGCGCGATGCTGACCCATCGCAACATGGTCGCGAATGTCTTGCAGTCGGCGGCGTGGATCGGCACAAATGCGCGCCCCGGAAAAGACACGATCATCACCGCGCTGCCGCTCTATCACATCTTTGCACTCACGGCGAATTGGAGCGTGTTCATCAAGTTTGGCGCGCGCAACATTCTCATCGCGAATCCGCGCGATTTCGGCGCCTTCGTGAAGGAGCTGAAGAAATACAAGTTCAGCTACATCAGCGGCGTGAACACCTTGTTCAATGCGTTGCTCCATACGCCGGGCTTCTCCGCAGTCGACTTCAGCGAGTTGCGCATCACGCTCGGCGGCGGCATGGCCGTGCAGCGTCCGGTTGCCGAGCAATGGAAGAACGTGACCGGCAACGTCCTTACGCAAGCGTGGGGATTGACGGAAACCTCGCCCGCCGCGTGCATCAATCCCTTCTGGCCGCCGCGCGACTTCAACGGCTCCATCGGCCTACCGATTTCTTCCACCGAGATCAGCATTCGCGATGACGCCGGCAATGAGCTCGGCATCGGTGAGATCGGAGAGATCTGCGTGCGCGGGCCGCAAGTGATGCGCGGTTACTGGAACCGTCCCGAGGAGACCGCGCAAGTCATGCTCGGCGACTGGCTGCGTACGGGCGATATCGGCCGCATCGACGAAGAAGGCTTCGTGTACATCGAGGATCGCAAGAAGGACATGATCCTCGTATCCGGCTTCAACGTGTATCCGAACGAAGTAGAGGCGATCGCGGCCACCCATCCAGGTGTGCTCGAAGTTGCTGCTGTCGCGCAGCCGGACGAGCGCTCAGGCGAGGTCGTCGCGCTGTTCGTCGTCAAGAAGGACGAGAACGTCACGGAGCAGCAGGTCATCGATCACTGCCGCAAGGAGCTCACGGGTTACAAAGTGCCGAAGCGCGTCTATTTCCGCAAAGAGCTGCCCAAGACGAACGTCGGCAAAATCTTGCGCAGAGCGCTACGCGACGAGATTCGCAAGGAAACTGCCACGGCCGAGTAGCGCGGCCGCTATTCGCTCGCGAGATGGTATTGAGGACTCAGGTCGTGCACGGCGGAGATCATTGCGCCTGCGTGCTCCGGCGGAATGCCCGGGTGAATGCCATGGCCGAGATTGAAGACATGGCCGTGGCCTCGTCCGTAGCTCGCGAGTACGCGTGCGACTTCTTCGCGAATACGCGCCGGCGAGGCATAAAGACAATTCGGATCCAGGTTGCCCTGTAACGCAACGCGGTCCTTCACGGCCCGGCGCGCATCGGCAAGATCAGTCGTCCAATCGACACCGAGCGCATCGCATCCCGTCTCGCTCATGAACGACAACCGCTCGCCCGCGCCCTTCGTAAAGAAGATCACGGGCACACGTCGCTGCTCGTGCTCCCGGGTGAGGCCCGCGAGAATGCGCGTCATGTACTCCAACGAGAACTCGCGGTACTGCGCCGGCGCCAACACGCCACCCCACGTATCGAAGAGCATGATCGCTTGCGCCCCCGCATCGACTTGGGCGTTGAGGTAGAGCGTCGTCGCCTCGGCCAGCAATTCGAGTAGCGCATGCAAGGTGCGCGGCTCGTCATACATCATGCGTTTGATCGTCGAGAACTCGCGCGAGCTGCGGCCTTCAACGATGTACGTTGCGACCGTCCAGGGACTGCCCGCGAATCCGATCAACGGTACGCGCCCGCCGAGCTCGCGTCGAATCAACTGAACTGCATCGAGGACATAGCGTAAGTCCGTGGCCGGATCGGGCACGCCGAGGCGTTCGACGTCCTGCAACGTACGAACGGGCCGCTCGATGCGCGGACCTTCACCGGTCTCGAACTGAAGACCGAGTCCGAGTGCGTGCGGGATCGTCAGGATGTCGGAGAACAAGATCGCAGCGTCGAGCGGAAAACGCTCGAGCGGCTGCAATGTCACTTCGCAGGCGAGCTCCGGTGTCATGCAAAGCTGCAGGAAGCTGCCGGCGCGCGCGCGTGTCGCGCGGTACTCCGGTAGATAACGTCCTGCTTGACGCATCATCCACACTGGCGTGCGCTCGACAGGCTGGCGTAAGAGCGCGCGGAGTAATAGATCGTTCTTCAGCAAGGCTTGGTCTCGTATGGATAGAGTGTCTCGGCGCGGTGCCGGACGCTCAACTGCGTTTCCCCGGATCGAAGAGTCGTTCGTACTCGCCGATCGCGTAGCGATCCGTCATCCCAGCGATATAGTCCGCAACGGCACGCGCGCGTCCCGCTTCGGCGGATTCCGCCTCCATCTGCTTTGCCGCGAGATGATGCTCGGTCGGCAGCAGCTCTGGACGTGCGAAAAACGTCTCGAACAACCCTTGTACGACCTTGTGCGCCTTGTTCGTCATGCGCAAGACGCGAAAATGCCGATACACATGATCGCGTAAGAAGCGTTTGAGCTCGAGGTGCTCTGCGGCCACGCCCTCGCTGAATCCGACGAGCGGCGTGGAGCGTGCGCGGACTGCATCGATATCGGAAGGCTCAGCCACGCGAATGTGCTTCGTCGTCGTTTCGATTAGGTCGACGACGACATGATTGATCATCCTACGCACGATCTCATGCACGAGCCGCCGCCCGTTGAGGTCAGGAAACGCAGCGGTGACGGCGTCGTACTCGCGCGCGAACAACGGGACCTCGCGCAGCTCGCCGAGATCGATTAGCCCTGCGCGCAGGCCGTCGTCGAGATCGTGGTTGTTGTAGGCAATCTCATCGGCGACGTTGGCGATTTGCGCTTCCAACGAGGGTTGCTGCCGATTGATGAAGCGCTCGCCGAGCTCGCCGAGGCGGCGAGCGTTCGTGAGCGAACAGTGTTTGAGGATGCCTTCTCGCGTCTCGAACGTGAGATTCAACCCGGGGAAGGCGGCGTACCGTTCTTCGAGCTCATCCACGGTACGAAGCGACTGGAGGTTGTGCTCGAAACCGCCGTAGGGACGCATGCATTCGTTCAACGCATCCTGGCCCGCATGCCCGAACGGCGTGTGCCCGAGATCATGTGCGAGGCAGATCGCTTCGACGAGCGTCTCGTTGAGCTTGAGTGCGCGAGCGATCGTGCGTGCGATCTGCGCGACTTCGATGCTGTGTGTCAGTCGCGTGCGATAAAGATCGCCTTCATGATTGACGAAGACTTGCGTCTTGTAGACGAGCCGCCGAAACGCATTCGAGTGAATGATCCGATCGCGATCGCGCTGAAACTCGCTGCGAAACGCGGGTGCAGGCTCGGGGTAGCGACGCCCGCGCGTGCGCGAGTCGTGTGCGGCGTAGGGCGCGAGGGAGTGATCGGTCATTGCATGCAACCGTGCCGCACGGAGCCTTTCAGTCGAAGTGCTGTGCGAGGGTAGCTTTTAACGCCTCGGTTGGATAGTCGGCGACGACGTCGGCTTTTCCGAGAGCACGTAGGAGCACGAGGCGTACCCGGCCTTCCAACACCTTCTTGTCCATTCCCATGAGCTCGAGCGCGCGCGCGGCACCGATCTTCGGCGCTACGGTCGGCAAGCCGAAACGCGAAAGAAGGTGAATCGCACGATCTCGATCGGCGACCGATATCCAACCGAGACGCTCAGACATGTCGGCCGCGATACCCATGCCGGCCGCCACGGCTTCGCCGTGCAGCCAATTGCCGTAGCCAGAGGCGGTTTCGATCGCGTGCCCGAATGTGTGCCCGAGATTGAGGATCGCACGCAAGCCGCTCTCGCGTTCGTCCGCTGCGACCACCTCCGCCTTGATCTCGCAGGAGCGCCGCACGGCATGAATGATCGCGCGTTCCTCGCGGCTCGCGAGCGCCTCTGTGTTCGACTCGAGCCAGGCGAGAAACTCGAGGTCGTAGATCAAGCCGTACTTGACGACTTCGGCGAGGCCAGCGCGGTACTCGCGGTCCGACAGCGTTCGGAGCGTTGCAATATCCGCAAGAACACAGCGCGGCTGGTGGAACGCGCCGATCATGTTCTTGCCTTTCGGATGGTTGACCCCCGTCTTGCCGCCGACCGAAGAATCGACCTGTGCGAGGAGTGTCGTGGGTACTTGGATGTAGTCGACGCCGCGCTGATAGCAGGCGGCTGCGAATCCCGCCATATCGCCGACGACCCCGCCGCCAAGAGCGATCACGGCCGCATCGCGATTCATCCGCGCATCCATCAAGGCATCCAAGATGCGGGACATCGTCGCGAGCGTCTTGTGCTGCTCGCCGTCCGGCAACACGGCTTCCACGATGCGACGCTCGCCTAGCGAACGCTTGAGCGCCGGTCCATACAACGGCGCGATCGTTTCATTCGTGACGATGAGAACACTGCGCGCGCGTACATGAACGTCGATGAGCGCTGCGTCCTCGAGCAAGCCTGCGCCGATCAAGATCGGATAGCTACGTTCTCCGAGTGCGATGTCCACACGCTCGCGAACGAGTGATTGACTCATCAGACCGGCAACTCCTTCAAACGTTGAATGATCTCATCGGCGACCGCGCGTACCTGACGCCCGTCGGTCGTGACCGTAACCTCGGCGATCGACTGGTAGAGCGGAAGACGATGCGCCATGAGCTCACGTAGCTTCGCTTCGGGATCTTCCGTGTAGAGCAAAGGGCGTTGTCGGCCGTGACGCGTGCGCTCGAGCTGCTGCTCGATGCTCGTGTGCAGATAGACCACGCGTCCGCGCATAGCCAGGTGCTCGCGGTTCTCCGGAAGCAAGATCGCGCCGCCACCAGTCGCGATCACCACCTGCGCGAGACGCGTCAACGAATCGATCACCTCGCGCTCGCGCTCGCGGAAGCCGGCTTCGCCTTCCTTCTCGAAAATGTAGGGAATGTCGACGCCCGTACGATGCTCGATCTCTGCGTCGCTGTCGAAGAACTCGAGACGCAAGAGGCGCGCGAGTTGACGGCCGACGGCGGTCTTCCCTGAGCCCATGGGTCCAATCAGGAAGATGTTTGAGGTGCGCGAGGAGGGGCTCATGACGATTTCCGCGCACTATAAACGAAAGCGGCCGCCCGGAGGCGGCCGCTTCGTGTCCGATCTTGGACGTGCTCTTAGTACAAGTTCGCGCCTTCGCGCAGGATGCGCGGGGTGACGAAGATCAAGAGCTCGTTCTTGTTGTCCACGCGGCCCTTGGTCTTGAACAAGTAGCCGAGGACGGGCACGTCACCGAGCAGCGGCACCTTCTTCTCCGATTCGCGAAGCTCGGTCTCGAGAATACCGCCCAGCACCACGGTCTGACCGTCATTCACGAGCACCTGCGTGACGATCTCGCGCGTGTCGATGCTGGGCACGAAGCCACCCGTAGCGCTCGCCACGAGCTGGCCGACACTGTCCTTCGAGACCGTCAGGTCGAGAATGACGCGGTTGTCTGGGGTGATCTGCGGCGTCACCTTCAGGCTCAGCACTGCCTTCTTGAACTGTGTGGTCGTCGCACCGCTCGATGCAGACTCCTGATACGGAATCTCGACGCCCTGCTCGATCGTCGCTTCGCGCTGGTTCGCCGTGACTAGACGTGGCGAGGAGATGATCTCGCCGCGGCCTTCTTCCTGCGCAGCCGAGAGCTCGAGGTCGACAAGGTAGTCCGTATCCAACAGGGTGAGCGCAAAGCGTCCTGCAGGATTGTTGACCGGCAAGTTGACCATGTAGCGATCCAGCGGGCCGCCCATCGCCCAACCCGGCGGATTGTTCGAGTTGCCCGGCGTATCGTCGATCACGACGTTGTCATCGGGGATGATGTAGTTGCCGCCGCCGATGATGCCGTCGCCGCGGCTGCTGCCGTGGTCGAGCGCGATCTGGGTGCCGAAGCGAACGCCGAGATCGCGGCTGAAATCGTCATTGACGATGACGATGCGTGCTTCGATCTGCACTTGCCGCACGGGGATGTCGAGCGTCGAGACGAGGCGACGCACGTCGGCGAGCCGCTCGGACGTATCCTGCAGCAGCAGCGTGTTCGTACGCTCGTCGATTGCGACGCTGCCACGCTCCGAGAGCAATGAGTTGCTCGCGCTGGACTTGATGAGCGCGGCAAGGTCGCTCGCCTTAGCATAGTTGACCTGCAAGTACTCGGTGCGCAGCGGCGCGAGCTCCTGCACCTCGGCGCGCGCTGACAAGAGCTCTCGCTCACGTGCAGCGATCTCCGAAGCCGGCGCGATGTACATGACGTTGCCATCGCGACGCATGTCGAGACCCTTCGTGCGCATCACGATGTCGAGCGCCTGATCCCAAGGCACGTTCTGCAATCGCAGCGTGACGTTGCCGGCGACCGTGTCGCTGATGACCATGTTCTGGCCGCTCGTGTCGGCGAGGAGCTGTAGCACCGCACGGGTTTCGATGTCTTGGAAGTTGAGCGTCAGACGCTCACCAGTGTACTCGCGCTGATCTTGCAGCTCGGGCGGGAGCTTCACGACCGGCTTGATCTCGATCGTATAGACGTTCTCCGACTGATATGCGAGTTGCTCGTAGTCGCCAGACGCGGCGATCACGAGTCGCGCGCCATCGGCCACGCGGACCGCATCGACGGTGCTCACCGGCGTTGCGAAATCGGTGACGTCGAGACGCTGCATGAGCGCCTCAGGCAAGCCCGTCTTGGCAAAGTTCACGACGATGCGGCCGCCTTCTTGGCGAAGGTCGGCGGGAACGCGCGGGTTGGACAACTCGACGATGATGCGGCCCGAACCGTCGCTACCGCGGCGGAAATCGATGTTGCGGACCGTGTTCGCGCCGGCGCCGCTCGGTGCGCGCGCTGCAGGCGCGGCGGCGGCCGTGGTGGCGGCGGCAGATTCGCCGCTCGCGCCCGCGACTCTAGCGCCGCTGCCGACCGTAACGACGATTGTGTTGCCCCGAACTTCGGTTTCGTACGGCGCGAGACTGTCGACGTTCAGGACGACGCGAGTGCGGCCATTCGCTTCCGCGACGTTCACGGTGTCGACGACGCCTTGCTTGACGTCCACACGCCGCGACGACATTGCGACCGCGGTGTTCGGCAGATCGAGCGCGATGCGCGCGGGATTGTCGACCGTGAAGGTGAGCGGTGTCGGTGCGTTGTCGCTCAGGCGCAGCGTGATCTGCACGTTGTTGCCCGAGAGTACGCTCGCGTCGATGCTTTCCAGACGGTTCGTGCTTTGCGCATGAACAGCCTGCACCCCGAGGAAGAGCGTGGCCATGAGGAACGTGATCCGCTGGATCCACGGGGTATGCCCGTTACGCAACCGAATCACAGGCTTCGCGAAAATTGAGCACGACATTCTTGCTTTCTCCCTGGGATCACTCTGTCAGCGCCAGCGCCGCTGGACGCTCGATGTATCCGCCGAGACCATCAGGCACGATCTCGATGATGGATATCTTGGTATTGGTTATGCCGACGATGCGTCCGTCGTTCTGCCCCATAAAGTTGCCCGGCAACACACGATGCACCAGGCCGTCTTTGCCTTGCACGAGACCGTAGTTGCGGCCTTGCAGCTGCAATGTCCCGACCATGCGCATCGTATCGAGCGGGAACTGCTCCAAGAACTCGCGCGGTCGCTTGACGTCGGGGCGCACTGCGCTCGCGATATCGCCGCGTGCAGGGGCGCTCGCTACGAACGGCGAGCGCATCGAGCTCGCCTGATACGTGAACGATTCATAGGGCTTGATCTCGGGGAGCGGTTCGATGCGCTCACCGGGCTTCGCCTTGATCGCGGCGACTTGCTGTTGCAACTCTTGCATGTCGCTTGCGCAGCCGCCGAGGAGCAGCAGCAATGCGATGGCTAGCGGTGTCTGTCTGAAGTGCAGCATGGGTCTACATGGCTCACTAGTATTGAGTCGGCGCTCGTCTCTTTTTAGCTCTGCTCATCCGCATCGAGGTATCGATAGGTTTTCGCAGTGACATCGAGTTGTAGCTGGTCGATGCCACCCTTATCGACCGGTTTGATCTGCACATCATGCAGCGTCACGATTCGCGGCAGCGCGGCGATGCCGCTCACGAACGCGCCGATGGCGTGGAAGCTTCCAGTGAGCCGCATCTTGATAGGCAACTCGGCGTAGAAGTCCTTGTTGACCTGCTCTGACGGCTGGAACAGCTTCTGGTCGAGCCCAGCGCCGGAGCCCTGCTGAGAAATATCGGTGAGGAGGCTCGGGACCTCCGTCTTGTTCGGGAGCTTGCGCAGCATCGCTCCGAACGACTGCTCCATCTCGGCGAGCTGTGCCTTGTACGCATCGAGGTTCGCGGCCTTGCGCGCCTTCTGCTCGAGCGTTCCGAGGAGTTGAACCTCCTGCGCTTTCGCCGTATCGAGCTGCGGCTTCTTCGGTTTCCACGCGAGCATGTAGCCGAGCAGGCCGACCGCGAGGATGAAGATCGCGCCGATCGCGCCCAGCCGAAACGGCAGCGGCCATCGCCCTGGATCGTTCGGATCCAGCTCTCTCATCTGTTCGAGGAAGTTGCTCATTTCGACGCACCCGTAGAGGCCACCGCTTCCGCATTCGGCAGCAATGGATTTTCTTGCACGACGTTCAAGGTGAACTCGGAGCCCGCATCGTTCGCCCCTTTCGTCTCCAGGATGGAGAGCGCCGGGTCGCGGAGCCATTCCGACGAATCGAGATTGCGCATGTAAGAAGCGACGCGCGTGCTCGACTGCGCCATCCCCTTGAGCTGGATGCGCCGATCGGTTTGTTTGATCTCGGTGAGGTGAACTCCGTCAGGGAGCGTGCGCACGAGCTGGTCGAACACATGCACGATCTCGGGACGGCTGCGTTCGAGTTGCTCGATGACTTCGATGCGCGCCTTCAAACGCTGCTTCTGCTGCTCGAGATCGAGAATTTCGGTGATCTGCTTGTCGAGCTGCGCGATTTCACCTTTCAAATAAGCATTGCGATTGTTCTGATGATCGATGGCGCTTTGCATTTGCCAGTTGATGAGAAATGCAATCACGCCCGCGACCGCCAGCGCGCCGAAGGCGCCCGCAATGAACTCCTGGCGCCGTCGCTTGCGTTCGGCTTCTCGCCATGGAACTAGGTTAATTCTTGGCATGTCAGTCGAAGCTCCTCAGTGCCAGACCGCAGGCGGTCAGCAGGGCCGTTGCATCCTTCTTCACAGCTTGGGCCTTCGCTTTTTGGCTGACCTTCATTTGGCCGAGGGGATCGCCACGCTGCGCTTCGATACCGACTCGGCTCTGAATCATCTCCGCCGCGCCCGCGATGTTCGCGCAGCCGCCGCAGATCAGAATCTGCTCGGGTTGCTCGCGTCCGGCACCCGAGGCGAGGAAGAATTGCAGCGAGCGGCTCACCTGCTGACACATGTCGTCGATGAACGGCCCGAGCACTTCCGTCTCGTAGTTACCGGGAAGTCCGCCTTCTTTCTTCGCGCGCCCGGCTTCTTCCATGCTGAGGCCGTACGTGCGCATCACTTCTTCGGTCAGCTGCTGACCGCCGAAGGCGAAGTCGCGCGTGTAGATCACCTTCAAGTCGCGCAACACGCTAAAGGTCGTGCTGCTGGCGCCGAAGTCGACGACTGCGATCACGCGACCCAGTCCGCCGTCCGGCATTTGATGAGTCAACAATCGGCAGGCATTCTCGAGTGCGAACGCTTCGACATCGACGATCTTCGCCGTCAGCCCCGCGGCCGCACAGGCGGCCACACGTTGCTCGACGTTCTCGGATCGCGTTGCGACCAAGAGCACGTCGATCATGTCGGGATCTTTTTCCGACGGACCGATCACTTCGTAGTCGAAGCTCACTTCTTCCATCGGGAACGGGATGTATTGGTCGGCTTGCATCTCGACCTGCCCCTCGAGCTCGTTCTCGCTCAAAGTGCGGGGCATCTGGATGACCTTCGTGATCGCCGCGTCGCCACTGATGGCCACGGCTGCGTCCTTGGCCCGCGCACCAGAGCGCTTCACTGCGCGCTTGATGGCTTCGCCTACGGCGCTCGCATCGACGATCGCCTTTTCGTTGATCGAATTCGGTGGAGTGGCCTCAGCCGCGTAAGATTCCACGCGATATTGGCCTCCACTCATGCTGAGCTCGATCAACTTCACCGAGGAGGTGGTGATGTCCAATCCGATCAGCGGTCGGGATTTGGCGGTTAAAAGCACGCTAGTTCCTCTTCTGGATCAGACACTTAGGTCACGATCAGAGATCGGGCACGAAACACGGGCGGCAACTATATACAGCGGCGTGTTAAGTTGAATGTGAGCAGCCTCACGAAATACCATCGCGGCATTCCCGCAAGAAAACGGCCTTTTTGCTGTTGCTATCACATCGCCAAGCCACGCGGCGGTATTACGAGCTGTCGATTCAGAGCGTTGCACCAGGGTGCGTGACTACCCGGAGACCCTTTTTGTCGTAATCACGGAACGACACTCAGGTCTTAACGACCAATACTCGTATCATCCGCCTGCACTCGTTCTTATAAGGCGCCACCCTCTTCGACTGCTGGGACGCGTTGATCATTTCGAGGACATGTCCCGGAATGCGGGCGACTATTGCATAAGGTACTTTTGTAAGGCAAGGACTTAGGCACTATTGTTACTATGCGATCTCACCTTAGATCCCCGCTTAGGCTAGGACTTGCCGCGCTCGTCGTTCTCGTCGGCTCGGCCACGCTCGCGTTGCTCGGCGCGTACCAGTACTTGCGTCCCGCTCTGCCGGATGTCACGGCAATCAAAGACATTCGCCTCCAGGTGCCGCTGCGTGTCTATAGCCGCGATGGGAAGCTCATCGCGCAGTTCGGTGAGCAGCGTCGCATTCCGCTCGCGTTCGATGCGCTCCCGTCGCAACTCGTGAACGCGGTCCTCGCAGCCGAAGACGACAACTTCTTCCGGCACGGCGGCATCGACTATCCAGGCTTCATGCGCGCGCTCGTGCGTCACTTGCTTTCGGGCGAGCGCGGCGAAGGCGGCGGAACGATCACGATGCAACTCGCGCGCGGCATCTTCTTGAGCCCCGACAAGACGTATCGGCGCAAGCTCCTCGAAATGTTTCTCGCTGTACGCATCGAGCAGGAGTTGACCAAACAAGAGATCCTCGCGCTCTACATGAACAAGATGTTCTTGGGGCAACGCGCCTACGGTGTCGGCGCTGCCGCTGAAGTTTATTTCGGCAAGACGGTCGATCAGCTCACGCTGCCCGAGATCGCACTCATCGCGGGCACGTTCAGGTTGCCATCGCGCGATAACCCGATCGCGAACGCGGATCTTGCGCGTCAACGCCGCGCCTATGTGCTGCGGCGCATGCGTGAGAAGGAGTTCATCACGAAGGACGAGCACGATGCCGCGGCAGCCGCGGCCGTCGAATCGAAGTTGCACGGGCCTGCCGTCGAAGTCGAAGCACCGTATGTTGCCGAGATGGCGCGCGCCGCGTTGCTCGAGCGCTATGGCGCGGAAGCGTACACCGCCGGTTACGAAGCAATCACGACCATCGATAGTCGCCTGCAGCGCGCCGCAGTGACAGCCTTGCGCTCAGCGCTTCTTGAATACGATCAACGGCACGGTTATCGCGGCCCGCTAGGGCGCGTCACGCTCAGCGAAAAATCGAGCGAGAAAGAATGGACTCAAGCGCTCGAGGAATTCGCGCCGCGCGCCGGACTCGAACCTGCGGTCATCGTGAAGGTCGGTGAGAAAGACGCGCTTGCCTATTCGCGTCCGCATGGACGTGTCGCGCTCAAGTGGGAGGGCATCAGTTGGGCACGCGAGCCGCGCCCCGATGGAAGCGTGGGTCCCGCGCTGACACGAGCCAGCGACGTCTTAGCGGTCGGCGACGTCATCTATATCGCGCAGGAACGTGGATCGACATGGCGGATGGTCCAAGTGCCAGATGCACAAGCAGCATTCGTCGCGCTCGATCCGCAAGATGGCGCGGTGTCCGCACTCATCGGCGGCTTCGACTACTACGCGAGCAACTACAACCGCGCTGTCCAAGCGCGGCGTCAGCCGGGCTCGGCATTCAAGCCTTTCCTCTATTCGGCCGCGCTCGATCGAGGGTTCACGCCCGCAAGCATCATCAACGACGCTCCTCTCGTGATCGAAGACCCGGCGCTCGAGGCGAGCTGGCGACCGCAAAACAATAGTCGTGAGTTCCGCGGTCCGATGCGTCTTCGCGAAGCGCTCGTACGCTCACGCAACCTCGTGTCGATTCGCCTCATGCATTCGCTCGGCCCCGCATACGCGACGCAGTTCATCCAGCGTTTCGGTTTCGACGAGAGTGCGTTGCCTCGCAACCTCTCGCTCGCGCTCGGCACCGCATCGGTATCGCCTCTCGAGATGGCGAGAGGCTACGCGGTGTTCGCGAACGGCGGCTACCTGGTCGAGCCTTACTACTTGCAGCGCGTGATTGGACCCGACGGCACAACGGTCTTCGAAGCCGATCCGAAGTACGCGTGTGCCGATTGCGCGCAGCCTCAAGTCGCTTTGACGCAAGCGGCGGACTTGCTCGACGCACCGATTCAAGTGCAACAGGGCGATGAGGCGCGCTGGGGCGGGCGAACGTATCTAAACGAGAATCGCCTGGCTCCCGCTGCGATCTCGCCACAGAACAGCTTCTTGATGACCGACATCATGAAAGACGTCGTCAAAAGAGGGACTGCCGTGCGGGCGCGCCAGCTCAATCGCACGGACCTCGCCGGGAAGACCGGGACGACGAACGATCGACGCGATGCGTGGTTCTGCGGCTTCAACTCGCGGCTCGTCGGTGCGGCGTGGGTCGGTTTCGACCAGGAGCGCTCGCTCGGTCCCGGCGAAGAGGGCAGCCGAACCGCGCTCCCCTTGTGGATTTATTTCATGTCGGATGCGCTTGCCGGCGTACCCGAGCTGCGCCAGCCCTCGCCGCCGGGCCTCGTGTCGATGCGCATCTCCGCCGACAGCGGCTTCGCTGCGCGCCCAGGTGAACCCAACGCCATCTTCGAAACGTTCATGGCGGGACACTTGCCGCCGGAGGCGCCTTTGGACGGCTCCATCCCAACCGATTTCAATTCCGATACAGAACAACCGGACGGTGATGATTCGCTATTCTGAGGTGATCGCCACGCGCGTTAGCCATTTGCTTGGAGCGCGATACTCGCTCGAGAGCTCCGAGATCGGGGGGCACAGATGACCAAGCGGTCGAATCCGCGCGCAGAACACTTGCGCCGCGCGCTCGCTCAGGAAGCAGCGCGCATCATGGCGGAGCAAGGCATCGACGACTACGGCTTGGCGAAGCGTAAGGCGGCTGAGCGACTCGGCGCGACCGACATCGCCGTGCTGCCGAAGAACACCGAGATCGAAGAGGCGCTCGCCACCCACCATCGATTGTTCGAGTCGCACACGCACTCATCTGCCTTGAGCAGATTGCGCGAGACGGCCCTGCAAGCGATGCGCTTATTGGAACGTTTCGAGCCACGTCTCGTCGGACCGGTGCTGAGCGGCACGGCGTCCGCGCACTCGGAAATCACGCTGCATCTGTTCGCCGACGGGAGCGAACCAGTTGCGCTACATTTGATGGAGCGAGGCGTGCCGCATCGAATCGGCGAGAGGCGCTTGCGCTATGAACCGGATCGGCTCATCTCTTACCCAGTTGTGCAGTTCGTGGCGGGCGACAAGGAAATCGATGCGGTCGTCTTTCCGATCAACGGCATTCGACAATCGCCATCGAGTCCGGTCGACGGGCGACCGATGCGCCGGGCCGATACGGCGGAGCTCGAATCGTTGCTGGCGGCTGAAGAGCGCGACGCGCTTTACTGAAGAGAACTCTCGCAGAGTAAGCAGAGCGCCAACGTCAGAACGGGCAGAGCGTGTTCCTTCAGGGCGCGAAGACTAAATTGGAAGGAGAGTTCTCTGTTTCTCCTTCTTACTTCGCCAGCTTTGCGTGCTCAGCGAGAGCGCTCTTCTCAGGGAAACTGCAAAGCCGTCAGGGAGCGCGTCAACCGCGCTCGGTGATCTCGATGTAGTCGCGTGTTGCCGGACCGGTGTAGAGCTGGCGCGGGCGGCTGATCTTCATCGTCGGGTCGGAGATCATCTCCTGCCAATGCGCGACCCAACCGACCGTTCTCGCAAGCGCAAACATTACGGTGAACATCGACTGCGGGATGCCGATCGCGCTGTAGATGATGCCCGAATAGAAATCGACGTTCGGGTAGAGCTTTCGCTCCACGAAGTATTCATCCTTGAGCGCAATCTCCTCGAGCTTCAGTGCGAGCTCGAACAGCGGATTGTCGGACTTGCCCAGCTTCGCGAGCACCTTGTGACACATGCCGCGAATGATCGTCGCGCGCGGATCGAAGTTCTTGTAGACGCGATGGCCAAAGCCCATCAAACGGAAGTTGTCGTTCTTGTCCTTCGCTTTTGCAAGGTACTTCGGCACGTTCTCGACCGTGCCGATCTGCTCGAGCATCGCGAGCACCGCTTCGTTCGCGCCGCCATGTGCAGGGCCCCACAGCGCGCTGATGCCCGCCGAAATCGCAGCGTATGGATTTGCACCCGTGCTCCCCGCCAAGCGCACGGTCGAGGTGCTCGCGTTCTGTTCGTGATCGGCATGCAAGATGAAGAGCAGATCGAGTGCTTGTGCCGTCACGGGATCGACGTTGTAGGACTCGCACGGGACGGCGAAAAACATGTGCAACAGATTCGAGCAATAGTCGAGATCGTTGCGCGGATAGATAAACGGTTGCCCCAACGAATGTTTGTAAGCAGCCGCTGCGATCGTCGGCATCTTGGCGATGATGCGATGAGCGAAGATCTCGCGATGGCGCGGGTTATGGATGTCCATCGAGTCGTGATAGAACGCCGCCATCGAGGCAACGACGCCCGACAACATCGCCATCGGATGGGCGTTGTATTGGAATCCATTGAAGAATCGCAGCAGCGATTCGTTGATCATCGTGTGGTACTGAATCGCGTGAGTGAATTCAGCGAGCTGTTCGCTCGTCGGCAATTCGCCGTTGATCAAGAGGTAAGCCACTTCGAGGAAATTGCTCTTCTCGGCGAGCTGCTCGATCGGGATGCCTCGATGCAGTAGGACGCCCGCATCGCCGTCGATGAACGTGATCTTGCTTTCGCAGGAGGCGGTCACCATGAACCCGGGATCGAACGTGAACAGTCCGTGTTCTTTCGAGATCTTCCCGATGTCGAGCACGTCCTGACCCAGCGTGCCGCTCTTGATGTCGGCGGTCGTCTTTTTACCCGTCGCCAGGTTCGTCAACTCAAACTTCTTCTCGGACATGAGCTCGTTCCAGCAAAAGTAACGGATGGCCTCGCCGTGTCGCGACTCTTGAGCGAGTGGTGCGGCACCGAGCCCCAAGATCGGTCCTCTCGAGGCCATACCTGAATTCATACATCGCCAGCTAATGACTCGCGCGAAAGACGACATGCCGATCGGGATCGGCCCGCCCGATGACGGCGCATCGGTTCGCTCGGGGCTCCGAGCGCTCGGAGCTGCCGGATCACATCCTTGCGCGAGTGGGACGCGCAGACTTACACGATGGGCTCGACGAATCAAGCGCGCGGAATTTGCCGTGCGCGGACCACGCGTGGGGCTGGAATACGGCCCCTGTCGCGAGTGGAACTATTCGATGATCTTGATCAACTGGCCGGGTTTCGGCTCTTTATCGGGATAAAGATCGTTGAGGAGCCGCAGGGTCTCGACGGGGTACTCCTTGATTGGCGAATTCTTGGCCAGATCGGCGATGCGCGTGTTTGCAGTCGCTTTGACGATTCGAATCTTGTAAGGCTCGGCGAGCGCGAACTCGTTTTGTTTGATCCGACGGAACGTGTTGATCGTCGAGTTGAACAACGGATCGGCGGAGGGCACACCGCTCGAGGCCTTGCTCGCGCCAGCGAAAATATAGGCGAGATTGTTGTAGTAGATGACCGTATAGCGCGCCGGCCCAACACCGAACGGGGTCTTCGCGGCGCGCACGACTGCGGTATGACCCTGCAGTCCGTTCACTTCCACCGCTTGCGCCTGCCCGGCGCTGCCCGTGTTCGCGAGCAAGCGAGACAAGAACTCGCGCGGTGCCGTATTCGGCGGCGGCGGCACGGTCTGCATCTGTAGCACGCTATCTTTATTCGGTGACACCGCGACGACGCGATCGGCTTGATTCTCGACGGTCCAGCCGGTCGGGAACGCAAGCGTGAACCCCATGTCGGCGTGATAGAAGCGATTGCCTTTCAACACGCCTTGCGCACGGCTCGTCCCAAACGGCAACCCCTGGATCGCACGCATATAACGCTCTTGGCCTGCATCCGTGTTGTGATCGCCGCCGCGAAGCTTCTCGGCCGCTTTCACGACCTCTCGCAAACGCTGGTCGTTGTCCGGGTGGGTCGAGAACACGCCGTGGTACACGCGTGGCTCGCGCTTTTCCTCGCGCGCGCGCTGAATTTCGAACAGCTCTTGATTCTTGAGCAGTCGCACCACGTCGATCATGTAGTCGGGATCCATGCCAACGCGGGCCAAGTATTCGGCGCCCAAACGATCGGCCTCGAGTTCCTGGTCGCGGCCATACCCGCGAATGATCGCCGCGCCCGCATAGTTCGCGAGTCCCGCGAGGTCGCCGCTGCCGGTAAAGACGCCAATCGCGGCCGCACCGATATTCGCGAGCGTGGATTGGCTTTGCTGTCGCACCGGATGGCGTGCCGTCACATGCCCGATCTCATGACCCAGCACGGCCGAAAGCTCCGCTTCGGAGTTGAGAAACGTCATGATGCCGCGCGTGATGTACACGAATCCGCCGCCGGTCGTGAACGCGTTGATGTCCTGACTGTCGAGCACCGTGAACGTGTACTGCAGATCCGGGCGATGGCTCACCTTCGCCGCACGCTGCCCGACTTCATTGACGTACTGCTGCAGCCGCATGTCTTGATACGGACCGCCGAACTGCTGGAGCAGCAACGGATGCACTTCTTTGGCGCGGTTGATCTCCCCTGACTCGGATTGCAGGACGAGATCCGGTCGCCCCGTTACGGGATTCGTCGCACAGCTCGATAAACCTGCTGACGCGAGGGCGACGAGGAGAGCAGAACGTAGTGAAGCTGTTGAGATCATGGCAGCGGCTCGTTGGAGGGGGTCGAACCCGATGCACGCTTGGCGCCATCGAATGGTGCCTGCATGAGGGCGTGCATTCAATTCAAGAGGCGATCCTCTAGTGCAGACGCCTTTCCGACACGAAGATTCAACGCGCTCCGATATGAATGGCACCAGAACGGCGTATGGAACAGGAGCTCGACAGACGAGCTCCGTCCAGCACGGAAACAAAAAGGGCGCCTTTCAGGCGCCCTTTGGTTTCATTGGAAAGCGACGTGCGCGATTTAGCGCGCGTACTTCTTACGGAACTTGTCCACGCGACCGCCCGTATCCACGATCTTCTGCTTACCCGTATAGAACGGATGGCAGTTCGAGCACACCTCGATTTGCAGATCGTGACCGAGCGTCGAACGCGTCGTGAAGGTGTTTCCGCAGCTGCAGGTCACTACGGTCTCTTTGTATTCGGGATGGATGCCGGCTTTCATGGTGCTCGAGCGCTGCAAGCGCTCCTCTGGAAAAAAGGCGCGCAGTGTAGCCGCCGAATCCGCACCTAGCAAGGCATAGTCGCGGACCGCCCCGAATCGGCGCCGGCACGCGCCCTGACGGCAAAGGTTATCCACAAAACCTGTGGGTAACTGTGTGGATGACTTGGTGCCGCCGACCCGGAAAGAGCTACAACGACGTGACCTTGTCAAATTGGTCAAATTTTCGCCAGGCCATTTCTACCTTTCCGACCAATGACTTACGAGACCCTGCTTAAGCAGCGCATCCGAATTCGTCATCAACTTGCGGCCAGCGTGAAGAGAGTTCCCGCGTGTGAATAACCCATTTGCGCAGGGTGCGGCGCGATGCGCGCTGTCAAGCGCAATTTGTGCGCCAGTTCACGTAGTTGCGTGGGCGATCTTTGTACCCCCGTCCGCGCAGGGTACCTGTAAGAAGAGGCCCTGGAGGTCGTTCAAGAACCGCCGGCCGAGGGCGGTTGGTTTCCAGACCTCGAGGTCGCACCGCTCTACAAGATCACGCGCCAACGCTTGCTCGAGGATCGGCTCGATGTGCGCGAACGATTGGCCGGTCCGCGCTTCGAACAGTCGTTCCTCGAACCCATCGCGCAATCGCAGCACGTTCAGCATGAATTCGAACGGCAGGTCGTCCGCATTCACTTGCCTGTGCTCATCGACCCGTTCGCGCGCTGCCCGCGCCAAGTAGGTTCTCGGCTGCTTCGCGCGCGCCGTGCGCACAACCTGCCCGGTGCTCGCGTGAGTGATCTTTCCGTGAGCGCCCGCCCCGATACCGAGGTAATCGCCAAAGCGCCAGTAGTTGAGATTGTGCTCACAACGCCGGCCTTCACGCGCATACCCCGAGACTTCGTACTGTGCATAGCCGGCCTTCGCAAGCCGTTCTTGGCAGCGCTCCTGCATTTCCCATGCGGTCTCGTCGTCCGGTAATGGCGGCGGGCGATGATAGAAGACAGTGCCCGGCTCGAGCGTGAGCTGATAGTGCGACAGATGCGTCGGATCGAGCGCGATCGCTCGCTCTAGATCCGAGAGCGCCTCATCGATCGTTTGTTCCGGAAGGCCGTACATCAGATCGAGATTGAAATTCTCGATACCGCCACGCACGAGCTCATCGACCGCGCGATCGATATCGCCAGCCGCATGGATGCGGCCCAATACGCGAAGATGCTTCTCACCAAACGATTGCGCCCCGAGCGATACGCGATTGATTCCTGCGGAACGGTACGCCGCGAAGCTTCCATGCTCGACCGTTCCCGGATTCGCCTCGAGCGTCACTTCGGCATTCGGTGCCAGCGGAAGGATCGTGCGAACGGCTTCCATGAAGCGCGCGATTTCGTCGGGTGAAAATAAACTCGGCGTTCCGCCGCCGAAGAAGACCGAGACGAGCGACCGCTCCTGCGCGAGCTCGCGATCATGCGCCAGATCTTCGATGAGCGCGTCGATGTACTCGCGCTTGGGCACGACCGAAGGCACCGCGTGCGAGTTGAAATCGCAGTAAGGACACTTGCGCACGCACCACGGCATGTGCACGTATAACGACAGCGGCGGCAATCTCAACGTGGGCTCGGCGCGCTCCGATGCCATAGAGTGGCCCTCGCGCGCAGGCATCATCATGATCGCGCCTCCCGCAGCGCGCCGCTCGCTTGAAGCTGCCGCACAAGATCGCGCAGCGCTTTGCCGCGATGGCTGATGAGATTCTTTTCAGCGGGCGGCAGCTCCGCGGCTGTGAGCCCTCGGCCGGCAAGCTCGAAGATCGGGTCGTAGCCGAACCCGCCCTCACCGCGCGGAGTATCGATGATCGAGCCTTCCCAGCTCGCTTGGCAGACGATCGGGGACGGATCGGTGTGCCAGCGCATGTACACGAGCGCACATCTGTAGCGCGCCGTGCGATGCGCTGCGGGAACATCTTGCAACTCGCGCAACAGTTTCTCGTTGTTCGCTCGATCGGTCGCGTGGCTGCCCGCGTAACGCGCCGAATAAATGCCGGGTGCGCCGTGCAACGCGTCCACCTCGAGTCCCGAGTCGTCCGCAATCGCCGGCAAAGCCGCCACGCGCGCAGCGTGACGCGCTTTCAGAATCGCGTTCTCGACGAAAGACAATCCGTTCTCTTCGACGGCCTCTTGGGTGAACTGAGATTGAGGTACGACCTCGACCGCCAGCGGCGCGAGCAATGCCTGGAGCTCGCGCAGCTTGCCGGCGTTGTTCGTGGCGAGCACCAAGCGCATGTTTGCCAGCCTCGCGTCAGTCCTGCGCGAGCGCTTCGAGCTGCTTCGCTTGCAATTGTCGGATGCCGTTCGCGGCGAGATTCAGCAGCTCGTCCAGTTCGTCGCGGCGAAATGCATGACCCTCGGCCGTGCCCTGCAGCTCGATGAACGCGCCGCCATTGTTCATGACGACGTTCATGTCGGTTTCTGCTTCGGAATCCTCGGCGTAATCCAGATCGAGCACGGGCACGCCGGACCAGATGCCGACCGATACGGCCGCGACCTGCCCGTGGATGGGACTCTCGCGGAGCACTCCACGGGTCACGAGCTTCGCGACGGCATCGGACAGGGCAACGTAACTGCCCGTGATCGCCGCCGTACGTGTTCCGCCGTCGGCCTGAAGCACGTCGCAATCTAGCGTAATCGTCCGCTCCCCGAGCGCTTTCAAGTCGACGACGGCACGGAGCGCCCGACCGATCAAACGTTGGATTTCGAGCGTACGCCCGCCTTGTTTGCCAGTCGCCGCTTCGCGCCGGCTGCGCGTATGCGTCGCACGCGGCAGCATGCCGTATTCAGCCGTGACCCAACCTCGCCCGGTATTCCTCAAGAACTGAGGAATGACTTCCTCCACGGTCGCGGTGCAGAGCACCCGCGTGTCACCGAACTCGACTAAGACCGAGCCTTCGGCGTGGCGTGTGAAATGTCGTGTGATCTTGATGTCACGCAGCTCATCTGCCGCGCGGCCGCTGGGTCGTCGCTTCATGTTCATCTCACCTCGGAAAGCGACTGGATTGATCTATCCGCGCTTGATGTCTTGTGCCGATCCATGGGGTAAGGATCGCACGTCCTGACGTTCAGTTCAGTCGCCGATCCATCTCGCGACGACAGCGGAAGAGTTGTCGCTGAAGGGCGCCGAGGCCTGCACGGCGCGTCGACCGAGCGCTTCGAGCCAGGCGCGAAGATGCTGCGTATCCTCTCGGAAGAAGGCGGCGATGTCGGTATCCCGTAAGTTCGCCCAGATCCCGTCCGTGCACAAAAGAAGGACATCGCCCGGCTGCAGTACTCGACGACCGCTGATCGTCATCTCCGGAATCGACGGATCGCCGCCTAAGCAGCACTCGACGAAATTGCGCATCGGATGATTCGCGATCTCGTCCTCGGTGATCTTGCCTTCGCGCAGTAGCAACTCGACGTGGCTGTGATCACGCGTGCGCTCGAGCACTTTGCCGTGACGAATGTGGTAGATGCGACTATCGCCGATATGCGCCCAATACGCCGCGCCCTCTTGGATCAAGCAAATCGCGGTCGTGGCACGCGGGCGCGCATCGATGCTCTGCGTATTGCCGAGTCCGGCGACCTCGTCGTGGGCCCGGCTCAATGACATGTGCAAAAAGCCGAGCGGATCGAAAATCGGCGCGGGCGTCTGATGGAAGGAGTCGAGCAGACTCTTCAGCGCCGTATCCGCCGCGCGGCTGCCGTCCGAATGACCACCCATGCCGTCGATAACGATCAGCAACACCGCCTTATCGTTGGCGGCGACGGCAACTCGGTCCTGGTTGTCTTCCCGGTCTCCGATCAGACTCAGGTCAGCATGCTCGATCCGCAAGCGCGGGCTCCGGCCGAAAGGGCGATCAACTGTTACACTTTGGAAAGCGTTGATGAGCCCTGCTACCCTGGGTTTTCATCGCTTCCCTGGTCGACATCTGACGGTTGTGGCGGATCCGCAGGATTCTCGGACACTGGCAGCAGATCAGAATATCTTAGCGGCGCTTTATACACTGGCGCGCGGTCGCAGTTAAGACGGCTTTTGCCTTAAGTCTTCGAATGGAGCCGCACCGCACGACTTAACGCGCTCGCTTGCACATAACCGGACCGTACGCAAGACAACATGATCCGCAGCATGACAGGTTTCGCGCGACGCGAGCGGCAGGGTCCCTGGGGGACACTCGCATGCGAAGTGCGCACGGTGAACCACCGCTACTTGGAAGTCTCGCTTCGTCTACCCGAAGAGCTTCGGTCCCTGGACAACGAGCTCCGTCAGATCATCTCCGGTGCCTTGAGGCGCGGCAAGGTCGATGCGAACGTCTATTTGAAATCCGCCGCGGGCACACAGCGCACGCTCGAGCTCGACACGCAGCTGCTCGATGAGCTCGCCGCCCGCATCGACGAAGTTCGCGGTCGCATCAACGATCCGGCACCGGTGAATCCTGTCGATCTGTTGCGGTGGCCGGGCATCGTGCGCGACGGCGAAGTCGATCTTGCGCCAGTTATCGCAGCGACGCTCGAGCTTGCGCGCGAGGCGCTGAACGAGCTCAACGAGACTCGTTTGCGCGAAGGTCAGCGCATTCGCGACCTGTTACTCGCACGCTGCGCCACGATGCGCGCGCAATCGCAAACGGTGAAGGTTCGCCTCCCCGAAGTCTCGCAGCGCGTTCGCGATCGCATCAAAGATCGCATCGCGCAGCTCGGTCTCACGCCCGACAGCGATCGTCTCGAGCAAGAGCTCGTGTTGTACGCGCACAAGATGGATGTCGACGAAGAGCTCGATCGTCTTGCCGGCCATCTGGACGAAGTCGAAGCGGCGCTCGCTTCTTCGGATCCTGCCGGCAGACGCCTAGATTTCCTCATGCAGGAGCTCAATCGCGAGGCGAACACGCTCTCATCGAAGTCGCAAGATGCCGAGACGACCAAAGCCGCGGTCGACATGAAGGTCACGATCGAGCAGATGCGCGAACAAGTGCAGAACATCGAATAACGCAGCCCGATGCAATCGTCCTTGCGAATGAGTCCATGAGTACGCGCGGCACACTGTTCGTCATCGCGGCGCCTTCGGGCGCCGGGAAAACCTCGCTCGTACGCGCGCTGATGCAGCGAATGCCGCAGCTGCGGTTCTCTATTTCGTACACGACACGGCCACGTCGCGAGACGGAGCAGGACGGACGCGATTACTTCTTTGTCGAGCGGGCCGAATTCGATCGCATGGTGGCCAACAGCGAGTTCCTGGAACACGCCCAGGTGTTCGACAATTGCTATGGCACCTCGCGAGCGCAGGTCGATGAAATGCTTGCGCGAGGCGACAACGTGTTGCTCGAGATCGATTGGCAAGGTGCGCGACAGGTTCGCCGCGCGATGCCGGAATGCCGCACGATTTTCATCCTACCGCCTTCTCGCGCAGCATTGGAGCAGCGATTGCGAGGACGCGCGACGGATAGTGACGAAGTCATTGCGAGACGCTTGCGCGACAGCATCGCGGACATGTCTCATTGGAACGAGTTCGACTACGTCGTCGTGAACGACGACTTCGAACGAGCGACGAACGATCTCGAGGCGATTGCATCCGGACGTGGCGAACATCTCATCGCCAGCAGATCCGAGATACAAACGCTCGTTCGCTCGCTCTTGGGTTAGCGTTTTGCACGTATTTGCAAGCGAGGCTCGAGCGCTGAACTCTTTAGCAGGAGCGTAGGACAAAGGTCGTATCCGCCGCGCGATGCGGCTCTCGAGGACTCACGAGGTCTCATATACATGTCTACGAAAGCGTTGTTTGTTGCAGGTGTGCTGGCCGTCTCCTCCCTCGCCCACGCTGCCGAGCCTGCGCCCCGCACCATCACGGTCTCGGGCCAAGGGCAGATCCAAGCCGAACCGGATAAGGCAGTCGTGAATCTAGGCGTCGAGTCGCGCCGCCCAAAGCTCGAGGAAGCGCGAGCTGAAGTGGCAAAGACCGTCGAGGCCGCATTGAAGCTTACGCGCGACCTGAAGATCGATCAGAAGTACGTGCGCGCGACCCGCATCAATGTTCAGCCTGAGTACAACTGGGACAACGATGCACGCGAGCGCAATCTCATCGGCTATTACGTCTCTCGCCAGATCGAAGTCGATCTGCGCGATCTCGATAAGCTCGGTCAGCTTCTCGAGCGCGCTTTCGATCTCGGCATCAACCAAGTGAGCGAGCCGCAACTCGACTCGAGCAAACGCCGCGACCTCGAGCGCGAAGCCCTCGCGAAGGCCGTGGAAGATGCGCGCTTGAATGCGGAAGCTGTCGCGAAGGCAGCGGGCGCACGCCTCGGCGCACCGCGGACGATCTCTGCGAGCTCCGGGTTCGCGCCGCCGCCTGTCCCCTATCAGAAGCGCATGATGGCCGCCGCGATGCCGGAATCGGATTCCTCGGGCAGCTATCAAAGCGGCGAGATGAGCTTCACCGGCAATGTGCAAATCGAGTACGACTTGATACCCGATTCCATGTAACCAAGGAGTAAACGGCATGCGCGGCCTGTTGCAGACTCTCTGTGCGGTCTTCGTAGCGACAGGTGCGCATGCCATCGAGGCGCCCAAACAGCCGACTGAAGCCCCTTCACCCGAGCCAACGTCCTCCGCGAGTGTCGCGCCCAGCGACGAGACCCAGTTCTACGAACAGCTTCAACGGGTCACACACTGGCGCAACTTGCGTGGTCTGCACGTACAGCAGACCGCTATCGATGAGCTCGCCCGCGGCAACGCAGACCGTGCCGTAGCTTCGCTCAGCGATGCAGCGGCGAGGGGAAACGAAGAGGCCAACATCGCGCTCGTTCGAATTCAACACTGGTGTAGTCGCGCCGGCAGCGCGCGCCCGCCGAACCTCGACGAGCAAATCGCGCAGCTGAGCAACATCCTGCCGCCCGAGCGTGCCGGACGTGCGGCAGGCGTCTTACAAGCAGAAGCCGCGTTCATGCCGCGCGCAGCACAGGGATGCCGTCGAGCGAACTTCGACTACGGCGCGATCGAAGATCGTCTGCGCGAAGCGGCCGATGCCGGGCGACCGGCAAGTGCCACTGAGCTCGCGCAGTTCACTCGTGATCGCAACAAGCGCGATGCGCTGCTCGAGGCCGCAGCGAAGCAAGGCTATGCGCCCGCGATGTACGCCGTCGCGACTCGTCGAGTAGTCGATGTACAGCGCGCCGAACGCACCGAAGACGTCGCATCGATCCGCCTTTACTTGAAGCAGGCAGGGACGACGATGCCGAAAGCAAAGGTCGACCTCGCGAACTGCATGGCACTCGGTTGCGACGGGCATCCGGCAGATGCATCGAGCGCGCGCGCGTTCGGCATCGATGCGGCGCGCGACGGCGAGCCGAGTGCCTTCCTGTCGATGGCACGTATGCCGTGGGGCCGACGCATGTCGCGCGCGGAGCTGCTCGCGTGGCAGTTCTTCGGCGATCGGCTCAATGAAGCAGGCTGTATGGGCGATGCCTATATCATGCACGCGAGCAGCTTCGCGCAGGCAATCGAAGGATTAAGCCGAAATGCTGACGATCGCGAGTTGGATCAAGCACGCGAACAAGCCGAGCGGCTCTGGAAAGACTATTCGGCACGCGCGATGAACGAGCAAGGCTGCGGTGCAACACCGCCAGCCGGATGAAGCGATCGACTGCTAGGCAGCGACGCGATCGACGAGCAGGACGGTGCCGTCCACGCCGGTGACGCGCGCCTTTGCACCGGGCGGCAGGTTCGGCCCTCGGACGGGCCATTCGCGATTCCCCAATCGGATGCGTCCGCTGCCATTCTGCAAGCCGGCCTCGAGGACGACGACTTGACCGATGTGGCTGTGCCCGGAGCGATGGCTCGCTAACGGGCTATTGAGCTCGCGCTGGTGTTGGCGATATTGGCGCCAGAAGTAAAGCGCGAACACCGAGCATGCGAAGATCACGAACCACGTCATAAGTGCGAGAGAGAAAGGTAGAGTCTTGGAAGCACGCGCAGCGTACCGTCGTCGTGTGCGAGAAACGATGAAGGAGTTCACAAGCTGTGACGGCGCACGCTCGCCGAACTTTACGGAATATGCGCCCTCGTTCAGCTAACGGCTGATTAAGTCACGAGGATACGGCGAGCACTGAGCACTCGTTGCCGATTACACCCAACGCGGGCTTCCGTTGGATCCCGAAAGCCTCGTGAGTGTTTGCCTAACTGGCGAGTGCGTTACGTTGAACGCTCGCGCGCTTCTTCAAATGCACGAGCAATAGCGAAATTGCCGCGGGCGTGATGCCAGGAACCCGCGAAGCGTGTCCGAGCGTCGTCGGACGCGCTTCTTTCAAGCGTTGACGCACCTCGGTCGACAATCCGCGAACATCCGCGTAGTCGAGATCCACAGGGAGTTTCATCTCCTCGTGACGACGCTGACGCTCGATCTCTTCTTGCTGCCGGTCGATGTAGCCCGTGTACTTCGCGAGCACTTCGACTTGCTGGCGAACCTGTTCGACGAGACGTTCGTCGGCCTCTTCTGCTGTCATCCACTCGGCGCTGCCGACCGCAGGGACGGACGTCAGAGCGGCGTGCGAGATCTCGGGACGGCGGAGCAAATCGAAGGCGTGCATCGGCCGCGCGAGCTCGCCGCCGAACAGCTCGACACTGAGGTCGTGAGGTACGGCGTCCGGATGCACGACGGCCTTTTCGAGGCGAGCCACCTCGCGCGCAGTCGCTTCACGCTTAGTATCGAAGAAGCGCCAACGTTCATCGTCGATGAGCCCCAGCTCGCGCGCTTTGGGTGTCAGCCGGAAATCGGCGTTGTCTTCGCGCAAGAGCAAGCGATATTCCGCACGACTCGTAAACATCCGATACGGCTCACTGGTACCGCGCGTGATGAGATCGTCGACGAGCACGCCGATATACGCCTCATCGCGGCGCGGGGACCACGGTTCGCGACCGAGCGCTTTGCCGGCGGCATTGAGACCCGCCAACAGCCCCTGCGCCGCCGCTTCCTCATAGCCCGTCGTTCCATTGATCTGGCCGGCGAAGAACAGGCCGGCGAGAAACTTCGTCTCGAGCGTCGGTTGCAAGTCGCGCGGATCGAAGTAGTCGTATTCGATCGCATAGCCGGGACGCGTGATGTGCGCGTTCTCGAATCCTTTGATCGATCGCACGAGCGACCATTGCACATCGAACGGCAGGCTCGTCGAGATTCCATTGGGGTAGATCTCGTGCGTATTCAGACCTTCGGGTTCGATGAAGATCTGATGCGAGCTCTTGTCTGCGAATCGGTGAATCTTGTCTTCGACCGACGGGCAGTAGCGCGGCCCGATGCCTTCGATCAGTCCCGTGAACATCGGCGAACGATCGCAGCCCGCGCGAATGATCTCGTGCGTCCGCTCATTCGTGGCCGTGATGTGACAAACGATCTGTCGTGGATGATCACTACGGCGCCCGAGATACGAGAACACGGGCACGGGTTCGTCACCAGGCTGCACGGTGAGCCCTTCATAGTTGATCGTGCGACCGTCGATGCGCGGCGGCGTCCCGGTCTTGAGCCTGCCAACCCGAAAAGGCAATGCGCGAAGTTTCTCCGCGAGCCGATTCGAAGGCGGATCGCCCGCGCGCCCGCCCTGATAGTTCGTGAGACCGACGTGGATCTTGCCGCCGAGGAAAGTGCCCACCGTCAACACCACTGCGGCGGCACGAAACTCGATACCAGTCTGGGTCACGACGCCACGAACCGTATCGGACTCGACGATCAGATCCGCGACTTCTTGCTGGAAGAGCGTCAGGTTCGGTTGATTCTCGAGCAGCGTACGAATCGCTTGCTTATACAGCGCGCGATCGGCTTGCGCGCGGGTCGCGCGAACGGCAGGGCCCTTGCTCGCGTTCAGGGTGCGAAACTGAATGCCGGCGCGATCGGCCGCTCGAGCCATCGCGCCGCCGAGGGCATCAATCTCCTTGACGAGATGCCCCTTCCCGATTCCGCCAATCGCGGGATTACAGCTCATCTGCCCGAGGGTCTCTATGCTCTGCGTCAGGAGGACGGTGCGCGCGCCGATCCGAGCCGCCGCTAATGCAGCCTCGGTTCCGGCGTGGCCGCCGCCGACGACAATGACGTCGAAATGATCGGGAAAGCGCATGGAGGGCGTCTCAGAAAGGGGCGCCATTCTAGCGGCCCGCGCGGATCCGCGAAATTCCCGCGTCTCAATCCGATCGAAAGCTAGGACTTGGCCTTCTTGAGCACCCTCAGCGTCAGGGTTTCTAGACGTCTAGACGGGATCGAACCGCTTGGGCACAGGTTTTCGATGAGGCGACCACGCCATGCCGTGAAGACGATCGGATTGATGTACGACTTGCGGCAGACAGCCGGTGTGTTGCCAAGTGCCTGCGCAACATCCTTCGCGGTCGCCGCGACACAACGTGCAAAAGCCCGCTCGGTGACGCGGTCCTCGCACCGCTGCGTGGCGAGATAGGCAATCGCACGCACGGTCGCACCCCAGGTCCGGAAGTCCTTCGCGGTGAACCCTTCTTGCTCCGGCGAATCGCACCCCATCGCACGGCGCAGATAGTCATTCACCATGCCTGAATCGACCGGCTGTCGTTGTCCTTCTTCATCGACGTACTGAAAGAGCTGTTGACCCGGCAACTGCTGACAGCGCCTCATCACACGGGCGAGGTGTCGATCATCGAGCTCCACTTCGTGCTGCCGGCCGCCTTTGCCGCGAAAGCACAGTAGCGCGCGACCATCGGGGAAGAACTTAGCGTGCCGATCGAGCAGCGTCGTGACGCCGTATGATTTGTTGGTGCGCGCGTACTCTTCGTTACCGACGCGAATGAGCGTGTCATCCAACAGTTTGACGATCAGCGCCAACACCTTGTCTCGCGGCAGACCCGGCAGTGCCAGATCCGCCTTGAGTCGTTTGCGCAGGCCAGGCAGCGCACGGCCGAACTCGATCATGCGAGAGAACTTGCCGTTGTCGCGCGTCTCGCGCCACTCGGGGTGATAACGGTACTGCTTTCTGCCGCGCGCATCGCGGCCGGTGGCTTGCAAGTGTCCGCGAGCTTTCGAGCAGATCCACACGTCGGTGTAAGCCGGCGGGATTGCGAGACTGCGAATGCGTTCGAGCGTGCGCTGGTGATGAACCGGTTTGCGATTGGGCCCGAGATAGCGAAAACCCTTGCCAGCGCGCGTACGGCGAATGCCAGGCTCGGTGTCCGACACATAGATCAACCCGCTCTCGCGAGCGTGCCGCTGCGCGCGTACGACGATCTCTGGAAGCTCGCGCGGGGACTCGCTAGCGGCGTGGTTGCTCATCGATTCCCGATCGACAGACCTCATGACATTGCAGGCTTGAATCTGCGTCGACGCTCATGCGCCTTGATCTCTGAACGTTCGATCGGCGCATACGTTCCCGCCAGCGCTTTGCGCGCGATGGAATTCATCTAGCAACCGCCTCTGTCCCTATATACAGTACGCGCCTTGTCTTCTTTTTCTCCCTGAGACGCGACGATGAGCGCACATCTATATGAGGCGGCAGCTTCACCTCACGAACGGCTGAACGTTCAACAGCGGGCGGCCGCCACGTTCGGGCGCGCAGATGCTTCGACAGGGTTCACCGCCGGACCGCTTCTCATCATTGCCGGCGCGGGCACGGGGAAGACGAACACGTTGGCGCATCGTGTCGCGCACTTGCTCATCTCGGGTGTGGCACCCGAACGCATCTTGCTGCTGACCTTCACGCGCAGAGCGGCACAGGAGATGTTGCGTCGAGCAGAACGGATCGCAGCCGAGACGCTGCGTGCTCGCGCCTTGCGGACGGCGGTCCATGTCGATGCGGCGCGAGGTTTATGGTCGGGAACGTTTCATGCCATCGGCAATCGATTGTTGCGCGAGTACGCGCATGTGGTCGGACTCGATCCTTCGTTCTCGGTCCTGGATCGAGGCGACGCCGCCGATCTGCTCGATATCGCGCGCCAAGAGCTCGGCTTATCCAAGAAGGAGAAGCGTTTCCCGCGTAAAGACACCTGTCTCGCGATTTATTCACATCGCATCAACAGCGGGCGCTCTCTCGAGGAGACGCTCGACGAGGCGTTTCCTTGGTGTCACGAATGGTGCGACGAGCTCACGAAACTGTTTCGTCGTTACGTCGAGATCAAGCACACGCAACACTTGCTCGATTACGACGACTTACTGCTCTATTGGCACATCCTCGTACAAGAGCCGCAACTCGCGCGTGAGATCGGCGATCGTTTCTCTCATGTGTTGATCGACGAGTTCCAGGACACGAATGCGTTGCAGGCGCAGATCGTTTACGCGCTCAAACCCGACGGTGCGGGACTCTGCGTCGTCGGTGACGATGCGCAGGCGATTTACTCATTCCGCGGTGCGACGGTCGAGAACATTCTCGAGTATCCGAATCGCTTCTCGCCGCCGGCGACGATCGTCGCGCTCGAAGAGAACTACCGTTCCGTGCAGCCGATCCTCGACGCAGCAAATCTCTTGATGAGCGACAGCCCTCGTCAATACCGCAAGCACTTGCATTCCAAGCGGCACTCGGCGGCGAAACCCCAGTACGTCACGGTGCAGGACGATCAAGCGCAAGCGCTTTACGTCGTCGAGCGTATCCTCGCCGCACGCGAGCGCGGCGTGTTGTTGCGACGGCAAGCCGTGCTCATGCGCAACTCGCACCATAGCGATCCGCTCGAGCTCGAGCTCGTTCGCCGCAACATTCCGTACGTCAAATACGGCGGACTCAAGTTCCTCGAAGCCGCGCACGTCAAAGACGTGCTCGCGGTCTTGCGATGGGCGGACAATCCGCGCAATCGGATTGCCGCGTTCCGCGCGTTACAGCTTCTGCCCGGCATCGGGCCGGCAAATGCGGACCGTTGCTTGAAGGTGTTCGAGGCGAGCGGTTGTGCGTGGAGCGTGCTCAAGGCCTACAGCATGCCGGCTGCCGCCGCCCAGGATTGGAGCGCCTTCGCAACGCTCATGAGTGAGCTCGCCGAGGCGCGCGAGTGGGCAGGGCAAATCGCGCGCGTACGCGCCTGGTATCAGCCACACCTCGAGCGACTGTACGATGCCGCACAAGTACGCACGGGCGACATCGAACAACTCGAGCGTTTGTCGGCGCAATTCGGCAACCGAGAGCGCTTCATCACAGAGATGACGCTCGATCCGCCGCAAGCCTCCGGCGATCTTGCGGGCACGCCGCTACAAGATGAGGACTACTTGATTTTGTCGACGGTGCATTCCGCCAAGGGTCAGGAGTGGGACTCCGTTTATGTCTTGAATGTCGCGGACGGGAATTTCCCGAACGAGCATGCGACCGGCAAGCCGGAGCTCATCGAAGAAGAGCGCCGCTTGCTCTACGTTGCGATGACGCGTGCGAAGCAGGAGCTGCAGTTGATCGCACCCTTGAAGTACTACGTGACGCAGCAATCGCGCACAGGCGACGCACACGTCTATGGCGCGCGCAGTCGCTTCATGACCGATGCGCTCCTCGCGAAGTTCGAGCAGACGGCGTGGCCGACTGAAGGGATCGCGTCCACGTCCCCGAAATCCCACAGCGTGCGAATCGACGCAGCGGCGAAACTGCGCGAGTTGTGGCGTTAGTCAGGGTGGCGATGACGAAGACGTGCGCGTCGTCGCGTGTTCGGCAAGCAGTCGGAATGTTTTCGCAGTTCCGGTTGCCGAAGACGGTGCGATCCAAACGTCGAACTCGCCTGGCTCGGCGATCCATTCAAGATGGGTGCCGACGAATTCGAGGTCACTGCGCTTGATCGTAAAGCTCACGTCGGCGCTTTCGCCCGGCTCGAGCTTGATCTTCTGAAATCCCTTGAGCTCGCGGACGGGCCGCGTGAGGCTCGCGACGCGATCATGGAGGTAGAGCTGCGCGACTTCCTCACCCGCCCGCTCGCTCGTATTCGTGATCGTCGTGCTGATCGTGAGCTCGCCGTCCCACGGCAGCGTCGTGGCGCTTAGGCGCACGGGTTCATACTTGAACGTCGCGTAGCTGAGTCCGAATCCGAACGGATAGAGCGCCTCATTCGGCGCTTCGCGATAACGCGCCTTGAACTCGCGCGCTTCGCCTTTGACGAACGGCCGGCCGGTCCGCTTGTGATTGTAGAAGTATGGTTGCTGACCCGGCTCGATTGGAAAGCTGACAGGCAACCGCCCTGACGGGTTGTACGCGCCGAACAGGACGTCTGCAATCGCGTTGCCGGTTTCCGAGCCGAGGAACCAGGTGACGAGAATGGCATCTGCGTTGCGCACCGCGCCTTCAAGCGCGAGCGCACGTCCATTCCGAAGCAGCACGACGGTCGGCTTGCCCGTCGCGGCGACGGCTTCAGCTAAGTGTTGTTGCGCTGCCGGCACGACGATCTCGGTGCGCGACTGTGCCTCGCCCGACATCTCATGGATCTCCCCAATCGCAAGCAGAACGACATCCGCTTCATTGGCAGCTTGCACGGCCGCCTCGATGCCGCCCTTGAGCGGCGTTTCGAAATTCGATCCTTGCACGACCTGAAGCAAGGTCGCGTCGTCGAGTGCGGCGGCGATGCCGTCCGCCAGTGTGATCGCTTCTTGATCGTTCGCGAACAACGTCCAAGGGCCATGAAGGTGGTGCCGGTCTTCCGCGAACGGACCGATCAAAGCAACTTTCGCGCTCTTCGCGAGCGGCAATACGCTCTTCTGATTCTTGAGCAACACGATCGAGCGGCGCGCAGCTTCGCGGGCGAGTGCGCGATGCTCCGGCCTTCCGAGGTCGGCCGCCTCGCGTTGCGGGTCGAGTGAACGATAGGGATCGTCGAATAACCCGAGCGCCTTTTTCAGTCGCAACACACGCCGAACGGATTGATCGAGCGTCGTCATCGAGATCTCGCCATCCCGCACGAGTGCGGGCAGATATTTGACGTACAACCCGCTTTGCATGCTCATGTCCACGCCCGCTAGGAACGCGAGCTTCGCGGCCTCGCGCTCATTCGCCGCATAGCCATGAGCGATGAGCTCCATGTCGGACGTGTAATCGGAAACGACGAACCCTTTGAAGCCCCACTCGCCGCGCAAAATCGTCGTCAACAGCTCGTAGTTTGCGGTTGCGGGGATGCCGTTGATCTCGTTGAACGAGCTCATTGTCGATAGCGCGCCGGCATCGAACGCTGCCTTGAACGGCGGCAGATGGACTTCGCGCAAGGTTTGCGGCGAGATGTCGACAGTGTTGTAGTCCATGCCGCCGGCGACGGCACCGTAAGCAGCGAAATGCTTCGGCGTTGCGAGCATCGAATCCGGGTTCGCGAGATTCTCACCTTGATAGCCGCGCACGCGCGCAGCGGCGAACAATTTCCCGAGATAGACATCCTCACCCGAACCTTCGGCAACACGGCCCCAACGCTGATCGCGAGCAATGTCGACCATGGGTGCGAAATTCCAATGAAGCCCGCCCGCAGTGGCTTCGAGCGCCGTGACGCGCGCCGTGCGTTCTGCGAGCTCGGGCTCGAAGCTCGCCGCCTCTCCGAGCGGAATCGGAAACACGGTGCGATAGCCGTGAATGACATCGCCGCCGAACAACAGCGGAATCTTCATGCGAGATTCTTCCGATGCCGTCCGTTGCGCGAGTCGCGCGCCCTTCACGCCTCGACCGTTGAACAGCGCGCCCACATGTCCTGCGCGAACTTCGTCGAGCAACTCATCCGAACGCCGGCGATTGGCTTCAGGATTGGTGTTCGGGTTGAGCAGGCGGATCTCGTCGGCGAGCGTCGTGAGTTGCCCGGCTTTTTCCTCGAGCGTCATGCGCTCGATCAACGCTTCGATTTGCGGATCGTTCATGTCGAGAGCCGACGGGTTCTGTGCAAGGGCGACGGGTACGAGCGCGCAGCTGACTACCCAACTATGCGCGATGAGCGCAAAGCGGCGGTGAACGGCGCGGGCGCGGAAGTGCGTTTGCATGGGCAAAGGGCGCTCTGGAGAGTAGGGGAGCACGCATCCGGCGTGGCTGAGCTAGGGTATAGGCCGAATTGCCCGCGACGCAACGCGAGTGCAATCGAGAGCGCGATCCGTGTAGCTCCTGCATGGACTGCGATCGGCGCTGGACATGAGGTGACGGAAAGATCGCCATCGGAATCGGTAACCTCACAGCCCGACCCGGCGCGTCCGAGCGCATCCTTTTCGCGGACACACAGCTTGCGCCGCTCAGCTTTCTGCGCCGTGCCTCTCGCTTCGCTCCGAACGATCGTCGACAATTACCGACCTGCCCAGGGGATAAGGTTCGAAAACGATGAAAGTTAGATTAGCGGCCTTCATGTTGTGTTCGTTGGGACTCGCGGCATTCGACGCGACCGCCGAGTGCGTCCGTCCGAAGCCTACGTTCGAAGTGCCGGACGGAAAAACGGCGAATGCAGAGCAGATGGCGACCGCGCAGAAGGGCGTTATCGAGTTCGCGAATGCCACCGCCGAGTACGCGCGATGCTTGGAAGGTGAGCTCGGTCAGAAGTCGATCGGTAAGGATGAGACGGCAAAGGCCGAGCTCAGCAAGTCCTACGCAGCGGTGTATGCACCCGCTGCTCAGGAAGCCACAGGGTTAGCGACGTGCTTCAACGAGCAAGTCGAGGCCTTCAAGACCAGCGGTGGCGGCACATCGATGCGCCCTGCGAACTGCGCCGAGCACATTGCCGCCGCGGCGAACCGCACGAGCGCAGCGCCTTCCGCCGAAGAGCTCATCGTCGAATCGGCGGGGCACTCATTTGATCTGCCGTCAGGTCAATGGAGCTTCCTGCTCGCCCGCGATGCGGCGCCGCGCGCCTGCGCGCCAGGCAGCACAAATCAATGCTTCTACCGCGCGCTCGTCGTGCTCAATGAGTCGAGCGAAGCACTGGAATGCACCGGCGAGATTACTTACGACGGTACCGACTTCCAGGGCAACGCAAGGACACAAGCGAAGGCGTTGGTGGTCGAACGGTCCACTCGCATCATCGCAGGCAGCCTCGCCAAAGATTCCGTGAGCGCGTCCATGTTCGATGCGAAATGCACTGCCCGACCGAAGCTGCCCCCGCTGTCTACGGCGTCGACCTGCAAGTACGAAGTGGTGAAGCCCGTAGCGATCGCCGACTACTATCCCGAAGCGTCTCGGAGCGCGGGCGAGGAAGGTCCCGTGACGGTCGAGTTCACGCTCGCAGGCAAAGCCGCGAATCCGAAGGACGTTCGAGCGGTCGCGAGCAGCCTCTACCCGCAGCTCGATGAAGCTGCGGTGCGCGCCGTGAGCGACATGGTGATGAGCAGCAACTGCCCGAACTCACGGTATCGCCTCCGCGTGAGCTTCAAGCTCGAGTGAGCTAGCGGCGTTCGGGGCGCGCGCAGAGCTCATGTCGCAGCGGCGGCGATGTTTCGTGACGCGCCTCTCGCGGGAGCCGCAGTGAGAACTGCACATGCGTCGTGCTGCACGGACGCCTCGCGGCGGTAGTGAGCGCACCTCGCAATTCGTCCGTGCTCGAACGCAAGCAAACAAAGGTGCCGACCTCGAGCTGTAACGCACTGATCGTTCCCGCTCGCAACTCGAGCACATGCTTCGTGCCGCGCGGGGCCCACCGAACTCGCCACGGTGCGACGTCCGGCGCAAGACGCAGAATGCGAAGCTGCGCGCTCAAGAAGACTGCATCGAGCGAGAACGGAACCGCGAACGTGTGGATGCTCGAACACGGCGTAATGAGCAACGCTGTATCGGACGTTAGGGCGCCGTGTTTGAGCACTCCCTGCAAGCGATCGCCGAAAGAGCGAGCGATGATCAGGTGCCGTGCGATCCATTGCC
Organism: Lysobacterales bacterium; assembly: GCA_044506405.1. Classification (GTDB taxonomy): domain Bacteria; phylum Pseudomonadota; class Gammaproteobacteria; order Steroidobacterales; family Steroidobacteraceae; genus Steroidobacter. Next base: position 25,354 of record JBIQKP010000001.1, on the reverse strand, counting down.
CGTCCGCCGTTTGTATCGCGGATGTTTCCATAGCCACTTCCTTGTAGAACGGATTAGAAAATCTCGAGCGCGCCAGATTCCACGAGCTGAACGACGATCGGGAACCCGATGATGATGAACGTGATCGGAAACAGCAGCGCGATCAGAGGAAACAACATCTTCACGGGCGCTTGATTCGCCAGCTTTTCCGCGCGTACGAATCGCTCCTGCCGACGCTGTCGCGCCTGGTCCGCGAGAACTTCACCGAGCGAGCCCCCCGTTTCTTCGGCCTGCGTCACGGAGGCCGCGAAGTTCGTCACCGCCGGGATAAGCACGCGAGCTGCAAGGCGATCGAGAGACGTCCGCCGCGTAACGCCTGTGCGCGTTTCGCGCAGATAGCGAGAGAATTCATCGCGCACAGGTCCGCTGCGGATTTGCTGCACGGCTTGCTCGACCGCCGCGGTAAAAGTCAGTCCCGCTTTCATTCCGAGCACGACGACATCGAGAAAGAACGGGAACTCCTTCTCGAATCGGCTCTGGCGTTTCTTGCGCGCATCTCGGAGCCAAATATCCGGGTACATGTATCCGAATGGGACGAGGCTTCCCGCGAGCACGAGATAAAGCGCGTCGCGAACCTCCAGGACGAAGACGACGTAGAGCGCAATCAGAACCGCGATCACACACGCGAGCCGACGAATGACGATGAACTCGGCGGGTGTGATCAGATAACCGGCACCGGCAGTGTTGAGCTGCGTCTGAAGGATTTCTCGTTTGTGAATTGTGAGCCCCGTATCGACGCTCGAAGCGTACCAGCGCATCAAAGGTCGCGCGGCACGCAGCGCGGTCGGGAGCTCATCTCGCCAGGCGCTGTCTCGCTCGAGATCTTCCTTCGCTCGTCGACGAAGCGCGAGCGGCAACGCCAACACGAGCGTACAGGCGAGTGCAACGAGTGCTGAGATGAGTAACGCATCCATGCGTGGAGTCCATCAGAGTACTTGTAGAAGCCCTTGAACCCGTGTGTCCTACACGTCGATGTTTACGATCTTCCTGATCATCCACGCCGCGATCGTCATCATCACGGCGACGACGGCCAGGACGACCCACCCATACCACTCGGTGAATAGAAGGCCCATGCGGTCGGGTTGCTGTTGATAGAGCACGAAGCCGATGAAGATTGGCAGCAATCCCACGACCCAACCCTGTGCGCGACCCATCGCGGTGAGCGCGTCGATCTTACCTTCGATGTGCGCCTTCTCCTGTAAGGTCTTTGCGAGCGATTCGAGCGTGTCCGCCAGATTGCCGCCCACGCGCCGCGAGACGTTGATCGCGGTATTCATCAGATCGAGCTCAGGTGTGTCGATACGTTTACGCATATCGTGGAGCGATTCGGCGAGTTGTCGACCCACGCGATGCTCGGCGAGCACGATCGTGAACTCTTGACTGAGCGGCGCCGGCTGACGAGAGCTCAACAGCTCGAGTCCTTTCGTCAAATTGGATCCCGCACGTAGCGCCGAAGCTAGTGCGAGCAACGCATCAGGCAGTTGATAGACGAATCGTTTGATGCGTCCCTTCGCGATTCGCTGGAGGGCAACGCGCGGCGTCAGCACGCCGAACAGAACACCCATTACGGCGCCCACGACGCCGAGCATGTAGAAGCCCGCGAGCGCGCACGCGATCGTAGCGACAGCGCTCAAGGCGAACACCGTGCGAGGGTCGGCCGCGATGAAGTTGTACTTCAAGCCAGCTCCGATGTGCCGCACGAACGCCTTTTCATATCCGGCAAGTCCTCTGCGCAGCAGCAGCATCAGCGTGCCCACTGCGAGCAACAAACACAGCAATACGAGCGACTTCGGGTGCAAGAGGACCTCCATCATCTCGCGGCCGACTCCCTGGAATGACCCTCGTTGAAGATCGATCGATCGAGCGGCACACCCGACCCTTCCAACTCTTCGTAGAATCGTGGCGGTTGTCCGCAGGCGACGAAATCGCCCAAGACCTCACCATTCGTACCCACCCCGCGTTGTCGGAACGCGAACAGCGGTTGCGTGAGGATGACGTCATGATCGATCCCGTCGACTTCGACAATCGAGGTTACGCGGCGGCGTCCATCACTGAAGCGCGTTTGCTGCACGATGATGTCCACTGCGGATGCGATTTGCTCACGTACGGCGCGCAGCGGCAGATCCATGCCAGCCATGAGCACCATGACTTCGAGTCGAGAGAGCAGATCCCGTGGGGAGTTCGCGTGTCCGGTCGTCAACGAGCCATCGTGCCCGGTATTCATCGCCTGCAGCATGTCGAGCGCTTCGCCTCCGCGACATTCACCAACGATGATTCGGTCCGGACGCATCCGGAGTGCATTGCGGACGAGCTCACGGATCGTGACTTCGCCGCGACCCTCGACATTGGCTGGCCGAGCTTCGAGTGAGAGCACGTGCGGTTGCGCGAGCCGGAGCTCCGCCGCATCTTCGATCGTGACGATGCGCTCTGTCACCGCGATCGATTCGGAGAGCGCGTTGAGGAACGTCGTCTTTCCTGAACCCGTCCCGCCCGAGACGAGGATGTTCTTGCGGTACTGAACGCAGATCTTGAGAAAGGCCGCCATGCTCGCGCTGAGCGCACCGATCTCGACCAGGCGCTCCATCGAGAAGCGTCGTCTCGCGAACTTGCGGATCGTCAGGATGGGCCCGATGAGCGACAGCGGAGGGATGATCGCGTTCACGCGCGAGCCGTCCGGGAGGCGGCCGTCCACCATCGGAACGCCTTCATCGATGCGACGGCCGAGTGGCGTCACGATGCGCTCGATGACTCGCATCAAAGACTCCGCGTTGATGAATCGCGCGGGCACGTCCGAAAGCCGGCCGTGGCGTTCGATGTAGATCTGATTCGGACCGTTCACCATGACTTCTGAAACCGAATCGTCGGCGAGATACGGTTCGATCGGCCCATAACCCATGATCTCGGCGGCCATCTCCTGAATGAACGTAGCGCGATTGATCTCAGGAGGCAGCGCGATCTCGCCGCTCGAGATGATCGATTCGATCGCCGTACGCGCTTCGCGCCGGAGGTCGGCGGCCTGCAAGTTGTTCAGGGCGGTTCGTCGGAACAGATCAAGCTCGCGAAGGACGAGCTCCTGCAGCTTGAGCTTCAAAGGCTGCAGCTCGTCGCTCGCAGGTGCGATGACCACGGGCACGATGCGAGTCTCCCGCGCACTCAACTCTTCCTGCGCGTCGGATGTTCGCGAGGGGTCCTCGCGCGTCGTGTCCTCCATCGTGGAGTCAGCTCGAACGATCGTGAGCTCGCATTCGCCAACATGGAACGTGTCCCCCGTTCGCGCGGGCGCGCTGCTCGAGATCACGACGCCGTTCCTTCTGACGGGGTCCGCCGTGCCGAGATCCTGCATGCACGCGCCGCTTTCCTCGAGGCGTAGACACGCATGACGTTTCGCAACCGATTCATGGCGAAGGCGGATGTCCGCGGTAAAACTCCGCCCGATCAAGTACGCGCCTTCGCGGGAAAGGCTGCGATGGATCGGCGGCTCGCCAGGAATCGTCACGCACATATCAAGCATCGGAGCCTCCCGCGTCAGTCCTTCAACTTGAACTTGAGCGCTTCGTCCGATCTGCGTTTCAGCTCGTCGAACTTCTGCGTTCCCGCGCTCACTGCGGCATCGTTAGCACCCAGAATGCGAGGTGTGACGAGCACGACGAGCTCGGTTTCACCGCGACGGAATTGACGCGATTTGAATAGCTCACCCAGGATGGGGAGCGAGCCCAACCCCGGCACCTTCACGACCGTCTTTGCGTCTTCCGAGTTAAACAGTCCAGCGACGATCATCGTCTCGCCCGTCTGCACGTTCATTTCGGTGTTCGTTTTGCGTGTAGCAAAGCCCGGGATGCCGAGCACAGAGATCGCCTTGTCTACACTGCTCACTTCGACGCCGACCTTCGTGCGGATGAGTCCGTTGTCATTGGCACGTGGCTCCACATTGAGAATGATGCCGAACTGTTTGAAGATGACGTTCAATGCACCGTCCTGATTTTGCACCGGGATCGGCACCTCACCGCCGACGAGAAAATCCGCTTGCCCGCCGTTGATGCATGTGAGCGTCGGCTCGGCCAGCAAGCGCGCATCGCCGTTATTCACGAGCAGGTTCACGACCGAGTCGATCACGGTCGTCATCGCGAAGTAGTGATTGTTCGTGCCGAGCTCGAGCGGCAAGCCGTCGAGACCTTCGACGGCTTCGGGGATGATGCGGAAATGCTCATTCGTCACGAACTCATCGAGTGTGCCGAATACAGGACCCTGCGCGATGTCCGCCCAATCGACGCCGATGTCGCGCAACGCCGTTTTCTTCACCTCGATGAGCTTCGCTTGAATCAGAATCGTCGATTCGACTTCGAGCGATGGCGCGGCCTCGATTCGAGGGATCGGCACCGGCGCAAGAACGTTGATGAGATAAGCGATCGTCGTGCCGTCTCGACTCCAGATGCGAAGGTCCGTCACACCCTCGTGTTTGCCGATCAGGAGGATCTCCTGAGTGTCATCAAAGACTTTGACGTCGAGCACCTCGCCATCCCCTGCGCTCACGCGTTTCGCGTCCGGGTAGCGGATGAGCAAGCTCTGGCCGACCGGGACGGTGAGTACGCCCACAGGCGCCGAGTCCATCGGCACCAACTGCGCGTGCACGATGCCGGGGAAGGCGCAAGCTACTGCGAGCAACGCACACCAAAGCAGTTGGCTCAGCGCGCTTGGCAAACGCCAAGCGGGCACGAAGCTTGATGACAATCCTTGTCTGTAGCGCATCGATCAGATCCCGCCGAGAATGACTTCGATTCTTCTTCGGACCGTTGCACGTCGGGCAACCGGCTCACCGAACAACAACGTTTGTTTCGTGACTCGTGCCAAATGCAGGTCAGCCGCGTCCTCGGGCTGGCGCAACGTGATCGTGATTTTTCCTGCATCTTGCGCCAGTGTGATCTTCGCCGCGTCTTGCGGCGGCACCGTCACCGTGACCGTTCTGAACTGTCGCTGATCCTGCAAGCCCGGATGGTTCTCGTTCGTGAGCGTGCGCATGCCGGTTGCAATGACTTGCACGTTGGATAACAACGGAAGCGTCATCGATTCGTTGCCGCTCGTCGTGGTAAAGAAGATATCGATACGATCGCCGGGTGCGAGCATGCCGGAGATCGACGACTCCTCGTCGACCGGAAAAGTGAGCGCACGCATTCCTGGGTCGAGCTGGGATGAGAACCCCGCCGCCAGCTCTTGCGCGAGATGCGCCGTGAGGATGGGCTCTCCGCTCTGGAGCGAACGCGCGAGTACGCGTCCCGAGACCTGACTCCATCGATCGGCCCGGATCGCTTCCGAATGGAGAAATGCGCCTGGCACTTCGCGTACGGCGACGCTTTGCGATGACAGGGGAACGCCCGGTCGCAGGTCGCGCGCGGCAACGATAACCTTGACGGGCGCGTACTGAGCATCGAGCTCGGCGCGGTGCTTCGCGATTGTCTGTTCGATGTAATCGTTCGCGAAGTACGCGGCGGCTGTCCCTGCTGCCGCTGCTCCACCCAGCATCATGATCGTAATGATCGTGCCTTTCATCTGCGCCTCCCTGCGCTCGAACCCGTTAGAAGGGCATCGTCAATGCCCACGCAAACTCATCATGGTGCTCGCGTATGAGCGCGAGCAGCGCTTGGCCGCCCCGCCACACGGCAGCAAGACCTAGTAGCACTGCGAGGTATTCGGTCGTGCCCCATCCACCGATGCGCTTAGCGAGAGACTTTGACTTGCGTGAGCTCATGCCTTTTTCCAGACGATGATGATTGCCGTGCGTCCCGAGTTCGATCGATCCGGCATGAACGTCAAGCGCGCGTGCGAAGCGCCTTTCTGCGCTTCGATCACGTGGCCGCGCTGGATCGATCGCGCGGGCGCATCTTGCACGAGCTGCCACCCTGAACGGCTCAAGACCTGGGCACAGCTCAACGCTTCTATATGCGGCGACCGCGTGCTGACCAAGCTGATGTGTTCGGCTTGGTCGCCTCGATCTTCATATTGCTGAAGCGTGACGACTCGCATCGATGACGGCAGCGGGAATCGCGTCGCGAGCGATGTTTCCACATGCGCTGGATCCGCTGTCACCATGATGGTCCCGACACTGCCCGGAGCCGCATCGCGCGCCTGAATCGTGGCGTAGTGTCTCGCCCCCTTCAGCGCGAGTACTTGCCACTCGCCGCGGCGCGAGCGCGCGCTCCCGCGCGCAGATTCGTTCTTCGCTCGCACCTCGTAGTGCTGCAGCACTTCCTCCGCACTCAACCGAGAATGAAACGACTGCAGCGTCATCGGAAGTCCGTTGTGTCGCATGCTTCGTGCGATCCATTGTGCTTCGCCTTGCGGGGGTGCGCCGAGCTGGGGCAACGCGCTCGTGCTGCGCTCGATGCCTCCTGCGTTCGCGAATGATGCGAACAGGCAGCCGAATAGGGCGAGTACGCGTTTCATGGCTTCAGCGTCGCCCGATGTAGGCGCGTGGAAGATCGGTGGAGTTCGGGCGAAACTCCGGGTCCCACGCGAACTGGCCTTCGCCATAAAGGGGACGACCTGGCCCGAGCGCCAGCGCACCGATCGCACGCGCTGGAAACTCCAGAAGCTCGATGAACTCGTTCGCGGTGACGTAGTCGACGCGTTCTCGGAATTCTGATTCCGCGCCTGCTGCCCACGTGTCGCTCAAGATCGCGCCTTCCGCTTCATGGATGAGTGCTCGGTGGCGTTCTTCATGTGTGCCTTGACTGGCGAGCGAAGGCGGAGCATCGGCGAGCTGAGAGAGCACCGGGCGCACATCGACTCGTGTCCGCGCTCTCGCGAATGCGCGGCGATTGAGATCCAGATCGGAGACGCCCAACACACTCGCTGCGGTACCGATCACACCGTCGCCGTAGCTGAGGCCGGGCACGAGCACGTAGCCGACATCGAGCGGTGCGGTTCCCATGTTGAGTTCTTGAATCGCACCGCTCGTGTTCGCCTCATAGTCAACGAGTCGTGCTCGCTGTCGATCGACCCACAAGCGATTCTCGGTGATGCCTTCCGCACGTAAGGCTTGTGCATCGATGACGAAGGCTTTGGGATCGCCGAGCGCGCGATCGCGCGCTTCGAGCAAAATGTCAGCCTCGCTCTTGCGATGGCTCGTACCGTCGTTTCGCCACACTGTGCGCTCCCACACTGCGTAGCGGGTTGCATCGAAGGTCTTGTGCTTGATATCGAGCTGCTTGCCAAGCAACGGAATTCCGATGAGGAACGGCGAGAGCGCCAGTAAGGCGATGATCGTTTCCGCCATTGCGCTGCCGCGCTGACGAGTGCATTCGTGCACGCGCGGGGACGTGCCCATCACGTGCTCTCTCCGAGACTGATTGGGGCGAGTCTCGCTTCCCAGAACGGGTTGAAGAGATTCGCGAACTCTCGTTGTTCGCGCCCGAGCGAAGGAAAGGCCTCGCCGCGCGGTCGTCTGAACTCGATGGTTCCGATCGCAACAGCCGAGATCGGTACGCTCGACGATCGCATGCCGAGCAGGTCCGCGGTCGCGACTTGCGCCTGCCGCTTCGTAGCGATCGCCGCGATGCGAAGCGACCGATCGCCGGGTGTACCGGCCACGTTGTAATAGGAAGGCACGCCAGCGTAATCAGAGTCGAATTCGCGCGCGCTGGCCGTGCTCGTCTCATCCCCGATCCGCCGCCAGCGGCTCCATCCGAACAGACGCCGCGTGCGGTACTGCAGCTGATCGCGAGCATTCCAATCCGCGGCCTGTGCCGACTGTGTGTGCGTAGTCGAGCCTTGTTTGCGCAGGCGAAACGCGAGCCCAGTCTCCTGCCAACCGCGCTCTCCGGAGATCCAACGTTCCAAATCGGCGTTCGCGTGCAAGCTTGCTTCAATGAGCTCACCGACGCCGCCTTGATCGTTCGTCGCCGTGTATCGCTGCACGAATCTCGGGACGTTCGCGAGTTGTGCGAGAAGCTGTCCTTCGATCAACGTTCGCAGCTCCTGCGGCATTCGCGAGACCTCGCCGCGATCGTTCAGTCGAATCTCGGGGTCGTAGGCACGCGCAGTCGCCTGCATCAGCTCGTTGAGATTGTTGAGTGCGAGAGAGGCCTGCGCTTCCGCCTGTGCCGCGCGAAAGTTGGCATTCCACAGGTCGAGCGCCGGGATCGCGACATCTGCGGACTGGTCGGCGAGCCGACGTACCTGCTCTGCGATCTGTTCGGCGATGTCGACGTACTGGCCGACATAAGGGATCCATTGCGTGACACGGTCGATGTAGTCGATCGAATCGTGCACGTAGCGCGTCCAGCTGACGTACGAGACGAAATGCCCGGCCGCGGCATGATTCGCGATCATCGCCCGATTCGTGTACGCCATGAAGTTCAGATGACGCGCCGTCCAGACCGCGCCGCTGTACGCGGCTGCGTCAGCGGCGTTCGTGAGTTGGGACTTCTCGGTGATTTTTTGCCCCGTGTTGAACATGAGCACGAGCACGGCACTCGAGATCAGCACCCCGAGCAGTGCAACGGGTGCGATTTGCCCGCGATGCGCTTGCGCGTGGCGAATAGTCGGGGCCTGAATCATCACGAGTTCGCTCCCGCTTGAGATCTACTCGATGAGGGCAGGTTCGAGCGGCTTAGTTGCCTCCGTCCGCGTTCGTTTGTTGGTTGTAAGTCGCGAGACTGTCCGCCTGCTGAGCGCGATTCTGCGCGGTCGTTGCAGACGATTGTGCATCCGTGATGTCTTGGCTGCCGGACTGGCCCGCCATCTCACGGCTCATACCCGCCATCTGGTTCTGCAAGACGTCTCCAAAGGCGGCAAAGAGTCCGATTCCCGCGACCGCGACCAGCGCTGTGATGATGATGTATTCGCTCATGCCTTGGCCGAACTGCCGCTTGCTTGTCTTGAAGGTGCGCGCGTTCATAACTTCCTCCTGTCGTGTGTGCGTCGTGAAATCGTGCGAGAACGCTCTCGCTGACGAGCATCACGTTACGGATACGCGCGACTGCGCTCGGCGCGAATAACTGGGGAAAAATGGAGAAATCCGCCGTCGGTACAGCGTCGGATCGTGCTGCTGAGCAGATCCCAGAAACACGAAACCCCTGGCGGGTTTCCCAGCCAGGGGTTCGTCGGAGCCAATGAGCTTGCACCTGACCCGCGGAGCCCGGCGCGCTCCGCAAATCAACCTTCAGAAAGAGTGCGCGTTATTCAAATTCATCACGAGACTGTGCGGTGCAAACGTTCGGCGTCCAAATGGGCCCCGAGCCCGACGCTCGGGGCGCCGCATGGTACTCGGCGTGCCTTCGGAGTCAAGCGTTCGCCGCTGTCTAGCGCTTCGCCTTCTTGTAACCGGCGGGAATCTCGAACTTCGCAGCATCCACCGCGCTCGTGTTCACGGACATGAGTTCGGTGCTCACGCTCATGAGTGGTATGAGACCTCCCGGCATCGGGGCTGCGGGAACCGCGGCAGCGGGCGCCTCCGTGGGCTTCTCCTTCTTCTTGCCGAACATGCCGCCGAGCGCGCCACCGAGTGCACCGCCCAGGCTCGGGGGTTCCGCGGGGCCACCCTGCGCCTGCGTTTGCTGAACACTCGTGCATTGCGGGCCGCCAATGCCGAAACCGAAAGAGGACCGAACCGGATGCCCCTTCACGTCGCGCATTTTCGCGGCAACTTCGCCCCAAATGCCTTCGTAACGACCGAACATCGCCTGTGCGCGTTCCGCGAAATCGCGGGAGGCGGTGGCACCTAAGCCCATCTTCTCCGCATACGCTGCGTAGTAAGCCTGCGCTTCTTCCGAGGCCTCGAACCCCGGCGCGATCCATTGATCAAGCACGAGCCCGAAATCACACACTTCGCCGGTCTTCTTGTTCTTGCATGACTGGGTCGCGACGATCGTGACGCGCTCGGCGTCGTACCCCGCGATCTGGCTCTTCTCGCCACTTCGTGTCACATCGGCCTTCGGATCTTCCCACTCGCATTCCGACTCATCCACGCCCGAAGTGGCTTGCTGCTGCGAAGCCTGTCCCTTCTCCATCTGCTCCATCGTCTGCTGCATTTGAGCGCGTTGCTCGGCGAAGGTCGTCTCCGTGTACGTCTTCTTCTTGTGATCGAGCGTGTACATCGTGTCGGCATCGAGGCGCACGATCTCCGTGGAGTCGCCGACTCCTCTTGCGAAGGTGCGCATGAGACCGGACTCGAACCGCAGTTCGCTATCCGTACGCGCCTTCGATCCGGAGATCGATGTAACGGTGCGTCCGTTCATATTCATCATCTTCATCATGCCCTCGCCGCTCACGGACATGCGCTCTTCGATCGTGACGTCGGCACTCGCGTGCGTGCAGAGAATCGATGCAATCGCGATGCCGATCAGCACGCGGCCCGGACGGGATGTGCGCGTCGATGTCATGGTCGTCCTCCACTGTTTCTTTTGATGAGAGCCGCCAGTGGGCTCGCGCGAGTGAGCTAGCCGAGCGGCAGGTCGCACATGCTAGCAGCGGCCTTGGGAAGACGGTAACGGCCAATCGTCCGATGGACCACGCAGCAGCTCACACATCTGCGAGCGATGGCGGGCTGCGAACGCACGAGCTTCGATCTCATAGCGATTTTGCCAATAGCCGTGTCGCAGCGATTCCATCAAGTACCTTGACACGCTCAACGTGCCAGGCTGCCATTGCCGTACAACATGGAAGTACTCGTGCAGAAGTAGTTCCGCGTCTTGCCAGAATGCGCTCGCCTCCTCGCGAAGATAGATGCGGTTGCGGCGCGTCGTCGCCCGCGCGCCTAGGTGGCATTGCGCATAACGCGAGCGCTCGATCACTCTCACGTGAGCAACCGATTCGCCGAAGATCTGCTGCAGCGCCCGCAACACGTGCCCGGGCGGTGATACTGAACGACCAAGACATCGACGGAGCAGGCCTGGCGCGGCGATGGCCATGCGATCTACTTTCCGATGCAAAAACTCTCGAAGATGCGGCCGAGGAGATCATCGGACGTAAACTCGCCCGTGATCTCGCCCAACGCGTGCTGCGCTTGCCGCAACTCTTCTGCCATCAGCTCGCCGGCGCGACGTTCGGTCAGGTGAGTCGCCGCCAATTGTAGATGTCGGTGTGAGCGCGCAAGGGCGTCGAGATGTCGACGCCGCGCCGAGAGGGTGCCGGCACTCGCGCCTTGGAATCCGACGCATTCTTTCAAATGCTCACGCAAGAGATCGATTCCTTCGCCCGTCGCAGCAGAAAGATGAATGCGGGGTGGCTGCGATTGTTCGTAGCGCGGAGTAGCTTTCGTGAGATCGATCTTGTTGACGACGGTCGTCACGGGCACGTTGCTCGGCAGCGTTTGAAGCTCGGCGCGCATCTCTCTCTCGGTTGCATTTGCTGTCGCATCCACGACATAGAGGATGCGATCGGCCTCGAGCATCGCAGTGCGTGCGCGTCGGATGCCCTCCGCTTCGACGATATCGGCATGTTCGCGCAGCCCCGCAGTATCCAAGACGTGCAGGGGCATGCCGTCGATGTCGATGCGCTCGCGCAAGATGTCGCGTGTCGTCCCAGGAATGTCCGTGACGATCGCCGCGCTGTACCCAGCGAGCTTGTTGAGCAAGCTCGATTTGCCCGCGTTGGGCTTACCGGCGATGACGACCGTCATGCCCTCACGGAGGAGCGCGCCTTGGCGAGCTTCCGCGCTGATTTGCGATGAGAGGGCGAGCGCGTTGTCGAGACGCGCCTTGAGCTGCACGTCGGCGAGGAAATCGATTTCTTCTTCCGGGAAATCGATCGCAGCCTCGACATGCATACGCGTCTCGATGACGGCGTCAGTGAGCGAGCGGACGGCATCGGAGAACTCGCCGCGCAGGGAGCGCAACGCCGCGCGCGCCGCTTCTGCGGAGCCCGCATCGATGAGATCGGCGATCGCCTCGGCTTGGGTGAGATCGAGCTTGTCGTTTAGAAACGCGCGCCGACTGAATTCACCCGGCTCAGCCATCCTCGCGCCCAGGTCGAACACCCGCTGGAGCAGCATGTCGAGCACGGTGGGGCCACCGTGCGCGTGCAACTCCAGAACATCTTCACCGGTGAAGGAGCCAGGTGCGGGGAAATAGAGCGCGAGGCCTGTATCGATCGGTTCGCCGTCCGCGCCCAGGAACGCGCGTAGCGCTGCCATCCGCGGAGGCGGAAGGGCGCCTAGCAGCGCCTCGGCGATCGCTTTCACGTTCGGGCCTGATGCGCGGATCACGCCGATGCCTCCGCGGCCCGGCGGTGTCGCGATCGCCGCGATCGTGCGGCCGGAACTCGGATCGTTCATGCGGCTTAGTGTGGAACGAGCGGCCGAACGAGCCAAGTGTCTCGGCGCACTACGTCTTCTTCTGCTCCGCCGCGACGAGCTTGTTGATGCGCCATTGCTGCGCGATTGAAAGCAGCGTGTTCGTGAGCCAGTACAGCACGAGACCGGCCGGGAACCACGCCATCGTCGCCGCCATGATGACCGGCATGAACATGAAGATCTTCGCCTGCAGCGGATCGGCGCTCGGCATCGGCTGCAACTTGAACTGCGCGAACATCGCGCCGCCCATCAGGATCGGCAGGATGAAGTACGGATCGCGCGCAGACAGATCCGTGATCCATCCAAGGAACGGCGCTTGGCGCATCTCGACGCTCTCGAGCAACACCCAATAGAACGCGAGGAAGAATGGGATCTGAATCAGGATCGGCAAACAACCCGCGAGCGGATTGATCTTCTCGCGCTTGTAGAGCTCCATCATCTGGCGGCCCAATTGCTCGCGATCATCCTTGTAGCGTTCCTGGATCGCCTTGATGCGCGGTGCCAGATTGCGCATCTTCGCCATCGAGCGACCGCTTGCCGCGGTGAGCTTGTAGAAGACGAGCTTGATCAAGAAGGTGACGATGACAATCGCCCAGCCCCAATTGCCGACGACACCGTGCACTTTGTCGAGCAGCCAGAAGAGCGGTTGCGAAATAATCGTGAGCTTCCCGTAGTCCGCGACAAGCTCGAGGCGGGGGCCCGTTACCTCCAGTTGGCTCTGGAGCTTCGGCCCGACGAATAGTGTTTCGTCGAACGTCGCGGTACCGCCGGCGGGCACCGTGCGCAGAGGGCTAACATAGCCGAGCGTGAAATCGTTCTGCTGATTCACCTTCAGCGTGAACTTGTAAGGAATGTCGCGGGGCGGCACGGCCGCCGCAACGAAATGGTGCTGGAGTGCCGCCATCCATCCGCTCGTGATGCTCGCTTCGAACTTGCGATCCTCGGCGTCCTCGACATCGAGCTTGCGATAGCCGTCGCCGTCGAAGATGGCAGGGCCTCGATACGCGTAGGTCTCCACTTTGAAATACGAGCGCTCGACGTGCTCGTAGTGACGCACAAGTTGCACGTAGGAAGCCGCTTTCCAGTCTGCGTCGGATTCGTTCGTGACATCGTAGCTAAGATCGACGCGATAGCTGCCCGGACGAAACGTGTACGTTTTCGTGACCGTGACACCCTGCCCGTCGCTCCACGTGAGCGGCACGACGAGTTCGTTCGCGCCATCGGCGAGCTTGTACTCGGTCGCGGCGCTCTCGAAGTAGGCTTGATGCGTCGGTTGAGCCTCGCGTTCCGCAGCAAGCAAACCGGAGCGCGCGACGAAAATGCCCGGCGGCGTTGCATCGAACAAGCGCACCGGAACGTCCGGCTGATTCTTGACTTTGGGGTACTCGAGTAGATCGGCACGAATCAGCTCGCCGCCCCGCGTACTGATATCGATCGACAACACATCGGTGGTCACACGAATCGTCGATGCTTGTTGCGAGGCAGCCGGCGCTGTTGACTTGTCATCTTGCGGCGATGAGCTGGGCAATGCGGGTTCGCCTTCGCTCGCGGGGAGGTCCGGAAGACCCGAATCTTGGCGTTCAGGCGCTTCGGCCGTCGTCGCAGCCGGCACGGGCGGCGGTGCGTAGTCTCGCTGCCACGCGAGATAGTTGAGCCACAACACGAGCGCGAGCGCGGCCCATACGAATACGCGTTGATTATCCATGCGCGGACTTCAGATCTGAGTTCGAAGGGACGGGGTCATAGCCGCCCGGATGGAAGGGATGGCAGCGCAAGATGCGACGTGCGGCGAGATAGCCGCCTCGCAACGCGCCGTGCGCTTCGATGGCCTGTTCGGCATAGCAGGAACAGCTCGGATAAAAGCGGCAGTTCGGCCCGAGAAGCGGGCTGATGACGTAGCGATAACCGCGGATGAAAAAAGTCAGGACGCTGCGCATTTTCTGATCACCGCGTGCCAATGTTTCTCGAGGCTCTCCGTGATCGCAGCGCTTTCTGCAGTGCGTGCGCCAGCGCGCGCGTTCACGACGATATCGACAGCAGGCAGCGCCTGCTGATGTCGACGAAACGACTCTCGCACCAGGCGTTTTACTCGATTCCGACGCACAGCGTTTCCAACGAGTCGAGCCGGCATAGAAAGACCTAGCCGTGCGTGTGTGCCACCGTTCGGCCGTGCGAGAACCGAAAACAGATTATCGGAAGAGCGGCGCGCGTCACGATAGACGCGATCGAACTCGGATCGTTTCCGAAGGCGTTGTGCCGGTGTGAACCGTCGTGCAGGGGCTTGCAAGCCAAAGGCGAACTAAACGCGGACGAAGCGATCTCGCACGCTTCACACGGTCAGGCGTTTGCGGCCCTTCGCGCGGCGCCGAGCGAGAATCTGGCGGCCGGATCGAGTAGCCATGCGCGCACGAAACCCGTGAGTGCGTTGACGATGCAGTTTGCTCGGTTGGTAGGTGCGCTTCATGCTGAGACTCGCCGCGAAAGTTGCGCTAAAACAAGCACATGGTGGGCCGAAAAGAAGGCCGGCAAGGGTACGCAGCACATCAGGGGGTGTCAAGCAGGCGGAGCGCATGTCATTTTGATCTGCGACACCGCTCGTCTGTGGATAACCCGCGCGGGCTCGGTATAGACTCCCCCACTCTGTCTCGCGTCACCTGCGCGTAGAACAAGCTCATTCACGATTGGATTTTTAGGGGACGATCACCGTGCAGGGTTCGTTATGGCGCCACTGTCTCACTCAACTCGAGGCAGAGCTGCCCGAACAACAGTTCAATACATGGATTCGACCCCTGCAGGCGGTCGAGGACGGTCGTACGCTGCGGCTGCTCGCGCCAAACCGGTTCGTCGTCGATTGGGTGAATGAGAACGTCGTGGGCCGCATCTCAGAGCTCGTGGATTCCGTGACTTCGGATCCGCCACCGGCCGTGGTCTTGGAAGTCGGCGCGCGGGCGGCGGCTCCGGTAGCGCCCGCTATGCCTGCGACTCCCACAAAGGCCCCGTTCAAGGACATTCCGTCAGTCCTTGGGAGCCGTTTGAACCCAGATTTCACGTTCTCGAACTTCGTCGAGGGCAAGAGCAACCAGCTTGCACGGGCTGCCGCGGTTCAAGTCGCGGAGAATCCCGGCCGTGCGTACAACCCATTGTTCATCTACGGCGGCGTCGGACTGGGCAAGACTCACCTCATGCACGCAGTGGGCAATATGGTCCGGAGCCGCAACGATCGCGCCCGCGTCGCCTATGTGCATTCCGAGCGCTTTGTCGGTGACATGGTGAAGGCGCTTCAGCACAACACCATCAATGACTTCAAAACGGCCTACCGATCGCTCGACGCATTACTGATCGACGATATCCAGTTCTTCGCAGGCAAAGATCGGTCGCAGGAAGAGTTTTTCCACACGTTCAATGCCTTGTTCGAGGGCCAGCAGCAGATCATCCTGACGTGCGATCGGTACCCTAAGGAAGTGGATGGCCTCGAGGAACGCTTGAAGTCACGCTTCGGATGGGGTCTCACCGTCGCGATCGAGCCCCCCGAGCTCGAGACGTGCGTGGCGATCCTGATGAGCAAGGCTGCTGTCAGCAGAGTGGATCTACCCGAAGAGGTCGCGTTTTTCATTGCGAAGCGAATTCGCTCGAACGTGCGTGAACTTGAGGGGGCTTTGCGGCGAGTTGTCGCGAACTCCCAGTTTACGGGTCGGCCAATTACGATGGAGTTTGCGAAAGACGCGTTGCGTGACCTGCTCGCCTTGCAGGATCGGCTCGTCACGATCGAAAACATCCAGAAAACCGTCGCGGAGTACTACAAAATCCGTGTGGCCGATCTGCTCTCGAAGCGCCGGAGTCGCTCGATCGCGAGACCTCGCCAGGTGGCGATGGCGCTCGCGAAGGAATTGACGAGCCATAGTCTTCCGGAAATCGGCGATGCTTTTGGGGGGCGGGATCACACGACCGTGTTGCATGCATGCCGGGTGATCAAGGAACTTCGCGAGTCGAACACGCGAACGAGCGAGGACTACTCAAACCTGTTGAGAACCCTGGCTGGCTGATGTGGATAAGATGTGGAGCGTTGAGAGCGCGAAGTTATGCACAGGTACTCGACAGATCCTTTACAGGATGCAGACGTTTGATGCGCCCAGTTTCAGTGAGCGTAACTCACTGAATTGAAATGCATAAATGGACTTACCCACAGATTTACGGCTCGCTTGTAATCATCATAATTTCTTAAATATCTCAATCTAATTAAGACTGGCACGGTGGATAGCGATGAAGTTCAGCTCCGCTCGGGAATCGATTCTGGGTCTGTTGCAATCAGTAATCGGCGTTGTGGAACGGCGGCAGACCATGCCGGTGCTCGCAAACGTGCTGTTGGTTGTAAAGGGCGATGAGGTTTCGATCACCGCGACGGACCTTGAGGTTGAACTCGTCGCAAAGGGTTCGGCATCCGTCCAACAGGGGGGAGAAATCACCCTCCCGGGTCGGAAGCTCCTCGACATCGTGAAAGCTCTGCCCGACGGAGCTCAGGTCACGCTGGCGGTAGAAGGCGAGCGCGCCACGATTCGTTCGGGCAAGAGCCGCTTCACGCTGTCGACCTTACCGGCCTCGGAATTCCCCACCGTAGAGGACATTCGCAGCCAACAGACGCTCACGATAGGCCAAGCGGCACTCAAGAAACTGCTGGAGAAGACGCATTTTTCGATGGCGCAGCAGGACGTGCGGTACTACCTCAATGGGATGCTGCTGGAGTCGGACGGAAAAACGCTGAAAACCGTGGCAACCGATGGGCATCGGCTCGCGTATTGCGAGGCTCCCATGGAGTCCGAGGCTGGTGGCCTCCAACAAGTTATTGTGCCGCGCAAGGGCGTACTTGAACTCCAGCGCTTGCTGACGGGCGAGGACACGGTGGAGCTTGTGATCGGCACGAATCATGTGCGAGTGCAGATCGGTAGCATCCGATTCACGTCTAAGCTCATCGATGGCCGCTTTCCAGAATACGGACGCGTCATTCCGACGAGCCCGTCAAAGAAGGTCGCAGCAACCCGCGACGTTCTGCGGGCAGCTCTTCAACGCGCGGCGATCCTCTCGAACGAGAAGTACCGGGGAATTCGCCTGTCTGTGAAGTCGGGCGTATTGACCCTGCAGTCTCATAATCCAGAACAGGAGGAGGCTGAGGAAGAGATTGACGTCGCCTACGAAGGCGAGGAGATGGAGATCGGATTCAACGTCAACTACCTGCTGGATGCCCTTGCTGCGATCGACGGGGAGCAGGTGGAGCTAGGTCTCACGGATGCCAACAACAGCTGCCTGCTCACGGCTCCTTCGATGCCGCAAGCGAAGTACGTCGTGATGCCGATGCGCCTCTGACCGGTCTCCGGCTCGGTGCACGCGGTGACCCTGAGTGCTCACGCGCCTAGCAGTCCAGAACTTCCGATGCATTGAGGACGCAGCCCTCGAGCTGGATCCTCGGGGGACAGGGATTGTCGGTCCGAACGGCGCGGGCAAGACGTCTCTTCTCGAGGCGATTTACTTCCTCGCCCACGGCCGATCCTTTCGCACGACACAGCGAGCACGCCTCGTAGGTCCACGCTTAGGGCCGCTACGAGTCGTGGGAACCATTGATCAAGGCCGAACGCTCGTCGCTGGCGTCGAGCACCAGAGCGGTGCGACGCGGGCAAAGCTGGCAGGGGAATCGCTTCGAAGCATCTCAGCGATCGCCCAGATCTTACCCGTCCAAGTCATTGACCCCAGTGTTCATCGGCTGATCGAGGAGGGTTCCTCGCGGCGCCGAAGACTGCTCGACTGGGGCGTGTTTCACGTGGAACATGGTTTCATGGATCCATGGCGGCGCTACCAACGCGCCTTGGCACAGAGGAATGCCACTCTCAGGACGTCAAGCGGACAGGCTCGACTTTGGGAAGCCGAGATGGCCGCGTGTGCGGCGGAGATCGACCGTATGCGCCGCACGTACATGGCTTCCCTCAGCACGGAATTCGCGCGGCTGGCCAGTGAGCTACTTGGTCGGGACTGTACCCTTGAGTATCACCGGGGCTGGGACGACGCGCAGACCCTCGAGCAGGCCCTCGAGACCTCACGGCATCGCGAAGTGCGGATGAAGACGACGGTCGTCGGGCCGCATCGAGCGGACCTGCTCGTACGAGTAGATGGAGAACTCGCCCGAGATCGCATCTCCCGCGGTCAGCAAAAGGTGATTGCCGCGAGCCTAATCTTGGCTCAGATCACCCTGGCGGCGCCGACGTCGACACATCGGGCGTGTCTTTTACTTGACGACCCGGCGGCCGAGCTGGATGTGGATAGTTTGGGGAAAATTCTTTCCGTCATCGAGCGGCTGCCGGCCCAGCTCGTTGTGACGTCACTCAGTGAAGCGGGTCTGCGCGGGATCAATATCGGGAAAACGTTCCACGTGGAACAAGGCCATTTCACGAGGATGCTATAATTCGCTACCTCCCAATCTAGGCCTGGACATGACTGAATCAGACGTCTACGACTCAAGCAAAATCAAGGTCTTGAAAGGGCTCGACGCAGTGCGTAAGCGGCCCGGAATGTACATCGGCGACACCGACGATGGTACGGGTCTTCACCACATGGTTTTCGAAGTCGTCGACAACTCTGTCGACGAGGCTCTGGCCGGATATTGCTCTCAGATCACGGTCACGATTCACGCGGACCAGTCTGTCACCGTGGCCGATGACGGCCGTGGAATACCTGTGGATATCCATCCGGAGGAGGGACGCTCCGCCGCCGAAGTGATCATGACCGTCCTCCACGCCGGCGGAAAATTCGATGACTCGTCCTACAAAGTCTCGGGCGGCTTGCACGGGGTCGGTGTCTCGGTCGTAAACGCACTGTCCGAGTACCTGCTCCTGACGATTCACCGCGAAGGTCGTCTGTATCAGCAGGAATACCGGATGGGAGAGCCTCAGGCCCCCCTGGCGGACATCGGAACGACCGATAAGCGCGGCACGATCATTCGTTTCAAGCCGAGCGCCACGATCTTCACGAACATCGATTTCGACTACAACGTGCTCGCGAAGCGCGTCCGTGAGCTTTCGTTCCTCAACTCCGGGGTACGCATTGAGCTCGTGGACGAGCGAGAGGATCGCCGTGAAGCTTTCCAATACGAAGGTGGCATACGTGAGTTCGTGCGCTACTTGAACCGCAATCAAGTCGCCGTGCACGACACGATCGTCTGGTTTCGCTCCCAGCACGACGCGATCGCCGTCGAGCTCGGTCTGCAATGGAACGACTCGTATCAGGAGAGCATGTACTGCTACACGAACAACATCCCGCAGAAGGATGGCGGTACCCACTTGGCTGGTTTCAGAAGTGCACTCACGCGCACGCTCAATAACTACATCGAGCGCGAGTACTCCTCGAAGGACAAGATTGCGACGACCGGCGACGACGCTCGAGAAGGCCTGACGGCGATTCTTTCGGTCAAGATGCCCGACCCGAAGTTCTCGTCTCAGACGAAGGACAAGCTGGTGTCCTCTGAGATCAAAGGCATCGTCGAATCCTCAGTGGCTGCGAAGCTCGATGAGTTCCTCTTGGAGCATCCCCAGCAGGCGAAGGCGATCGCATCCAAAGTCCTCGAGGCAGCCCGGGCGCGCGAAGCGGCGCGCAGGGCACGCGAGATGACCCGGCGGAAGGGCGCGCTCGACCTAGCGGGCCTTCCCGGCAAGCTCGCCGATTGCCAAGAGAAAGATCCTGCGCTTTCCGAGATGTTCTTGGTCGAGGGTGATTCCGCAGGTGGCTCTGCGAAGCAGGGGCGTGACCGTCGTACCCAGGCAATCCTGCCGCTCAAAGGCAAGATCCTGAACGTCGAGAAGGCCCGATTCGACAAGATGCTGTCATCCGCGGAAGTCGGAACGCTCATCACGGCGCTCGGCACCGGCATTGGCGCCGATGACTTCGACATCTCGAAGCTTCGGTATCACCGCATCATCGTGATGACGGACGCCGACGTTGACGGCTCCCATATCCGAACCTTGCTGCTCACGTTTTTCTACCGTCAGATGCCCGAGCTCATCGAGCGTGGGCATATCTACATTGCGCAGCCGCCGCTCTACAAGCTCAAGAAGGGCAAGAGCGAGCACTACGTGAAGGATGACGCCGAGCTCAACGCCATGCTGCTCAAGCAAGCCCTCGAGGACGCAGAACTCCACCACGACCCTAAGGTCCCACCGATGACAGGCTCCGCTCTCGAATCGCTCGCGCGGACTTGGATGGAAGTCGCGGCCATCATCAAGCGCTCCTCGAGGCGCTACGACCAGCGCATTCTGGAGCACATGCTCTATTTGCCGGAGGTCACGCTGGCGCAGCACGACGACCAAGCCTGGTTGGCAGAGTGGGGCACTCAGCTCGAGCGGCAGATCAATGCGCAAGATGATGCCGGCCGCCGTTATCGCGTTCGCGTCATCGAAGGAGCCGATGGTGGACCGCCGCGACTGCTCGTCTCGCGCACAGAACATGGAAGCACGTCTGAGAAGCACATCCATCGCGAATTTTTTGATTCGGCCGAGTATCGACGCATCGCTGAGCTGGGCAAGACATTGACCGGCCTCCTGCAGCCGGGCGCGTACGTTTCGAAGGGCGAGCAGAAACAGGAGGTTGCGATCTTCAAGCAAGCGATCACCTGGTTACTCGACCAGGCGCGTCGCGGGCAGATGATCCAGCGCTACAAAGGCCTTGGCGAGATGAACCCGGAGCAGCTCTGGGAGACCACCATCAACCCGGCAACGAGACGCCTAATCCAGGTGCGGATCGAGGACGCGCTCGCCGCGAACGATATCTTCGCGACGTTGATGGGCGATCAGGTCGAGCCGCGACGCGAGTTCATCGAGAAGAATGCGCTCGCGGTGGCGAACTTAGATGTTTAGAAAAGATTAATAATAATCTAGCTCTAAGAGCGTGTTGCCTCGGGTGTGTTAGAGTTTTCCCTAACTTGGGTGGCGTGACCGCGGGTTGCGAATTCAGATAGCTGCGATTCGATCCACGCCCTCACTTGATGGTTGAGCTCGCGCGGTTCGCGCCCTGCGGCATCGATCGGCTTGCCGATGCGTACGGTGATTTTTCCGGGCCGCTTCACCCATCCGCGACGGGG
Organism: Lysobacterales bacterium; assembly: GCA_044506405.1. Classification (GTDB taxonomy): domain Bacteria; phylum Pseudomonadota; class Gammaproteobacteria; order Steroidobacterales; family Steroidobacteraceae; genus Steroidobacter. The sequence continues at coordinate 3,914 of JBIQKP010000001.1, read as the reverse complement.
CCAATACTCGCCCGCGTTGTGCGCGACGGGAACGATCTTGCAGCCGACGCGGGACGCGAGCAGCGCCCCACTGATTCCGTACTTCCGTACTTCGCCCGCAGGCACGCGCGTGCCTTCCGGAAAGATCAGGATCCATAGCCCTTCACGTAGCCGCTCGGTCCCTTGGTCCAGGACTTGGTTAACGGCGGATGCGCCGGCGCTGCGATTGATCGCGATCGGTTTCAAGCATCGAACCGCCCATCCGACCATCGGGATCCACATCAGCTCTCGTTTCAGCACCCACGATTGAGGCGGGAAAATGCTCGCCTGCGCGATGGTTTCCCAAGCCGAGGAGTGCTTCCACATCGATACGTGCGCACCGTCCGGCACATGCTCGCGCCCCTCGACCGAGTAGCTGAGGCCGCAGAGCTTTTCGAGCATCCACAGCTGTAACCGCGACCATGAACGCGCAACGACGTACAAACGATGTGGAGGCAGCCACCACACCAAGAGCACCGCAATCGCGTAAAAGAAAGTGCTCACGAACAAGAATGTCGTGAACAGAATGGAGCGCAGCAGCTGCACAGACTTACCCCGGAAGCCTCGAGAGATCTGCCGCTCTCAGAAAGAGGTCTCGTATTGTCTTGAGCAGCGCTAAACGATTCGAGCGCAGTGTCGCGTCGTCCGTCATCACCATCACGGCATCGAAGAATGCATCCACGTCATCCTTCAGTGCCGCAAGCGTCGAGAGCGCGCGTTCGTACTCGCGATCGCCGAACAGCGGCCCGACCTGTTGTTCCAGCAACTGGACGTGCTCAAACAACCGCTTCTCCGCTGTCTCTATGAGACGCTCGCTCTGAATGCCGGCCGTCTCCTCAGACGAGCTTTTCTTCAGCAGATTCGCGATGCGCTTGTTCGCGCCCGCGAGTGCCGCGCTCTCCGGCAAGGAGAGAAAGCTCTTGAGCGCGCTCAGCCGCGCCTGAATATCGAGCACTGAACGAGTGTTCGTGGCGAGCGCGGCATCGAACATCTCGGTGGTGATCGCACCATCCTGCTCGAGCATGACACCGCGGAGCCGTTCCGCGAAATACATCCAGATCTCGTCCGCGAGCTCGGCTGAGGAATCGACCGGCTGCGCGGATACCGCTTGCTCGATCAAGCCCTTTAGATCCAGATCGAGCGGTGTCTCTAGGATGATCCGAATGACGCCAAGCGCTGCGCGCCGAAGACCATAAGGATCGCGTGTGCCCGAGGGCTTCTGTCCGATCGCGAAGATGCCCGCAATGAGGTCGAGCTTGTCTGCCAGCGCTAAGGCGCGACCCGCGGCCGCAGATGGCAGACGATCGCCTGCAAAACGTGGCAAGTACTGCTCCTCGATCGCCGCGCACACTTCGGCGGGCTCCCGATCGTGTTGCGCGTAGTACTTGCCCATCGTGCCCTGTAGCTCGGGAAACTCGCCGACCATGTTCGTCAAAAGGTCGCACTTCGAGAGCTCAGCCGCGCGACGAGCGGCTGCCGGATCCGCACCGATCCCTTTGGCTATAAGAGACGCCAGGATCGCGAGTCGCTCACTTCGATCGAACTGCGACCCGAGGCGCGTCTGGAATGTCACCGAGCGCAATGCCTCGCGACGGCTCTCGAGTGTCTGCTCACGATCCGTCGTCCAGAAAAACTCTGCATCGGCGAGCCGCGGTCGTACCACACGCTCGTTTCCGTCGCGCACCTTGTCTGGCTCTCGACTTTCAATGTTAGCGACCGTGATGAAAGTGTTCATCAAGCGCCCGCTCGCGTCTCTAACGGGGAAGTAGCGCTGATGATCTTGCATGGTCGCGATGGGCACTTCGGCCGGTAGCGCCAAATACTTCGCATCGAAGTGCCCCGACAGCGGCACGGGCCACTCGACGAGCGCGGTGACCTCGTCCAGCAAAGAGTCATCGATGACGGCTTCTCCCCCTAGCGCGCGAGCAAGCTCGGTCACGCCGACGCGAATGCGCTCGCGCCGCTCTTGCACATCTGCTACGACGCGGCCCTTCTCGAGCAACGTCTTGCAGTACGAGGAAGGCGACCGCAACGAGATCTCTTTCGGCGCGTGAAATCGATGCCCGCGCGTGAGCTTCCTGGCCTGAATCCCAAGGATCTCAGACTCGATAACCGTCGAGCCAAACAGCATCACGACCCAATGCACTGGGCGCACGAATTCCTCTTCACCCGCACCCCACCGCATCCGGCGAGCGATGGGCAACGCGCGCAGCGAAGCGCTCACGGCGCCAGGCAGAAGGTCCTTCGCATCTGCACCTGTTTTCACGCCGACGAATTGCAGCACCTTGCCCTTTGGCCCATCGGCCTGTTGGAGCGCATCGATGGTCGTTCCGCAGGAAGCTGCAAAGCCCAGCGCAGCTTTCGTCGGTTGCCCGCTCGCGTCGAACGCTTGCGTCACGGCTGGGCCGAGTCGCTTGATCTCCTGATCGGGCTGACGATCCGAGACACCGTCGATCAGCACTGCCATCCGACGCGGCGTTGCGAACCAACGCACGTTGCCATATCGAAGGCCAGCAGTACCCAGTTCTCGCTTGATGCCCTCTGCGAACGCCTCAGCCAAAGCGAATAACGACTTCGGAGGAAGCTCCTCCGTGCCGATCTCTACTAGGAAGTCACGCTTTGCCATCTGCTCTCAACCGAAGTCGTAAACGTTGTTGCTCTTTGATGCCCGCGTGTGCGGCTCGGATCGCCGGCGTCCGCTCAGCGCGCTGCTTGCAGCATCGGGAATCCCAGCGCTTCGCGCGTGTTGAAGTAGGTCTGCGCGACTGCTTTCGCGAGCGCCCGCACGCGCAAGATGTAGCGCTGTCGCTCGGTCACTGAAATGGCCTTACGCGCATCGAGCAAGTTGAATGTGTGAGAGGTCTTCAACATTTGCTCATAGGCAGGCAGCGCCAACCCGTTCGCGAGCAGCGACTGACATGCGGCTTCGTGTTCGTCGAAGTGGCGGAACAATAGGGCGGTGTCAGCGAGCTCAAAGTTGTACTTCGACTGCTCGACTTCGTTCTGATGATAGACATCGCCGTATGTCACCGGGCCGGAAGGCCCCTCCGCCCACAGGATGTCGTAGATGCTTTCCACACCTTGGAGATACATCGCGAGCCGCTCGAGGCCGTAGGTGATCTCCCCCATGACGGGGCGGCAATCGAGCCCGCCGACTTGTTGGAAGTACGTGAATTGCGTGACCTCCATGCCGTTGAGCCAGATTTCCCAACCGAGGCCCCATGCACCAAGGGTGGGCGATTCCCAGTTGTCCTCGACCAGCCGGATGTCATGCGTCAGCGGATCGAAGCCGAGATGTGCAAGGGAGCCGAGATAGCGCTCCACGATGTCGGCCGGCGACGGCTTCAGGACGACCTGAAACTGATAGTAGTGCTGCAACCTGAACGGGTTGTCTCCATAGCGGCCGTCGGTAGGTCTACGGGAAGGTTGAACGTAGGCCGCATTCCAAGGCTCAGGACCGACGGCACGTAGCAGCGTAGCCGTGTGGAACGTTCCCGCGCCCATCTCCATGTCGTAAGGCTGCAGGATGACGCACCCTTGACCGGCCCAGTACGCCTGCAAGGCAAAGATCAAATCCTGAAACGTTCGCGGAGGTTGGGCTGTTTTTCGGGCAGACATTCGGGTGGTTCGGGCGCCGAGGCCAAAAGAGCGCGCGAGTATAGCGCGCGAGGCCCATTTGGCGCCGCGGGCAGCAGTTTGGGTTGAGTCGCACTAAATGGGTGCGTAAGACTCGCAGAATGCCCTAAACTGGTGCGGCCCGAAGTGCCAGTTCCATGCTCAAGCCGCGAAATCCTTCGATTCTGCGCCATGTCGGTGCGCTGGCATGCTTCCTGCAATTTTCGCGAGCCAGACTCCATAACCCTCGGCTTGCAGCGGCGAGCGGCTCGAGGCACCCA
>JBIQKP010000107.1:0-10133 GCA_044506405.1 Lysobacterales bacterium | reverse complement strand
ATTAAGGGATTCCCTGAGCGCCAAGGCGGTTTCAGACGCTTCCCTTTCTTTGTGACGCACATCACACTCAACAGGTCGTTATGTCTTGAACGGCACGACGCGAACCTAGCTTGATGCTTCTTTGATGGGAGATACAACATGCGTAAAGGTATAGCAGCATTGTTCCTGGCTACCGCTTTGCTTGCGACTTCCGCTTTCGCGTTAGGGATCAAAGGTCCCACGCGTCCGCTAAAGAGCGGGAACCAAGTCTCAGAGTCAGCGCTGGCCCAGCAACTCGAGGCATCGTTGCCGAGAGCCGCTAGCCTCCAGGCTCCCCTCTGAACCCCGGCCTCGAGCCTGCGCGCGGTGCGCGCAGGCTCAGTCGACGATCCCGTCCACCCATCGCGAACACATGGGGGCGTTCTGAAGGCGTGCTTCATCGCGCCTACGCGTCCGGCTTTGCTTGCATGCTAAAAGGTCAGTTTCCATTACGGCGTACTGCCGGCTTTGCGCTTCTCGTTGCCCCCGCACTCTGCTCGGCTCAGTTCGTTGATGAGTTTGATGAGCGCTCTGTCGAAGGCTGGTTCCACGCCGTCGGCGACGGTACGCCGACGATGGAGTTGGAGCCGCGCGAGGGATACCTGCATTACAAAGTCGACGGTTCCAGCGACAAACACGGCGTGTGGTGGACCTTCATCAAGCGCGACATCACATCCCACCTCGATCTGAAGAAGCTCGCAGACCCAAACTACGAGCTTCGTGTTGAAGCGCGCGTGCGCGGTAGCCATGCACCTCGACGTGTCAATTTCATGGTGAACACGCAGCGCACGACGGATTTCCATGAGCACCTGCGGGAGTATGAGCTTCCCGATACGACGGGCTGGCACACGATCAGCATGACGACCAAGAACTTCGACGTTCGGCCGGGTGACACCGTGTACGTCCAGTTCTGTGTGACCGACTGGGGGTCCGGTCAGTATGCGGTCGATATCGACTATTACCGCGCCGACGTGGTGCGGAAAGATCGCGCGAAGCCCGATCTCGGCGAGCCGTTGATCTACCACCCGCCGATACCAGAGGTCAGTACCTTCTCGAACCATCTGCCGGTGACCCACGATAGCGTCGTGAGTACCGAGTTTCCACGCGTCAACTTCAACGACTGGCAGGTGCGAGAGCAGGAAGGCGCAGCGCGCGTGCTCACGGTCGGGGCCACCGAATGGATCGTCCTCAGGTGGGACCTCGAGGCCTTTCGCAATGCGAAGGTCGCTGGGGCAGGTCTATTGGAGTTGACGACCCACTCGCTGGCCAGCGGCGGTCGCTACGCTGATGCGTTCGGCACTGACTTCGGTGAGGAGTTCGGAAAGATTCGTGTCATCGAGATTCTTGGCGGGAATCACGCGTGGAATCAGGAGACAGTGACGTACGACAGCCTCGTTCAAGGCGCGCCGTATGAAGACGTCTTCAACTCACAGATGATCATCGATCTCGAGCTTGCGCCCACGCAGGGAGGGAAGGCGTACTTCACGTTGCCGCGACCTGTCATGCAGCGACTCATCGACGGGAGAGCAAAAGGCCTGCTCATTCGCCCTCTGGGCGCGCTGGCGGGCTCCGTCTACGCTTCCGAGCAGCCCGGCGATCTAGGGCCCAAGCTCCATTTCAATGTCGGCACGCCGGCCCGCTGAGGCGGATGTGCTCAGCGCCGATGTGTTTCGCAGGTCCTTTTCACGCGCGTAGCGTCACTCGATCAGTTGCATCACGTTCTCGGGCGGGCGACCGACAACGGCCCGCTTGCCGCTGACCACGATGGGGCGCTCGAGAAGGATGGGGTGCTCAACAAGCGCGTCGATCCACTGCGCATCAGTGAGCGTCTTCCCAGCATAAGTCGTTTTGAAAACGTCTTCGCCTCGGCGCACCAACTGCTCGGGTTTCATGCCGAGCGCAGAAAGGATTGCTCTGAGCTCAGACGCACTGGGCGGCTGCTTCAGGTACTCAACGATCTGCGGTTCGATGCCGTTCTCTCGCAAGAGGGCGAGCGTAGCGCGGCTCTTCCCACACCGGGGATTGTGGTAGATCTTGAACGCGGCCATGGACGCATCGTAACTCAAGGGCCGCGTTGCCGGACGGGCGGCGTCATCGGCTCCGTCGTTTGACACTCCACCTCAATCCGGAATGACGAATGCGCTCGGGAGTTCTTCCATCTCGTAGCCGACGGTCTCGCGGGTGATCGGATCCACGATCGGATTACCCCGGCGAAATGCACCTGTCTGGATCGCACACTCGGCGAACGACCCACGTGTGCTCGCTTTCTGAGCAGAGATGCGCCCGTTCTCGCGGACCAGCACCCGCGCGACATCGGTATCGATTAGCCATCCCACGACTTCGCAATGTGCATTCATGTTATGTGCGCCTGTGCAAGTTGCTATGTCCACGCAGTTGCAATGGCCATGCCAGGTGCGAATTTCAATCGTAATCAACTACTTGGTAGCGCCCGAGCTGATGGCAGCGAGTGACGATCCTTGTCAGACGGCGACGCTGGCGCCGCATATGTCACAAAGCGACGCCGATTTGAGACAGGGTGGACGGCGGCCCACCCGACCTTTCCGCTTCGCGTTGGCCTGGAAAGTTTCTCGACGCTGTTAGCACGCGATCCACGAAAGTAGCCACGGTTCTGGCAGTCGAATCTCGCGCTCCCGACCGCCAAAGCCCCCGAAACCGATCAGAATGGGGCCGCTCGTAGGTAAAACGGGCGATTAGCGGACGGCACGGCACATGCAACACTCCAGCTCAGAAGCGAATCAGCCGAGAGCGCTCATGCCTTCGAACTCCGACTCCGTTGCCCTTGACCTCGATCGTACGGACGAGCTGCCTCGCCTCGACGTCGAGGCGTACGAAGCGTCGCTTGCAGACAGGGAGAAGGGTCTCGCACGCACCGACACCTGGAATGTGTCCGCCCTGCACGAGATGGATGAACTGGCGGAAGCGCGGCTCGACGCGGCACGCCAGGATATCGCCAAGGGAGCGGAGAACGGCACGCTCACCGGTAACGTCGACAGCATCTTGAAGCGGATCGCCGATCTGGAGGCGGACGTTGTCGCCGCGCACGAGGCCAACGAAGCGTTGCAGGAGCACAGCGAAGCGCTCCAGGCGGATCGCGATCGGCTCGCAGCACTCGTGCAAACACTCGAGTCCGAGAACACTCGCCAGCGCGAGCATCGCGAGTTAGCGCAGGCGATGACGGAGCGCGCCAAGCGTAAGCTGCGTGAGGAGCTGGACCAGACGAAGGCGCAGGTTGACGAACTGCAATCGCACCTCGCGCGCGAACGCCAACACGCAGAGGCGGCGCAATCGGCGCAGCAGACGAAGTTCGAGGAGCTGACGAGCGAGAGCGCCCGACTCGTCGCGGAACATCGGTCTACGGAAGCGGAGCTTGCGAGCACCCGTGGGCTGCTGCGCGAGCGCGCCGAACAAGTCACGTCTCTAGATCACAGGCTCCATGAGCAGAAAGAGCTCACCGACCAAGTAGCACGCCAGTTCGCCATAAAGCTTGCTGATTGCGAGCGCCTGAGCTCACTGATCGAGACTCGTGACAGCATGATCGCTGAGCTGATCGCAACTCAAGATGCCCTGAATGAACGGCTCCATGCGTCTGACACAAAGCTCACAGACGCCCGTCAGGAGCTGGATCTGATGCGTAGCTCTAGAGCAGAGGACGAACGGCGAACGCGCGAACTGTCCAACGCACTCGAAAAGGCGACCTGCACGATCGACTCCCTGCGCGAGGAAGTCACGGTCGGTCACGAGCAAATTGCTACCTTAACCGAAGAGCGCGATGCGCTCTTGCCGCTCAAAGCGTCCTTGGTTGAACGGACAGAGGCACTCGAGGGGCGCGCGGCGGAGCTCGAGGAAGCCCGCTCAGAGCTCAAGGCCAAGCACGTCGCACTCGAGGAAAGCACCGCGTTGGCGCAGGCACGCGGGGCGGAGTTGGAGGCCCTACGTTCCAAGCTGCGAGACCGGACACAAGCCGTTCGCGGTCTGGAACAAACCCTCGCGACTCGCGACGAACTCGTCGAACAGCTCACCACGCAGCTGCAGACGGCGCAGGACGAACATGCGGAGATGGTGTCTAAGCTCGAGAAGGCGCGCCGCCGGGTCAAGGCGCTTTCCCAAGAGGTCTTCACGCGAGATCATCGAATCAGCGAGTTGCGAACCGAGCTCATGGTCCATACGGAGGCCATGGCCGCAATTCGACGCGACGTAAATCGAATCGGACACGCCGAGGAGGAAGCGGAGCAGAGCGGCGAGATCGAACGAGTCCTCGAGCCAGTGGATCACGCAGGTCCGGAGATCGTCTTGAGCGGAAAGCTGCTGACCGTAGGGCGCACGTCCGAGAGCGACGTGTGTATCCCCTCCAAGCTCGTGAGCCGCAATCACGCGCGCCTTCTCTTAGGGCCAACGGGCGTCATCATCGAGGATGAAGGTAGCACCAACGGCTGCTATGTGAACGGGAAACAAGTGCGCAAGCACTTGATGCGCGACGGAGACGTGCTCGAGCTGGGCGATCTTCGCTATCGCTTGCAGAGCAGGTCGACGTTTTCAGACACGAAGGTTCGCGCGGCCGTCATTCCGATGTTCGAGCCACGCACGCCGTAACAGGTCGTACTTAAAAATCGAGCTCGATGCTGAGCTTGATCGTGTGCTCTGGCGTATCCGAGTTCAATCCTTCGAGCACGCCGAATCCAATCGTCAGGCTCGCTCCTTCATTTTCATCGCTCCCAGCGCTGTGACCGCGCGCGGTACTCAACGTATGCGCGTAGTAGACGACCGGCCCAAGTCGATGCTGATCGAAATCGCCAAACCGCTTGGCCGCTGTAGAGGGGCGCCCGCTATCGCCGAGACGATCGATCGTTCCGTATCCTTCCATCGTGACGGACCACTCATCCGAGATGCGCCGCATCAACTGTGCTGCGTAGGCGAAGTCCCATTTGTCATCGACGGGCTCGTTGTCCTCGGTGTCTCCGCCGAACGCACGAACGAGCATCGGCACCGCCGCGAGCAGCCAGTCACCGGATTGATACTCGACGATGGGTCCGACAATGAACCTATTGGGACCCTCCTGATCGACGGGTCCTTCGATCTCTGCAACGACGCCGAGCCCCGCACCGTCACCTTCCCGCGGAATCAGAATGGCAACGACCTCAGCACCGATTTCCGCGAGCTTGAGTCCTTCGAACTCGTTTGCTTGACTGAGTGTCACCGGATCGTCGATCCGCTCGTCCTCGAGCTCAACGCCCACTCGCATCTTGAGCGCGTGCGTGATCCCCATCTCGAGCTCCAACGCATAGCGAGCGCGAAAAAGCGAGTTCTGGTCCATGAGCAACTCGCCGTCATCATCGAGATCGATCTGCCGCTTCGGCTGCCGGGAAGCCCAGGCGTTCTGGCTTTGGAACTCGAACGACCCTGGTGCGCTTTCCAACGTCTTGAGCTCGAACTGGCCGATGAACGGTTCGGCTATGGAGGTCTGATAGCACAGCGCGGCGCTGCAAACGAACGCCCGCTTCGCCCAGCGGTGAAAAGAAACTCGCTCAGAAGAGACTGTCACGCGGTCGCCTCATTCCTTCGGAGTGCGTCAAGTGACGTGCGCGTAGGGTGGAGTTCGACGGAAGCGCGCCGACTCCGAGCGACAGAGTAGCAGAAGAGGATAAATGGGCGGTGGCTGCAGAGTGGCGAGAGCGACCGGCCAGTTGTACACCAGCCGGTCGCTAGACCACGAGCTGAGCGTTCAGGCACTCGCGACGTGGGCGAGTAAGTGTGTCTGCGTTTCTTGCGGGCTCGGCGCTGTCAGCATCGGCCACGATTCGAACGTCAGCGCGGGCGCCTGCTCGATACTCTGCAGCGCAAGTGCACGGCGCCGATCCACCTCTAATGCCAGCAGCTCCACTTCGAGACACGCACGCCGCGTCGTGAGCCGGAGTTGCTCTAGGCGCATCTTTTCTGCCGCTTCGAGTGTCGGTTCGCACGAGGGGCAGTGGGCGAGCTCAGTTTCGTACAGCGTGCCGTCCGTGGGTAGTGTGATCGGGCGCGAGTCGAGCGTGACTTCGCCTTTCTTCGGCAAGAGCTTCGCCAATTGCTGCAGCTGCTTGCGGAGCGCGTCTGGGGCACCCTCTAGGTCAGTGAAGGATCGCCACGGAGCGTTCTCGCCGAGCCGCCACTCGACCGATTCGATACGCGTCGAAGACTCGTAGAGCTCGTTCACGCGGCGCACGAAGTACGTCACCGCGAAGCAGTGATTGTGGTTCTTGAACGTCCGCGCGGTCGTCGAGCGATGCTCTTCCTCCTCGAACGAGCTCACAACGATCGCGCGTTCGGCTTCCAGCGCCTGAGAAGCCGTCGTCGCGAGCTGCGTGAACTGCTCGGAAGCCGTATGAACCGACGAGCCGCTTGCAACGGTCGTTTGCGAGTCGAGCTCGAAGCTGCCGGACACTTTCGGTGCACCCAAGAAGCCGGCGAGACCGCCACCCGCCGATACCGACGTATCCGCGTGCGTACGCACGTCGTTCAAGAACTCGGTATACGCGCTCGCCGAGGTCGCCCGTCGTGCCTGCGACAGCGCGCTCACGGTCTGCCTAAAGGACGCATGCACAGACACACGTTCGCTCGCCGAACGCACGCGACGATATCGATCGAACTCGTAAATTTTGACTTCTTCGCCTGGCAACAAGGTCGTCGTGTAGAGGAGGGGACCTTGTTGTCTGCCAATCAGCTTCAAGCAATGCTGATAGATCACACGCACCTGCAGCCGCAAGCGGTCCTGGAACATACCCACATCGAACAGACGGCCTTCATAGAAGAACTGGCAACGATCGTGTGCGAGCCAGGGGATCGGTGTCGGTCCTCTGCAAGCGGTGGAACCGTCCTCGCCACAGCTGCCGCCACAGCCCGAGCACTCAGCGCATTCATGATCCTCCGCAGTGTCCATTGCGCATGCGGCGAGTAACGCGCGTTCGACGTTGATGCGGCCGTAGCCCACTTCTTCATGCCACGTCCCGCTCGGCTTCGTCCCCACGTGCGCATAGGAATAGAGCGAGGGAGATATCTTGTCGCAGGTGCTCTCGATGATCGATCGGACCTGAGTATTCGTCATCGAGGGCTTCATGCTCAGCATCAGCGCGGCGAGCCCGGCAACGTGCGGTGTTGCAGCGGAGGTTCCGTTGAATCGATCGTGATAGTCGGTCGCCGAGTAACCGGCGCCGGCGAGACGATCCGTCGTCGGAATCTCGAGACACGGTGCGACGACGTCGACGTCCGGGCCGAAGCTTGCACCCCACCACGCTTCGCTCGATGCATCGCCGATGCGTTTACGTTCATCGGAACGATTGCAGCCGCCGACGCAAAGAGTGCGCGAATCGCTGCCCGGGAAGCGCGCGGTGTTGCCGTTTTCGTTGCCGGATGCCGCAATCAAGAGCAGACCTTTGTCATGGGCATACTGAAGCGCATCGCGAATGAGATCGAAGTCCCACGTTCCCCACGACTCGTACACACCGAAGCTCATGCTCACGACGCGTGCACCATTATCAGCGGCGAAGTAGAGTCCTTCGGCGATGTCGACGTCTGCCCAAGTCGCTGTCGCGATCGCCATCACTCGCGCACCGCCAGCGACCCCTGATACGCCAGTGCCATTGTCGAGACGTGCGCCGATGATGCCGGCGCATGCAGTGCCGTGGTTGCCCGTCGGCCCGCCATCCGGCATATCGCTCGATGCGTTCCACGATCGAGGATGGAGCAGTAGATCCGGATGGTCGAGCTGCACCCCTTCATCGATCACCGCGATCGTGATGTCCGATGAGCCCCGCGCAATCTGCCATCCACGCGGCGCGTTGATTCGTTGCAGACCCCACTGCTGGGCGAACATGGGATCGTCCGGCGTGTAGTCGGCGATCGGCGGCTTGCAGGAGACGGCGTCGCAGACTGGAGAGATGAAAGGGATCGTCTCGAAGCGGATGTCGTCGCTGGTCGAGGCGCCGAATGAACGCTCCATCTGTTCGGCCACTTCGATCGCATTCATCTCCGGCACCTCGAGCGCCACGAGATTTCGCAGCCGATTCGAGCGGGCACTGTCGACCGTGAGGCCGGCGCTCAGCGCAGCGAGACTACCAGTCGCGTCGAAGGTTTGTTGCCGCATGTAAAGGCGCGTGGGATTCACCGTAAACACGCCAGCGTCCGAGTCACGTTGTCGCTCACTGCGATAACCGGGTGAAACCCACTCGACGAGCTCGCTGCTCGAGAGCTTCGCCACCATGTCTCCAGAGAGGTTCTTCCCGTCCGCGGATCGGACCCAGGAAAGCCGATCCGTTTGATTGACCTGCGAGAGCGTCGGTTCCTTCGTCGAGATTTGCGCGAGCTCTAACCCAAGCTCATTCATGAGGGAGGCTTGCGCGTCCTTCGTCGCATCTGCACGCCAAAAGATGGCGAGATACTCGGCTACGCGATGGGATGTTCCTGCGGCGGGGTGGCGAAACTGAGAGACGCCAGGTTCCTTCGAGTGTCGTGCTGACTGAGGCATGTCCGTTCTCCATATACGATCAGGCATGGCCGTCACATGCTGTGCGATCGGGGGCGTGAGCGGCAGAGACGCTTCACGGGACGGCGAGAACACGCTAGTGGCACCCCAGTGCGTTTGAAATTGAACAGAGGCGCTATGCACCAACGGGCGAGGGACTCCGTTTTCGCCCGTCCTGTCGAGGGGCGGAATCCCACTTGCAAACGGCGTCGCGCGCAACCATAAAGGCACAACAGTCCCTTTGATGCGGAGTAGGAAATGGCGACGGGTTGGGCCGGCGACGGCGCTGTGCAAGATCAGATCGACGCGACAGTGCAAGACGCGGTGAATCGAGCGAAGAGCCGCTTACCGGCCGGCCCGAGTCTCACCCAGTGCGCGGAGTGCAACGCTGAAATCCCGGAGGCGCGTCGCAAGGCAATTCCCGGTGTGCGTCTTTGTATCGCGTGCCAGGAGGCCGAGGATCAGGAGGCTGCTCAGTTCACCGGCTATAACCGCCGCGGCAGCAAGGACAGCCAGCTGCGCTGACGCCGCACCGGGAACTTTCGACGCGCTCGGTCCCTTGCAGCCGAGGAAACAGTGGAGCGCGTCATGAGGACTCGATCGAAAAGATCTTCCACTAAAGCGACCAAGCAGGGGACGAGCGCTCGGCGGGTCGATCCTATTATCAATCGCCCGCCGAATGCAGACGAGCAATCGCCCGAGTCGTTGGTTTCGGAGATCGTGCATGATGATCTGCCGCGTTCGGGTAAGAGCACTGCAGCCGGCGATCGCGAATCCCGGATCGCACTACGTGCCTACGAGCTGGCAGAAGCGCGGGGCTTCGTGCCAGGCGCAGCTTTGGAAGACTGGCTTCGAGCCGAGCGCGAAATCGATGGCCGTTCCGTGAAGCAAGTCCCGCCCGAGGATCAGTTCACCGGCTGAGTTGCGTCGCTTCGCTCATCGCGCACGCTTGCTTTCCGTTTCGCCTCATCACTGCGACGCGTGCGCCGCGCCGCTCGCAACCAGGTATTCCCTCACAGTTCTATTGGGTAAGATCGTCTACCTTATGGTCGGCTTTCTCAGCACGCTTAGCGTCAGGGAAGCCGCTGGCCGCGGCTCGAACAACCAATAGCAACTCGACCGGAATGCGTACTCATCTGATCCGCATCGTCATGGCGACGATGGCGCTCTTCGCTGTGACAAACGTGTCGGCAGGCACTTCGTATCCCGAGCCCGTCGATTCGGCTGAATCCACTCCCGAGCTGGACACCGAAACAGCGCGCCATTTCTGGACGCTTGCGGGTAAGCCGGACGTGCGTTCGAGCTCAGTCGTCATCTTCGACGAGATGGACGAGACGGCGCTCTATTCGAAAGACGCAAACCGAGTGCGGCCGATCGCTTCAATCACGAAGTTGATGACTGCCGTCGTCGTTCGCGAGGCCGATCTGCCGCTGGATGAAGTCATCAAGATCACGCTCGACGACCGCGACACTGAAAAGGGAACGAGCTCTCGTTTGCTCGCGGGGACGAAGCTGAGCCGTGACGATCTGCTGCATCTTGCGCTCATGTCGTCCGAGAATCGCGCAGCGCACGCGCTCGGTCGCACCTATCCCGGGGG
>JBIQKP010000199.1:0-1659 GCA_044506405.1 Lysobacterales bacterium | reverse complement strand
ACACTTCACACTTCACACGTCGCGCACGCGACACATCACCCTTCCGCACGCGGCGCATACGCGCGCCACTCCTTGCCTACGATCAATCGCGCGCCGCGGCCGAACGTCCAATACGACCACGCCCATTGAATGAGTACCGAGAGGCGGTTGCGAAAGCCGCTCAGTCGGTAGATGTGGACGATCAGCCAGAACCACCACGCGAACAAACCCGTGAGACGAAGTCGCCCGAACTCGCTGATCGCGCGGCTGCGTCCGATCGTCGCCATTTGCCCGAGATCATGATAACGGAACGGCTTGCGCGGCTTTCCTTTCAACTCGGCTTTGATCGTTTCGGCGAAGTAGATGCCTTGTTGCATGGCGACGAGCGCAACGCCGGGGAGCGGCTTGCCGTTTTCCTCCACGCGACGAGACATGTCCCCTGCGATGAACACCTCCGGTCGGCCCGGGATGTTCAGATACTCATCGACTTCGACTCTGCCCGCGCGGTCCAACGTGACATTCGGCAATGTCTTGCCGACCTCCGACGCGCGCACGCCCGCCGCCCACAAGACCGTCGCCGCTGCGATCTTCTCATCACCGATCGAGACGCCTTCGCTCGTGACGTTCGTCACCGGCGCACCCGTCCAGGTTTGCACGCCGAGCGATTCGAGGTCGCGCATCGCTCGGGCGGCGAGCTTCTCATCGAAGCTTGGGAGGATGCGGGGCCCCGCCTCGACGAGGATCACGCGCGTTTGCCGAGGATCGATCTGGCGAAAATCGCGCGCGAGCGTGTAACGGCTCATCTCGCCGATCGCACCCGCGAGCTCGACGCCCGTCGGCCCGCCACCGACGACGACGAACGTCAGATAGCGCCGGCGTTCGTCTGCATCGCTCTCCCTTTCCGCCGCCTCGAATGCCTCCAGGACTCGCCGCCGAATCTCAGTGGCCTGCGGCAGTGTCTTCAAGCCCGGCGCGAAGGGCTCCCATTCTTCGTTCCCGAAATACGCGTGCTGCGCGCCGCATGCGAGCAGGACGTAGTCGTACTTGAACGCACCCGAATCGGTGATCACCGTGCGTGCACCGATGTCGAGCCGCTTTGCCTCGGCCTTGATGACCTGCACGTTGCGTGCGCCCGCGAACACGCTGCGAATGGGTGCCGCAATGTCGGCGGGGCTCAAACCCGCCATGGCAACTTGATAGAGCAGCGGCTGGAAGAGGTAATGATTCTCGCGATCGATGATCGTCACGCTGACATCGCGCACGTTGCGCAGCCGCTTCGCCGCGTTCAATCCCGCGAACCCGGCGCCGACGATGACCACTTGCTTCATGTCAGACGCGCCGCCGCCCATTTCACGATGGGCTCGACGCGCGCCGACACGAGCTTGAGCGCGTCCGTTTGATCGACCCATCGAAACTCATTGTGCTCGGGCCGGCCGAGCTCCGCGATGACGGGCAAGCTGACGGCGAGCGTCGACGTTCTCGCTAGATAGTAGCGCGCGACCTTGCCGCGACTATAAGGGCCGGTCTCGACGTAATCGTGACCCCAGGCAAACTCGAGATCCTCGATCAGCGTTTCCTCTTTGACCTCGCGAATGGCGGCGCTCAGCGGTTCCTCGCCGGCTTCGACCATTCCTTTGGGGAAGTCCCAGTGAGTAAACGCGCGTAGCAATAAGTAGCGCC
>JBIQKP010000106.1:0-10376 GCA_044506405.1 Lysobacterales bacterium | reverse complement strand
CTCGCCCTAATCCGCTGGATCTACATCGAGCGTCAGCCGGTCGCTGGGAATTGGCGACACATCATCGGGCAGATTGGTTACTGATGTTGGTTGGCTTGCTTGGTCGGATTGAAATCCGACCTACAGCGAAGCTCTTCGAGCTGTAGGTCGGAATTTATTCCGACACTTTCTTGGTCGGATTGAAATCCGACCTACATGCCGATTGATTGAGATTCGACCCGCCAAGGATGGCTCCATGACATACAACGCCCTCCGCAAGGGACGTGTCTCCCTGCGCGGCCAGGTGTATCTCGTCACGAGCGTGACCGCGCAACGCGAACGCTTCTTTGAAGATCCATCGCTGGCTCGCGAGGTCGTCACCGCGCTACGGACACAAGATCTCTCCGGTGCGACTCGTACCCTCGCATTCGTCGTCATGCCGGATCACGTTCATTGGCTCTTCGAGCTCGCAGCGCACGCAATGGTGTCGCGCGCCGTCAAGCAACTCAAGGGCAGCTCAGCGGTACGAATCAACCTGCGGCTCGGACGCAAAGGTTCTATTTGGCAGCCGAGTTTTCATGATCATGCGCTGAGAGATGACGAGTGCCTGATAAGTGCGGCGCGGTACGTGATCATGAATCCCGTTCGAGCCGCACTCGTGAAGCGAGTCGGTGATTATTCGCATTGGGACTCGGTGTGGGATGCGGCTGCACTTGGCATCGTGGATGAATGATCTCCTTTGTAGGGCGGAATCTATTCCGACGCTTTCTTTGGTCGGATTGAAATCCGACCTACAAGCCTGCGGCGCGCTTTCGAGCTGTAGGTCGGAATCTATTCCGACACCTCTTTGGTCGGATTGAAATCCGACCTACACGCCTGCGGCGCGCTTTCGAGCTGTAGGTCGGAATTTATTCCGACACTTTCTCCTGGTCGGATTGAAATCCGACCTACACGCTTTGGAATCCGAGCTGCATACCCACGTAACGTTGCACAGAGCGCCACAAGCGGCGGCGTGAGTTGTGCGGGCTTGCTCGTGAAGACACAATTGCGCGCTCTTTGAGACGAAGGCAGGAGCGCGAGAATGGCGAAACACAGTGGCCGGTGCCTGTGCGGTGCGGTGACTTACACGGTCAGCAACGCTGACGCGCACTTTCATGTCTGCCACTGCGGCATGTGTCGGCGGTGGAGCGGCAGTCCCTTGATGGTCGTTCGCGCGGAAGGCGTCGAGTTCTCCGGGACGGAGAACTTCGTACGCTTCAAATCGTCCGAGTGGGCGGAGCGCGGCTTCTGCGCGAAGTGCGGCTCGAATCTGGGATATTTCTTGCTGCCCGCGAGTCAATCGTTCATCACGCTCGGTAGTTTCGACGACAGCTCCGCCTTCACGCTCGGATCGGAAATCTTCATCGATCACAAACCCGCGTCCTACGCGTTCGCCGGCGAGCACGGGAAGATGACGGAAGCCGAAACGCTCGCACAGTGGTCATAAAGCCGACCTCATCGGTCGGCGCGCGGAGGGATCGCCCATGCATCTCGAAGGTTCTTGTCATTGCCGCGCGGTGCGATTCAGCCTTGAATCGAGGCATCCCTACCCCTTCAATCTTTGCTATTGCTCGATCTGCCGCAAGACTGCCGGCGGCGGCGGATACGCCATCAACCTCGGGGGCGACGCCGCCACGTTGAAGGTGGACGGCCGCGAGCACGTACGGATCTACCACGCTGTCATGCGCGATGACAGCGAAGGCGCCGAACGCAGTCCAGCGGAACGGCACTTCTGCGGTGAATGCGGCAGCGCGCTTTGGCTCTGGGATGGTCGCTGGCCCGAGCTCATTCATCCGTTCGCATCGGCGATCGATACGCCGCTCCCCACGCCGCCGGAGAGAACACACCTGATGCTCGGCTCCAAAGCGCCGTGGGTCGACGTACGGGCGGATGCGCGCGACAAACGATTCGACGAATACCCAAAAGAATCCATCGCCGAATGGCACGAGCGCCTCGGTGTCGCGCGATGAGTACGTTCGATCCAAACGCGTACTTCAATCGCATTCGCTACAGCGGCCCGCGCACGCCCAGCTTGGCCACTTTGCAGGCGATTCACGCACTGCATCCGGCGGCGATACCGTTCGAGAATTTGAATCCCTTGCTCGGAATTCCCGTGCTGCTCGATACGCCGGCGCTGCAATCGAAACTGATCGATGCGCAACGCGGCGGCTACTGCTTCGAGCAGAATCTCCTGTTGAAGGAGGCGCTCGAGTCCCTCGGCTTTCCCGTGACGAGCCTCGCTGCGCGCGTGATCTGGAACCGGAGCGATGATGCAATCACATCGCGCTCACACATGCTGCTGTTGGTCGAAGTCGAAGGCGAGCAGTACATCGCGGATGTTGGCTTCGGCGGTCAAACATTGACCGCACCCCTTCGGCTCGAGCTGAACACCGAACAGCAGACGCCGCACGAGCCGTCCCGGCTGATCGAGCACGACGGCGATTTTCTGCTGCAAGCAAAGATTCGCGACGAGTGGAAGTCGATGTATCGCTTCGACCTGCAGAAGCAGTACATGATCGATTACGAAGTATCGAGCTGGTATCTGTCGAATCACCCAGAGTCGCACTTCGTCACCGGCCTTCGGGTGGCACGCGCGGTGCCGGGCAAGCGATTCAATCTGCTCGGCAACGAGCTCACGACGCATACGCTCGGGGCAAAGAGCGCGACGCGAACGTTGAGCTCGGTCGACGAGCTATGCGACACACTCGAGACGATCTTTGGGATTCGCTTGCCGGAGCATCCGAACATGCGCACGCGGTTGGGTGCGATAGTTGGGGACGTGTAGGGTCTGCACGTCTACCGTCCTACTCCCTGCCGTACTTTCCTATCAGCAACCCTTTCGCGAGCACATGTCCGCGCATGCAATCGAGGAGCGCCGTTCGTCCCGGCGGAGATTCGAAGCGCGGCACCACGTCGAGCGCGAAGACTTGAAACACGTAGCGATGCTCGCCGTGTCCCGGCGGGGGATCGGGCGGCATGTACGTGGCATTGAAGTATGAGTTGCGTCCCATCGCCTCGTTGCGCTCGTCGTTCTTACTCGTCAACGCGCCTTCAGGGATAGCGATGTCCGTTCCCGGAAGATCCCAGACGATTGCGTGAACGAAAGGCTCGTCGGTTGGGCTATCTGCGTCCTCGACGAGCAAGACGACCGCTTGCGCATCGGTGGGCACACCGGACCATTCGATCGGGGGCGACACGCCTTCACCATCGGCCGTGTACTTCGCAGGGATCGTGCCGTTGTACTCGAAGGCGGGACTCATCACGTCGATCGATGCGTTGACGCCGGTCAGCTCGGTGTCCGCGATCGCGAGCTCTTCCGCACCCGCGCGAACATCCCGCATCGCCTCGCCGAGCCTCGACGGAATCTTCTCCAGCATGTGCGCGCTCCTCGTAAGAGATGACGGAGGAATACGGCAACCGGCGCTCGGGTTCCCGAACCTTTCTAGACCAATGCCGTTCCCTCGAATCCCGCCGCCTGATACGCCTTGAGAACGTCGGCCTTCACGGTCGACGCTGACCCCGTGTGCGCGAGCGCCACGCAAGCACCGCCGAACCCCGCACCCGTGAGGCGAGCGCCATAGACGGCCGGGTGTTCTTGCAGCAAGCGAACGAGGGTATCGAGCGGCGGAACGGAGACTTCATAGTCATCGCGCAGGCTCGCGTGCGAATCGTTCATGAGCTCGCCAAACCGCACTGGATCCACGCCGCGAACGGCTTCGAGGACGCGCGCATTCTCCGTGATGACGTGACGTGCACGCCGATCGAGCGGCGGTGGTAAGCGATCGATGCGATCCAGCGTCGTTTCGTCGCGCAGCGCTGAGACACCGAGCATGGACGCCGCGCGTTCGCACTCGCCGCGACGCTCGTTGTAACCGCTCGTCGCCAGCGTTCGCGCAACGCCGCTGTCGATCACGATCAAGTCGCCTTCGGGCAGCGGCAGCAACTGGCGATCCAGCGTGCGTGTGTCCAGAAACAACATCTGATTCGCGCGCCCCAAGCTCGATGCCATCTGATCGAGAATGCCGCAGCGGACGCCGGCGTACTCGATCTCGGCGCGTTGTGCGAGCTTCGCGAGCTCGACGTCATCCATCTCGACGCTCAGAAGTTCGCGTAGGGCTCGCAATACCGCGACTTCCAATGCCGCACTGCTCGAGAGCCCGCCACCCATCGGCACGTCGGAATAGATATGAACGAGCACGGGCGGCACGTTCACGCCTCGCGATCTCAAGACCTCGAGGCACCCGAACACATACTTGCCGAAACCGGTCGGCGGCGCGCCCGCATCCTCGTACTCCACGAACTCACCGAGGTTCTCAGAATAGAATCGATAGCGCTGATCGTCGCTGCGAGCGATCTGTACGTGTGTCGCTTGCGGGATCGTCGTCGGCAGCACGAACCCTTCGTTGTAGTCCGTGTGCTCGCCGAGCAAGTTCACGCGTCCCGATGCTTCCGCGGCGGCTTCGAGCGCTTTCCCAAACACGTCGTCGAAGTTGCGCATCGTCAAAAGCTCACTGGTACGGCTTGCAGCTCACGCGCCTTCTCTTCCGGAAGCGCATCGCTCGCGAACATTCCCGCGGCGATCTCGGTACCCGCGAGATATTTCAGCTTTTCCTTCGTTCGATACGGCGGATACAACTCGGCGTGCACGTGGGCTTCGGGATGTGCACGCCCGTCGGTAGGCGCTTGGTACCACGCCATGATGTAAGGAAACGAACGTTGCCACAGCCCGTCGTACTTGAGCAGCACCGTTTTGAGCGCGGTCGCAAGATCCGCGCGTTCTGCATCAGTCAACTCGAAGAGATACGACTTCGCCTGGATCGGCGCGACCCAGACCTCGTACGGATAACGCGCCCAGGCAGGCAGAAACGCGATCGCATGCGGGCCTTGATAGAGGATGCGCGATTTCGTCCGCATCTCCTCCGCAATCAAGTCCTGCAACATCGCGCGACCGTGCTGCTGGTGATAGTCCGCTTCCATTCGATTCATGCGCGCTGGAATCGGCGGCACGAACGGATACGCATAGATCTGGCCGTGCGGATGATGGAGCGTGACGCCCACTTCAACGCCGCGGTTCTCGAACGGCAACACGTAATGAATCTTGCCCGTGTCGGCGAGCATCCGCGTGCGGTCGCCCCACACTTCGATCAGGAGTGCGATGTGATCGAGCGGCAACTGACCGAGCGAGGTACTCGCATCCTGCGTGAACACGATCACTTCGCAGTGGCCGGTCCCTGCGCTCGTCTGGATTTCGAGCTGCGGCGGATCGTGCGCTTCGAGCGAGAGCGTCGGAAATAGATTGTCGAACACCGCGATGTCGTAGTCACCGATCGGCAACTCGGTCGGATTCGCGGGATCGGTGCACGGACGCAGCGGGTTGTATTCGGGCGGCGGCAAGAACGTGCGATCTTGGCGATACGCCGCATAGGCCACCCACTCGCCGCGCAGCGGATGCCAGCGATAATGCGGGTTCGGCCGCACGGGTTCTTTGCGTGGACTCGGCACGTCGCCGACGTTCTGGATCTCACGCCGACTGAATAACGTGACCTTGCGCCCGTCGGGTTTCGTGAGCTCGCGCTTGTACATATTAAAAGACGATCGGTCCAACATCCCCGTCGCGAGTCTAGCAAAGCGTTTCTCGCGTCGATGAGGTTACCGTCCGAACTTGCATGCGCTCACAAGCCCGTGTGTAATTACCGCTGGGTGTCGGCCGCACGCCTTGCGGTGTCTGATAGGTCAGAACTGGTCGGGCCGCCAGTTCCTGGAGTAGATGTCAGTGCATCGGCCCGATTCCGACGTGCGTATCCCGCCTGCGCAGGCGGTTGCTGAACGACTCTTCAACGCCCTCTCACGTTTCCTACATGTTGAAGCCGTGAGCGGCGTCGTGCTGCTGATCGCCGCCGCTGCCGCGCTCATCTGGGCGAATTCGCCGGGCGGCGCCTCCTATGAGCACTTCTGGCATGTGCCGTTGACCTTCGGCTTGGGCAGCTACGTGGTGTCGCAGTCGCTTCACTTCTGGGTCAACGATGGACTCATGACCATCTTCTTCTTGGTCGTGGGCCTCGAGATTCGTCGTGAGATGTATGAAGGCGCGCTTTCGAGCATTCGCCTCGCAGCCCTGCCGCTCGTCGCCGCACTCGGTGGCGTGGTGGCGCCCGCGCTCATCTACGTGAGCTTCAACACCGATCCTCTCGTACACAGGGGTTGGGCCGTGCCGACCGCGACCGACATCGCCTTCGCAGTGGGCGTGCTCGCACTCCTCGGTCGGTCGATTCCTTCTTCGATTCGCATCCTGCTGCTCGCGCTTGCGATCATCGACGATATCGCAGCCGTCCTGATCATCGCGCTCTTCTACTCGAGCTCGCTCGACCCCTCCGGGATCATTCTGGCCGGAGCCGGCATTCTGTTGGTGCTCGCGTTTCAGCACTTGGGCTTCGCATCCGCTGTCGTTTACATCATTCCGGGATTCGTGCTGTGGGCAGGCTTCCTGCAGATCGGCATTCATCCTGCGCTTGCGGGTGTGATCCTTGGCCTGATGACGCCCGTCGTGCCGCCCATCCGACGTGAGCGCCCCGTCGCCTTCATCACGCGCGCGTTGAACGAGTTTGGTGAGCGGGTCCAAACGGAAGAAGGCCTAGCTGATCCGCGTGTACTGTTGGAGCCCGTGAAGCAGCTGAAGCGCGCTCAGCGCGACATCCTGCCGCCTGTGATTCGCGTGCAAGCAGCCCTCCATCCGTGGGTCGCGTACGGAATCATGCCGCTGTTCGCGTTGGCGAATGCCGGTGTCGCCATCGGCGGCTTCGATTTCCACTCAGCGGCGACTCAGTCGGTCATGCTCGGTGTGCTCTTCGGCCTCGTCGTGGGTAAACCCATCGGGATCTTCCTCGCAAGCTGGATAGTCGTTCGGATCGGCTGGTGTGAGTTGCCGCCCGGTGCGACATGGCGCGGCGTCGCGCTCGTCGGCTTCCTGGGCGGCATCGGATTCACGATGGCTATTTTCACCGCGAACCTCGCATTCAGTTCCAACGAATTGTTGAACGCAGCGAAGCTCGGTGTGCTCGCGGCCTCTGGATGCGCGGCCGTTCTCGGGCTCACTGTCGGCAAGCTCTTCGTCTCGGGACATCGCCCGCGCTTACCGGGCGAAGCTGCATCGAACACGGCACCGTAGCCGTGCCGGCACTCACAGCGAGAGCCGCCCTCTCGCTGTGGGCACGGCATTAGAAATCTGCCGAGAGCCTCAAGTAATAGAACCCGCCATTGAACCCATACGGCGAGGTGAGTGCGTAGCGCACGCCAAGAAACTGCAGCGTCGCATCTTCCTCGTCTTCGGGAAACTCATCGAAGACGTTCTCGCCGCCGAGCGTAATGACGTAGCGCTCACCCAAGTTGAAGCGCGCCTCCACATCGACGAGCACCGCCTCGCTATATGAATATTGATCGGACGCATCGCCCGGGCTGAATAGTCCGCCGGTCGTCTCCCAACCGTCGTAGTAGTTGAAGCGCACGAGACCGCCGAAGACCCCGGGCCCGGAGTAATCGAATGTCAGCAACGCTCGATTCTTCGGAAGCTGATGCTCGAGGTCGAAGACTCTCGATGCGTTGATCGTCCCCTGCCGCACTTGCGTGACTTCTTGTGTGTTGTAGTTGTAGCGAAAGTCGACGGCCATATCGCCTGCACCGACGTCGAAGCCCGTCGTCAAGGCAAGATCGATCCCGTCCACCTCCGAGTCGAACCCATTCACGAAGAAGTTTGCATTGCTGCCGAGCAGGAGCGCCGCATCGGGAATGCCCGCGGCCGTGAGCGCGTCCACTTCCGCAGTGTCGATCGTGTTGTTCAAGAGGCCGAGCCGGTCGTCGATCTCGATGTGATACACATCGATCGTTACGCTCGTTCGCTCGGTCGCATTCCAGACGAGACCCGCGGTGTAGCTCGTCGACTCTTCCGGCTCGAGCGGCACAGCGCCCAACGCTCGCGCGATCGGATGCGACACCGGATAGGTCCCGTTCGGGATGAGCGCACCGCCAGGCGATGCGGTCGTCGTGATGTTGAGCGTGTTCACCTGGCCCGGGGTCGGCGCGCGGAATCCTGTCGTCACGGTCGCGCGGAGTGCAAAGTTCTCCGTGAACGCGAAGCGGCCCGAGACCTTCCAGTCGAAGGTATCGCCGAACGCATCGTAGTCTTCATATCGAACAGCGACCGCGCCAGATAAGCGGTCGGTGAAATCCGTTTCGACATCGACATAGGCAGCCCAACTGTCGCTTTCGAACTCGCCTGCGGATTCCACGGGGAATCCTTGAAAGCCGTCGGAGCCCACGCCGAAGACGGCGGCGGTCGGTCCTGCCTGGATCGACGCCGGATCTCCCGCCCCGACCTCATACGTTTCGTTGCGAAGCTCTGCACCGAACGCAAGATTGAGCGGCGAGCCGGCGAAGGTTTTCACGAAGTCGACGTTGAGCCCGCTTTCTTCTTGCGTGAGCGTGCCCGGTGTGAACGAAAGCGGTGAGAGCTGTCCGAGGCTCGGATTGATCGTATCCGCGACGCTGTACTCGACTTCACTCTCGCCATAGCGCACACGCGCTTCCCAGCTCAGCTCGTCGGAGATATTCCCGCGCATACCAACCACTGCGCCGAGATCCGTCAGGTCCGCGCCGAAGTCCGGGTTGTATCCGCCGGGGAAGCGCGTATAGATCGGGTTGCGCAACACGAAACCGCTCGGGCTCGCGGCCGATGCCTCCAGATAGTCCGCCGGATTGAGTCCCTGCGTAGTGATGCTGTTCACCAAGGATTGCGGCGCGTCGTCCGGCAAGAAATCGCCATCCGTATCGATTTGCAGCGTCGTACGCGCGGCGACACCTGCTGCCGGCGGCAACACGGGGGTGCGATAGAAAAAATCGGAGACCGTCTCGTTATCCGTATAGTTCGCGTATCCGAAGAGCTCGAGATTCTCGTTCAGATCGAGCCCGACATTGACGAGGAACTTCAACGCCTCCACGTCGGGGTCGCCCCAACGCTGACCGAATCCGTTGAGCGGTACGACGTTCGCGCCTGCAAACGCGGCAACCTCCGCGGCCGCACCCTGGGGCACACCTCGCCAGGTGATATCCGACGACGAGTACTCGCCCGTCACGTTGAAGAACCCTTGTTCCGTCAGCGGAAATCCGGCGTTCGCACTGAACGTCAGACGCTCGCCGTCGCCTTCGAAGTATTCACCATACTGTCCGGATACCGAGACGCCTTCGCGATTCTCTTTCAAGATGACGTTGATCACGCCCGCAATTGCATCGGATCCGTACTGCGCCGACGCACCGTCTCGCAAGATCTCGACACGCTCGATCGCAGCGGCCGGGAAGGCTGCCCAATCGACGGCCTGCGATCCTTGATTCACCGTCCCGAGGGGCGCCAACTGCAGATTGACGAGCGCAGAGCGATGACGGCGCGCGCCGTTCATCAACACGAGCGTGTGGTCGGGGGAGAGATTGCGTAACGACACTGGACGAACTAACGAGGTGCCGTCCGCGATGGGAAACCGCTGTGTGCTGATCGAGGGACTCACTCTCGTGAGCGATTCAGTGAGATCGTACGTTGCTTGATCGGCGATCAGATCGCCTCCGATGAGGTCGACCGGCGAAAGCGTTTCGGTCGGCGATTGCCCAACGCGGCGCGTTCCCGTGACGACGATCTCCGAGAGTTGTCGCTGCTGAGGAGGTTCTGCGCAGAGCGCAATGCTCGGCGCCAGTGCGGCACCCGAGGCTGCGGCGAGCAGCAGCGAGGGCCTGATGAGCGGAGCAGGTTTCATGGATCCTCCTTCTGCTTCTGCCATGCGCGAGCTATCAATGGCGTGATGGGTCTCGGTCTCCTAGAACCTCACGATTGCCTTCACATTCCAGAATCGCCCCCGCGGACTGTGCTGGCTTTGGACATAGCCATAGAGATCCGTGTCGGCATCGCCCACCGCGAACGGCACATCCTCGTCGAGGGCGTTATCGATGCCCGCGAGTAACTGCACGCCCTCTATCCCCGTGAACCGAAACTGCAAGTTCAACGTCGTGAAGGCGTCGACCTTGGGCGTCGATACGGTGTCGAAATCGAGGATCCCGTCGAAGTCGGCATCGGGCGTATCCTCGAACTCGCCGACATAGTTCACTTGCGCATACACGCCCCAGACATCCGTTCCCCAATCCGCGGACAAGAGCGCGCGATGCTGCGGGTACTCGTACTCGCCTTCCCACGCACGCGAGACGAAACCGGTCCCTTCTGCATCCAACTCCACGCGCTCGAACTCGATCAAATACGAGTACGAGAGACTCGTCGTCATCGTGCCCGGGCCAAGGTCGAACCCGAAGTAGCCGCCAAGATCGAT
>JBIQKP010000198.1:0-1676 GCA_044506405.1 Lysobacterales bacterium | reverse complement strand
CCCGAACTGTGTCAGGCACGCGCGAGGCCGTTTGAGCTACGGCAATGTTCTTCGCGACGTGCGTTGGCTTCCAAACCAGCTTGAGCGTGCTTCACCTCCTGATCCGATCCGACCTCTAGACAATCACGCGCACCATCCTCCTCCTTAGGAAGGTGCACGCGTATAGCGACAGCGCTATCAATCTCAATGCCGGGACGAGAAATGCAGAATGAGTCGGGAAGTTCCGCGCCTCGAGGAAGAAATTTCGAGTTATTGCGATGCGATTACCGTCTCGCGAATAACCGCTTAAAACCGCTCGCGGAACGCGCTTCGGACGACGGGGTACGATTGGTCTTGATCATTTCTGAAGCGCTCCCTTCGCCAGCTTCTTTTGACTTGTCAGCAAGGCGCGACGCTCCCAATGCTCGATGCTCCCCACGCGCACATCGAAGATCGAGTGTGCCGCAGGCGTATCGATTTGCCGCCACGCCTTGTACAACGCCGGGTTGCGCACCTTGAGCTTCGAAAGCAGGTGCTTCCATTCGTACGCCAGTTGACCTGACGTCACGGTGAGCGACACCCGCCTTCGTGCCGGCCTGATCTTGCGCTCATCGAACGCGTATCCGCGGTGCGTCGCTTCGTCGTGAATCCCTTGGAGGTAGCGAGAGATCGCTTCGAGTGGCGCGGAATGATCCTTGAATCGATCGAGCTGAGGATGATTTCGATAGCCCCGCGTCTTTCCACGCAGCACCGCCTGCGCGAGGAGCGCCTCGCGCCACAGAGCCACGAGCCCTTGCGTGTCGAGATACTTCGGATGCAGAGACCAGAGGCGCATGACTCAACGATCTAGAGGCGCACGCAACGCGTTGCTTTCACGTGCCGTCCGGTAGAGTATCGATCCTTCATTTCGGCAGACACCCTCGAAGCATGACCGCAACACAAGCACCCTACCCCATCGGGACACCCGGCGTTCCATGGGGCGATGCCGAACGGGCCGAGTGGCTCTCGCGTCAGCGCCGCCAGCGAAGCTATACCGACGATGCCGTGAACACGATTGACCGCCTGCGTGCGCGCTTCGATGTATCCGAGTATGGGCGCATCAGCTATCCGCCCGACGACTATCGCCTATACGAGATCCGCAGCCGTGGATGGCGGGACGATCTTCCGATTGCCCTCATCACGGGCGGTGTCCACGGCTATGAGACGAGCGGCGTGCATGGGGCGCTGCAGTTCGTCGATGAACGCGCAGAAGCGTACGCCGCGCGAATCAACCTACTCGTCGCACCGTGCGTGAGCCCCTGGGCGTACGAACGCATTCATCGCTGGAACGCGAATGCGATCGATCCAAATCGTTCGTTTCGCGAGAACAGTGCGGCCGAGGAGTCGGCGGCGCTCATGCGCTTAGTCGCACCGTTGCACGGCCGCCTTCTATTACACATCGATCTGCACGAAACGACGGACACCGATGAGAGTGAGTTCCGCCCCGCCTTGGCCGCGCGGGACGGAAAAGTCTACGAGCCCGACACGATTCCGGACGGCTTCTATCTCGTCGCGAATAGCGAAAACCCGCAGCTCGAGTTCCAGCAAGCGATCATCGACGCAGTGAGCAAGGTCACTCACATCGCACCCGCGGACGACAAGGGACAGATCATCGGCTCGGACACGATCGCGCCCGGCATCATTCAGTATGAGCTACG
>JBIQKP010000105.1:0-10546 GCA_044506405.1 Lysobacterales bacterium | reverse complement strand
GCGGCGCGTTCAGCATCTCTTATGCGACGCACACGCTATCGCCGTATGCGCGCTATGTCGGCTTGAAGCTTCC
This sequence comes from Lysobacterales bacterium, assembly GCA_044506405.1. Classification (GTDB taxonomy): domain Bacteria; phylum Pseudomonadota; class Gammaproteobacteria; order Steroidobacterales; family Steroidobacteraceae; genus Steroidobacter. The sequence goes on along the minus strand of JBIQKP010000105.1, from coordinate 10,473 downwards.
GAAAGGCGACACCTCGCGCAATATGCTGCGAACCGACGAGCAGCACACGGTCGAGCTTGCGGCGCTGACCGAAGCCGGCGCACCGACCGACATCGATGAGGTCGAGGTCACACTCTACAAAGTCGAATGGAAGTGGTGGTGGGACAAGTCCGGCGATTCGCTCGCGCAGTATGCGCAGCGGGCCCATTCGAGCGTCGTGCAGCAGGACACGGTGCAGATCGCGCAAGGCAAAGGCGAGTGGAAGTTCGAGATCAAGTATCCCGCGTGGGGGCGGTATCTCGTGCGCGTGTGCGACGTCAAAGGCGGTCATTGCGCAGGACGAACGTTCTACATCGATTGGCCTTCCTGGGCCGGTCGTGCACAGGATCAATCGGGTCCTGCTGCGAGCGTGCTCGTATTCACGGCGGACAAAGAACGCTACACCGTCGGCGAGACAGCGACGATTCAGCTGCCCGAAACGAAGGAAGGGCGTGCGCTCTTCACGATCGAGAACGGTACGTCGATTCTCGAGGCGCGCTGGATCGATTTCGCGAAAGACTCGAATCGCGTGACGGTTCCCATTACGCGTGCGATGGCGCCGAACGTCTATGCGAGCGTCACGCTGATTCAGCCGCACGGCAAGGCGAACGATCGACCGATTCGTCTCTACGGCGTCATTCCGCTACACGTGACGGATCCGCAAACCTCGCTGGCGCCGGTAATCGGAGCGCCGACGGAATGGAAGCCGGAATCCGTCGGCACCGTCGAGGTGAGCGAACGCACTGGCCGCGCGATGACGTATACGCTCGCGGTCGTCGATGAAGGACTGCTCGATCTCACGAGCTTCAAGACGCCGAATCTGCACAGCGAGTTCTACAAGCGCGAGGCGCTCGGTGTCTCCACGTGGGATCTCTACGATTCGGTGGCGGGTGCCTACAGCGCCGAGCTCGAACGTCTGCTCGCGCTCGGCGGTAGCGATGTCGTCGTGAAGAACGCGGACGAGCGCAAGACGCGCTTCCCGCCCGTCGTGCGCTTCCTCGGTCCGTTCGAGCTCAAAGCGGGCGAGAAGAAGCGCCATGAGGTCTCGCTGCCGCAGTACGTCGGCGCTGTCCGCGTGATGATCGTCGCAGGCGATCGCGGCGCATACGGTTCCGCGGAGAAATCCGTCTTCGTCCGCCAACCGCTCATGCTGTTGCCGACGCTGCCGCGCGTGATCGGTCCGGAGGAAGAGGTTGCCGTGCCTGTGTCGGTGTTCGTCGCCGACAAGTCCATCTCGCAAGTCTCCTTGCAGATGGAAACGGACTCGGCCTTCGAGATCGTCGGCACGGATACGCTGCAGCTCAATTTCACGCAGCCGGAAGAGCAGATCGCGATGCTCAGGCTCAAGAGTAAACCGCAGATCGGCCAAGGCCTGGTCAAGTTCCGCGCGACGAGCGGCGCGCATCGGGCGGCGGCGCAGATTCATCTCGAAGTGCGCAGTCCGAATCCGCCCACGACAGTGCGTTGGCACCGCGTGCTCGAAGCAGGCGAAGCTTGGAATGAAAGCATCGTGCCGCATGGATTGGCGGGCACAAACGAGCTTGCGCTCGAAGTCTCCGCGGTGCCGCCGCTCGATCTCGAGCGACGCCTGCACTACTTGATCACGTATCCGTATGGGTGCTTGGAGCAGATCACGTCATCCGTCTTCCCGCAGCTCTATCTGCCGAGCCTGATGAAGCTCGAAGACGGGCGCAAGAACGAAATCCAGCGCAATGTCGAAGCGGGCATCTATCGCTTGAGCGGCTTCCAAGTCCCGAACGGCGGCTTCACGTACTGGCCGGGCGGGTTCTATTCGCGGAACGATTCGTTGCGCGAGAACTGGGCAACGACGTACGCCGGGCACTTCCTGATCGAAGCCAAGGCACTGGGATATGCGGTGCCCGACGCGATGCTCGCGAACTGGACGCGCTATCAGCGTGCGACCGCGCAGTCTTGGAGCGGGAGCAGCTACGCGCAAACGATGGATCAAGCATACCGCCTCTACACGCTCGCGCTCGCACGCGAGCCTGAGATCGGTGCGATGAACCGCATGCGTGAACAGCAGCAGCTTCCGACGGCAGCGCGCTGGATGTTGGCCGCGTCGTACAAGCTCGCGGGCCTCACGCAGGCCGCCGACGATCTCAGTCGTTCGCTCTCGACGAAGGTCGACACGAGCGAGGAGGAGTGGAGCTCGATCTTCGGCTCGCACATGCGCGACCAAGCGGTCGTGCTCAAGGCGCTCGTCGCGCTCGGGCGAAACGAGCAAGCCGAGGCGCTCGCGGACGAAATTTCGCGCAGCCTCATCTCTGAGCAGTGGTACAGCACGCAATCGACGGCCTATGCGCTCATGGCCATGGCGCACTATGTCGGACTCGGTCAAATGACGAGCTATTCGTTCGAGTACTCGATCGATGGCAAGACGACGAAGACCGATGTCGGTGCGCCGATGTATCGAACCGCGCTCGCGGGCTTCCCCGACCGAGGTGCGCAAGTCCGCGTGAACAATACGGCCGGGCGCCGCCTGTTCGTCACGATCACCGGGCGCGGCGTTCCCGCGTCGGGACACGACACCCCGGATGCGGCAGGTCTTGCGCTCCAAGTCGACTATCGCGACGAAGACGGTGCGGTCCTGGATGTTTCACGTCTACCGCAGGGAAGCGACTTGATCGCGCGCATCGTCGTCACGAACACGACCCCGCACCGCATCGACAACATCGCGCTCGCACAGCTCGTTCCCGCGGGTTGGGAGATTCACAACGAGCGTATGGAAGGCCTCGATGCAACGGGCGAGCGCGACACGAGTGACGTGCAGCGCCGCGATCAGTGGTGGTGGAATGGATCGCTCGCCGCGTCCAACGTCGAGCACGTCGACATCCGAGACGATCGTGTCTATCGCTTCTTCAGCCTCAAGCCGAACGAGCGGCTCATCGTCACGACGCGATTGAATGCGGCCTATCGCGGTCGCTTCTATCTCCCGAGCGTGAACGTCGAAGCGATGTACGACGCGTCGCGCTTCGCGCGCACGAAGGGGCAGTGGGTTGAAGTGGTTGAGCAACAGCGCTGACGGGCGCGCCCCCTCCCTAACCCTCCCCCGCTATGCAGGGGAGGGAAGCATTGAATGCGTCGCTCGCCGCTCGAATGAGAAGGCGTGCCTCTCCAGTTCCCTCCCCTGCGAAGCGGGGGAGGGTTAGGGAGGGGGCGTATCGTGACTCGCCGACGCGCATTCGCCGCTCTGCTCGTCGTGCTCACGCTCGTCGCGACGATCGCCTATGTGCGAATGTTACCAACGCACCTCTTCGACGAGCCGCTCTCGACGGTTCTGCTCGATCGCAACGGCGAGCTGCTCGGTGCTCGCATTGCCGATGACGGTCAATGGCGCTTCCCCGCCGGCGAAGCGGTTCCCGATAAGTTCATTCGCGCGCTCATCGAGTACGAGGACAAGCGCTTCTACTCGCACCCCGGCGTCGATCCGCTCGCGTTGGCACGTGCTGCCTATCTCGATGTGAAAGCGCGCCGAATCGTGAGCGGCGGCAGTACCCTCACGATGCAAGTCGCACGCATGGTGCGTGCGCGCGAAGATCGCGGTGTCATCGACAAGCTGATCGAGATGCTCTTGGCGACACGGTTCGAAGTTGCTTATTCGAAAGAACAGATCCTCGATCTGTACGCGGCGAATGCGCCGTTCGGCGGCAACGTGGTCGGACTCGAAGCCGCCGCATGGCGCTACTTCGGTCGTCCGCCCGAGCTGCTGTCGTGGGCGGAAGCGTGCACGCTCGCGGTGTTGCCGAACAGTCCTGCACTCATCCATCCGGGCCGCAATCGAACAGTGCTGCTCGAGAAGCGCAATCGTCTACTCGCGCGCTTGCACGAGCGGGAGGTGCTCTCGAAGCTCGATCTCGACCTGGCGCTCGAGGAGCCCCTACCCGGCGCACCGTTGCGCCTACCGAACGATGCACCGCACTTGCTCGAAACGCTGCGGGCGCTGCATCCGAATCAGCATCGTTTCGAAACGACGCTCGACCGATCCCTGCAGCGCATGGCGACGAGCGAGCTCGAGGCGCATGCGCGGAAGCTGTCCGCGCACGACGTGCACAATGCTGCCGCGCTCATCATCGACAATCGCACGTTCGATGTGCTCGCGTACGTCGGCAATGCCGATCGGTCGCGTACGGATCGACATGGATATGCCGTCGACATCGTGCGGCGGCCGCGCAGCACCGGGAGTATTTTGAAGCCGCTTCTGTACGCGGCGATGCTCGAGGCTGGCGAGATCTTGCCGCACACGCTCGTGCCGGACGTGCCAACTCAATACGCGGGCTACATGCCGGAGAACTTCGATCGCCTGTATCGCGGCGTCGTGCCGGCGGACGTCGCACTGGCGCAGTCGTTGAATGTGCCGGCAGTGCGCATGCTCAAGCAGCACGGCGTACAGCGCTTCTATGACTTGCTGCGGCACGCTGGCATGACGACGCTCATTCGTCCGCCGGATGACTATGGATTGACGCTGATCCTCGGCGGCGCGGAAGGCACGCTCTGGGAGATCTCTTCGCAGTACGCGAACCTCGCGCACATTGCGCGGCAGATCTATCCAGGACAGCCCATCAACTATCGAAACCTCCGCATCCTCGAGCGCGAGGAGGCCGACAGCAATCGCAATGCGGAGATCGGTGCGGCGTCCGCATGGCTGACGTTGCGCGCGCTGCTCGAAGTGGGTCGGCCGGGTGAGGAGTCGAACTGGCGAAGCTTTGCGAACGCGAAGCAGATCGCATGGAAGACGGGCACGAGCTGGGGACTGCGCGATGCGTGGTCGATCGGAAACACATCGCGCTTCACGATCGGTGTGTGGGTGGGGAATGCAAGCGGCGAAGGTAAACCGGGTCTCACCGGTGCGACCGCCGCCGCTCCGCTCATGTTCGCAATGTTCGGGAGGCTACCCTCGTCGGAATGGTTTGCTGAGCCGACACTGCTCTTGAAGCAGGTCGAGGTGTGCACGAACGATGGCTATCTCGCGAACGGTGCATGCGACACGCGAACGGAGCTCGTGCCCCGCAGTAGCCACTTCGACCGCTTGAGCCCATACAACCATCGCGTTCATCTCGCGCGCGACGCTCGCCATCGGGTGGACTCGAGCTGTGAATCGATCGACGGTATGCGGCACACGAACTGGTTCGTGCTCCCACCGGGTGCGGAGCACTACTATCGGCGCCAGCATGCGAACTACCGTCCGCTGCCTGCGTATCGCGCGGACTGCGAGGGCGCGAGAACGGCAGCGCAGTCTCCAATGGAGTTTCTCTATCCGAACGCGGGGACGAAGCTCTACATTCCGATCGACTTGGGAACGCAGAAAGGCCGCACGGTGTTCGAAGCGGTCCATCGCGATGCGAGGGCGACGTTGCATTGGCATCTCGATGAGCAATACGTCGGCGAGACCCGCACGTATCATCAACAAGCGATGGATATCGCGCCCGGCGTTCACTCGATTACGATCGTCGATGAGGACGGCAATCGGCTGAGCCGCCGATTCGAAGTGCTGGGAAGATAGGACGGACGGTGCGTTGACGCGCGTATAGAGTGTAGGGTGTGATGTGCCAAGTCAGAGATCCCTACCTCGCACGAAACACTCTATGCGCCATTCATATTGCCTAGTCGCTGTCTCGATGCTCATCTGCTCGATCGCGAGCGCTCAAACCATGCAGGACGTGCTCGAAGCCTCGAAGCCGTCGGATTGGCGCGCGCTCGAGCCGGACAACGCGCTATACCTAGAGCTCGAGACCGGGCGGGTCATCATCGAGCTTGCGCCCGAGTTCGCGCCGCGCCACGTCGAGAACATTCGCACGCTCGTGCGAGAGCGCTACTTCGATGGTCTCGCGATCCTGCGCGTGCAGGACAATTTCGTCGTGCAATGGGGCGATCCAGACGGCAAGAAGCCGCTCGGTTCTGCGAAGAAGACGCTGACGGCGGAGTTCACGCGACCCGCCAAGGGACTCGCGTTCACGAAGCTACCGGACCCTGACACCTATGCACCGGAAGTCGGATTCGTCTCCGGGTTCCCCGCGGCGCGCGATCGCGCGGACGGAAATGCATGGTTGACGCATTGCTACGGCATGGTCGGCGTCGGTCGCGATACGGATGCCGATAGCGCCGGCGGCAGCGAGCTCTACGTCGTCATCGGACACGCGCCCCGGCAACTCGATCGAAACATCACGGTCGTGGGTCGTGTCGTTCACGGCATCGAGCGGTTGTCGTCGTTGCCTCGCGGCACGGGCCCGCTAGGCTTCTATGAGAAACCGGAAGAGCGTGCGCCGATTCGACACGTTCGTCTCGCCTCCGACGTCCCGCCGGCGGAGCGCACGGCGCTTCAGTTGCTGCGCACGGATACGCCCACATTCGAAGCGCTGATCGAGTCGCGCCGCAATCGCCGCGACGATTGGTACAAGGTCCTCGCCGGGCGCATCGACCTCTGCAACGTGCCGCTGCCCGCGCGCTTGTAGGTCGGATTTCAACTTGTAGGTCGGATTTCAATCCGACCAAGGGCATCGAACGGAGTCGGAATGAATTCCGACCTACAGGCCTTACAAGATCGGCTTGCCGCCCGTCACCGCGACGGTCGCGCCGGAGACGTAGCTCGACTCTGCGCTCGCAAGCATCACGTACACCGGTGCGAGCTCACACGGCTGCGCCGGGCGCTTCATCGGTACCTGCTCGCCGAAATGCTGCACGTTCTCCGAAGGGAGCGATGCGGGAATGAGCGGCGTCCACACTGGGCCGGGCGCGACGGTGTTCGCGCGAATCCCTTTCTCCGCAAGCATCTGCGCAAGGCCGGCTGTGAAGTTTTGAATCGCGCCCTTCGTCGTCGCGTAGGCGAGCAACATCGGGTTGGGCGTGTCCGAGTTGATCGACGCAGTATTGATGATGCTGCTGCCGGACGGCATGTGCGGAACCGCGGCTTTCGTCAGATAAAACATCGACGAGATGTTCGTCGCGAACGTCTTGTCCCATTCCTCGTCGGAAATGTCCTCTATCGACTCGAACGACCTCTGGTGAGCAGCGTTGTTCACTAGGACATCGATGCGCTTGAACGTCTCGATCGCCTTCTTCACGATCGCTCGACAATGCGCCGCATCGGCGATGTCGCCTGGCATGAGGATGCACTGACGTCCAGCCTCCTCGACGAGGCGCTTCGTCTCTTTCGCATCCTCATGCTCGTCCAAGTAACTGACGAGCACGTCGGCGCCTTCGCGCGCGAACGCGAGTGCGACTGCCCGGCCGATGCCGGAATCGCCGCCGGTGATGATCGCTTTCTTGTCCTGCAAGCGACCGGATCCCTCATAGGTTTCTTCGCCATAGTCCGGCTGCGGCTCCATCTGTCGGCTCGAGCCAGGAAGAGACTGCGGCTGATGAGGAAAGGGCGGCTTCGGATACTGATGTTCGTGGAGCATGGCGTGAACCTGATAACGTGTCGCGTGGAAGTCCTATCCGAAGGATCGGAGCGCGCGAGAAGTTCCACGCGCGCGGCGGGCGCGTAAAAGCGCGTAGGTCGCCGTCTGTAAGCTACGTCGCGACCGTCAGCCGCTTGTGGCATTCGAGGAATTGAGCCGCCGCGCGATGTAAGTTCGTGGTCCAGTCGTCGCCGGCGCTGTGATCCGCGCCGTCGGTGACATACTTCACGCAGGCGAACGGCGTGTGCTCGAGCGTGCACACTTTCGCGAGCGCGTACGCCTCCATATCGACGACTTCGCAACTCACGGAAGGCTCACCGGTCACGAAGGCATCGCCACTGCCGCACACCGCATGCTGTAGATCGGAGAAGACGACGGGAAACTCGAGCCGCGCGGGTGTCTCATCGAATGGCGTTGTCCCGCGTGCGAAACCAAGGCCGGAGACGTCCATGTCGTGTTGCACGAACGCGGTGCATGCAACGAGCGAGTGCGCGGGAAAGCAGCGACTGCCGGCGGTGCCGAAGTTGAGCACGAGCGGCAACGGCTCACCCACATGGCGATACTCGGCCAGCTTGCGTGTCAACGTCCACGCCGCATTGATCTTACCGACGCCCGTGTAGAGCACGGGGATACCCGCGTCTTCGAACACGCCTTGGCTCTCGACCTGCAAAGCGATGACGACGAGGGGGTTAGGAAGGCGAGGCATAGTCATAGAGGACCGTTTGAGAGGCGCGCTACGTGCGACGTTGGCGATGCTACCGCAAGGCGTCGTCGTGAGCTCACATGCGGTTCTTTGCGACTCGACGAGGCGTCCGAGGAGGTCCAAACTGGGAGGCACTAGCTCGCTGGTTGCAGTCCTATGTGCCGTAACATCAAGACGCTCTTCAATTTCGATCCGCCCGCGACCGAGGACGAGGTTCGCGCGGCTTCACTTCAGTTCGTTCGGAAGTTGAGCGGCTTCAATAAACCTTCGAAGGCGAACGAGGAAGCATTCAATCGCGCGGTTGATGAAGTCACTGCATCTGCGCGTAGATTGATGGCGTCACTCGTGACGAATGCCGCACCTCGCTATCGCGAGATCGAGGCGGAGAAGGCGCGCGAGCGATCACGCCTGCGATTTGCGCGGGAGTCGTGATCGGGGCTGAATCGACCAGCATGACGGCTGGTCTCCCGCCGATTCCCCTGCAATAAGATTCGGAGCGCTCGCGAGCGCAGGGAGCTGTAGTCAGCAGGGGATTGATCGTGCCATCCTGTGTCTCGCAAGCCCCTATTCGGAGTCTTCCCGCGTGAACGTGAGTGAGGCAGTGAGGTATCTGGATGGCCTGATTTGGAGCCAGCCGCTGATCTATTTGTGCCTAGGCGCCGGGTTGTATTTCTCCATTCGCACGCGGTTCATGCAGATCCGCGGTTTCACCGAGATGGTTCGCTTGACCGCTTCCGGCAAGACGTCCGCCGCCGGCGTGTCTTCTTTCCAGGCACTTGCCATGTCTCTGTCTGGCCGCATCGGCGTCGGCAATATTGCGGGCATCGCCACCGCCATCGCCGCGGGCGGGCCAGGTGCGATTTTTTGGATGTGGGCGATGGCGCTGCTCGGTGCGTCCACGTCATACATCGAATGTACGCTCGCGCAGATCTATAAGGAGAAGGACAACCACGGTCAGTATCGCGGCGGGCCCGCGTACTACATCGAGAAGGCCATGGGTCAGCGCTGGTACGCGATAGCGTTTGCGATCTCTACGATCGTCGGGACGGGTTTGCTGCTCCCCACCGTGCAGTCGTACGAAATCGCAAATAGCGTCACGAACGCATGGAGTATTCCTACGTGGGTCAGTGGCGCTGCCGTGGTCATCATGCTGGGAGTGATTATCGTCGGTGGCGTGCGCCGCATTGCGCGCTTCGCGGAGATCGTGGTGCCGTTCATGGCGTTCGGCTACATGCTCACGGCGATCACGGTCATGGTGATCAATGCAGATCAAGTTCCGGCGATGTTCGTGCTGATCATGGATAACGCATTCAATCCGAATGCGGCGTTCGGCGGCATTCTCGGCCTTGCAATTCAATGGGGCGTGAAGCGTGGCATCTATGCGAACGAGGCCGGGCAGGGCACCGGCCCGCACGCCGCGGCGGCGGCAGAAGTGTCGCACCCGGCGAAGCAGGGTTACGTGCAAGCGTTCTCGATCTACTTCGACACCGCGATTGTTTGCACCTCGACCGCATTCATCATCCTGAGCACGGGCGCATACAACGTCATCCATCCTGAAACGGGTGCCGTCTTGGCGGAAAATCTCCCGCGCGTGGTCGACGCAACAGGCGCGCTGGTGCCAGCTCCAGCAGGTGCGGGCTACACGCAGGCTGCAGTCGAGTCGGTGTTCTCGGGCTTCGGGGCCAGCTTCGTCGCGCTTGCGATTCTATTCTTCGCGTTCACGACCATCGTTGCGTACTACTACATGGCGGAGACGAACCTCGAGTACATCGCGCGCAATAGAGCACCGGGTTGGTCGCTGATGCTGCTGAAGCTGCTGATCATGCTGTCCGTCGGTTTCGGTGCCGTGTGGAGCTCGGAAGGCGTCTGGGCGCTCGGTAGCATCGGCGTCGGCGTCATGGCATGGCTCAACATCATCGCCATACTCATCATTCAGAAGCCGGCGCTGCTCGCGCTACGCGACTACGAAGCGCAAAAGCGTCAGGGTCTCGATCCTATGTTCGATCCCAGCAAGCTCGGCATCACCAACGCAGACGTTTGGCACGAGATCACACGTGCCGCTCAGTCGAAGCCGCAAGGTGACATGCCCGCGAAAGCAAAGCCGGAAGCGGTTTAGCGAAGGTATTGCGCGTGAGCGCGTTGTAGGTCGGAATTTATTCCGACCAAGCGAAGGTCATTCCGCAGAAAGTCGGAATAAATTCCGACCTACATGGACGTAGGAAGTGCTGGGCTAGTAGGGAACATTGCCCAGCCGACCTACATGGGAATATTCCCACCTGCAAGCTCAATGCTTCTCCGCGAGCTGCGGGAAGATGCCCTTCATATAAAAACAGA
>JBIQKP010000021.1:0-60543 GCA_044506405.1 Lysobacterales bacterium | reverse complement strand
GCTCCGTTCTTATTCTCTTTTCTGACCCCAGCCCCCAGCCCCCAGCCCCCAGCCGGAAAGGTTTCCTGAGCTCATGGCCGAGGTCTCATCCCAAACCCTGCACATCGTTGCGCGTGAGCTTGCGAGCGAGCTGAACGACGCGCGCGCGGCACTCGAAACGTTCGGCGAGCAGCAAGAGAATCTTGCGCTGCTGCGCAAGTGCAATGAGCACCTGCATTCCGTGCACGGCGCGTTGCGCGTCGCGGAAGTGTACGGAGCGGCGCTCCTCGCGGAGGAGATGGGACAGGTTGCGCGTTATCTGATCGACAACTTCGCCGAAAAGCGTCATCTCGCCGAAGGCCTCGATGCGCTGATGCGCTCGATGGTCCAGCTTCCGACGTACTTGGAACGAGTGCTGAGCGGCGGGCGCGATATGGCGCTCGTGCTGCTGCCGTTGCTGAACGACTTGCGCGCCGTGCGCGGGCACGCGCTGCTGTCGGAAGGCACGCTGCTGCTTCTCAACTTGAGCTCGGATCAGCAAGCGCGCCCGGTGCAGTCCGGAAGCGGCGAAGAGGCGATGACGGTCGCGCAATGGGCGCGCAAGCTCCGTACTCGCTTCCAGCTCGGACTGCTCGGATGGATCAAAGGCGAGCGCATCGAGCAGAACCTCGAGGTCTTGTCGCGCGCGGCTGAGAAGCTCGAGCAAGTCGCGACCACGCAGCCCGTATTTCAGTTGTGGTGGGTCGTCGGCGCCGTGCTCGAGTCGATGCGTGATGGCGGCCTCGAAGGCAGTGCGTCCGTCAAACGCTTGCTCGGTCAAGCCGATCGCGAGCTCAAACGCTTGTACGAGCAGGGCGAGACGCGCTATGCCGATTCGCCGCCGCTCGAGCTGCTGAACAATCTCCTTTACTACGTCGCGCGTGCGCGCACCTCCGGACCGCGCGTCGCAGCCGTGCGCGCATCGTTCCGCTTGAGCGAGCTTCTGCCGGTCGACGATCAAGTCGAACAGGCACGCGAGAGTCTCTCGGCGCCGTCCGTCAAGCTGATGAAGACCGTCGCGGCAGCCATCAAGGAAGATTTGAGCCGCGTGAAGGACGCGCTCGACATCTTCGTGCGCCAAGGCGGAACGCAAGTCGACGAGCTTGCGCCGCAGCTCGAGCTGCTGAAGAAGATCGGCGACACGCTCGGCGTGCTCGGCTTGGGCGAGCTGCGCGACAAAGTGCAAGCGGAGACGACGGATCTGCAGAATATCGTTGCGCAGCGTACGGGTGCGAGCGAAGGCACGCTGCTGCGCATTGCGGCGACGCTCATCAAAGTCGAAGACAGTCTCGATGAGCAGCTCGTCGGGATGATCGTGCCGACGCCGGGCGAAGCCGGCGCGGCGCCCGCAAAGCCGGCCGGCCCAGAGGACATCGAGTTCCGACAAGTCGCCGAGGCCGTGCTGCGCGAGTGCATCGTCAACATGGCGCGCATCAAGGAAGCGATCGCGCTCTCGGTCGAAAAGCCGCGCGAGACGCAGGCGGTCGATCAGATTCCGCAGCTCGTTCGCGGCATCACGGCCGGGCTCTTGATGCTCGGCAAGACGCGCGCCGTCGAGATCATGGAAGGGATCGATCGCTCGCTCAAACAGTTCATCCGCAACGACGGTTTGACGCTGCCGCAAGAAGCGGTCGATCGGCTTGCCGATGCGATCGTCGCGGTCGAGTACTACATGGAGACGCTGCAGGCGGGACGCGCGGATCCGTGGTACATGCTCGATAACGCCGAAACGTGTCTGCGTTTCCTTGCGGATACGCAGCCGGTCGCACGCGGTGCCGAGTACGCGGAGGGCAGCGATCATGTGAGCACGCTCGTCATCGAGCCGCTGTCTCAGACCATTGCGGCGCCGACGGAGCACGAGCGCACTGCCGTTCTGGAGCCTGGCGCAGTCTCGAGATCTGCCCCGAGGCCGCAACCGCACGAAGTGCCGCAGGCGAAGCCTGCTGCGTTCGCGCCACCGCCCCCGGTTGCAAAGGCCGTCGATCGCGAGATCGATCCCGAGTTCCTCGAGCTCTTCATCGAAGAAGCGAAGGACGAGATCGAGAAGCTCAACAAGCTCTTCCCGCTGTGGGACGAGAATCCTCAAGATCAAGAATCGCTCGTCAACGTACGCCGCTCGTTCCATACGTTGAAGGGCAGCGGACGCATGGTTGGCGCGCAGCTCATCGGCGAGTTCGCGTGGTCGATCGAAAACTTGCTCAACCGCGTCATCAACAAGACGCTCGATCGCACGCCCGACATGATGGGCATGCTGCGCGATGCGGTTGCGGCGGTGCCCGAGCTCGTCGAGCAGCTCGAAACCGGGCGCGCGCCGCGCGTCGACATTGCGCGCATCATCGCGCAGGCCAACGAAATCGCAGGTGTTCGTCCGTCGACACCGAGCCAAGGCGTCACGGCCAGCGCGGCACCGGCGCCCAAAGTGCCCGTGCTTCCAGTCAGCGCTAGCCCGCCTTCGGCTGCAGTGCCGGAAAAAAAAACGGTCGAGCCGCCCATGGATCCGGCGCTGCACGACATCTACAGCAAAGAAACCGCAGGTCACCTCGCGATCATTCGTGAGTACATCGCCGCGTGCGAGGCCGCCCCGCCGCCGTATGTCGTCACGGAAGATCTGCACCGCTCCTGCCACACGCTGAGCGGCACGGCGAAGACCGCGGGCGCGCGTCAGGGGATCAAGATCGCCGAGCCGCTGAACCGGTACATTCGCAAGCTCTACGACAACTCGATCGGATTGCCCGCGGCCGGTCTCGAAGCGCTCAAAGATGCGGTCGTCGCCATTCAGCAGGTCGTCGATCACATCAATGAAGATACCGGCTTCTTCACAGATCACGGGCGCATCATCGCGCGCTTGAACGAGCTCGAGCACGCGATCGACGTCGAGATCTCTCGTTTGGCCGAGACGATCGACGCGACAACGGCGAGCCCCGCGCTGTCCGACCCTGGGGCGCACGATATCGCTGCGCCCGCATCGGCGCTGCCCGATGCTCCGCCGGCGCCTCCCATCTTGACGACCGCGACCGACGCTACGCTGTCTGCGACGGATGTGTTCTCGACCGGGGCGTTTGCGAAAGCCGCCTCGGACGACGACGTCATCGAGATCGAGCCGACCGATGCGAACTCGCTCGAGATGCTCAACTGGAGCTTCGATCACTTCCCGGCGGCGAAGAGCGACGATGCACCGAACGTCGAAGTTGCAAGCCCGACGGATGAGACCTTGCAGTCGCTCGCGTTCGAGCCGCCGACGGAAGACGTCGAAGAGCTGCAAAACGTCGAGCTGACGAGCAACACGCTGGCGCGTCTCAGCGTGACCGGTCAGCACGAGATCGTCATCGAGACCTCGCCATGGGCCGCGGAATTCGAGCCGCCCGTGTTGCCGGTCGATGCGATCGAAAACGACGGTGCTCGGGACGAAGGACAAACAGTGAGGTCGCCCGCGATTTCTGTCGACGAAGGCGGCGCCGATGACGTCATCGAGCTCGAGGGCATCGATCTGTCGGAGCCCGAAGCGCACGAGCTGTCGGATGCGATGTCGCCGGATACCGTGCGCCAGCCGACGCTTTCGGTCCCGCAGCCGCCCGAAGCGGAGCGAGAGCCTCCTCGTTTCGAGTCCGAAACGATTGCAGTGCCGGAGCTCGATATACCGGTTCCGCTCGAGACCGAGCCTGAGCTCGATCAGGTCGTCGAGCGACAAGCGGATGCAGCGCTAGCGGAACCGCCGACACTCGATACCATCGTCGAAGAGGGCGATGAGACGTTCACCGAAGAAGTGATCGACTACGCGTCGGAGCTCGAATCGGACATTGGCGCCGATGAGGCGACGCCGGATTCAAGCGAGCCGGACGCGCAAGCGCCGCCCGTGCTCGAGGTCTCGGACGAGTTCGACGCGCCGATCGAACCGACGGCGACGGTCGAGCAAGAAATCGAAGCGCCCGCGCCTGCCGCAGCTGAACCCGCGCCGCCGCCGGCGCCGGTAGCGGCCGTACCCGCGACGCCGCCGCCGGTGGAAGAAGAAATTATCGACGAGGACTTCGATCCGGAAGTCGCCGCGATCTTCACTGAGGAAGCGACCGAGCTACTCGAGACCGCGGATCGCGCGTTATCGGACTGGATTCGAGACCGCAGCAACAATGCACTCGCGTTCGAGCTCAAGCGCGCGCTCCATACGCTGAAGGGCGGCGCTCGCATGGCCGGCATTCGCGCGATGGGCGATTTGAGTCACGAGCTCGAAACGTTCATGCAGCTCGTCGAGAACGGTCAGGTTCCCGCACAGCAGCCCGTGTTCGATGCGCTCCAAGCGAGCCTCGATGAGTTGCAGCAGATGCGCGATACCGTGAGCCAAGGCGGACGGTGCCGAAGCGCACGCGGATTGATCAACCGTATTCGAGCGCTCGCCGGGCAACCGGTCGAAGAAGTGCCTGCCGCCGCACCGATGTCAGCCGCAGCACCGACCGAATCCGTCGCGCACGAAACACCGGAAGCGACCGCCGCACCGGAGCCGCTTGCGAACGATTCGGCCGCCGATGTCGTGGAGGTCGAGTTCTCGGATGAGCCGGATGTCGGCTCCCAAACCGACGTCGTGCCAATGCTGACGGAGCCAGTCGCGGTCGAAAGTGCCGAGCCGGTGGAAGAGGGCAGCGCGGACTTCGACGTGGAGTTCGGTGCCGACGAGCTCGGCGCGGCCGCGCCGCGCGAAGCCGTTCGAGTCGAGGAGCCGCCGTCTGCGGAGCAGACCGCGACGGGCCGACACCCAGCACTCGACGTTGCCGCGTTAGCGCCCGAGTTGCCGCCGGATGCGCCGGAGGAGAGCGCAACACCTGAGTTCGTCGCGCCGGCATTGCCGCCTGGTCGCGAGCCGCAGGTGCAAGAGCGTCAGGAGTTCGCGCGCGTTGACGCGGAACTGCTCGACACGCTGCTCAACAACGCGGGCGAAGTGAGCATTTTCCGCTCACGCATGGAGCAGCAGATCAGCTCCATCGAATTCAACCTCGCCGAGCTCGGCCGCACGGTTACGCGCTTGAAAGAGCAATTGCGCAAGCTCGAGCTCGAGACCGAAGCGCAGATACTGCATCGTCACAAAGAAGAGCATCCCGATCGCGCTGACTTCGATCCACTCGAGCTCGACCGCTATTCGACGATCCAGCAGTTGACGCGCGCGTTCGCCGAATCGGTGAGCGACGTCGGCAGTATCGAAGGCTTGCTCGAGAATCTGACGCGCGAAGCGCAGAACCTCCTGCTGCAACAGTCGCGCGTCGTCACGGAGCTGCAGAACGGGCTCATGCGCACGCGCATGGTGCCGTTCCAGCGTCACGTGCAGCGTCTCACGCGTCTCGTGCGGCAAGTGGCGAGCGATACGAACAAGCGCGCGGAGCTCGTCGTCGTCGGTGCTTCCGGCGAGCTCGATCGGCAAGTGCTCGAGCGCATGTTGCCGCCGTTCGAGCACATGCTTCGCAACTCGGTCGTGCACGGAATCGAAAGTCCGGAAGAACGCGTCGCGCGCGGCAAGCCCGAGATGGGCACGATCAAAGTCGGCCTGCACCGCGAAGGCTCCGAGATGGTCATCGTGCTCGAAGACGACGGACGCGGCATCGACGTCAATGCGGTGCGCGAACGTGCGAAAGCGCGTGGGCTGCTTCCGGCAGGACGCGTGTTGAGCGACGATGAGGCCTTGCAGCTCATCCTCGAGCCCGGCTTCAGTACGGCGAGCTCGGTCACGCAGCACGCGGGCCGTGGCGTCGGTATGGACGTCGTCGTCACCGAGATCAAGAAACTCGGCGGCGCGCTCGTGACGGAGACGAATCCAGGACACGGAACGAAGTTCACGATCCGTTTGCCGTTCACGCTCGCGATCACACAAGCGTTGATCGTGCGTACGGGCGAAGAGCTCTATGCATTGCCGCTCCCGAGCGTCGAAGGCGTCGCGCGCGTGCCGCGCTCCGAGGTCGAGAAGCATCTCGCCGAAGAAACGCCGACCTTCACGTATGGCGGTCAGGTCTATCGCTTCCAGCACCTCGGCGCGTTCGTTGGGGGCGGTCCGTCCGTGCTACCCGAGAACGACGTCGCGGTGCCGCTGCTCCTTATTCGTGCCGGCGAACATTCGACCGCGCTCGTCACCGACGAGCTCGTCGGTAGCCGTGAGATGGTCGTGAAGTCGGTCGGCCCGCAGATTGCGACGATTCGCGGAATCGCGGGCGCGACGATCCTAGGCGACGGACGCATCGTCATCATTTTGGACATGGCGACGCTCGTGCGTTCCGATTGGCGCAAGAGCGCGATCGAGTCGCAAGCGCCGAAGGAAGACAAGCGCACGTTCGCACTCGTCGTCGACGACTCGATTACGGTTCGTCGCGTCACGCAGCGTCTGCTAGAGCGCAACAACATGCGCGTGATGACCGCAAAGGATGGCGTCGATGCGCTCTCGATTCTGCAAGAGCACCTGCCCGACATCATCCTGCTCGATATCGAGATGCCGCGCATGGACGGCTACGAGCTCGCGACGCACGTGCGCTCCGATGCTCGCCTCGCGGACATCCCGATCGTCATGATCACCTCTCGCGTCGGTGAGAAGCATCGCGCCCGCGCGATCGAGATCGGCGTCAACGACTATCTCGGCAAGCCGTACCAGGAGAATCAGCTCCTCGATGCGATCGAGCCGCTCGTCGAGGCGAGACGCAGGAGAGTTTCGTAATGTCCGATATACCCGCCCACGAGCTCTACAGCCTTCTGATTCCGCTGACGCACGAGCGATTGATCGTGCCGCGTGCCTGCGTCGCCGAAGTGATTACGTGGCAGGCGCCTGAGCGGATGGAAGGCACGCCGCCGTGGTATCTGGGTACGATCCATTGGAGCGGCCGCGCCGTGCCGGTGATTTCGTTCGAAGCCGCGTGCGGGCAGGCGTTACCGACGCCGGGCACGCGCACCCGTATCGTCATCTTCGTTGCGTTGGGCAGTCACATCGCCGGCGGCTACTTTGGCGTGATTACTCAAGGCTTCCCACAACTCGTCCGAGTGAATGCGGATGTCGTCAAATCCGACCCGAGCCGTACATTCTCCGAGCGCGGACCGATCCTCTGCCAAGTCCGCATGCTGAACGAGTCGCCGCTGATCCCAGACTTCGAGCATCTCGAGGAGATGATCAGCGAGGAGACGAGAGCAGCATAGGGAAGGGGATAATGACTAGGGGATAGGGGATCGTCAGAGAAGAGCGCATTGCCTCTGACGATCCCCTAACCCCTAGTCATTCGCTTCTCATTGAAGATCTCCCCACAACGCCTGCAAAACACTGAGCGCCACGACGGCAGCTGTCTCGGTGCGAAGGACGCGCGGGCCGAGGCGCACGGGTACGAAGCCGGCGCCGCGCGCGGCGGTGAGCTCATCGTCATCGAGGCCGCCTTCGGGGCCAATCAGCAGCTCGACCTTCGTCGGTAAGCTCGCGAGGCCGGCAAGCGAACCCGGTGCGGATGGACTCAGCACGAGCCGTAATCCTTCTTTCTTGACCGACGCGAAATAGTTTCGCAGCGTGATCGGTGCCGCGACGCTCGGTACGCGCGTGCGGCCGCATTGCTCGCACGCCCCGATCACGATGCCGCCCCAGTGGGCTTGCTTCTTCGCGGCTTGCTTCTCGTCCAATCGTACGACGCTGCGCGCGGTGAGCACGGGCGCGATCGCGCTGACGCCGAGCTCGGTGGCCTTCTGCAGCGTCCAATCCATCCGCTCGCTGCGCGAGACGCCCTGCACGAGCGTAATCCGAAGCGGCGACTCCGGCGTGCCCGGCGTGTGTTCGCCGAGTTTGATCGATACTGCATCGCCGTCCACGCGCGTGATCTCCGCGCGGAACTCACCGCCGGATCCATCGAACACGCTGATCGGCGCGCCTTCGCGCATCCTCAAGACGCGTGCGACGTGATAAGCGCCGGCGGCAGGCAGTGCGGTTTCAAGTCCTTCGTTGAGCGGCCCGGGGCAGAAGATTCGGTTGAGGCGCATGAGGTTTGCGAGACGTGTCGGTCCGGAGAGTGTAGGCGTGTCGACGTCAGAAAAACAAAAGGCATGCTTCCGTCATTCGCTCGCTCGTCACGCCTCACCGCCGCATGGCATCATGGCCGAATGTCCGGCGCATTCTTCACGATCGATGTGGCCGCGGGTCTCGTGACACCCGCTCGCGTCGTCGCATCGCCCAATCACGATGAGCGTCCCGAGGGAAGCGTGCCCGAGCTCATCATCGTACACGGCATCAGTTTGCCGCCGGGCGAGTACGGCGGGCCATGGATCGATCGGTTGTTCGCAAACTCCCTACCACCCGAGGCACATCCCTACTTCGCGCAGGTGGCTGACTTGAAAGTCTCCTCGCACGCTTTGATTCGCCGCGATGGCGAGCTCGTGCAGTACGTGCCGTTTCATCGTCGCGCGTGGCATGCAGGCGCCTCGAGTTACCGAGGACGCGAACGCTGCAACGACTTCTCCATCGGCATTGAGCTCGAAGGCACGGACGAACGCCCGTATGAGCCTGTTCAGTATCGCAAGCTCGTTGAGCTCATCGTTGCATTGTGCGGCGCCTATCCTTCGTTGTCGGTGGAGCGCATCGCGGGGCACAGTGACGTTGCCCCCGGTAGAAAGACCGATCCCGGTCCCGCGTTCGATTGGCCGCGGCTGCGCGCCATGCTTCGATCGGCCACTGAGAGATTCGTGTGAAGCGGCGATCCTGCGCGCTCTTGATGCTGTGGCTCGTTGCCGCGGCCGCGTTCAGCGCAGAGCGTGCGCCCGAGCCATCCGAAGTCCGGCTCATCAGTCTCGCGCCGAACCTGACAGAGCTTGCGTATGCGGCGGGGGCGGGCGATCGCCTCGTTGCGACAGTCGAATACAGCGATTACCCCGAAGCCGCGCTCGCGATCCCGCGCATCGGCGATGCATTCCGCGTCGATATGGAGCGCGTGCTCGAGCTTCGTCCCGATGTCGTGTTGGCCTGGGAGAGCGGCACGCCCATTCCGACGATCGAACGGCTGCGTAAGCTCGGCGTCACAGTGGAGATCATCTCGACGCAAACGCTCGATCAAGTGCCGATCGCGCTGCGTCGTCTGGGTGAGCTTGCAGGCACGCAGAGTGCGGCCGAGGCTGCGGCAAAGCGTTTCGAGGATGAGTTGGCGAGCTTGCGCGAGGAGTATCGCAATCGCACGTCGATCACAGTGTTCCTGGAAGTGAACGATCGCCCGCTCTATACGGTCAACGCTCACCACATCATCAGCGAGATTGCCACGCTTTGCGGGGGCGCGAACGTCTTCGCTGCGCTTCGAGATCTCGCGCCGGCGATCGGCATCGAAGCCGTCATCGCTGCGGATCCTGAAGCCATTCTTTCGACCGATTCGACCGTGACCGATGCAATGGCGCAATGGCGCCGCTGGGATACGCTCACGGCCGTGCGTGCCGGCAACGTCTTTACACTGCCGTCCGATGAGCTCATGCGAGCGACGCCCAGGCTCGCGGTCGGCGCGCGCATCATGTGCCGAACGCTGGACACGGCGCGCGCGAATTTGAAGCGCAGGCCCGGCAGTGTCTCGAGATGAAGAGTGACTCTCGCAGAGCGCGCAAGTTCCAGACAACATATGAACGGAGTCGCTCTTTGAATCCTTCAGTCTCTTTCCGACCATTGCGAGCTTCGCGAGCGTCTCTTCTGCTCGCGCCTCCGTACCGATGACCAGAAGCTCGGCAATCCAACTCATGCTGATCGTGCTCTTCGGGGCCGTCGGATTCGGCGCCGTGTGGTCGTCGAAGCGTACGCATCACGCCTCCGACTACTTGCTTGCGAATCGGCGTCTCGGCACGTGGCTCGCGCTGTTCGGGTATATCGGCAGCGCGACGAACGCTTGGATGCTCGTGCTCGTCACGAGTGCTGCATTCATGTGGGGGCTCTCGGCCGTGTGGCTGGCCGCTGGACTTCTATTCGGCGCATTGCTGAGCATGGGTTTTGTCGCCCCGCGATTACGCGCGATGGCTGCCGGACAAGACACCGTGACGTTGACGCAGTTCATCAGCGCGGACGCAGGTGATCGTTTGCAGGCGGTTATCACGCGATCCGCGGCTGCGATCGCCATCGTCGTGCTCGTACTGCAGGTCAGCGGGCTCGTGAGGGCGGCCGCCGAGTTCTTATCTCAAGATGCGGGCTACTCGATCGTGACGACTACGGTCTTCGGTGTCGGCGTCGTCACGGCCAGTGTTCTTGCAGGCGGATTGCGTGCTGCGAGCGTGTGCGATGCGATTCAGACGACCGCGATGGGAATCACGCTACTGCTACTGCCGGTGCCCGCGATCGTTGCGCTCGGTGGCTGGGACACCTTGACGAGTGGTCTCACTGCACTCGGTCCCTCGATGAGCGATTGGTTCGCGGGCAAGAGCGATGTCGTGGCGCTCGCAATTGCGGGCGGCGCAATCGGACTCGGTTGCGCGATCCCAGGGCAGCCTCATGCGATGGTGCGGCTCATGGCCGTGCGTGAAGAACGGAGCCTGCTCGCGATGCGCTGTATCGCTCCGCTGGCGACGGCCGTGTTGCTCGCTTCGGCTTTGTTGTGCGGTTGGTGTACGCGCGTGTTGTACGACGGACTGCAGCACCCGGAGCAAGCCCTGCACGCGCTTGCGACGCGGCTTCTTCCGCCAAGCATTGCCGCAGTGTTCGTCGTCGCGTTGTTCGGCGCGCTCTTGCTCAGCATCGCAAGCCCGCTCCTTGCGATTGCATCTCAATGCGCTGTCGATCTGCGCCGGTCCGGAGCGGTGCTATCCGCGGGCTGGACACGCAGCGCGCTCGTTCTTGTGGCGATCGTGTCGGTGGCGCTCGCCTTATTCGCGCCGCTCGACAACACGAAGCATGGGTTGTTGCCGTTCGTGGCGCTCGGCGCGGCGTTCGGTCCACTGTTGCTCGTGCGCTTGACAGGCAAGCGTATTCGTCCGGGTTCGATGTTGGGCGCGATGTGGGCGGGGTTCCTGCTGACGCTCATCTTTCACTTTCTGCCGGACTCGCCTGGCGATTTTCTCGAACGCGTTCTGCCGTTCGTCGCTGCGCTAGGCATCGCGCTTACCGGCGGCGAGCGACGGCGCAATCCGGATCGGGCCGATCGTGCGCAGGAGACGGTGCACGATCGGATTCCGATTTGAGGGCTCTGATCGCGCAGGCAGAAGGGTGTGCCAGCGTGACGAGCGGCAGTCCCCCCGGTGCTTCTCGCGGCCACGAGGGGAAAGAGAAGAAGGCGGAGCGGAGATCAGCGAGTGGCCAAGCAGGCACGTAAGAAGGCGGTCTCGAAGCGCAAGGCCGCGGAGCTGAAGACCTCAGAGACGTCCTCGGAAACGCGGATTCTCGACGCGGTGAGACGCATTCCACGCGGTCGTGTGTGTACGTACGGCGGTGTTGCACAGGCCGCAGGCTTGCCGCGTCGAGCGCGCCTCGTCGGTACGGTGCTGCGCACGACGAGCGTGAAGAACATCCCTTGGTTTCGCGTCATCAACGCGGGCGGGCGGATCTCGTTTCCGCGAGGGAGCGACGCCTACGTGCGTCAGCGAGGCAAGCTGGAAGCGGAAGGGGTCGTGTTCGTTGGCGGACGTGTCGATCTACGCAAGTATGGTTGGCCGGAGGTCGGCGAATCGCTCGACGAATACCTGTGGGCGCTGCGTTGACAACGGGTTCGTTCGAGCGGCAATTTTCCATAAGTTGGGTGGGTGCATCACGATCGGATTCTCTTAACCCGATTCCCCGAGCATCACGTTTATCCCTACCAAAGGCGCCTTTCGCGCAGTGGACGGGAGATACGAATGAACAACATGTCTCGTGGGTCGGTTCTCGTGATGGTGGCGGTATTGGCGGCGTGCGCGGCCCCCCGAGAGACGAAGGAGCCGGTAGGATCTCTGTCGCCCACCGATGCGCAGGCACCGCAGGAACAGGATGCTCGCATTCACCGCGACGAGGCGGCGCGAGACAGAGCGCAACCGCGACCCGTCGCGCCCTCGCCGACGCTCATGGAGCGCGAAATGAAAACCGTCGCGCAAGCGTCCAGGGCGTATTCGGCACCCGCACCGATGATTGCGTGCTGTCCGCCACCGCTGCCGCCGCAGGCGAACACCGAGCGGTATCAACATCTCGACGACAACCCGATCAAGCTCGTAGCCGAGCATCCGGTATCGACGTTCTCGATCGATGTCGACACTGGCGCGTACGCGAACGTGCGTCGATTCTTGAACGCAGGGCAGTTGCCGCCGCAAGACGCCGTGCGTGTCGAAGAGCTCGTCAACTACTTCGACTACGACTACGTGCCGCCAGCGACCCGCGACACGCCTTTCAGCGTCACGACCGAGTTGGCATCCGCGCCTTGGAATAGCGAGGCCGTCTTGCTCCGTATCGGCATCAAAGGATTCGAGGTGTCCGCGGCGGAGCGTCCGGCGGCGAATCTTGTGTTCTTGATCGATGTCTCGGGCTCGATGCACTCGCCCGACAAGCTCCCGCTCCTCAAGAACGCGTTTCGTCTCCTGACGAATCAGCTCACCGAACGCGACCGCGTGTCGCTTGTCGTATATGCCGGCTCGTCTGGTGTCGTGCTCGAACCGACGGCCGGCAACGAGAAGCGCAAGATTCTTGCCGCAATCGACCGGCTGGAAGCGGGTGGATCGACGAACGGCGCTGCTGGAATCGAGCAGGCCTACGAGCTTGCACGCGAAGGACACATTGAAGGCGGGATCAATCGCGTCGTGTTAGCGACCGACGGCGATTTCAACGTCGGCGTTGTGAACTTCGAGACGCTGCTCGATATCGCGGAGCGCGAACGTGCATCCGGCGTTGCGCTGACGACGCTCGGTTTCGGTACCGGCAACTACAACGATCAATTGCTCGAGCGGCTCGCGGATGCCGGAAATGGCAACTACGCCTACATCGACACGCTCTCGGAAGCGCGCAAGGTATTGGTGTCGGAGTTGTCGTCGACGCTGATGACGATCGCGAAAGATGTGAAGATCCAAGTGGAGTTCAATCCCGCCGAGGTGCTGGAGTATCGGCTCATCGGCTACGAGAACCGCATGCTCGCGCGCGAAGACTTCAATAACGACAAGGTTGATGCGGGCGACATCGGTGCGGGCCATCGCGTCACGGCACTCTACGAAGTGATACCGGTCGGCGCGAAGGGGCGAGTCGATGCGCTTCGCTACGGCGAGCGCCCGAGCGCCTCAGCCTCGAAGCATAAAGAGCTCGCTCACGTGCGCCTGCGCTACAAGCTGCCGGAATCGCAGACGAGCAAACTCCTCGAATACCCGATCGAGAAAGGGCACGTGCCATCGCTGAAGCAGGCGTCCCCCGACTTCCAGTTCGCGATGAGCGTTGCAGCGTTCGGTCAGTTGCTCCGCGGCGGAAAGTACGTGGGATCGTTCGGCTACGACGATGTGGAGGCGTTGGCGCAAGCCGGGCTCGCCAAGGATCGAGACGGATACCGCCGCGAGTTCGTGTCCTTGGTGAAGCTGGCCGATGCGCTCGTGGGCGAAGAACGCTCGGCGAGTCTGTCGCAAGATAGGCACTAGGCTGTAGGCTCTAGGCTGTAGCCAGAGAGAACTTCAAGACGTGTGCCCCGTTTCCAGTCTCCAACCTCCGGACGTAGCGCTTGCGCCGACGCATGGCGCAGGCGCTGCGCTCCGCGATGAGGTGGACGACGCGACGTTGATGGTGCGGTACCGCGATGGTGACGTGCGAGCGTTCGAGATGCTGTACGCGCGTCACAAGGGTCCGCTGTACCGATATCTGCAACGAACGTGCAAGAGTCGGGAGGCAGCGAACGATCTCTTTCAGGAGGTGTGGGGAAAGCTGATCGCGAGTCGCGAACGGTATGAACCGCGCGCATTGTTCACGACGTTTCTGTATCGCATCGCGCACAACTGCGCGATGGATCATTTCCGGCGAGCCGCCCGAGCTCATGAACGCTCGACACAGGACGTCGATGACGTCGCCGAAGAATTGCCCGGACGTGAGCACGATCGTCCAGAGAGTGTGGCGTCGGAAGTGCAACTGCGAGCGGATTTCAGACGCGCGCTCGATGCGTTGCCGCCGGAGCAGCGCGATGTCTTCGTGCTGTATGAGGAGAGCGGCCTCAGCCTCGAGGAGATCGGCAAAGTGACGGGCGTGGCGATGGAAACCGCGAAGAGCCGCTTGCGCTATGCCGTCTCGAAGCTTCGCGCCGCGCTCGGTCATCATCAACCCGCAGGTGCACGAACGTGAACGAGCCGATCGACGACAAAGCGTTCGAGGAGTACCTGAAGCGAGGTTCGCCTGTGTCGCAACATTATCAGGCGCTCGATTCCGACGAGATACCGGCTGACATTGATCGTCAGG
This sequence comes from Lysobacterales bacterium, assembly GCA_044506405.1. GTDB lineage: Bacteria > Pseudomonadota > Gammaproteobacteria > Steroidobacterales > Steroidobacteraceae > Steroidobacter. The sequence goes on along the minus strand of JBIQKP010000021.1, from coordinate 46,187 downwards.
TGCTCGCTCGCGCGGAGGAAGCCGTCCGCGCGCCCGTCGTGCGAAAGGCGCGCGCGTGGCAACGCTGGAGTGTGCCGGTTGCGCTCGCGGCATCCGCGGTGCTCGCGGTCTCCATCGTCATCGAAAGCGGGCAGCACGAGAGTACGCTCACGCGCGCGCCGAGTTATCCCGCGGCCGAGCGCGAGACGACCGCAGCTGTTCCGCACGCGGACGAGCAAGAGACGGCGCCGACACACGCGTATGAACCGCCGCCAGGCGCGGCGCCGGCCGCGCCGACTGACGTTCCTCGGGCGGGAAGCACACCGCAGGATCGACCTGCCGCTTCACCGCGCGCGCAAGTCGAGCGCTCCAGCGAGCCGCGCGCAGCCGCCCAGCCGCGACTTGAAGCACTCGCTAAGCGCGCGGAGGCCGAGGCTGCCGAGCAGAAAGCGTCGGCTGACGCGCGCATGGAGCGTGCGCGGCAGCGCGCAGCGGAGGATCTCAATGATCGTGCGATGCAGGCCTCGCGCACGCCAGTCCATCCTGTTCCGCCCGCGCCTCCGCCGGCCACGGCGCAACACGCCGCGCCCGTCGCGTCCGCGGCCCAAGCCGAAAGCCAAAGTATCGCGCGCGAGCGCGACCCTGAGGACTGGCTGCGCCAGATCCGCGAGCTGCGCGCATCAGGCAACGCAGAGGAGGCGGATCGGGAGTGGAAAGCCTTCCGCGAAGCGTTCCCGGATCACGTGGTCGCGGAGGATGATCTGGCGATCGGGCGGTAGCGTTTGTAGAGCGTGTCTCTTCTCAGGCCGAGCCCGCGATGCGTGGCAGGAACATGCGCACTGTCGTGCCGCGCCCAGGTTCGCTATGAATGAAGACGTGACCGCCGGAGCGCGCGACGATTTGGTCCACGATCACGAGCCCCAAGCCCGTGCCGCTTTCGCCTTTCGTCGTGAAGAATGGTCGCGTTGCTTTCGCACACGTGTCCGCGTCCATGCCGACGCCCGTGTCCGAGACTGCGATCGAGACGAACGTCGTTTGATTGCCTTCCTCGTCATCGACGTCCACGTCCGCGAGATCCACCGTGAGCTCACCGCCGTTCGGCATCGCGTCGCGGGCGTTGAGAACCAGATTGAGTAGAGCGCGTTCGAGTTGAGTCGGATCCATGAAGATGCGGCTGCCGCGTTGCTCGAGGCGCAGGTCGAGCTGAATCGATCGGCCTAGTAACGCCGTGAGCATCTTCGCGAAGCCTGTGATGATGGTCGCAGGATCGAGCACGCGCGGTGAGATCGGGTCGTCCTTGCCGAAGTTCATCACCTGCTGCGTGAGCTTTCTGCCCCGCTCGAGCGCCTCGATGATCCGCTGCGCATGTTGGTCAGCCTGAGCGGGCAGATCGGGTACGCGGCGAATCAACTCTGCGAACCCGAGCGCCGCGCCGATGATGCCGCGGAAGTCATGTGCAATGCCGGCCGCCATTCGCCCGACGGCCTCCATGCGATTCAGCTCCATGAGATGGCGCTGATACGCTTCGAGCGCAGTTTGCGCATGGCGGTGTTCGTGCTCGCGATATAAACGCGCGATGTTGTCCGCGACCGCGCCCGCGAATGCGCATTCGGCTTCGGACCATTCGCGTGCATCGCCTACGTGCTCGTGGCAAACGACGCCGACGACGTGGCCCCCGATGTAGATTGGCGCATCGAGCATTGCCGCGATGCCGAGCGGTTCGAGATAGGCGTTGCCGAGCTCGGAGGTCAATGCGGAACGGAGCGCATCTTTTGCCACGATCGCGCGTCGTTCGCCGAGGGCGCCGAAGTAGACGGGGAAGTCCTGCCGTCGAAGAACGGCGCCTTGAAACAACTGATGATTCGAGCGTTGCAAGAGATATCGACAGCGCAGCGCGCGCCCGTCGTCGATCAACGTCCAGCAACCGACGCGCTCGACACACAATGCCTGGGAGGCAATCTCGGCCAGCCTGACCCAGACGTGTCGAAGAGACTGTGCGTCGTTCGCATGTAAGCGTGCAAGCTCGAGCCTGGCAGCTTCGAGTTCCGCGGATCTGACATCGGCCGAGCTACATTCTTGTGCCGCCATGCGGCCTCCGCTGTGCCTCACGTGGGGAAGTTCCTAGCGCCCACGACGCATACGGCTCGACTCTACGCCGGTACTCACGTCAGCGCCAATTGCGGTACAGACGTAGACAAGACGCCCGATCAAAGGCTTGGAGGGGGAGGAAGCGCTGGTTGCACCGCTCTTGGCCGTCAGGCGATCACCCAGCCAGGGGGGCGCGACTAAGCGGGCAGAACCGCTACAATGTGCAGCCTTGTTCCCCTAGCACGCTGATGTATGGAAAAGACGATCGAACGGCTGTTGTTTGCAAGCCGCTGGTTGCTTGCGCCGCTTTACCTCGGAATGTCGCTCGCGCTGATTGCGCTCGGCATCAAGTTTTTCTTGGAGGTTTACCACCTCATCACGCACGTCCTGGAGTACAGCGAAGCCGACCTCGTCCTGGTCTTGCTCGCGCTCGTCGACATGGTGCTCGTCGGGAGCCTCATCATCATGGTGATGTTCTCGGGTTACGAGAACTTCGTGTCGCGTATCGACGTCGATGAAGGGACGGACAAGCTCGGCTGGCTCGGCAAGCTCGATGCGAACTCGCTCAAGTTGAAAGTGGCGTCATCGATCGTTGCAATTTCGTCGATTCATTTGCTGCGCGCGTTCATGAACGCAAAGCAAACCGACCCCGATGTGTTGTTCTGGTACGTCGTCATCCATCTCACCTTCGTGGTGTCCGCGGTGATGATGGGCGTGCTCGATAGGATTTCATTCAGGAAGAAGGACGAGTGACGCGAGTGACGGAGGCCAGAAGATAAGCACCTCCATCACTCACATCAGTCATGTCACTTCGATTCTTCGCCCTCCGCGACGAATCGCATCGACACAGAGTTCAAGCAATAGCGCTTACCCGTCGGCGGCGGCCCGTCCTCGAACACATGGCCTAAGTGTCCGTCGCAGCGTTGGCAGCGAATCTCGACGCGAATCATGCCGTGGCTTTCGTCGATGAGCTCTTTGATGTGGTCGGGATCGTAAGGCTCATAGAAGCTCGGCCAGCCCGTGCCTGATTCGAATTTCGCGTTAGCCTTGAAGAGCGGCAGGCCGCAGAGCCGACACACGTACGCGCCGAACTGCTTGTTGTTCAGCAATGTTCCGCAGAAAGGCGGCTCGGTGCCTTGATGCAGGATTACGCGGCGCTCCTCCGGCGTTAACTCGGCAGCAAGCTTCTCCCGCTCGGCTTCGGTAAGCGGACGCAGGTCGTGCCCGCTGGCGGAGCGCTCAGGGGCCGGCTTTCGCGACGACATTCGTTGCATCGTTGGATCCTCTGGCTGTTTGCAGTGTTTCGCGCAAGACGCCTTCTTGCTGCAAGCCTGTCAATCGACGCACGAGCTCGCCATTGCGAAACAGCAGCAAAGTCGGAATGGACGTGATGCCGAAGCGAACGGCAAGCTGCTCGTTCTCATCGACGTTGACCTTGAACACACGATACGCGCCTTCCGCGTTCGATGCGACCCGCTCCAGAATCGGCAGTTGCACACGGCACGGTCCGCACCACGGTGCCCAGAAGTCGACGAGCACAGGTTGATCGGTGTCTTTGAGCGCGGCATCGAAGCCGCGAGTGTCGAGTTCGGTGATCACGAAAGCCCCTTCGCCGGTTGTCCGGCATTGCCTGATCCCATTCCATCGCCTCGCGGCGACGGTTCCCTCGTAATGGACCCGATAAAGCGAAAAACAATCGCTCGGAGTCAGGCAAGAGACTCATGCCGGCGATTCATCGATGAATCGCCGGCAAAGGGCGAGATGCGGTAGCCAGGGTCGTCTATTCTGTTTTTTCCAGCGCCCGAAGCTTGCTATGGCGATAGCCATACACCGCATAGATGACGTAGCCGAGGACCGTCCACAACACGAGGCGCAACCAGGTCTCGTTCCACAGCGACACGATCATCAACAGAGAAATCGCCGCGCCGAGCGTACATGTGAGCGGGGCGAGCGGAACGCGGAATGGGCGCGAGAGATCGGGCCGCGTGTAGCGCAAGACGAGTACGCCAATGCACACGACGGTGAAAGCGAGCAGGATGCCGACCGAGATCAACTCTCCGAGAATGTCGAGCGGAAACACACCGGCGATGATCGCCGCGAGGATCACCGTCCACGCGGTCGCGACACTCGGCGTTCGATACTTCGGATGGACGGTCTTGATCTTGGGCGGCAGCAGCCCGTCCTCCGCCATCGCGAGCAGAATGCGCGGCTGCCCGAGGATCGACATCAACACGACCGACGTCATGCCGATGATGGCGCCGACCTTCACGAAGCCGCCCAACCATTTGAGCTCGGGATGCGCATCGAGGGCGACGGCGACCGGCTCCGCCACATTGAGCTGTTGATACGGAACCATGCCGGTCATGACTGCCGACATACCCACGTACAAGACGGCCGAAATGAACAGCGCGCTCAGGATGCCGATGGGAAGATCGCGTTGGGGGTTCCGCGTTTCGCGTGCTGTCGTGGCTGCGGCGTCGAAACCGATATAGGAGAAGAAGATGATCGCGGCGCCCTGCAGTACACCGCTCCAGCCGAACTCACCGAACGTGCCGGTGTTTGGCGGGATGTATGGGGTCCAGTTCGAGGTGTCGATATACGCGAGGCCCGCGAAGATGAAGACGACGATCACGCCGACCTTGATGAACACCATGACGGTATTGGTCGCGGAGGATTCGCGTACGCCGACGTAACAGATCCACCCGAGCCCCAGCACGATGGCCATCGCGGGCACGTTGATGATGGCGCCCGTGAGCGCGAGCCGCCAGCCGTCGCCTTTCTGCACCGGTGCGTTCGCGAGGGCCTCGGGGATGTGGATCCCCCATTCACCGAGGAGATTGACGACGTAGGCGGACCACCCGACCGCGACCGCGGAGGCGGACATCAGATACTCGAGCGAGAGGTTCCATCCGATGATCCATGCGATCGCCTCGCCGAGCGTTGCATACGAATACGTGTACGCGCTGCCCGAGACGGGAATCATCGCTGCGAACTCCGCGTAGCAGATCGCGGCGAAGCCCGACCCCACCGCGGCAATGAGCAGTGCGAGCGTCAACGCGGGCCCAGCGTGCTTTGCTGCTACCGTGCCGGTCAGGATGAAAATACCGGTCCCGATCGTCGATCCGAGGCCGATCGCAGTGAGAGATCGCGCTGTCAGCACCCGCTTGAGCGGCGGCGCGCTTTGTAGATCGCGCACGATGGAATCGACGGACCGCACGGCGAACAGCCGTTTCATCAGGGACATTTGGACCTCGTTGTATCGTTCGTGTTCTGTCCGCGACCGCCCCCAGCAGCCTACAAGCTTAGGCTGCTGGGAGTAAACCGCTTGGCCGTCAGCGGCCCCTCTCGGCGCCACTTACGCCCCGGCGTGCATGCCGTATCATGCGTCGTCATGTCAGAGGACGATTTCACGCGACCGAGCCCAATACCGAACAGTTACTGGGTCCTGCCGGGCCGGCTCCTCGCGGGCGAGCACCCGAGCGGTACGTCGCGCTCGGATTCGATGGCCCGGCTCAAGCGGCTATTGGATGCCGGTATCACGAGCTTTCTCGATCTCACGGAAGAAGATGAGTTGCCGGCGTATCACACGCTATTACCCGATCTCATCGAACGGCCGATCCGCTATCGGCGTTTGTCGATCATGGATCACAGTGTTCCTGAATCGGCTGGACGCATGTCCGACATCCTGGATCACCTGCACGCGGAGCTCGCCGCGAATCGCTCCGTATACGTGCATTGTCGCGCCGGCATCGGCCGCACGGGAACGACGATCGCGTGCCATTTGATTCGTGCCGGTCGGACAAACGAAGAAGCGCTCGCGCATTTGCAGAGTTTGTGGCGTCAATGCGCACGATCGCGAAGCTGGCCGACCGTTCCTGAAACCGACGAGCAGATGGCATTCGTTCGTGCCTGGCGCGATCGCGGCGAAGGGGGTGCGCAGCTCGATCTCGATGCACGCGCACGGTACGAGGGTGCGCTCGTCGGGCTGGGTGTGGGCGATGCGCTCGGCTCGCTCGTCAACACGAGCGGGTTCGATGCCGCGACCCTCGTCGGCCGTGCACGCGATCTCGGTGCGCTCGTGCCCGGCGCCGATACGGGCATGACCCGTGCTGTGGTTGAGAGTCTGCTCGCATGCGGTGGTCATCGCCCGAACGATCAACTCGAACGCTATCTTCGCTGGACGCGCTCGGCCGACGCGCTCGTGCCGCCGGAGCTCAAGCGTGCGCTCGCCGTGTGGCAATGGTCGAAGAAGCCGCTCGCGGGTTCGCACGATCCCAAGAACCTCGATCCGCACACGCTCGCGCGTACGCTTGCGCCGGCGCTCTATGCCGCACGCGATGCAGCCGCGGCGGTCGAGCTTGCGGCAGAGGTCTCCCGGACGACGCAACAGGCGCCGATCGTTCTCGACCTGTGCCGGCTCTGGTGTGCGCTCTGGATCGATGCCGTGACTGGCGCATCGAAGTCCGCGCTCACGAGCCATTCGGGTCCTAGCGCACAACTCGTGCGGCGACGCTCGCTGAAGCCGCAGGTGCGCGCATTGATCGAAGCGAAAGCCGAACCGCTCGGAAACCGTGCGAGCGATGCGATCGCAGTGACGCGGCACGCGATCGAAAGCTTCGCGACGACGAGCTCGTTTCGAGACGCGATCCTCCGATGCGCCGCGCAAGGCCGGGCGGTCGCGAGCGCGGCGGCGCTGTGTGGGGCGCTCGCGGGAGCGCACTACGGGATCGACGCGATTCCGAGCGAGTGGCGAGCGAAGCTCGCGGATGAGCCGGCACTGCGCTCCTTGGCGCGTCACCTTCTGACGTGAACGATGGCCACTCGTAAGCGCAGTCGTTCGAAGTCGCGCAACCGTAAACGTCGGGAGCCGGCTTGGACGCGATTGTCTGACGAGGCGCTCCTCAAGCTTCGATTTTGCGATCTCAAACTGTCGCTGCGAAACGAGGCGATCCAACGCGCGATTCGCGATATCCAACGAGAGCTGACCCGTCGCGGGATTCGTCTGCGTCCGCATGTGTGGCTCTCGGTGGAGTGGTTCTCGCCGGATGGGATCCCCGGTATTGCGATTCCTTTTTATCTCGCGCATCCCCGCCTCATGCGGCTCGAGCGTCAGATGATGGGGGAGGTCGAGGGCGGCAACGCGAATTGGATGATGCGAATCATGCGCCACGAGGTCGGGCACGCGCTCGATAACGCGTTCCGGCTCCGGCGCCGCAAAGGCTGGCGCAAAGTATTCGGGAAGGCATCGCGCCCGTACCCGAATGTCTATCGTGTGCGACCGGCCAGTCGCAACTACGTGCTGCATCTCGGTCATTGGTATGCTCAAAGCCATCCGACCGAGGATTTCGCCGAAACCTTCGCCGTCTGGATGCAGCCGAAAGCGCGCTGGCGGCGCGAGTATCAAGGCTGGCCCGCGCTCGCGAAGCTCGAATACGTCGATTGGCTCATGGGGGAGATTCGCGGCGAGCGTCCGCTGGTAGATAATCGCGACTATGTCGAGCCGATCGCCGAGAATACCCGCACGCTTGCAGAGCACTATCGGCGCAAGCGTGCACGCTATCGCTTGGACACGCCGGATGCCTATGATCTGCGTTTGAAGCGCATCTTCGGCAATCGGCGCAAAGGAAAACGAGAATTGCGCGCCAGTACGTTCGTTCGCGAATGTCGACCGCAGCTCGAGCGTTTGCTCCTACGGCGCTCGCGTTTATATCCTTATCTAGTGCACCATGTTCTTCGTACCGTCACACAACGATGCCGCGACCTGGATCTCGTCGTCGATACGTCGAAGCGCGACGCCAAACGAGCGCTGCTCGGCGTGTTAGAACGTATCATGATCGATATCCTGCGACGCGACCAAGAGCTCTACACGTTATGAAGCAGGTGAATCTATGAAGCCGCTGCGGGTGCTGGTTCTGATGCACGAGAGCCTCGTGCCACCCGCAAGCCTCAAGGGTTACTCCGAGAAGGATATCGACGAGTTCAGAACCGAGTACGACGTCATCACTGCGCTCGAGAAAGCGGGTCACACCGTTCGCGCGCTCGGTCTTCAAGACAATCTCTCGGATCTGCGCGCGGAGATCACGGATTGGAAGCCGGACATCGCATTCAACTTGCTCGAGGAGTTCCAAAGTATCGTGACGTACGATCAGTACGTCGTCGCATTCCTCGAATTGATGCGACAGCCGTACACCGGCTGCAATCCGCGCGGCATGATGATCTCGCGCGACAAGGCGTTGTCGAAACAGATTCTGTCGTACCACCGTATTCCGACGCCGGGCTTCGCGCTGTTTCGAAGGGGACGACGCTATCACTTGCCGCGAAGGCTCAAGTTCCCGTTGTTCGTGAAGTCGGCAACTGAGGATGCCTCGGTCGGCATCTCGCAAGCCTCGATCGTGTCGGATCCGGAGCGCCTCAAAGAGCGCGTCGAGTTCATTCACGAGCAAACGAACTCCGATGCGCTCGTCGAGGAGTACATCGAAGGTCGTGAGCTCTATGTTGGCGTGCTCGGCAACGAACGGCTACGAACGTTCCCAGTGTGGGAGATGGATTTCGGCACGCTGCCCGATGTCATGGCCGGCATCGCAACGCGCAAGGTGAAATGGGACCGCCGCTATCAGGAGAAGCACGGCATTCAGACCGGCGAGGCGGAGGACTTACCCGATGGCGCGGCGGCGTATCTCGACAAGCTGTCCAAACGTATTTTTCGCGCGCTCTACTTGAGCGGTTATGCGCGCATGGACTTTCGCATGCGTCCAGACGGGAGCGTGTTCGTGCTCGAGGCGAACGCGAATCCGAACATTTGCGATCACGAGGATTTCGCGGAGTCTGCGAAAGCGGCCGGTCTCGAGTATCCGGCGCTCCTCGAACACATCATTCGGCTCGGGTGCAACTACCAGGCCGCCTGGGTCACCAGCGAGGAGGAGTAGCGCGTTAGCGCTACTCCTTGTAGGTCGGAATTCATTCCGACCAAGGCGTTAGCGCTATTCCTCGTAGGTCGGAATTCATTCCGACCAAGGCGGTAGCGCTACGCGTTTCCTCGTGTCGGAATAAATTCCGACCTACAGTCTTATTCGGAGTCGGCCGCCGTCCACTTCTTCAACCACGCTTCCACCTCACGATGCCACTGAAGGCTGTTCGCGGGCTTCAGCACCCAGTGGTTCTCATCCGGAAAGATGAGCAATCGGCTCGGGATGCCGCGCCGCTGTAGCGCAGTGAACGCCGCGATGCCTTGCGCATAGGGCACGCGATAGTCCCGCTGCCCATGGACGACGAGCATCGGCGTTCGCCACTCGGTGACGTGGTTGAGGGGATTGTGCTTCTCGAAGTTCTCCGGCACCTCGAACGGCGTCCCGCCATGCTCCCATTCATCGAACCACAGCTCTTCCGTCGTGTAGGCCATCGCGCGGCTGTCGAAGATGCCGGCGTGGTTTACGAGGCACTTGAAGGGCTGCGACCAGTTGCCGGCGATCCAGTTGATCATGTAGCCGCCGTAGGACGCACCGAGTGCGCACGCGCGATCGCCATCGAGCCATGGGAATTTTTCCAATGCGGCAGCGAGTCCCTTCTGCAGATCTTCGAGCGGTTGGCCGCCCCAGTCGCCGCTGATCGAGTCGGTGAACGCTTGGCCGTAACCGGGCGAGCCGTGGAAATCGATGAAGATCACGCCGTAGCCGGCGCCCGCGTACGTCTGCGGATTCCAGCGGTAGCTCCAGGCGTTACCGAATGAGACTTGCGGCCCGCCGTGCACGATGAACGCGATGGGGTAGCGGCGCTTCGCATCGAAGTTCGCGGGCCGCATGACATACGCGTATACGGTTTCATCGTTCGCGCCCAAGAACGTGAACTGCTCCGGTTCGCCAAGCGCGAGCTTTGCGAGCGTCTCGCCGTTGATCTTCGGGAGCTCGCGGAGGTCGCCGTTGCGAAGCGTTACCGCGTACAGCTCCGCAGGCGATTTCAGCGAAGCGAGCGAATAGACGATCTCTTTCTCGCCGACACTGAAGGACTCGACACGGCCGGGTCCCGTGAGCATGGTCGGCTTTCCGGTCTTCACGTCGAGCGACCAGAGCGGATGCTGACCGAAGTGGTCAGCGGTCGCGAACAACGTGCGCCCGTCTTTGGAGAACTCGATCGTCGCGACGGAGCGATCCCATGCATCGGTGAGCGCGCGGCGTTCGCCGGTCTTGAGATCCGCGATGACGATGTGAAAGCGATCGGCCTCGAAGCCCGGACGCTTCATCGCGCGCCATGCAAGGTGGCGCCCGTCGGGCGAGTACACGGGCTGTGCGTCCCAAGCCGGATTGTCTTCAGTGAGATTCTTGAGCCCGCTGCCGTCGACGCCGACCTCATAGATGTCGAAGTTCGTCGACCACGGTTCCGATTTGCCTTTGATGCGAGCGTTGAATGCCACCTTCGAGCTGTCGGGCGAGAACACGTATTCGCTTACATCGCCGAAGGGCTTCGACGGGATATCCGCATCGAGCGCGGCGCTGAGCGAAATCAGTTCGGCGGCGCGGCCGTTGTCGAGATCGGCGACGAAGAGCTGCGAGTTGCGTCCGTCGCGCCACGTGTCCCAATGACGAACGAAGATGCGATCGAAGGTCATGCCGCTTTCGCGCGAGTCCTCCGCCTTCTTCAATCGTTCGCTCGTGCATTGAAGGGCGTCGCACTCCGGATAGACCTCCAATGTGAGTGCGAGCCGCGTGCCGTTCGGCGCCAACCGAAACGAGCCGACGTCGACCGGCAGATTCGTCACTTGCTCGGCTTCGCCGCGCCGATTCGGAACGCGCCACACCTGTGAGGAGCCGCTGCGTGTCGATAGGAAGTAAATGTATTGCCCGTCCGGAGACCATTGCGCCGAATGATCGCTCTCGGCATGCGTCGTGAGACGCACGGGCCGCGCGCCCTTCGTTTCGAGATCGAGGATCCACAGATCCTGACGCCCTCGGTTCGCTTCCATGTCCGTATCGCGAACGTTGAACACCACCGCGCGGCCGTCCGGCGAAAGCGCTGGCGCGGACACTCTCTGGAGCCGCACGAGATGTTCGGCCGAGAACGGTTCGCGCTGCTGGGCGTGGACGGAGACGCAGGCGAGCAACAATGCTGGGCAAAGCAGGCTGAGGCGCATGAAGACAGCTCCGGGATGCGAAGCGTCCGAGTATAGCGGGAGAGTCGCCGAGAGGTGATCGGCGAGACCGCGCGATCGAGCGTGCGCTTTGGCTAGCTCCGCTCGCGGAATACGGCGAACGCGCTTGTATACCCGTGCAAGTACGTCGAGCTCTGCACCGGGCCGATCTCGCCTGCACAGAAGAATCCGCCGATCGGGATCTCGCCGACGAGTCGCCGAAATGCATTGCTGTCGTGGTCGGGCTGGCCATAGAGGCCGACACCTCGCCCAGCGCACGAGAAGAGCAGGGCACCGCTATCGGCGCCCAGAGGATGAGACGCTTTGTACGCGCTCAGCATACGCTCCAAGTCGTGCGCGGAGGTCGCGGCATCCCGAAGATGAAACTGGACGACACTGTTGCTCGGAACACGCTCGTTGACCCACAACGCGCCGCTTTGCGGATCCATCCCCAAGATGTTCCGAATCAAGAAGTCGCCGGGTACGTACTGGCTCGCATCGCCGCGCATCGCCAAGCCGAGGAAGAGCGATTGGCTGAACGCTTCGCGGTCGCCCGGCGGAAGGCGTTCGAACAGGTCGGCGAGCACCTCGCGCGGTGTGTGCCCGTCGAGCTCGCGGATGAGATTCTCGTGTGCCGCGGTGACGAACATCGGATCGCCGATTGGGCGACACCCTTGCGCGACGATCGTATCCAGCTCGACGTTGCCGGTCAGAGAGAGAATGCCGCAGCCCGAGTGATGCACCTCATCTCCAACGTAGAGAACCGCGCCGCCCGCGCGCCGCGCGCCGCTTGCGAGGCCTCCGATCTTGGGCGCGAGCGGGTACACTCGATCGAGCCCCTTCAGAAACGTTTCCGTTTCGAAGCTGAAAGGGTCGGCGAGCACGAGGAACGAGGGCTGCTGGCTCGCAGTCATGCGCAAGGTGTCCTCCCAGAGGCGTTGCTCCGCATAGATCGGCGGAATTTGGGCGGCATCCAGATGGGCCGCTTTGAGCTTGACGCCAGGTAAGGTTGCGCCGGTGAATGAGAGGCATGCTTCATCTTCGACTTCGCGTCCCCCGCCGATCACGCCGCCCGCGCAGCATCCGAACAGCAACGTGCTATCGAACTCTCGGCGGATGAGCTCGGGTAACGCGTCGAACTTGGCTGCATGCTGCGCGCTCACGAAGGCGATGAGCAGGTCCGGTTCCTTGCGCTCCAGACCGAGGAAGACGCTTTCCGCCGCCCGCTCGACCGCCGCTTCCAGCGAACGATCCATATCGACAGCAGATGACCAACGCATGCGCACTTCCGTAAATCGAGGTGGAGCGAACGATTCTAGTATGACAACCGGCGCGCGGGTGACCGTCAGCCGTCAGCAAGAATGCGTATGGCGGACGCGATGTGGCACTCTTCTCTCGCGGTGCCCCGTTTTTACTTACACTAGCGCCCCTGAGCGTGACGTTGCCTAACGGTGTCACACTTATCCCCAACCGCTAACCACTAACCGCTTCTCACCATGCCGCACCTTTCGACGCTCGCTGTCCGCGCCGGTCAAGTTCGCACTCAAGAAGGCGAGCACGCCGAACCGATCTTCACCACTTCGAGTTACGTCTTTCGCAACGCTGCGGAGGCCGCGGCGCGTTTCGCCGAAACGGAGAAGGGCAACATCTACTCGCGTTTCACGAATCCGACGGTGCGTTGTTTCGAGGAGCGTCTTGCGGCGCTCGAGGGCGGCGCTGCCTGCGTCGCGACCGCCTCCGGAATGGCCGCGATATTGGCGACGTGCATGAGCCTCCTGAAAGCGGGCGACCACTTGGTGTGCTCGGAGAGCGTCTTCGGCTCGACGATCGCACTCATCAACCGCTATCTAGTGAAGTTCGGTGTCGAAGTAACCTACGTGCGCCTCGACGATCCAGCCGCGTGGCGCGAAGCCATCAAGCCGAACACGAAGCTCTTTTATTTGGAGACGCCTTCCAATCCGCTCTCCGGTATCGGCGACATTCGAGCGTTCGCGCAGATCGCACACGAACGCGGCATTCTGCTCGCGGTCGACAATTGCTTTTGCACGCCCGCGTTGCAGAAGCCGTTCGAGCTCGGTGCGGATCTCGTCATCCATTCCGCGACGAAGTATCTGGACGGCCAAGGCCGCTGTGTCGGCGGCGCCGTCGTCGGCAGCGAGCAACTCGTCGGCAAGGAGGTGTTCGGATTCATTCGCACGGCCGGCCCGAGCATGAGCCCGTTCAACGCGTGGGTGTTCCTGAAAGGTTTGGAGACGCTCGAAATCAGAATGCGAGCGCAGTCGGCGGCGGCATTGGAGCTCGCCGAGTGGCTCGAGCGTCAGCCGAAGGTGCGCAGGGTGTTCTACGCTGGCCTGCCGTCCCATCCGCAACATGCACTCGCGAAGCGCCAGCAGGCGGCGTTCGGAAGCATCGTCGCCTTCGAAGTCGAGGGTGGACGGGCCGGTGCATGGTCGTTCGTCGACGCGACACGGTTGATGTCGATCACGGCGAACCTCGGCGACGTCAAGACGACGATCACGCATCCGTGCACGACCACGCACTCGCGCATCACGCCGGAGGAGCGCGAGCGAGCGGGGATCACGGAAGGACTGCTGCGCATCTCCGTCGGGCTCGAGAACGTTGAAGACTTGCGTGACGATCTCGTTCGCGGGCTCGATGCAATCGACGCGTAGCATGCTTCGGCTTCCGATTCGCGCCATCTGTTTCGATCTCGACAACACGTTCTGGGACGTGTGGCCGGTCATTCATCGTGCAGAACAGTTGATGTACGAGTTCCTCTCGGAACGATACCCGAAGGTGGTCGCTGCACTGACGGTCGAGGCCATGCGTGAAGCGAGGGAGGAAACGGCCGCGCGCTATCCACAGATGAAGCACGACTTCACGTTCCTACGGAAGCAGACGCTGCGCGAACATGCAGAAGAGTTCGGTTACGCGGAAGGCATGGTCGAGGAAGCGTTCGATGTCTTCATTCGCGCCCGCAACGAAGTCGATCTCTACGGCGACGTCCTTCCCGGACTCGAGCGGCTGCGGGAACGCTTCCGATTGTTCACGGCCAGCAATGGCAATGCGGATCTGCGGGAGATTGGGCTCGATCACTTCTTCGAGCGCACGATTGCCGCGCGCGAAGTGGGTGCGCTCAAGCCGGATCCGATGATCTTCGAGAAGACGTTGGAAGGCACCGGTCTTGCGATGCACGAGGTGTTGTATGTCGGTGACGATCCCGAGCTAGATGTGGTGGGATCGCGCGCCGCTGGTATGCAACCTGTATGGATTGACCGCATCGGTACCGACCCGTGGCCGCACCACATCGAACCGCCGGCGCTGACGGTGCGCTCGATTTTGGAGCTCGCGATGCACCTCGAGGCGCTTGTGTGACGTCGGTTTCGGGCTGTTCGACGCCCCGTTGGAGAGTCCACGGTAGCGCTAGAACGGGTGCTTCGCAGTTCGCGTTTCGGCCAATTGCCTTGGTTCAGTGATTGGCGTACATTCCGCCCGTTCGTTGCCTTTGCCCGCTTTTTTCTCTGGCTTGGCCAGCCGGGTCACTGATGACCCATCCTTCGGCCAACTTCTGAAAAATCCGACGAGACCGCGAACGTTAGGCCTGGGATCTACCGCGCCGGCGATCAAACGTCACCGATGCGACAAGGAGCCCGTTTGTAACCAGGCCTCAAGTCGCGGCTTTCAGATGCAAGCTCGCACTCGAGGCTTTTTTCAGAGAGAGATCGTATTGTATGACGAAGATCTATGTCGGGAACCTTCCGTTCTCCGCAGATGAAGGTCAGGTTCGCCAGTTGTTCGAGCAACACGGAACTGTGGAATCCGTTGCGCTGATCAACGATCGGGAAACCGGCCGTCCTCGCGGCTTCGGGTTCGTTGAAATGCCCCGTGCCGACGCCCAACGCGCTATCCAGTCGCTGAACGGCAAGGACATGGGCGGTCGTCCGCTGCGTGTGAACGAAGCGCAGGAGCGCCAAGGCGGCGGCGGTGGCCGCGGTCCTCGCGGCGGCGGCGGTGGTGGCGGCGGCGGTGGCCGCTGGTAACCAGAGCCGATAAGTCGAAAAAGAAGGCCCCGCGATGCGAAAGTGTCGCGGGGTTTTTCTTTGGCGCGCTCCGCGCGCGAGAGCTATCGCTAGAAGGCTCCCGCTAGAAGGCTGCCGCTAGAAAGCTACCGCTGGACAGAGGGGTTCGGCGAGAGCGACAACCCTATGCCGAACCCAGGCAGCGAGGTTCCGAACTCCTTTTCTGTCTAGCGTCAGCTTTCTCGGCGCGCCGCGCCTTTCTAGCGGCAGCTTTCTAGCGTCAGCTTCCGCGCCGTCCGGCCCCTTTTGCGTCAGCACTACGTGCGCTCGGCTGCTAACGACGAACTGCGAGCGCGGTCACACGCGGGCCATTGCGTCGCGGCTGTATTCGTTGCAGGCTCAGAGGAACTCGAAGCGGTGAACGGGAATTCTTTCCTCAAGAAGGATTTTGGACGATGAGTTGAACGAGGCGGCGTTCCGCGATGAACGAGGTAAGAGAGAATGGAGGATGCGATAGAGACTAAGTCCCTGCTCGCGGTCACCAATCTACGCGAGTTCTTCCACGATTCAGTGCAGACCGCGCTCAAGCAGCAGCGCGTCTCGGTCGACGACCACACCGAACACTACGTCGTGAACGTTCTGACGATGTTTGCGCGCTCGGAAGAGTTGTACGACCGCACACCCGAGGGAATTCGCCTGAAGCCGCTTGCGCACATGCTCGCGGAGGCCTCGGAAGCCCCCACCATGCACCAACGCGACGAAGCATTGCGTCGCCTCGGCGATGTCTCGTTGTTCGTCGCCGGATTCTTTGCGCAGAGTTTCGCGCGCAAGCTCATCGACGTGGATTACCACATCGCCATGGGCGGGCGTGCTTACGGAACGCTTGCGGAAAGCATGCGTGGCACGTTGCGAGGGCAGGTGTTCGCTGCGATCTTCATGGAGCTCGCGCAGAAGTTCCAGCGCGTCGTCGACGTGCTGAACGAAGTCGCGGAGATGGCCTATCAACACACCGACCAAGACATCCTGCGCCTTTACGAGATCTGGTTGAAGACCGGTAGCCCGCGCGCATACGGCATCTTGCGGCGTTTGGGTGTGGAGCCGGTCGGCGCGAGCACGCGAACGGAGCAGTGACGCGATGGTCCTGCAACGCATGCAGGCTTTGTTGGAGCAGCTCTACGACGCACCGGTCGAACATCGCGTCGACGATTTCCTGGTGACGAATCGCGAGCAGCTGGCGCACCTGATCGGGCCGGAAGCACACGAGGGTGCTGACGAGCAGGTGTTCGTTGTCGAAAGCGAGGAGGAGGTTCGAGTCGGTGTGTTCATCGATGAAGCAGTGCTCGTTCGCCTGCAGCGCTGCGATCCGTGGCGCTTCCTCGAAGAAGACAATCTTCATGACTACTGTACCGCGCTCGAAGGCGTGAGCCATTTCCACTACCTCATGTGGAGCTTGAGCCGCAGGCGGAATGTCTCCCTGCTCGAGTTGGAGTTGCAGGCCGAAGTGGACAAGTACGCGAGTGCGGTTGCGCTCTTCACGCGTCAACGTGAGGGTCGTTTTCCGGAGGGGCTGCACACGCGGCTCTTTCATGCGGTGAGCTTCCTGCCTGCACTCGATGAGCTTGCGCGGCGCAGATACGAGGAAGCCAATCGGCATGCGGCGCGCTACTGCCGTTCGCTCGAGCAACGATTCCTGCGCGCGAGGCGCAGGCGTCCGGAGCTATGGATCGCGGAGCTGCGCCGTTTCTTCCGGTGCGGGCACCAGGAGAAGATCAGGCAGCTCGCTGTCTAGCGGTTCATTCTTCCTGTGGACGGTCGTTGACCTTCTTCTTCATCTCGATCCACTTCGAGAGCTCGCGCAAGTCGCGCTTCGGTCGCTTTTCCTTCTTCGTGAGCAGGCCGCTTTCGTACGGGTCGTACCCGAGGCGCAATCCTTTTGGGTTGTTGCGGATTGGAGCGTTCGGATCCGGGTCGTCCTCCACCATGGCCAAGCCGGGATGCGCGAGCGCACGTCGACGCGCGCGTTCGCCATCTTCGCCTTCTTCCTGAAGGCGTTCATCGTTCCACTCGTAAACGGCATTGCCGCGATCATCGAATGCAATATGACCGGGCTGAGACGCGCGCTGCACGGGCTCCGGTCGGCAGCGTACTCGCAATCCCAATTTTCTCAAATCGTCTTCGTTCAACTTCAATCACCAAATCGTCAATAGTCTGATCGAGAAGTCTAGGTTTTCCTGTTTCTCGCTAACGTGTGCGTCCTCACACGCGCGCTCTGTCCCCGCCGTATTGAAGTGCGTCACACTCGCTCAAGCAAGCACGAAAAGTGTGACGGAGGCAGCGAATTCGAATGCGCTCACGCGAGGCGTAAAGCGTGCCGACACTGAGCTGCGCGGTTCGCGACGTTAGCTCAGAGTTAGATCGGAGCAAGTGCGAGAAAATTCAATTCAGCTTTACGTAACGCTTCACAGTTTTGAGCGATCGAGAAATCTCTCGCAAAGCACGCCAAGCTCGCCAAGGTCGGAAGGAAGACAAGGATCTTCGCTCAGGCGCGCAGGGGAGAGGCAAGAGCGAGAGACGTGAGATCGAGGGATCTCTTATCTGAGTCCCAACTCAGTCGTCGACAAGAATACTCGCGCAGAAGCGCATGACGCAGAGGTCGGAAGAGTAAAAAGATCTTCCGTGCTCTGACCTCAGCGTCACTGCGTGCCTGCGCCTCTGCGAAAACATCTCTGCTGCAAGGCTTCAAGATGGGTCCCCGCCTGCGCGGGGATGACGGACATTGGAGGGGGATTCATCCCGAACTCGAGCGTCGACGAGACACTCTCGCAGTGTCGCAATGACGCAGAGGTCGGAAGAGTAAAAAGATCTTCCGTGCTCTGACCTCAGCGTCACTGCGTGCCTGCGCCTCTGCGAAAACATCTCTGCTGCAAGGCTTCAAGATGGGTCCCCGCCTGCGCGGGGATGACGGACATTGGAGGGGGATTCATCCCGAACTCGAGCGTCGACGAGACACTCTCGCAGTGTCGCAATGACGCAGAGGTCGGAAGAGTAAAAAGATCTTCCGTGCTCTGACCTCAGCGTCACTGCGTGCCTGCGCCTCTGCGAAAACATCTCTGCTGCAAGGCTTCAAGATGGGTCCCCGCCTGCGCGGGGATGACGGACATTGGAGGGGGATTCATCCCGAACTCGAGCGTCGACGAGACACTCTCGCAGTGGCGCAATGACGCAGAGATCAGAAAGAGAAGTAAGTTTTCCGAGTCCTGACTCTTTCATCCTTTGCGCGCTCGGCGTGCTTTGCGAGCGACGCTTGGCTTCGATCTCATCATCCCGCCTGTCGTGCTAGCGCTGCGCGGAAGAGGCCGACGAGCGTCTTGCCGTCCTTGATCTCGCCGTTGTGCGCCATCGCAAGCGCTTCGTCGAAAGGCTTCCAGTGCACTTCGATCACTTCGTGCGCTTCGAAGGCGACGTCGACGGGCGTGAGATCCTTCGCCATGAACAGGTGAACGACCTCGGTGAAGATTCCCGGCGAGCTGATGTACGCACCGAGCTCTTGCCACGTGGCCGCTTTCCGTCCTGCTTCCTCTACCAATTCTCTCTGCACGGTTTCGAATGGCGGTTCGCGATTGTCGATCTTGCCTGCTGGCAACTCCCAGATGTAACCGTTCGCAGCGTGCCGAAATTGCCGCAATAAGCACACGTGGTCGTCCGCATCGATCGCGACGACGGCGGCGCCGCCCGGATGGTGAATCATCTCGAGCTCCGCGACGTTGCCGTTCGGCAGCTGCACGCGTTCGAGGCTGAGCTTGATGATGCGACCGGAATAAATCTCGGTCTTGGAGAGTAGGGACATGAACGGCTCGATGGGGTGGGGCTTGATGCTGAAGCACAAGACGTGCGAGTGCGGCTAATCCGGTTCCTCTTCCGCGGTATCTTCCGCGGCCTCTTCCTGACGTTGCTTCGCGGCGGTGGACTTCGAGGTTTCCGTTCCGATTCGGTACGCAGCGAACCCTGGGAGGACGACTTGGTTCAGCGCCATGCCGAGGATACGGCCGCTCGTTGGCGCGTAGATTCGGTACTGTTCGTTCGAGATCGGATCCGTGACGACGCCGAGCAACTCGCCTTCGCTCACGCGCTCGCCGAGCGCAACGTCCGAGAACAGAATGCCGCCGTGATCGACGCGCACCCATTTCGAGGCGTAGTACACAGGTTCGGGATCGCCCCAGTAGCGGCGTTGGCGCGTCATGCCGAGCGCGTACATCAAGGTCTCGATGGCTTTGGCGCCATGCTCGACTTGCTCGGGTTGCACGCGCATCGGTTCGCCCATCTCGAACGTTACCGCAGGGATCCCTGCCTCGGTTGCAGCACGGCGCAACGAGCCTTTGTCGCCGACGCTGTGGAGTACGACCGTTGCGCCGAACGCTTGCGTCATCCGGGTCACGGAGGGGATGTTGAGGTTCGCTCGGACTTGCGGAAGGTTCGTGCGATTCAACGATCCCGTATGCAAGTCGATGAGCGCCGAGCAGTGTTGTACGACTTCGGTGAAAAAGGAATGCGCCATGCGCGTCGCTGCACTGCCGCGCGCATTGCCAGGGAAGTGACGATTCAAGTCGCGCCGGTCAGGCAAGTACCGTGTACCGCGATAGAAGCCCTGAATGTTGACGATCGGCACGCCGATGATCGCGCCGTTGAGCTCTTCCGGCTCGATGTCATCCAAGACGCGCCGCACGACTTCGATGCCGTTGAGCTCGTCGCCGTGAACGGCCGCGCTCAGGCATAACACGGGCCCAGGGCCCGAACCGTTCAGCACGATGACAGGTGCAGGCGATGCGAAGCCTTCGATCGCCGCGCCGCTGCTCCAACTGAGTCGCTTGCGCGTGCCAGGCGGTACTTCGCTCCCGAGCAAGCGCACTTTGGATTTCGGCTTCAGCTCTGCGACGCCTTGCGCCGCGTTCGCGTGCATGTGCGTCCCGCCGAACGCAGCGAACAGACCCGCGGTGACGAGGAGGCGTCGAAACGTGCGGTGAGTCCCGCCGCGATGCGAAAAGTTCATTGTGAGCGCTTACGGAACTTGAGCGTGAATCGATCGCTCTCGCCAATGGCGGCGTATCGCTTGCGATCCTCATCTCCAGCGGCAAAGGTTGGGGGCAGTGCCCACACGCCCTTCTCGTAGTTCTTCTCGTCTCTTGGATTGGCGTTGATGTCCGAGCGATCGATGAGCTCGAAGCCGACGCTCTCGATGAGATCGATCGCGAATTGCTCATTGACATAGCCGGAGCCGGCTTTCGGATCCTGTGGCGATGCCGGATCGCCTCGATGCTCGACGATGCCGAGGATACCGCCCGGCTTCAACGCCGCGTGCATCGCTTCGAGTGCCTGGCGTTCCCAGCCGAACATCATCCAATTGTGGAGGTTGCGAAACGTCACGACGAGGTCGGCGGATTCGGCCGGAGCGATCGGCTCCTTCGCGTTCGCAGACAATGTCGTCACGACGACTTGATCGTAGAGCGCCGGAGCGCCATCGAGCTTCGCCTGGAAGCGTTGGACGACGCCGCTCGCGTAGTCGCTTCCCGCTGGATCGAGTTGCGCGACGTAGAGCTTGCCGGTGTCACGCAGGAACGGCGCAAGGATCTCGGTATACCAGCCCGCGCCCGGCCAGACTTCGACGACTGTCATCTCCGGTGCGATACCGAAGAAGGCCAGGGTTTCTGCAGGATGCCGGTGGGCGTCGCGAGCGCGGTTGGCCTGCGATCGATGATCTGCGGCGAGAATCTCGTCGAATTTGGATGCCATGCGCTGATCGATTCCAGGATGGCTGGCGCAGCCCGCGATCAAGGCGGCGAAACATCCCAGCAGTACTCGCAAGCGCATTCGGAAACCCTCTTCGATCGAGAGGGCAACGATAGAGGAATCGCGCGATTGGAGCTAGCGCGCGGCTCGCACCGCAGTCCGTTAGAGGCTGCGGAGCGAGTGAAGAGTCGCCTCAGCCCGTCGCGATGGTACGCCGGGAGAGGGCAAGACTGGAATGCTTACCAGCGCGCGTTATTGTTTTGGCGCGGCGGGCGTGCTTCCCGCTCGCGTGCTTCATTGACGCGCAATGGGCGGCCGCCCATCTGGAAGCCGTTCATATGCTGAATGGCGGTTTGCGCATCGGAAGGTGGCATCTCCACGAAGCCAAAGCCACGCGGACGGCCGGTTTCACGGTCATTGACCAACTTGACGGACTGAACCGCCCCATGCTTCTCGAACAGCCCTCGTACTTCTGCTTCGGTCGCGCTGAACGGAAGGTTCCCAACGTAGATCGTCGTCATCGATACATCACTCTTGAGGCCAGACAGGAGTTGCAGGATTGCCGCCCGCTTCGATGGTTCTGACGAGCCAGCGAAGTCGAGGGACGTTCTGCGGAGTGGTCGCGTGCAATCAACATTCCGGTGAGAGAAAGGAGATGTCCCGGAGAGGGCGATGAGGAAACTGACTTCCGACGCGGTCGCTCGTCTAGTTGATTACATTTCAGCGGACCTGGCCCGATACTACGTCAGGGCTTTTGACCTTGCAACGGTGTCTTTGTCTATCGCATTGCACGAAGAACGGGCAAATCGTTATCGCTCGTTTGTTAGGTAAAACGGCCTGGAATGCAGGCCCGGGAGCGGGAGTGCCGACGTGCGAAACGCGCCTCGGCGCGACCGTTAGGTACCCGGCTCCAGATAGGTATAGCCGTTCAGCTCCCACTCGTAGAACCGGCGCAGCGCCTGGCTCTCGGCGAGCGTCATGCGGCCCTCCCGCACGGCGCGTTCGCAGTCCCGCGCGAACTGCGGATAGAGTCGGTCTACGTCGTATTGCATATAAGTGAGAACCTTGCGAGCCGTATCGCCCTTCACGATCTCCTCGATCCACCAGCCGCCTTGATCGTGCAAACGGATGTGCACGACGTGCGTATCGCCAAATAGATTGTGAAGGTCGCCGAGGGTCTCTTGGTATGCACCGACGAGAAAGGCGGCCAAGTAATACTCTTCGTCGACCTTGAGCTCATGTAGCTCGAGCGTGCGTTTCACGTCGCGCTGACTCACGAAGCGATCGATCTTTCCGTCGGAGTCGCACGTGATGTCGGCCAGCACGGCGTTGCGCGTCGGCTTCTCGTTCAAACGATGGATCGGCATGATCGGAAACAGTTGGCCGATCGCCCAGCTGTCCGGCAGTGATTGGAATACCGAGAAGTTGCAGAAGTAGGTATCGGAGAGGATCAACTCGAGGTTCTCGAGCTCTTCCGGGACAGTCTCTAGCTTGCGCAGGTGATCGCGGATCTTCGAGCACGTCGCCCAATAGAGTCGCTCAGCGAGGCCGCGAAACTCCAAGCTCAATAATCCGAGATTGAACATCTGCAGCACTTGTTCGCGCGCCTGCATCGCATCGTGATAACACTCGACGAGCCTGCGTGTGGACACCGAGCGATACGCTTCGAACAGATCGAGCACGGGTTGCGGCAACTCTTGATTGCCGCAGTAGTCCTCTTCGATGCGGCCGGCGACGCGGAACTGATCGAGCGCAGATGAGCCGAGCGCGTTGAAGATGAGCACGCTGTGGTGTGCGGCTGTCGCGCGACCGGATTCGCTCACGATGACCGGATGATCGATACCGCGTGCATTGCACACGCTCGCGATACGGTACACGACGTCGCTCGCGTACTCATTCATCGTGTAGTTCATCGACGATTCGAAGTTCGTGCCGCTGCCGTCGTAGTCGACGCCGAGTCCGCCGCCGACGTCGATGTACTTCAAGCCCGTCCCCATCAACTTGAGCTCCGCATAGACGTGCGCAAGCTCGTTGATGGCATCCTTCACGCGCCGAATGTCTTGGAGTTGGCTGCCCGGATGGCAATGCACGAGCTCGAGGCAATCGAGCATGCCGTGCTCTTTCAACGTATCGACGAGCTCGATGATCTCGCTCACGAACAGGCCGAACTTCGATTTCTCGCCTGCGGAGCCGCGCCATCGTCCCGCGCCTTCGCTCGCGAGCTTGACGCGCACGCCGATGCGCGGGCGCACCTGATATTTTTCAGAGTGGCGCAACACGAGTTGAAGCTCATCGAAGTTCTCGATGACGGGAATGATCGTGCGGCCGAGCTTCGTCGCGAGGATCACCGCTTCGATGTAGCTGTCGTCCTTGAAGCCGTTGCAAACGATCATGCGATCCGACGAGCCTTCCGTCATGGCCATGACGGCCAAGAGCTCAGGCTTCGATCCGGCCTCGAGTCCGAAGCCGTATTCCGCTCCGTAGCGATAGACCTCTTCGACGACGAGGCGCTGCTGGTTCACCTTGATCGGAAACACCGCGCAGTAGCGGTTCTTGTAATCATTTTCCTCTATCGCTCGCGCGAATGCCTTGTGCAAGCGACCGAGCCGATGGCGAAGGATGTCCGAGAAGCGAATGACGACGGGCGCGGTGAGATCGCGCGCGCTCAATCCTTGAACGACTTCGAGCAGGTCGATCTCGGCGTCGGGCTCGGCGTACGGGCGCACGACGACGTGCCCCTTCTCATTGATGCTGAAGTAACCCTGCCCCCATTTCGGCACTTGATAGAGATCGAGCGAGTCCTCGATGTTCCACGGTGCGCTCAGAGCGTATTTCTTGGCTTCCTGATCCACGAGGGTGAGTCTCCGGTGAGACGACGTGAGCGACGGCGAGTGCTAATCAAGAAAGAGAAAGGAGACCGTTTCGAATCCGAACGTCGGATGCGCGAGAGATGTTTCACTCGCGCGCATTGTGCCACGATGCGTTTTCGCTGCGCGCTCTTCCGCGCGTTACTGCTTCGCGACAGGGCGCGCGGGATCTCTGATCCATTCGCTCCAAGATCCTGCATACAACCGAGCGCCGCGCTTGCCCGCGATCTCCATCGCAAGAAGTAAATGGCACGCCGTGACACCCGAGCCGCACATGGCGACCGTTCGATCGTCCTCCACGCCCGCTTGCGAGCGCGTGTAGCGAGCTCGGAGCTCCTCTGCGCTCAGGAAGCGGCCGTTCGCATCCAAATTCGTCCCGAGAGGGTGACTCACCGCGCCGGGCACGTGACCTGCGACGGGATCGATCGGTTCGGCTTTACCTGCGAAGCGTTCCGGTGCGCGCGCATCGAGCAGACGCCAACCCGCTCGAACGTTCTCCTCGACCTCGCGGGTCGAGAGCCAGGCGTTTCGGTCTGGACGTGGGACGAATTGCGAGGGCGTGCGCATCGGAGCCTCAGTGGTAATCGGTAAGCCCGCCTGCGTCCACGCGCGCAGCCCGCCATCGAGCACGGCGACGGCTTCGTGGCCCACCCAGCGGAGTAACCACCAGAGTCGCGCCGCGACTGCGCTCGTGTCGGCGTCGTACGCGATCACCTGCGTCGCGCTCGAGACACCCCACTCGCTCAGTTTGCGCGCGAATCGATCAGGATCGGGCAGTGGATGCCGCCCGCTCTCCGGCGTGATCGGACTCGAAAGATCGCGATCGAGATGCGCGTACGTCGCACCCGGAATGTGTCCTTCGCGATATGCCTGCTCACCACTTTCGGGATTCGCGAGATCGAAGCGGCAGTCGACGATCAGCCAATTGGGATCGACGGTGTGGGGCGCGAGATCCGCGGCGCTGATGACCGTGGTGTACATGGTGCGGGTGCGGTATGAGCCGTAATGTGCTTAAGAGTGTAGGGTGTGCCGCGTAAAGTGTGGTCAGAAAGCGCGTAGTCGCGCCGCGAGCTCTGACGCTACACGTTACACTCTACACCTCACGCCAACTTACACTTCACACCTTACACTTTCATTCTAAGCATCAAGCCATGTCACTTGAACTCTGGTGGGGCAGCGGCAGCCCGTATTCCTGGCGCGCGCTGCTCGCGCTCGAATACAAACAGCTCCCGTACGTTTCGCATCAGGTGCAGTTCGCGAAGCAGGAGCACAAATCGCCGCAGATGCTGAGCATGAATCCTCGCGGCCGGGTGCCGGTGCTCAAGGACGGCGACTATGTGTGCTTCGAGTCGTTGGCCATTCTGCATTATCTCGATCGCAAGTATCCGGATCCGCCGCTCTTCGGGCGCACACCCGAGGAGGCCGGAACGATCACGCGCGTGATCAGCGAATATGAATGGTACGCGGAGGATCACATCCAAAAGTTGATCTACGTGATTCTCTTCCAAGGCGTCGAAGGTCGCATGGAAGAGATCGAGCGCGCGATGGCGCACATGCTGAACGAGGCGCGCACGATCGAGAAGCGCTTGGCGTCGTCGGACTGGCTCGTCGGCGAGCACTTCTCAGCGGCCGACATCGTCGTGTTTCCGGGGATTCAGATCCTGCTCCGTGCGCTCGAGCGCCGTGAGGCGCAAGAGCTCCGTGGGCGCCTCCTCCCGATCGACGCGAACTTCCCCGCGATTGCGCGCTGGATCGAGCGAGTCGAAGCCTTACCCGGCTACGAAAAGACATATCCGCCCCACTGGCGGGCGTAGGTCGGAAATTCATTCCGACACTTCCGATTCAAGCGGGCGGACGACGGTCGCGTCGCCGCCGTGTTCGATCCGCGCCGGATCGATCGGTGTCGGGTGGTGTCGGAATATAAATTCCGACCTACAGGGAATGTAGGCAAGCGCGCCTTGCATGGAGCGTTCGCGGGCCGACCTTACAGTGTCGACCGCGCGGGCGCGTGCCAGTTACACTTTCGTTTTCCTTATCTCCCAAGCGAGCTCGCACGATCATGCCCCAGCACCCTACGCACGTCGATTTTCCTGGCCGCGTCGTCATGATCGGTTTTGGCAGTATCGGTCAGGGCGTCATGCCTCTTATCTTGCGTCACATCGGGATCACGCCCGATCGCATAACGATCGTCACCGCCGATGAGGCGGGGCTCGCGGAGGCGAAGGAGTACGGCCTCAAATTCATGATCAAGCCGCTGACGCGAGAGAACTACCGTCAGGTGCTCGAGCCGCTGCTGAATCGCGGTGATTTCCTGGTCAACCTGTCCGTCGATGTGTCGAGTCTCGCGCTCGTCGAGTTCGCGCACGAGAAAGGAGCGTTGTATATCGACACGTGCATCGAACCGTGGCCAGGCGGGTACACCGATCCGTCGCTGTCGCCTTCACACCGCACGAACTACGCGCTGCGCGAAGGCGCGCTCGCACTCAGAGACAAGCTCAAGACGGGACCGACGGCGGTCATCACCCACGGGGCGAATCCTGGCCTCGTCTCGCACTTCGTAAAGCAGGCGCTCCTGAACATCGCAGACGATACGAACGTGGATGCAGGCACGCCGAGCTCGCGCGAAGAGTGGGCGGCGCTCGCGCACAAACTCGAGGTCAAGGTGATTCACATCGCCGAGCGCGACACGCAAGTCGCAAACGTGCCGAAGCGACTGCAGGAGTTCGTCAATACGTGGTCGGTCGACGGATTCGTTTCTGAAGGCGCTCAGCCCGCGGAGCTCGGCTGGGGGACTCACGAAAAGGCGTTGCCGCCGCAGGGGCGCCGTCACGATTTCGGACGCCAGAGCGCGATCTACCTGATGCAACCGGGCGCCGGCACGCGCGTGCGCACCTGGACGCCGAAGGCGGGCCATTTCCACGGTTTCTTGATCACGCACGGCGAATCGATCTCGATCTCCGACTACTTCACCCATCGCGAGAACGACAAGGTGACGTATCGTCCGACCGTGCACTACGCGTATCACCCGTGCGACGACGCGGTGCTGTCAGTGCACGAGTTCGCGGGGCATAACTGGAAGCTCCAAGAAACGAAGCGGATCCTCAACAAGGAAATCATCGACGGCATCGATGAGCTCGGCGTGCTCCTCGCGGGTCATAAGAAGAATGCCTATTGGTACGGATCGCAGCTCTCGATCCATGAAGCGCGCAATCTCGTGCCGCACAACACCGCGACGAGCCTTCAAGTCTGCGTCGCAGTGCTCTCGGGCATGGTGTGGGCTATCGAGAATCCGGCCAGAGGCATCGTCGAGCCGGATGAGATGGACTACCGTCGCAATCTCGAAATCTGCATGCCTTACCTCGGGCCGGTCGTCGGCGAGTACTCCCGCTGGACACCGCTCGTCGATCGCGAGCGCCTCTTCCCTGAGGATCTCGACAAGTCGGATCCTTGGCAGTTCAAGAATGTGATCGTGTGAACAAGGTTGACGGTTGACAGTTGACGGTTGACGGTAAGAGACGGACGCTGACGGAATCGCGATCGAAGAATCCGCGCGCTCGCTGGCAATGCGCGCTTCTTGGTTCTTGGCCGTCAACCGTCAACTGTCAACCGTCAACCAGACATGCCCCTCCGACTCAGTTTCGATCTCGGCGACAGCGACCTCGCGCATTTCGAGCAGGTCGCACAGCAGACGCAGGCGCTCGCGCGCGCGCAGCCCGTAGATGCGATCGTTGCGGCTGCGCGCAAGGTACTCGAGCGCGGCGCGCAAGCGCACGCCGCGGAGTTCGTGAAAGAGCGCTACTCGCGTCTGCAATGCATGATCGAGATGGCGAGCGATCCCGAATGGCGCGTCGAAGGTGACGACCGTCAGCGTGTGCTCAATGCGCTCGCGTGCTTCAGCGCCCCGGCGACAGAGCCGTCCGCCGTCAGCGTGCTCGATCACGCGATCTTGATCGAGCTCGTGAGCAGGGACTTGCAGCACGACCTCGCCGCATACCGTGACTTCCTGCGCTTTCGCGAATCGTACGCGCGCAGACATCGCAAAGCTGACGCGGCAGCGCGGGACGCGGCACTGCAGCAGCGGCGCACGATATTGCAAGCACGCATGCACGAGCGGCGCAAGCGCGATCTCGACAAGGCGGGCGGATCGGTGAGGAAGTTGTTCTCGCTGTTCGGCCTATGAGGCCGATGCGAGAACGGCTGGGGGCTGGGGGCTGGGGCTAGAATAAGACTGCCAGAATCTCTACTTGTGCTCCTCAACTCAGGGTATGAGTCCACAACAGAGATCGTGATGCGCTCAGGTTTGCTGTTTCTTGCCCCAGCCTCCAGCCTCCAGCCCCCAGCCCTCCGGGATCAGCGATAGCGAACCCCGACCACGACATACGTCTTCGTTCCTCCCGGCACCTCGATCGTGACTTCATCGTCGATCGCTTTGCGCATCAGCGCGCGACCGAGGGGCGCGTCCATGCTGATGTAGCCCTGTGTAACGTCGATCTCGTCCGGGCCGACGATGCGGTATTCGACTTGCGCGCCGTCCTCGTCCTCGAGCGTCACCCACGCGCCGAAAAAAACGCGCGATGGATCGGACGGGGGTTTGTCGACGACGACCATTCCATCGAGCCGCTGGCGCAAGAACCGCACCCGTCTGTCGATCTCTCGTAGTTGCCGTTTGCCGTAGATGTACTCCGCGTTCTCCGAGCGATCGCCTTGGGCGGCGGCCTCTTGCACTGCCTGCGTGACTTGCGGGCGGAGCACTCTCCAGAGGTGATCGAGCTCGCTTTTGAGCCGCTCGGCCCCTTCTGGCGTAATGAACTTCGAGCCTTTTGGCTGGGGCGGTCGGTATCGCACAGATGGCTTCCGTGATCCCGTTTGCTAATGCGCACTAAGACAAGACCTGATCCCGCGAAAGCCCGGAGAAAATGTGGAGCCTTTCACGGTACGTACAGCGGACGCTCTCTAGTCTCTCGTCCCATGAGCATCAAGTACTACACACACTTCCTTCTCCAGGAACGCTCCCCAAAGGGCATGAGCGAGTTTCGCGGCGTCGTTGAAGTGAGCCGAGTACTGTCGCGCGGCGACCTGAAGGAGGCTGCATCCGTCCTCGCGAAGAATTTCGAATGCGAGTCGAAGGATATCAAGGTTCTTCAGTGGTCGAGATTGCACTGAGCGCTGTTCTCCAAACGATCCCCTAGCGGGCTTTACTACCCTTCAGAAAGTCCGCTTCTCTGCCCCGAGCTAAACCTCGGGGTTTTTTTTTTTTTGCCTGAGCTCCGTGGCCGGATCACTGAGCCATCAATGCGCGTGAATCTCGCGCGGCGGTCGCGGCGTTGACGTTCCGCGCGCTCGCATTCTTCTGCTAGTTCTCGCGCCGCATTCGCCCGAGAGCAGATCTCTTGCTCCTTATCCCGCGTCTGAATTTTCCTGCTCGCGATCCCGGTGGGAACTCTCCTCAACGCGCGGAGTCCATGTGTCCGCTTGTGTCCGTCAGCGTCCGTTCCAATGCCTTGCAGGCGTCCGCAATTGCATGACGCTTGTCGACCGACCGATACTTTACTCCCGCGCGAACGTGCTCCTTTTTTAGGGATGATCTCTTCATGAAGATCCAATCGTTGTTGTCCTTGGTCGTTTCTGCTGCTCTCACAGCGGGATGCGCGACTCATTCGAGTCCGAACGAAGCACCTGCCGCTCGATCGGCAACGCCTGCGCTGCAATCAGGCGTGTTGCTCGCGAACATAGATCGCGCGGTGCGTCCGCAGGACGATTTTTACCGCTTCGTGAACGGCAACTGGCTTACGGTCACGGAGATTCCTTCCGATCGCTCGAACTATGGTGCATTCAGCCTGCTACAGGATGGCGCTGAGGAGAACATCAGGCACATTTTGGAAGAGTCCGCGCAAGCAAGCGCGCCGCGCGGCAGCGATACGCAGAAGGTGGGCGATTTTTATGCGAGCTTCATGGACGAAGCGGCCATCGAGACCGCGGGATTGAAGCCGCTAGAGCAGGAGCTCGCGCGCATCGAGCGACTCGCGACCAAGAAGCAGATCGCCGAGCACATCGGTCATTCGCAACGGCTGGGCGTCACCCACCCCTTCGTCTTCTTCGTCGGTATCGACGATAGGAATTCGACGCAGTACGCCGCGAACGTGTACCAGACCGGCCTCGGTATGCCGGACCGCGACTACTATCTCTCGAACGAAGAGCGGCTGAAGACCGTGCGCGACGCTTATCGCGTCTACATCAAAGACATGCTCACGCTCGCCAACACGCCGAATGCCGAACAGGTAGCGGACAAGATCTTCGCAATCGAAACCAAGCTCGCGACAGGGCACTGGACACGCGTTCAGAATCGTGACGCAGAGAAGACCTATAACCGCTATGACTTCGCGGGCC
Source organism: Lysobacterales bacterium (assembly GCA_044506405.1). Lineage (GTDB taxonomy): Bacteria > Pseudomonadota > Gammaproteobacteria > Steroidobacterales > Steroidobacteraceae > Steroidobacter. Next base: position 15,942 of record JBIQKP010000021.1, on the reverse strand, counting down.
TCAAGAAGCTGATGCCGTCATTCGACTGGGAAGCCTTCTTCGCCGGTGCGAACGTACCGCTCGATAAGGTGCAAGCGGTCGTAGTCAACCAGCCGAGCTATTTCGAGGCGCTCGATCGCGCGATCGCGGAGACGCCGATCGAAGATTGGCGCGCGTACTTCCGCTTCCGTTTGCTGAATTCCTACGCGCCCGATTTGTCCTCCCCATTCGTCAATCGGCACTTCGAGTTCAATAGCAAGACCGTCTCGGGCGTGCCGGAGCTCAAGCCTCGGTGGAAGCGCGGCGTGGAGACGATCGAGAACGCGATCGGCGATCTGGCGGGTAAGGTCTATGTCGAGCGCCACTTTAGCCACGACGCGAAGGCGCGCATGGATGAGCTCGTCGCGAATCTGATCAAGGCGTATTCGGAAGGGATCGACGATCTCGAGTGGATGACGCCCGAAACGAAGAAGAAGGCCCATGCGAAGCTCGCGAAGTTCACGCCGAAGATCGGCTATCCCGAAAAGTGGCGCGACTGGTCCGCGCTCGAAGTGGAGCGCAACGACATCGTCGGCAACGACATGCGTGCGGCCGCGGTCGTATTCGATCGTGACGTCAAGAAGCTCGGGGGTCCGATCGACAAGACCGAGTGGCTGATGTCGCCGCAGACGGTCAACGCCTACTACTACCCGCCGGCGAATGAGATCGTGTTCCCCGCTGCGATCCTGCAGCCGCCTTTCTTCGATGTCGCTGCCGATGATGCGGTGAACTACGGCGCGATCGGCGGCGTGATCGGTCACGAGATCAGTCACGGCTTCGACGATCAGGGTCGCCGCTACGACGGGGACGGCAATCTCAACGATTGGTGGGCGGCTCAAGACAACGAGGAATTCACGCGGCGCGCGAAGTTGCTCGGCGAGCAGTACGCGGCCCTGAGCCCGATCGCAGGACACAACGTGAACCCTGATCTGACGATGGGCGAGAACATCGCGGATCTCGCCGGCCTTGCGATGGCGTACCGCGCTTACAAGCTTTCATTGAAAGGCAAGGAGGCGCCCGTCATCGATGGCTTCACGGGCGACCAACGATTCTTCATCGGCTGGGCGCAAGGATGGGCGCGCAAGTATCGCGAGGACGAGTTGCGCAAACGCTTGATGACCGATCCGCACAGCCCGAGCGAGTACCGTACGAACGCCGTCGTGATGAATGTCGACGAGTTCCACAAGGCATTCAATACGAAGCCGGGCGACAAGATGTATCGGCCGCCAGCGGAGCGCGTACGTATTTGGTGAGGGCGCGCTCGTAAGCGGAACCCGGACCCCTTCTGAGTGATTCCACTGTCGCCTTCCGCATGCAGCGGAGGTCGGCGGTTATACGAACGACACTCATGAAGGGATCTTTCCATGTACGCTTTGCGTGTTCTCGCGCTGCTCGTCTGCAGTGCCTTGTTTGGCGGGTGCGGCTACAACACGCTGCAGCAGCAAGATGAGCAGGTAAAATCTGCGTGGTCCGAGGTCCTGAATCAGTATCAACGGCGCGCGGATCTCGTACCGAATCTCGTCAACACGGTGAAGGGCGCCGTGACCGCCGAGAAGGACATTCTCAACAGCGTCGTCGAGGCGCGGGCGCGCGCCACCTCGATCCAGGCGACACCCGAGCTCATCGAGAATCCGCAAGCATTCAAGCAGTGGCAGGCAGCGCAAGGTGAGTTGAGCTCCGCGCTGTCTCGCTTGATGGTCGTCGTCGAGCGCTATCCGGATCTCAAGTCGATCTCAGGCTTCAACGATCTGCGGGCGCAGTTGGAAGGCACGGAGAATCGGATCACCGTCGCCCGCAAGCGCTATATCGATGCCGTTCAGAACTACAACGTCACCGTTCGATCGTTCCCGACGAACCTGACGGCGAAGCTGTTCGGTCACGAAGAGAAGCAGAACTTCTCGGTCGAGAACGAGGCCGAGATTTCGAAACCGCCGGCGGTCGACTTCAGTGAAGCGCCCGCGGCGGATTCGCAGCCGGTCGAATCGGCTGGATGACGCTCAACAGACGAGCTACGAGTGACGCGGTTGAACGCTTGGTGGCTCGGCGGCTCGCTCTCGTTGTTTCTGTGTGTCTGCGCGTTCGCGCAGGTGGCGGTGCCGCCGCTTCGTGGGCCGGTCACCGATCTCACGCAAACTCTCACACCTGATCAGATCAGTGCGCTCGAGACGCGCCTACGCGCTTTCGAGCAGCGCAAGGGCAGCCAGATTGCGATCCTGCTCGTGCCGACCACTGAACCGGAGACGATCGAGCAGTACGCGATCCGCGTCGCCGAGCAATGGCGACTCGGACGACGTGGCGTCGACGACGGGGTCTTGTTGCTCGTGGCGAAGGACGATCGAGCTGTACGCATCGAGGTTGGCTACGGCCTCGAAGGCGCATTGCCGGACGTCATTGCGAATCGCATCACCGATCAAGTCATCGTGCCGCGTTTCCAGCAGGGCGATTACTTCGGCGGTTTATCTCAAGCGCTCGAGCGCATCGTTGCGGTACTCGAAGGCGAAGCGCTCCCGGAGCCTGAAGGTCGCGCGCCGTCGGGCGAGGGATTCGGGTCGCTTCTACCGATCTTGTTCATGCTCGTATTCGTCGGCGGTGGCGTATTTAGGAGTCTCTTTGGTTCGTTCGGCGGTGCATCCGTCACGGCAGGCATTGCCGGTTTCTTGGTCTGGTTGCTCACGCATGCTGTTCCGATCGCGATCGGCGCAGGCGTGATTGCATTCTTCTTCGGCTTGTTCGGCGGTGGTATGGGCGGCGGGCGAGGGTGGTCCAGTCATGGCCGTCGCGGCGGTTGGGGCGGGGGTTGGGGCGGCGGTTTCGGCGGAGGCGGTGGATTCGGCGGCGGTGGGTGGAGTGGAGGCGGCGGTACGTTCGGTGGAGGCGGCGCGTCCGGGCGCTGGTGATCGAAATGTCATTCGTGCGCGCCCTACGCCATCTATTCGCAACGAGCTTCACTTTGCGCCGCGTGTTCGATCCGGCCGGTCTGCAATCCATCGAACGTGCGATCGCAGAGAGCGAATCGAAGCACGGCGGTGAGATTCGTATTGCGATCGAAGCGAGCCTGAGCGCCTATGAGCTGCTGCGCGGTATTCGCCCGCGCGATCAGGCGCTGCGCGCGTTCGCCGATCTCGGTGTTTGGGATACCGAAGCGAATAACGGCGTGCTCATTTACGTGTTGTGGGCCGATCATGACGTGGAGATCGTTGCGGATCGCGGCTTCAACGATCGCGTGCCGCAGGAAGAGTGGGAGCAGGTCTGTCGGCGAATGGAGCAGCTGTTTGCGGAAGGCCGAGCCGTCGAGGCCGTGATTGCGGGTGTCGAGTCCGTCGGCGAGATCAGCGCGCGTCATTATCCGAGCGCGGATCGCGATGAGTTGCCGAATCGGCCGGTTCTGCTGTGAGGCACTGTGTCGGCCCTTCGCGACGAAGCCTTTCAGCCAGAGTCAGCTCAATTCACCTCCCCGATACCGCTTACGAGCCGATCGGGTAATAATGCCCCTATGACAATGTTCTCTCGTTGCAACCGTCTCGGTGTTTTCGTGCTCGCTGTGTCGATGGCGGGCTGCCAATTGCTCGAACCGAAGGCGCCGCCCGAACCGGAAGCCCCGCCGGCGCCGCCACCGATCGAAGCGCCCCTCGCGACGTACGAATTCGAGTTCGATCCCGAGGTCGACCAGGTTGTCGGCGCGCTGCAAGTTACGCACGTGCAAGGTGAGGACACGCTTTCCGATATCGCACGCCGTTTCAACCTCGGTTACGAGGAGATCGTGCGCGCGAACCCCGGCGTCGATCCGTGGCTTCCGGGTGAAGGTCGTCCGATCGTGCTGCCCACGCAGTTCGTGTTGCCGGATGCGCCACGCGAAGGGCTCGTGATCAACCTCGCTCAGCTGCGGATGTACTACTACCCCAAAGCGAAAGAGGGCGAACCCCGCAAGGTGATTACCCACCCGATCGGTATCGGCAAGGTCGGTTGGTCGACGCCTGAGGGGACGACGAAGGTGACTGCGAAGGCGAAGAACCCGACTTGGTTCCCGCCCGCGTCGGTTCGTAAAGAGCATGCGGCAGCAGGCGATCCGCTGCCGTCGAAAGTGCCGCCCGGGCCCGACAACCCGCTCGGTGCGCACATGATGAAGCTCGGCTGGCCGAGCTATCTGATTCATGGCACGAACAAGCCCTACGGTGTTGGCATGCGATCGAGCCACGGTTGCGTGCGCTTCTATCCCGAGGATATCGGTCGACTGTATGACATGGTGCCGATCGGCACGAAGGTCACGGTCGTCAATCAACCGTTCGTATTTGGCTGGCAGAACGATGCGCTGTATGTGCAGGCGTTCCCCGTGCTCGAAGACGATGAGCGTGAACATCCCGCGGCTGCGGAAGCGCTCTTGAACGCCGCGATCTCGGATGAGATGTGGCAGCAGGTGAAAGAGCATGGTGCGGCCGTCGACTTGGAGCTCGTCAATCAGCTCGTCGAAGCGCCGCGCGGCATCGCGGTCCCTGTCTCTAAGCAAGGTCTGACGTTGGACGATCACATCTTCGCTGCGCGTCATGTGGAGAACGCGCTGCCCGAAGGCGCGACGTGGAACGGCAGCGACGAGACATTCTTTACCGCGGAAGAATTCGAAGCCGCTCGCGCGGGCACACCGCTGCCGAAGAAGAAGGCGGTTGCGACCTCGGTGGGCGGCGGTGCAGCGGGTGGAGCGCTCTGAGTTAGGCTGTAGGCTTTAGGCGGTAGACTCTAGGTCGGAGTCGCCGCCTTCCAGCGTTCGTCCGTGGTGGGAACGCTCGAGCAGCGAAACGGACCTTCGTTCTAGCAACAGCCTAGCGCCTACGGCCTACAGCCTTCCTGCAGGAACTCACGACAACATCGAACCGTATCGTAACCATCTAGCAAGAGGGTGCGGCACATGCGTTGGGCAGGTCGACGGGCGAGCTCGAATGTCGAGGACCGGCGTGGCATCCGTTTCAAAGGTGCGGGCGGGATCGGTATCGGTACGATCGTCTTGGCGCTGATCGCGCTCTATTTCGGACAAGATCCTTCCGTCGTGTTGCAGGGCGTGCAGCCGACCGGCCAACAAGCTGAGCAAGTTCCCTACGAGGAAACGGCGGAAGAGGCGCAGCTGCGCGAGTTCGTGACGGTTGTGCTCGCGGACACCGAAGATACTTGGCATGGAATTTTCGATGACGCAGGCGGGGCGTACCGCGAGCCGACGCTCGTCTTATTCTCGGGCGCCGTCGAGTCGGCGTGCGGATTCGCGCAGGCCGCAGTAGGCCCGTTCTATTGCCCCGCGGATCAGCGGGTCTACATCGATCTCTCCTTCTACGAGGATCTGCAGAGTCGCTTCGGGGCCCCGGGCGATGCTGCGCAGGCGTACGTCATCGCGCACGAAGTCGGCCACCACGTACAGACGCTGCTCGGCATCTCGGAGCGGAACATGGCGGCACGTCAGCGTGCGAGCGAAGCGGAAGCGAATGCGCTCTCCGTGCGCCAAGAACTGCAAGCCGACTGTTTCGCGGGTGTGTGGGCGCATCACGCGGACCGTTCGCGCCAACTGCTCGAAGAAGGCGACATCGAAGAAGCGCTGAATGCGGCGAGTGCGATCGGCGATGATCGATTGCAGCAACGCTCGCGCGGCTACGTCGCTCCTGAAACTTTCACGCACGGCTCCTCCGAGCAGCGCATGCGCTGGTTCAAGCGCGGCTTCGCGAGCGGAGATGTAAATCAGTGCGACACTTTCGCGCGCAACGTCGACGTGTGACGTTGCACGCCGCTCGAAGAGCGAAGCTCGATACCTCACATCCACGCGGCTCTACACACGTTCACACGTGCATGTGCTAACGTACCCCTCATAATGATGAAGGGGAGGTAAGGTGCCGGAGCGTCCGCTCGACGGTATCCATATCGCTGAATCGCCGGATGCGGAACAGCCGATTGCGCGTGCGAGCGCGCAGTCAACGGCATTTATCGGCCGCGCGCTGCGTGGTCCGGTGAATCGGCCCGTGCTCGTCCGCAGCTTCGCGGATTATCAACAGATCTTCGGCGGCCTGTGGCAGCCGAGTCCTCTGTCCTACGCAGTCGAGCATTTCTTCGAACAAGGCGGTCGACGCGCGATCATCGTTCGCGTCGTTAACGGTGCCGCACCCGCGACGATTACGCTCCGGTGCGCACAGGAGATGCTCACGCTGGAGGCGCTCGCACCGGGAACGCGCGAGTTTCTTCGAGCATCGATCGACTACGACAACATCGCCCACGACGATGAGGATCGATTCAATCTCGTCGTCCAGCGCGTACGCTCGCCCGGCTCGGAACGCATCGAGGAGCAGGAAACCTTCAGGGGCGTGTCCGTCGATCCGGAGTCGCCGCGGTTCCTGCCACAAGTCTTGCTCGAGTCCGCACTCGTTCGCGTTAAAGGTTCGATGCCGCAGCAGCGTCCCGATCGCACGTTGATGCCGGGCACGAATCTGCCGATCGGATACGTGAACTCGAATCCGGACGGCGGCGACGGCCGCCCGCTCACCGACTACGACGTGATCGGCTCGGCCGCGCGCGGCGCGGGCTTGTTCGCGCTTCAAAGCGTCGATGACCTCGCATTCGTCTACATTCCGCCGCTGTCGCGCGCGCACGATGTGGGCGTGAGCACGCTGCTCGTCGCGGCGAAGTTCTGTCGCGAACGCCGCGCGATGCTCATCGTCGATCCGCCGGCGACGTGGGAAACGCCCGCGCAAGCGGTCGCTGCGCTGCGCGGGTTGGACTTCCGCTGCGAGAACGCGGTCATGTTCTATCCACGCATCGTCACAATGGATCGTTTGCGCGGTCGGATGGAGACATTCGCTAACGGCGGCGCCGTCGCTGGACTGCTCTCGAGGGCGGGCGATGCGGTCTCCGCCGCGGTGGCGATTCGTGAACCCGAGCCTTTGCTGCGCGGCCGCGTCCGTTTGGCGGTCGAAGTCAAGGAGGCCGAGCACTGGAAGCTCGCGGCGCACGGTGCAAACATACTGAAGACAGTACGCAGCCCGAACCCACAGCGGCCCGCGCTGCGCACGCTTGCGTGCGGCGCGAGCGCGTCCGCCGACGGTTCCTATCTCGCGCAGCAGCGCTTCGCGCAATACGTCGTCGATGCGATCGTGCGCGGCACCAAGTGGTCGATTGCCGCGCCGCGTTCAGCGACGACATGGGAGAAGCTACGGCGTCAGATCCGCACGTTCTTTACGGAGCTGCGTACGGCCGGTGCGTTCTCCGCACAATCGGAGCGGCAAGCCTTCATCGTCGTGTGCGACGAGCGCATCAACGATCAAGCGCATGCCGGCAGCACGCGAATTTTGATTCAGTTCGCTTCGCTCCATGGCGGCGGCTACCACACGTACATGATTCAGCATTCGACCAAGGGCAGCGAAGCCCGCCCGGTGACGGTGAACCGCTTCGAGACCTCGCTCGTCGTGCTAGACGACCTCGAGCGGGAGATCACGATCCGCCTGGATCGTCAGGATCACCTGCAGCGGATGATGGCGGGGTGAAAAAAAGGGCGTTCGCGAGACGCACCCGCGCACCCAGACTTGAACGTCGAGAAGAATACGCTCGCAGCGACGCAGTGGCGCAGAGGTCAAAGCGGAAAGAACTCTATCTCTCTTTTTCTACCTCCGCGTCTCTGCGCCACTGCGAGAGTATTCATAGCGACCGATGCAATTCCTGGGTCGCTGAGGAATAGCACGACGCAATCGAAGTCCGCTTTGCGTGCTCAGTGACGGTTCTATCAAGATGGATCCCCGCCTCCGCGGGGACGACGCCTGTGTGGCTAAGGCGTTTGCCGGCGCCACAATACTTCAGCGCCTTGTTCGTGACGGACTAGTACGCGCGCGAGTACGAAGAGCAGATCGGATAACCGGTTCAAGTAGCGGGTGACCTCGGGCGCGACCGCCTCGGATTGCGCGAGGGTCCAGGTTCGGCGTTCGGCGCGACGCGTGATCGCGCGCGCGAGATGGCACGCCGAGGTCGCTGCACCGCCGCCCGGCAGAATGAATTCCTTCAGCGGCGGCAAGGCTTCGTTGAACCGATCGAGGTCTCGTTCGAGTTTCGCGACGTGCGCTTCCGTGATCGAGCGCAGACCCGGCACGGAGAGCTCGCCGCCGAGATCGAACAACTCATGTTGGATCCGGGTGAGCACCGCGCGAACGTCTTCGAGCGTCGTTGCGGCGATCACCATGCCGATCGCGCTGTTCGCTTCATCGACCGCGCCGTAGGCCTCGATGCGAACATGCGCTTTCGATACGCGCGTTCCGTCACCGAGACCGGTCGTGCCGTCATCGCCGGTGCGCGTATAGATCTTGCTGAGTCGGTGGCCCATGTTGGTGTGTCGTGTGACGTGTAGGTCAGAGGGGTGGCACCGATCTGACCTTACACTTTACCCACTACGCGCTCCACTTCCGCTGCGGCATCAGCGTGGCTGATACCGCAGCGCGACGAAGAACGTGCGATCGTCCTGGTTATAGAGCCGCACGGTGCGGTACTCGCGATCCAGCGCATTCCCGATCTTGCCTTGTACGCTCCACGCGCGGCTGAGCGCGTAGTCGAACACGAGATCCACGATGGCATAGCTGCCGAGGCGATGGGCGTTCGCGACGTCATCGTACCGCGCGCCCTCGGCAGTGACGCGAACGCGCGCGTCCAGCGGGCCGAATGCGCGTCCGAGCTCGAGATGACCGGACTGCCGCGAACGACGCGGCAAGAAGTTGTCGTAGTCGGGACCGCGTGTCCGGTTGCGCGGATCGAGCCCCGAATACCCAACGCCAATCTTCCAGGCGCCGAGCGAGGCGTCGAAGTCCGCCTCGATACCGCGAATACGCGCTTCATTGAGATTGTTTGGAGCGAAGATGCCCGAATCGTAGACAATCAGATCGTCCACGCGGCGCTCGTAGGCGGTAAGAGCCACCGTAACGGGCGCGCTCGTCCATGCGATTCCGACCTCGTAGCTGGTCGAGCTCTCGGGGTCGAGATTGGGGTTGCTGAACCCTGGGAAGTAGAGATCGTTGAAGGTCGGTGCCCCGAATGCCGTGCCCCACGCCGCGCTCAGAGACCAGCGTTCATCCAACATCCACTTCCAGCCCAAGCTGCCGGTTTCGTAGCTGCCGAACTGCTCGTTGTCATCGTAGCGCGCGGAGGCGAGCACGCGGTGCGCGCCGAAGAGCGCCTGATACTGGGCGAACGTGCCGAGGTTGTCGCGCGAGCGCGCTTCAAAGGCCGTCGTGCCGTCGATGCGATCGTCGACGTAGTCCACGCCGATCGTCAGCGACTGGTTCGCGGAGAGCGTCACGTCAGACTGCAAGGATACGTTGCGGCGTTCGGTCTCGAAGCGAGAGACGACCGACGCCGTGCCGTTCGTCGGATCGTCGAGGATGTTGTCTTGATCGTCTTCGCTGCGGCCTGCGAGTACCGATACGCTCCAGCGGTCGGTCGGGCTGATGCGACCGCGCAACGTGAACACGCGCTCGACGAAGTCGGTTTCGTTCGCGAACGTGCCGTCGTACTCCGTCGTGCCTGTCGCGTACAACGCAGTCGTTTCGATCTCTGCGCGGCTCCAGCGTCGCCCGACGCGCACAGTGCCGGAGGTGTTCTCGTAGCCGTCACGATCCGGCTCGTGCGTGAAGCAGCCGCCGCCGGAAGGAGAACCGGCGCAGGAGTTGTAGCCTTCGCTCGCGATGCGATTGCCGGCGACGCTGAACCATGCCTGTTCCGATGAGGTGCCGAAGCTGGCACTCGCAGTCGACGTTTCGTTCGACCCAGCGCCGACGTTGAATGAGAGTCCAGAGCTTCGCCTCGTGAAGATCTGAATGACACCGCCGATCGCATCCGATCCGTAGAGGCTCGAGCGCGGGCCGCGAATGATCTCGATGCGCTCGATCTGATCGACGGGGATGTATTCGAAGGGCGTCGTGCCGCTCGTCGCCGACCCGACGCGCACGCCGTCGACGAGTACGAGCACTTGCTCCGCGTCGGCACCGCGCAAGAACACGTTGGACAACTTGCCGAGCCCGCCGGTGTTGGCGACGGTGAGGCCCGTTTCACCGCGCAACAGATCCTGCACGGAATGCGCGCCGCGGCGCTCGATGTCGGCGCGCGTGATGACGGATACGGCACCGATCACATCGCGAACCGGCTGCTCGACACGCGTCGCGGTCACGACGACCGCTTCATTGCGGTCATCGTTCGCGGATACCTGGACTGAAAGAAGAGAGAAGGACGCGGCAGCGATCGCCGCACCGTAAACGTGGATTCGCATGATCTTTTCTCCCCATGCACGCCCGCATGGCTGTCGTTCTGAGAACAGCAGGCGGCAGGGAAGGAGCGCCGATCGGCGCACGCTCATCGCCCGCCGCGATGCTGGTACGTCCGAAAGGCCGGTCTCCGGGCTCTCGAGTGAACCTGCGAAGGTTCATCCGTATCACCTTCCCACGTCTTCCGACGCAGTGGTTCGAGATGGAATCTCGCGATACGAACTTGACTCGAATACCGTTGCGGGGGCAGCGCCGGAATAGTCGCGTACGACGAACCGGCTTCCCGTTTATCGCATCGACGAAGATGCGATCACCTTGCGGTGGCGGGAATGTAGGGAAGGGACGAGGGTACGTCAAGCAGCCCGCATAGGTGGACCCCATCCTGGCAAAGGCCTTCATCGAGCGAACGCTTGCAGTGTTGTTTCCCGACTGACAAAGTGCCGCCGTCCAATCGCCTGTCGGTTTCAAAGATGTCGCACTCACCGTTTCTTTCCACCGCGCTCGAGGCCGCGCGTGCCGCTGCCGAAGTCATTCGCCGCTACTACCAACAGAACGCCGCGGTCACGATCAAGGCGGACAAGTCGCCTGTGACGGAAGCGGACGTCGAAAGCGAACGCGTAATTCGGAGCATCATCTCGCAGCGATTCCCTGCGCACGGCTTTTACGGCGAGGAGACCGGACAGAGCGCGATCGATGCCGAGTATCTATGGCTCGTCGATCCGATCGACGGCACGAAGGCATTCGTGCGCGAATACCCTTTCTTCTCCACGCAGATTGCGCTCATGCATCGTGGGCGCTTGATCGTCGGTGTGTCATCGGCGCCGGTCTACGGCGAGCTCGCGTACGCGCAAGTCGCACATTCTGTTTCTGGCTACGGCCTACAGCCTACAGCCTACAGCCAGATCGCGGTCCTGAATGAGCGCGCGATCCGAGTGAGCGACATCGCTTCGATCGAGAACTGCGCGATCTCCGCGGGCAACCTCAAGACGCTGGCGCGTGGGCCGCAATGGAACGCCTACGGGAACCTCATCGCGAGTGCGAGCCGCATTCGCGGCTACGGCGATTTTCTCCACTACCATCTGCTCGCTTCAGGGAAGATCGACGTCGTCATCGAATCCGACGTGAACATCCTCGACATCGCTGCACTCGCGGTCGTCGTCGAAGCCGCGGGCGGGAAGTTTACGAATCTAGAAGGAAAGCCCATCGGCCTCGAGACGACGACTGTCTTGGCGACGAACGGCAAGCTGCACGGTGAGGTCCTGAGCGCACTCGCGTGAGGGGACATTCCTCGTCTACGAGGAGTGTCCCCATGTTCCGATCGGCGCTTGGGTATTCCTCGCAAGCGAACTCCTCGTCTGCGAGGAATGTCCCCTAGCCCATTACGAACGTCCGACCGCCGTCCCAACTGACCTCTCGCACCGGCAGTCCGTACAACTTCTCCATCGCCGTCTGCGTGAGCACTTCACCCGTCTCGCCGTAGAGCCACTCTCCATCGCCGAACAGCAGCAGCACGCGATCCGCGAAGCGCGCTGCAAGCGTCGCGTCGTGGAGCGTCATGATGATCGTGCGGCCGCTCGCGGCCTTCTTGCGCATGAGCTGCAGAAGGTCGATTTGATGATGCGGGTCCAAATGGTTGGTGGGCTCGTCGAGTAGATAGATGTCCGGATCCTGAGTGAGCAACGCCGCGAGCGCGACGCGTCTGCGCTCGCCGCCCGACAACGTCGAGACATCACGGTCTTCGAGCCCGGCGAGTTGCACTGCGTCGAGCGTCGCGCGTGCGAGTGCGCGATCTTCGTCGCCTTCCCATTCCCAGAATCCGAGGTGCGGGTGCCGACCGACGAGCACCGCTTCTAGCACAGTGGAGGGGAATGCATCCTCAGTCGTTTGCGTAAGAAGTCCCAGCGCCCGAGCACGCTCGCGGCGCGTTTGCTGTGCGAGCCGTCCGCCGTTCAGGAGAACTTCGCCCGCGTGCGGAGGCCGCAGGCCCGCAAGCGTGTGGAGCGACAACGTCTTGCCGCTGCCGTTTCGACCGAGGATTGCAGTGACTTGTGAAGGTTCGAATACAACGTCGAGGCTGCGGACGAGCATGCGCGCCGCGACCGCGACATCGACGTTCGCGCAGGAAAGTCGAGCGGCACCAGCGCCGATCGGCACTGTAGCTGCGGCGGTAGGCATCAATCTGCCCAACGAATCTCTGCGGCCGTGAGTGGACCCACGCGCACTCGATTGAGCGACTGTGGGATCTCGGCTCGGTCCGGTGTGATCGGAATGCGTCCGCCCATCAACTCCGCATAGCTTTGTGGGAGGAGCGGCTCACGCTCGGGCTCGGCATACCCGATCGGATACAGCGGCTGGTTCGTCGCCGGATCGTATTTGTCGCTCGCGCCGAGCGTATGCAACAGCTCGTGAGCGATGACCGTATCGTTCGAGCCCATCATCGTGCGATGCGCGAACGCATGCACGATGCCGAACAAGCCTTTCTGGATGCCGACGGAGTGGGGCAGCACGTGCGAACGTTCGGGATCATGAAAGAGCACGAACAACTTCACATCCGGTGGGATGCCATGTGGATCCTCTGTCGAGCGCCAGGCCCAATAGCGCGTACGCAGACTCCACCACGCGATCTTCAATACGTTCGGCGAACCGCCCACGGCCGGCGGGAGCTCACGAATCTCGCTCCCGAGCATCATTTGAATCGGCGTCTCGAGCGCGACGCCATAGCGCTTGGCTTCTTTTTCGAAGAACGCTTCGATCGAGCGGAAATCGTCGTCGTTGAGCTTGCCGATGAAGCGTTCAGCCTCGGCGGAGCCATCCCCGTTGATCGGATAGATCGCGACCCGAAGCGGAACGTCCCAATCCGTTGAATACACCCGATCGAAGTAGGTGTTCAGTGCGACGAAGAGCAGCACGAGCAGCAGGATGAGGATGCGTAGTTTGCGCCACATTCACGAAGGCTACTGTGCTCACCGGCGTAGGGGAAGGGGACATTCCTCGAAGACGAGGAATGTCCCCTTCCTCTACGCCGTGTCCACGGCGATGCTCGCGAGCTCACCGCCCGCAGCAGTGTAGCTGACGGTCATCGGTTGGCAGCAGACGCTGCAGTCTTCGATGTAGCTTTGCTCCTCGATAGACAAATCCAGGAACAGTGTGATCGTTTCACCGCAGTAGGGGCAGCTCACTTCAGCGGTCGTTTCTAACATGGGAGATCATCGATTGAGGGTTGATGAAGGCGAGAGCAGCTAGCGCCCGTCGAAGAATGCGCCTTTGATCCATTGCACTTCTCGCCGAAGCGCAGAAATGGCGACGACGTCGAAGCGCGCTGGATAACGTCGCAGCTCCTTGCGCACCAATAGCAGATGTCGTGCCGCATTGATGATCCTGCGCTGCTTCCAGTACGTAACGGAAGCAGCGGCACCGCCGAACTGTTCCGTCGATCGATACCGAACCTCGACGAGCACGAGCGTCGTCCCATCGAGCATGACGAGATCGATTTCTCCACCCTTGCACCGATAGTTTCGATGCACGAGCTTCAGGCCGGCTTGCTTCAGGTAGACGAGCGCAGTGTCTTCTGCTTCGCTACCCGCTTCCATGCGGGACATGAGCACTCCGTGCGTGGATGAAGGTGATGTCAGCGATCTAGGTGTCGTAGGTCAGAATAGTCAAGCAGTCTCATGCAAACGAGCGGCATTTCTTCGAAACTGCCTCACTTTTTCGACCTTGTGATCTACTGCGGCAAGGCCGCTGATTTCATCCCACCGAGCGGCACGGCCTTGCCGTTCGAGACCTTCGCCCAATCGAGATCGCGTCGAATCGTGCCGCGTTCGTCGACCGAAAGCAGTCCCGTCATGCCCGGGATGGCGTGCTCGCGGCCGAAACGACCGGCCTTGAGTAAGGGGACGAGCCGATAGGCATCGAACCCAAATGCATAGAGGCGCCCGCGGCCGCGTGCACGCAGAGGCCAATATTCACTGAGCGCGTTGCGCAACTGAGTCGATACCGCATCCGGAGAGATGACCCACGGCATGTCCGGGAAGATCACGCCTTCCAGATCGGCGTTCGCACTCTCGTTCGGTTCGAAGATATCCGACGTTGCGTAGACCGGAAGGTCTTCCGCGAGATGAAAACGCAGAGCAGGCCGCAAAGAGCGTCCCTGCACCGGCTGTGCGCCCATGAAGACGAATTGCACGTCGCCGCGTCGTCTCGGTTCGAACTCCAGGCGCGTTCCGAGCCGTCCATTAAGCGCGCTCGCACGCGCACGGCTCTCATCGATCAGCAGCACCGATCGAATCGGTTGCGAATAGTCGCGTGCCGTTGGATCGTAGAACCGCAAGGCGGCGATCGTGCCGCCGAGCATCTTGAGCTCGTTGTCGAACGCGCGAAACAGGCGCTGACCCCAGTCGTTGTTCGGCAGCAATACGACGCCGCGCAGGCGCCCGTCGGTCACGACGCGCTGTGCGACTTGTCGCGCTTCCTCTTCGGGGTCGAGCGCGAATTGAAAGAGGAAGGACGGTGGAACCGCGCCGTCCGGCAGCTGATTGAGCGCGAGCGTGACGACGGATGTTTCGTTCGACGCGCCGACCGCTGCGACTTCGTCCTTCGTGAGCGGACCGACGACGAACTGAGCGCCGTCGCTGATCGCTTGCCGGTAGGCAGTCAGCGCGCCGCTTTCGGCGGAGTCATAGATATTCAATAGCGGACGTTCGCGCACGTCTTGCTGCAGCACTGCGGCGAGGAATCCATCGCGCACCGCGATACCCGCGGCTTGCTGGCGGCCCGACAAGGGCAGGATCAACGCGATCTGCGGCGGATATTCGAGTCCGACGCCGAGTGCCGGCAGCAGTTCCTCGTTCAGGAGCGAGTTGGCTGGATGACTCGGGTATCGCGAACGCCAATCGGCAATGTCGTCTCTTGCGGTAAACGGATTGCGAGCCGCGATCAGCGCGGCTTGTCCGAGCTCGAGCCAACCCGCGAGCTGCCTGCTCGCGCCGGCGGGTACGGAGAAGTCGGCGTTGCCCGCGGCGCTCTTCTGCAGACCTTCCCAAATGAGTTTGCGGTTGTCGCGAATCTCTTGTTGAGATTGCAACGCCGCCTCGCGGTCGAGCGCCGCTGTGATGGCGCCGGCCGGGCGATTGAGCGCAAAGAGCGCGCGGGCGCGCAATGCGAGGATATCGGTCAGCTCGCTGCGCGGCGGCGGCTGTGGGATGCGATTGAGCTCAGCGAGTGCAGCATCGGGCCGATTCGATGCGAGCGCGATTTCCGCGGCGACTTGCGCGCGCAGTGCGAAATCGACGCTCGGCAGCGTCGTATCGATCTGCTTCAAGAGCGTGTTTGCATTGCCGAGGTTGCCTGCGCGTACGTGTTCGCGCGCTGCGCGCAGCAACAAGCGATTTCGCAGCTCTTTGGGCGATTGAGCGGCGAGGCTCTCGTATAGCGCCGCGGCCTCTGCTGATTTGCCCTCGCGGGCAAGCCGCTCGGCACGCGCGACTTGGCGATCCGCGCTCACCCCTTCTTGCGTCACGGGCGTCGACGGACACCCGCTCAGGAAGACACAGGTCAGCAGCGCGAGCAGCCAAAAACGCGTGGGAATCGACCGTGGGGGCATGCGAAGGCTCCGAGCTGTAGACTGCGACGATATGTCGACAGTTTACCGTTTGCAGTAGGT
>JBIQKP010000104.1:0-10683 GCA_044506405.1 Lysobacterales bacterium | reverse complement strand
CAGAGCGTCGGCCCAGCGCTCGCTTGCACGTCGGGCGTGCTCGCACCGACGCGCAAGATCTCGAGCCGAGAACTGGACGGCAATGGCGAGACGGTCGCAACGACCGCATTCGTCGCAACGCTCGTCTCCTCGCCGCTCATGTTTCGATAAGCGATCCGCGCCGCATTCTCGATTCGCGTCCCTGCGGGTGTGCTCTGTGCGAATGCTGCACTCGAGAGAATCGTCGCGGCGACGATCGCGCCCATGAGCCGCAAGACGCGCACCGACGAGCACCCGCGCACGGCTTTCGAGTCCGTAAACACGTCGAGGGCGGAACGGTTCATCACCGTCCCGCCCGCGTCGTGTGTCTGAGCATCGAAGCGCGGACCGTGCATGGGCTCACATCGTCATGAGCCGTCGCGGATCTTCGTTGAGGCACGCATGCGCATCAGTTCGCGTTGATCGTGACTCGAAACGACACCGTCGCCGATGCACCCGCATTGATGAGGCCGGTCGCGACATTCAATCCGGTCACCGGATCGCCAACCGTGTTGCCGGCATCGGCGGCAGGAGACGCATTCACGCGAATCGAGCCCGGCACGTACGCCGTTCCGGCAGGAATCGTATCGGCGACGACGACGGATGCGGCAGGCTCGCCGCCCGCGTTCGCAACGGCAATCGTGTACTCGAGCGTTGCACCCGGAATCGCTTTGCGGTTCGCGCCCGTGCCGTTGATCGGATCGTCGATGATCTCGACCGTCTTCGTGACGGAGAGCGACGCGGAAGCCACGCTATACACGTTGAGCGCGCTCGCGGTGATGCTGCCGAAGACCGTGTCGACACCCGCGGTGTTGGCGCCGGCCGTTTCCACGACCTCGGCATTCGGTGTGCCCCACGTGGAATCCGCGGGCTCGCGAAGCGTCGCTTGCAGGTTGACCTGCGCTTCTTGCCCGTTCGTCGCGGTGAGCGGAATGTTCGCGACGACGAACACCGTGACGCTGTGATCGTCCGGGAGCACAGGAATGCTCGTGCCCACATCCGTCAGTGCGTCATAGGATCCGACGACATAGCTGCCGCTCGGCTGAATCGCGGAATCGACGAACACGACCGCGTCGGTCACGTTGAAGTCGTTGCCGGCGATGACGCTTTCGGCATCGAACGTGAACTGCAACGGCGCGTTCGAGCTGTTCGAGACCGTGAACGAACGCACGACCGCGGTCGCGCCCGGCGTCGTCGTCGGTGAGGTCGGCGCGTTCGCAGACACATTGACGAAGATGCGACGGTCGACCAGAAACGTCGTATCTGCGCCGGCGCCCGCACCCGGCGTGCTGTTCCCCTCGGGCGAGCTTTCGATCGGAGGTTGTGCGACGCTGCCTACGCTGTACGTGACCGTTGCTCGATTGCTCACCGAGACGCCCGCGTCGGTACCCGCCGCATAAACGTTCGAAAGCATCATCGAGGTGCCAACAGCACACACCGCGAGGGCAACGTTCTTGACGCGCCTTGCGATACTCATTGGAAGTCTCCTCTGTTCAGAACACACATTCGGCAAGGAATCGGGTCGTCACGAGGGGAGCCCTTGCCAGACCCGCTTCGTGACGTTCGTGATCGGAGCTAGTTGACAGTGGCGCGGTAGCGCACGAAGGCCGTCGCGTCCTTTGGGAACGGCGCGGTGTAGCGCCAGCGAATCGCGCGGTATTCGTCCGCACGCGCGAGACGAGCGACGCCCTCTGCTTCTCTCACCTGGAGCTTGTCCGCCAGCTCGAAACGCTCGCCGTCGAGCGAGAACGCGACCTGTGTGCCAACGCCCATGGCGGAGCTCGCGACGTAACTCATGTGCTTCGGCACCGCGTTTGCGATGACGATGTCTTCGGCCGGTGTGTCGCAGACGTTCTTGGCCGTGATCGTCCAGACGACCTCGTTGCCGGGAACGACTTTGTCTGCCGGCACGAGTCGGGTCGCTGGCCGTCCTTGCTCGTCTTGGTAGTGCTGCTCGATCTCGGCAACGGTGGACAGCTCGATGCAGCCCTTCTCCTGCGCGTGCGTCATCGCACTCGCGAGCAACAGCGACACCCACACGGCCGTTTGTCTATAGTCGAAGCGTTTCATAGTCATCTCTCCGAAAGTTCTTCTCAGCTCCAAAGCCTCAGTTGATCGTCACTGCGAACTCGATCGTCTGCGCACCCGATGCGGGCGTGAGATCGCCCAAATTCACCCGCACTTGCGGCGTAGGCGTCGCGGTGTACTCGCCTGCATCGTCGTTGCCGGCCGCATCGGTCAGCGGCGTGCTGTTGAGCGCAAGCGATCCGGCGACGTAAGTCGTGTTGGCGGGAATCGTGTCGGTGAACACCGCCGCGGCCGCGGTTCCAGAGCCGCTTGGCGTAACGACGATTTGGTAATTGATGCGTGCGCCCGGAAGCGGCCGCGTGCCGCCGAATTGATCTTGGAAGGCATGCGACTTGATTGCGGTGAGCAGCAGGCTCTCCACCAGGTATTCGCCGAAGAGCGTTGCTTCGGCGCGTGTCGTACCGGCGATGGCTTCGACACCGCCGTCGCCGCCTGAGAACGAGGTGCCCGGATCGCCGTAGCCCGTAAGTGCGCGCGCGGTGAGTTGGCTACGTCCGCGCACACCGTTCGCGGTGCCAGCCGGAATCGAGTTCAAGACGAGCACTCGCACGCTCGCGTCGGCGGCGAGCGTGGGGTCGTTCGATCCCGCGATATACGCGGTGTCGGCCGCGGAGAAATCGCCGGTGTTATCCGAATCGAAGTAGATCGCGGGCGTGGCAAGCTCTGGATCGAACGCATCGCCGCCAACGCCGGCGCTGAGCGCAATCAACTCGAACGTCTCCGTCCCGTTGCCGGTATTCGTAACGGTGAAGACGAGCTCTTGCTGTGCGGCGCCCGCTTGCGCGGTCACTGTCGGACTCGCGATCGTGACGACCGTATCGAGAATCTCGGCAACCGTGACGGTGCTCGTATTCGACGCCGTGGAGAGCGTCGACCCGGCGATCTGATAGCTCACCTGCGCGGTGCTTTGAATGTTCGTCCCCGCAGCGGTGCCGAGCGCGCGGGCATCGATCGCCACCGCGCACAACGTGAACGCTGCGGCGAGCGCCGCAATCGAACGAGACAAAGACATCGGTCCTCCGCTGAGTTCTTCTTCTGGGCACCCGGCGCGGAGGGCTCGTCCTTATGCGTGCTTTCCTTTAATTCACCTTCCTCTGTTTCCTACTCCGACCACCGGGTAATCCCTTACGGCGCGGGATCTTTGTCAAAGGCGGGAAGACGAATGTGCGGCTGTTCGCAGTTCGCTCGCGTGATCTTCAAGTTCTTGAGTGAAGTGCCGAGGCCATCGCGCTTTCGCCGGTGTTTTGACGCGATTCCGTCGTGTCGAAGAGCACTTCGTGTGACGCACGTCGCATAGGCAACTGTGCGGCGTGCACGGGAGCGCGCGTGAAGCATGCACGCATGCTCGAATCAGCCGATGCCTTAGAACGCGATGCTCCGCTTGCTGACACGGGAGTGCGGAGAAAGACGTACGTCTCGCCTTTGATGCGAGCTGCACACGACAGCACCAAAGTGTGAACGCCTACGATTTCCTTCAGGGTGACCCCTAACTAGGCTGCGAGCCCTCGAGACTATGGGGCAGTTCGTCACAGTGGAGATCGCTCGTAAGCACCGACGCAGATATCTGCGCAAACTTGCTTTCGCGCTCGTCGCGTTGTCGTTTGCCAGCGCGAGCTGGGGCGCGACGATCAGCGGCACGGTGTTCGAGGACCGAAACTACGGCGGTGGCGCGGGTCGTTCGCGCGCGACCTCGGGCGGCGTCGGTCTTCCAGGCGTGGTCGTGGAGCTCTATCAGCGCAACGGCAACTCCAATAACTATCGTTTCGTAAGCTCGACGACGACGAACGGCGCAGGCGCCTACTCCTTCAATACGGGGTTGCTGACCACGGGCACCTATCGCGTACGTGTCGTGAACGGCACCGTCAGGTCATCGCGCGGGTCGAGCTGCACGACGTGCGTGCCGGTGCAGACTTTTCGAACCGATGCGAGCAACGGAAGCGCCGTGCCCGTG
The DNA here is from genome assembly GCA_044506405.1 of Lysobacterales bacterium. Lineage (GTDB taxonomy): Bacteria > Pseudomonadota > Gammaproteobacteria > Steroidobacterales > Steroidobacteraceae > Steroidobacter. The sequence goes on along the minus strand of JBIQKP010000104.1, from coordinate 6,626 downwards.
ACAACCCGCGTCGGCGGCGAGAATCCCACCTTGAGCGATGCAGCTCGAGGTTCGAACAACCAGAACTTCTCCAATCTCTCGGGTTCTGGCTTCACCCCACAATCGTACACGCAGGTCGTAGCGAGCCTCTCTGCGCTCACCATCAGCGGCATCGACTTTGGCTTCAACTTCGATGTCATCGTCAACACGCGCGACGCGATGGACTGCGGCCCGAGCGGGAATGCCAACACGTATTACCCCTGCCAAGGCTCGCTCCGGCAGTTCATCATCAATGCGAATGCGCTGGGTGGCGAAGGTGCCCTCTCTCAAGACGGGAATGGGCTCATCGACGGCGCGAGCGCTCGGTTGCCGCAAGGTTTCGAGACCAGCATTTTTATGGTTCCGAACGGCGCGACCAATGCCGGTCAAAGCGGCTATGCAAATCAGCTTTCAACGGGCGTGGCCGAAATCACGCTAGCCGGCCCTTTGCCGTCCATCACTGGCCCGCGCACACGTCTCGACGCGAGCACGCAGACCATCACTATTGGCAACACGAACAGCGGTTCCGTGGGAACGGGCGGTACGGTCGGCGTAGACAACGTTCTCCTGCCGACGATCCAGCGTCCGGAGGTGCAACTGAACTGCGACGCCGCCGGTCCCGTCGTCTTGAGCGGCAGCGAGCAAACGCTGCTCGGATTCGCGCTACGCCAGGGATACATCGAACTTGCCGGGCCGAACGGCACCGCGCGCAACAATCTCGTCGGCATGCGCGCGAACGGATCGAGCGCCGATATCAGCGCGGCCGCGTACGGCATTCTGTTCTCCGCGCCGGGCGCGAACATTCAGAGCAACTTCGTCACCGTGAACAACTCGGCGATTCGAAGCGACGGCGGCGGCAGCAACTCGACGATTCACTTCAACGAGGTCGCGCGCCCGAGCAGCGGCCACACGAACACGTTCGACGGAATTCTACTGATCAACGGCGCGAGCAATGTGCTGATCGCGTCGAATCTCGTGCGCGATCAAGCCGGCGGCGCGATCGAGCTCGGCTTCGGCGCATCGAGCGATCTGTACTCGAACATTCTGATCGCGAACAACACGTTCCGGAATAACGGCTTCACGTCCGGGGCGACGCCCTCTGCGGAGCCGGTTGGTGTCGTGAGCTACAACTATACCGGCACGAACGTCGTCTACTCGCGAAACCGCATCGTCAACAACGCGGGCGCAGGGATTCTCATTATGGCCGCGAGCGGCACGCTCATTTCGCAGAACAGCTTCAGCGGCAACGGCGGCCTATCGATCGACCTCGATCCGAGCACACGTGATCCCAATGCGCTCGGTGCATTGGACGGCGTGACGCTGAACGACGATGGCGATGTCGATAGCGGGCCGAATGGGCTCCTCAACGCGCCCGTGATCACGTCGGCCGTTGCGATGGGCGGGCACCTCTCGGTTGTCGGCTTCGCGCGGCCGGGAAGCGCGATCGAGCTTTACGTCGCCCAACCCGATCCGAGCGGATTCGGCGAAGGGCTCACGCATGTCGGCACGTTTGTCGAGGGCAGCGCGGGCGATCTCGCAGCTTCGACCGGAAGTTACGGTCCAGCGGCCATCAATGGGTCGGTTCAGGGTTCCGACACGACGAACCGATTCTCCTTCTCTATTCCGCTCCCATCTGGCGTCTCGACCGGCATCGTTCTGACGAGCACCGCAACGCTCGGGGGCCAGACTTCCGAGTTTGGAGGCAACGTCGTCGTGAGCTCCGCCCCTTCGCTCACACATCTGAAAAGCGTGACCGTCGTGTTCGATCCCTTCAATGGCGCATCGAATCCGAAAAGTATTCCCGGCGCGATTCAGCTGTATGCCGTGCGCGTGAGCAACCAAGGCAGCGGTCCGGTCGACCGTGATTCGCTCGTCGTCACCGACACGATCCCGGCAAACACGGCGATGATGTTGACGGACGCCGGCGCCCCGGGGTCTGGACCCATCGCGTTGGTACAAGGCTCCCCGTCGAGCGGGCTCTCTTTCACGTTCGATTCATTCGCCAGCACCGTCGACGACGTGGAATTCTCGAACGACGGCGCGAATACCTGGTCGTATACACCGACGCCGAACGCCGACGGGTACGACGCATCCGTCACGCATGTGCGCGTTCACCTGCGCGGAGCGATGTCGGCGAATTCCGGCAATGGGGAGCCGAGCTTCGAATTGCGCTGGCGCGTCCGCGTGAACTAATCGCGCCTACGGGTCAACCGCCACGCGATGGGCGTTCACCGTCAGTTTTACAGCGCTTTCCCAACACTGCTGCCGATCTCCAGCGCTGATTCGTCAGGCCGACAACGTGTTTCTGCCGCGTGCGGTTGACGCGTGTGGCTTATTGTCTGCAGTAAGTATAGGCTTTCGCGACCGTTGAGCATTTCGAGACGTCGTCGACGCAACGACGTTCGTTTTTGACCAGGGGCGATGTAAGCGGTGGAACCGACCGATACGAAGGATCCGAATTATTTTCATCGTGTCGTCGATTGTCAGTGGGCTTGCCCCGCGCATACCGACGTTCCCGAATATATTCGGTTGATTGCTCTAGGCGAGTTCGGCGAAGCGTACCTCGTCAATCGCGAGTCGAACGTCTTCCCCGGCATCCTGGGGCGTGTCTGCGACCGGCCATGCGAACCTGCCTGTCGGCGGGGGCGTGTCGAAGAGGAACCCGTCGCAATCTGCCGCTTGAAGCGCGTCGCCGCGGACCATCGCGAAGACATCACCGCGCGCTTACCGAGCGCATCGAAACAAAAGAACGGCAAGCGCATCGCTTGCATCGGCGCCGGCCCGGCCTCGCTCACAGTTGCAAACGATCTCATGCCGCTCGGGTACGAGATCACGATGTTCGAAAAGTGGGGCGCGCCAGGCGGCCTCATGCGCACGAACATTCCATCGTTCCGTCTCCCCGCGCGCGTGCTCGACGAGGAGATCGGCTATATCTTGAATATGGGGGTGGACCTGCGTCTCGGCACCGAGGTGAAGAGCCTGAAACAACTGCTCGCATCCGGTGAGTTCGACGCGGTCTTTGTGGGTAGCGGCGCGCCGAAAGGCAAGGACCTAGACTTGCCCGGCCGCCGCGCTTCTTCGCAGACGATGGAGCACATCCACATCGGCATCGACTGGCTCGAGTCGGTGGCGTTCGCGCATACCAAGTCGATTGGCAAGCGCGTGCTGATCATCGGCGTCGGCAACACGGCGATGGACTGCTGCCGCACGGCGCTTCGGCTCGGCGCGAACGATGTGAAAGTCATGGCGCGCAAACCCAGGCAGTTCTTCAAGGCCTCCGAGTGGGAGCTCGAAGATGCGGAAGAAGAGAACGTCGAGATCGTCGTGAATCACGCGCCGAAAGCGTTCGTGATCGAGAACGATCGGCTCACCGGCATGATGTTCGATCAAATGGAGTACGAGATCGACGCGCGCGGCCGCATCGTTGCGGAACGCGTCGTCGGAGAAGCATTCTTGCCTTGCGATGACGTCATCCTTGCGATCGGCCAAGAGAACGCATTCCCGTGGATCGAAGACGATCTCGGGATCGAGCTCGACAAATGGCACGTGCCGAAAGTCGATCAAGTGACGTTCCAATCGACGCTACCGAGTGTCTTCTTCGGCGGCGACGCAGCGTTCGGGCCGAAGAACATCATTTGGGCCGTGGAGCACGGTCATCAGGCGGCGATCTCGATTCACAAGTACTGCCAGGGCTTGCCTGTCGCAGAACGCTTGCCGCCGCTGCTCAATCTGTCGAGCCGGAAGATGGGCATCCATGAATGGGCCTATAAGAACGACTACAACCCGGTCGAGCGCCGGCTCATGCCGCACGTCGATCTGAAGGAGCGTTTCAAGAAGGTCGACATCGAAGTCGAGCTCGGCTTCACGGCGGAACAAGCGGCCGCTGAAGTTCAACGCTGTTTGAACTGCGACGTGCAGACCGTGTTCGAGGCGAAGCTCTGCATCGAGTGCGATGCGTGCATCGACATCTGCCCGGTCGATTGTTTGACGATCACGGCGAACGGCCCCGAGGGCGAGTTGCGAACACGGTTGAAAGCGCCTGCGTTGAACGTGACGCAGCAGCTCTTCGTGTCCCAAGCGCTCAAACACACAGGCCGCGTCATGGTGAAGGACGAGGATGTCTGCGTGCACTGCGGCCTCTGCGCAGAGCGCTGTCCGACCGCAGCCTGGGACATGCAGAAATCCAAGATCACAATTCCATACGCGAGCGACGAGACCACTCCACCATGCTTCAGTCAGCAGAGTCGCAAGACCGCCTGAACGATTTCGTCATCAAGCTCGCGAACGTCAACGGGACCGGCTCCGCGAGCGCCAACACCCTGCTGATGAAGTCCATCTTCCGGATGGGCATTCCGGTGATGGGCAAGAACTATTTCCCGTCGAACATTCAGGGGCTGCCCACCTGGTATGAAATCCGCGTTACGCGCGACGGTTACGTTGCCCGTTCCGGGCGCGTCGACATCATGGTCGCGATGAATGCGGAGACGTACGCGAAGGACTTGAAGGAAGTCAGCTCGGGCGGGTACCTGATCTACGATTCGACGTGGCCGCGCTCCGCGCTCCTGAAGCGCGAGGACATCACGATCTTGGGAATCCCGCTTGCACGGATGTGCAACGAAACTTTCCAAGGCGTGCGCGCGCGCATTCTGCTCAAGAACATCATGTACGCGGGCGCGCTCGCGGCGCTCCTCGATATCGAGCTCGACGTCATGCGCGCGTTGCTCGGCGAAAGCTATGCGAAGAAGCAATCGCTCCTCGACTCGAACGTGAAGGCGCTCGAGATGGGCTACGCGTATGCGAAGGAGCATTTCCCGTGCCCGCTGCCGCTACGCGTCGCGCGCCTGGACAAGACTTCGAACCACATGATGATCGACGGCAACACGGCCGCGGCGCTCGGATGTCTATACGCCGGTGCGACCGTCGGGGTGTGGTATCCGATCACGCCCTCGACGTCATTGATGGACGCGTTCAAGGGCTTCTGCCAGAAATGGCGCGTCGATCCCAACACGGGCAAGAACAACTATGTGATCGTGCAAGCGGAGGACGAGCTTGCGGCGATCGGTGCGGTACTCGGCGCGTCGTGGAACGGTGCGCGTGCGTTCACGCCGACGAGCGGCCCGGGCATTTCGCTGATGAACGAATTCATCGGGCTCGCCTACTATGCCGAGATTCCGGCCGTCATTTTCGACGTGCAACGCGTGGGGCCCTCGACCGGTATGCCGACGCGAACGCAGCAGTGCGACATTCTGATCGCGGCATACGCATCCCACGGCGATACGCGCCATGTGCTCTTGTTCCCGAATAGCCCGGAAGAGTGCTTCTACCTGTCCGTGCAGGCGTTCGATCTCGCCGAACGATTGCAGACGCCGGTGTTCGTGATGACCGATCTCGACATCGGCATGAACGATTGGATGTGTCCGACCTTGAAGTGGGACGACAGCTACCGGCCGGACCGCGGCAAGGTGCTCAACGAAGAGCAGATCGCGCAGCTCGATCGGTTCTACCGCTACTTCGACCACGATGGCGATGGCATTCCGTATCGCACGCTGCCCGGCGTCCATCCGAAAGGCGCTTACTTCACGCGCGGCTCGGGTCACACGCAGTATGGCGGCTACACCGAAGATTCGACCGAGTATCAGATCGTCCTCGATCGGCTGAAGCGTAAATTCGACACGGCGAAGAAGCTCGTGCCGAGTGCCGTGTTCGAAGGCCGCGACTCGCACGACGTCGGGATCGTATCGATCGGCAGCTGTGACGGCGCCGTTCGCGAGGCGCTCGACTTGTTGAAGCGCCGCGGCGTGCACGCGGATTACATGCGTGTCCGCGCGTTCCCGTTTGGACCGGAAGTCGAGGAGTTTCTCGCTCGACACTCGACTTTGTTCGTCGTCGAACAAAATCGCGACGCACAGTTCAGAAGCTTGCTGACGCTCGAGACTGCGGTCGACAAGGCGAAGCTTCGATCCATCCTGCACTACTCCGGCTTGCCGATGGCCTCCACCGTGATCGTGGATGGCGTGCTCGCGGAGCTCGGCCGAGCCGAACCGCGGCTGGCCGTCAGCCGATAGCGAATGGTGGAATATGAAGATCTCGGTCCGAAATCTGTTTGCATCTGGCTTCGCCGCGAGGCGGAGCTCGATGCATCGCAATACGGCCTCCCGCTAACCGCTAACCGCTAACCGCTTCAATATGAGCTTCATCGCTAAACCGAAGGTCGCGCATCCAAGCCTGCCGAAGAACGCGCTGGGCCTCACGCGTCGAAACTACGAAGGCGCGATGTCGACGTTGTGCGCCGGCTGCGGTCATGATTCCGTGACCGCGGCGATCACCGAGGCAGTGTGGGGATTGTCGATCCAACCGGAGAAGATCGCGAAGTTGTCCGGTATCGGCTGTTCGTCGAAGACGACTGCGTACTTTGTAAGCGGCGGGCACGGTTTCAACTCCGTGCATGGACGCATGCCGTCGATCGCGACCGGTGCGATCTCGGCGAATAAGGACCTCTACTACATCGGCGTTTCCGGCGACGGCGATACACTTTCGATCGGCTTCGGGCAGTTCGCGCACGCGATCCGACGCAACATCAACATGCTGTACATCATCGAGAACAACGG
>JBIQKP010000103.1:0-10708 GCA_044506405.1 Lysobacterales bacterium | reverse complement strand
GGGTGTCCAATGCCGGCGCTTCCTATGCCGGCGCTTCCTTCTGGGCGATTGAGCACTAATCGGTGGGTGTCCAATGAGGTCATTTCTGCTTGATCTGCACCCTTCCACCTTGGTAATGGCCGTCGTAGCCAGGCTGCCTTCCGCTGCTCGCTAGTTCGATACCGAACTGATCTTTGCAAATGAACTCCGCGATATCCCCCAAATATTTATCGGACCGGACCACACTCAGAGACTTCAAACGATCAGCCACAGCGAAGAACTGTTCAATTGCACTGGATTCATCGTCGGTCATGTTCAATCTCTTGATGGGTCCACAACTCTATGTAGGAGACTAAAATGTCAGGACATGAGCACGACTGTGCTGATCCCGCAGACGCGAATTCTCCTCAGACTCAACCCTCGTAGTCGCCTCATTGCTTCGAGTTCTAGGCACGATAGACAACTCCCCTGGATGTTTCTTCGAGAACCCTAATCCCCTAGATTCCGCATAGTCAATAGCCTTACGGAGCGCGAATCTCAATCCGGCTTATGTCTCAAGCTGGTGGTCTCACGGACGAGCGATTCTTGGCGAACTGCGGCGTGGCGCAGGAACTCGTTCTGCTTGGCTCGAGCAGTGGGATCGCGTCGAGCCTCGCGACTCTACGCCTGTTGTCACAACACTTTCGCCAGCTCCCGCGGCTTTGAGAACACCGTGCAATGTCCGCTGCGAAGCTCAAGAAAGGTCCACTCCGGTCCCGCGAACTCTTTGAACTCGAGTTGCCTCCCTCGACCATTGGCCCGACTTCCCGTGCGCTCCCCGTGCACCCGCGAGTTCGGCTACACTACGCCCCCTGGACTCCCGTCCAGACCCTATGACCCAGTAAACAACTCCAATTCCGATTTTCGTTTCCCTTCGGGCGGAGGCGCACGCACGTGCGCGGGGTTGTTTATGTCTTCGATCGTCGTAGCACACGGCGTGTCGTTCGAGTTTCCGAACGGCCGCGAGCTTTTCAACAATCTGCATGTTTCGTTAGAGCCTACGCGCACGGCGCTCGTGGGGCCGAACGGTGTTGGCAAGACGTTGTTGGCGAGGATCCTCGCTGGCGAGGTCGAGCCGACGAGCGGCAGTGTCCGCCGCACTTCGGCGGTCCCTCTGTTTGCTCAGCGAGAGACTGCAGGCGTGATCAGCGTCGCTGAGTATCTGTCGGAGTATCGATGGTCCTTGGTTGGCGAGCGCCTGCTGCAGAGCATCGATCGCGCGGCACCGTGTACGTCACTCAGTGGTGGACAGTGGATGCGCGTGCGCCTCGCGCGTGCCTTGAATGAGGGCTATCTCATCCTAGATGAGCCGACGAACGATCTCGATCGAGATGGGCGAGAAGCGGTACGCGAGTTTCTTGAGTCTCATCGTGGTGGTGTGCTGCTCATTTCTCACGCCCGCGAATGTCTCGAGATGTGCGACGAGATCCTCGAGCTCTCGAATCGCGGGATGATGAGGTTCGGTGGCGCGTGGCCCGACTACCTCGATGCGAAGGCGAGAGAGCGTGAACGCTTGGCGGCATCGCTCGATACCGCTAAGCGCGAACGCGACGCGGCATTCGAGGCTCGCGCGGCACAGCGGGCGCGACAGGAACGCCGCAACAAACGCGGGGCGCGGTCAGCAGCGCGTGGCGGGGCGCCGAAGATTCTGCTCAGTGCACGTAAGCGCCACGCACAAGCGAGCAGCGGCGAGCTCGGCGTGAAAACCATGGCACACGCGCAAGCGTCCGTTCGCGCGGCACACGAGGCGCTGCAAGAGATCAAAGTCGATCCACTCATGTACGCCGAGGTCGTCGGCGCGGAGATTCCTGCGCAGAAGCTCGTCGCCGAGGCACATGGGTTCAACATCCGCTTCGATCGGTGGCTCTATGCGGACGATCTCGAGTTCGCGTTTCGCGGCAACGTGCGTGTTGCGCTCAAAGGAGCGAACGGTGCCGGGAAGTCGACGCTGCTTAGAGCCATTCAGGGCGCTGACCTCGTCACCGGATCGAGCACACGAGGCGAGCTGCGTCGCGGAGAGCTGACGACGCTCTATCTCGACCAACGTTGCAACACGCTCGACGACAGCACAAGTCTCTTCGAGAACGTTCGTGCAGTCGCATCAGGAAGCGACAGCGAGATCCGCAATGCGCTGGCGCGATTCCTCTTCGCGGGGGACGTCGTGTTTCAACCCGTCGCGAGCTTGAGCGGTGGAGAACGCTTGCGAGCGGCGCTCGCGAAAGGGTTGCTGAGCGCTCGAAAGCCAGAGCTGCTCCTGCTCGATGAGCCGACAAACAACCTCGACCTTGCGAACGTCGAGTTCTTAGAGCGCACTGTCGGCGAGTTTCGCGGTGCGCTCATCGTCGTATCTCACGACGAGCGATTCTTGGCGAACTGCGGTGTGACGCAGGAACTGGTCTTGCGCGTCTCGACCAGCTGAATCGTGTCGAGCCTCGCGACCCTACGCTTGTTGTCGCAGGATTTCCGCCAACTCTCGCGGCTTAGAAAACATCGGCCAATGCCCGGTGCGAAGCTCTAGGAACGTCCACTCCGGTCCCGCCAGCTCTTTGAACATCGCGTTGCCGCCGTCGACCATTTGCCTGACTTGCTGGGCGCTCACCGTGCACCAGACGGCGGTCTTCGGAAGAGTCGCGCGAGCGGTGTTTGCCAAACTCACCGGCTGCTTTGCCGCGCCGAACGGCGTATCGGTGGCTCTGGCTTCGATCACTGCACGCATGTCAGCGTCGAGATCCTTCGCGGTACCGCTCTTATCTAGTTCTTCCCAAGGTGGGAAGGGCAGACGCCAACCCGCGCCCTCGATCGCAACGCGCTGTCTATAGATCTTGCGCAAGTCCGGAGGATAGAAATCGATGAGGCATACGCCATTCGGAAGCGGCGCGGTGTCGATGTACACGAGCTTCGCAAGCTTTTGCGCCATGCGATCCGCGACCGCCGTGATGACCAGGCCCGCGTAGCTATGACCGACGAGAATGACATCGGTCAATCCTTCGTACTCGATCAGGTTGAAGACGTCGGCGATGTGCGTATCGAGATCCACCTGCGGACTGTTCAAGTGCTTTCGCTCCGCGAGCCCCGTGAGCGTGACCGCATGCACCTCATGACCGTTCGCTCGCAGCGACTTGGCAACGGCGTGCCACGCCCAAGCGCCGAGCCAGAATCCAGGAACCAACACGAACGTTGCCATCGATCTCTTCCTCTTACCGAATCCGTAGCCGATGAGCGTCGTCATCGGCAGCGCACCAGAGCGCTTCGAGACAGTAGTCTAGCGCGTCTAATCGAGCACCCACCCGCTCTCTAACGCTTGGAGGAGCATTCGAGATTCAGTGGGTCGATTCGAGAGGCGCAGCACAGTCCCGGCGCCGGCGTGACGTTGTAGGTCGGAATTGATTCCGACACGTCTTGGTTGGTCGGATTGAAATCCGACCTACAAGCTGGCGCAGAGCAGTTCCGGCGCGAGCGTGACGTTGTAGGTCGGCCGGCCAAGGTTCCCGACAAGGCCGGCACTTCCTACGTCCCTGTAGGTCGGAATTTTTATTCCGACACGCCTTGCTTGGTCGGATTGAAATCCGACCTACAAGCTGGCGCAGCGCAGCCGTGACGATTCTGTTGGCCTTCATCCAGTCATAGAGGTGCTTCGGTGAGGCGGAGGGGCGCTTTCGAGAGCGTGTCCTTATAGATCTTGCCGTCCTTCATGATGAGCACGAAGTGGCGCGGATCTGCGATGAGCTCCAAGTTCTCGAGCGGATTGCCGTCGACCAATAGCAGGTCGGCGAACGCACCTTCCTCCACGACGCCGAGCTTTCCGGGATACGGATTGCGCTTGCCGGAGAGCGTGAGCAGTTCTGCGTTGGTGCTCGTTGCCATCTTCAATACCTCAGCAGGCGAGTACCAACGGGCGAGCGAGGTGAGGATGGCGCCTTGGCGTTGCGCGAGCTCGGCGGAGAACAGTACGTCGGTGCCGAATGCGGTCTTGAGCTTGTACTTCTTCGCGAGGTTGAAGGCCTTATCCATACCGGCAAGCACCTCGTGAAACTTGTTCGCCTGATCGGAGCCGGGCGGAAACACTTTCACCATCTCCTCAGGGAGCGGCTGGATACTGAGCCAAGTTCCGCGTTCGGCCATCATCTTGGCCGTGGCGTCGTCCATGAGAAAGGCATGCTCGATGCACTTGACGCCTGCGGTGATCGCCCGCTGAACGGCTGCCGGCGTGAACGCGTGTACGGTGACATAGGTGCCCCAGTTCTCGGCGGCTTCGACAGCGGCGCGCAGTTCCGGCTCGGTGAACGTCGACACATCGACCGGGCTGTGAGGTGAGGAGACGCCGCCTCCGCCGGTCAGCTTGATCTGCGTTGCACCCTGCATCAACTGCTCGCGTACGCGGATACGCACCTCATCGGGTGTGTCGGCAACAACGGCCGCGCCGAGCACTTCCATTCGAGTCGGCGGGCCGCCGATCACGCGCGGGACCTCGAATAACTGTCGGAAGTCGCCGTGACCGCTCGTGACGGTGATGAAGGCGCCGGACGGAAAGATGCGCGGTCCGGGAGCGATCCCTTCGTCGATCGCCTGCTTGAGTCCGAACGCGGGTCCGCCGACATCGCGAACGGTCGTGAATCCACGTAGCAGTGTGTCTCGAGCTTCCGCGCCAGCCGCGAGATAGGTGTAGGCGGGATGCGATGTCATGGTCGAGGCCGGGGTCGAACGCGCAAGGATCGTGTGCCAGTGCACGTCGATCAGACCCGGCATCAACGTGCGACCGCCGCCGTCGATCGCGATCGTGTTTGCGTCAGTTGCGATCGGCGCGGAGGAGATGCGCTCGATCTTGTTGTCGCGGACTAGGACGTGCGAGGGACCGGAGAGCTGCGCCGACTGTCCATTGTAGATTCGAACATTGTTGAACACCGTCGCTGCAGGCGCCTGTGCAAGGAGCGGAGCGGTGAACAGGCACGTGGCGATCAGGGCGAACAATCGATTCATCACGCGCGTACTCCTTCTTTAGTAGTGCACAGTCTCGAACACTGTGCTTTCCTGTCCATACGTGTATGGGCCAACGCGCAGTCACATTCTAAGGAGATGCCTATGGAGCAGTTCACCGGTGGTTGCTTGTGCGGCAGCGTTCGCATCGTGGCATCGGGGCGACCGTATCGGGTCGGCCTGTGTCATTGTCTCGATTGCCGCAAGCATCACGGAGCGCTCTTTGCCACCGTCGCAATCTTTCCTCAAGATGCCGTGACGATTGATGGCGAGACACGCGACTACCGCAGCCGGCACTTCTGTCCTCAATGCGGTTCTTCGGTGTTCTCGCGCAGCGAAGATGAAATCGAAGTGCACGTCGGCGCGCTCGATGCGCCCAATCAGCTCACGCCAACTTACGAGCTTTGGATCATCCGGCGTGAGTCGTGGTTGCCGCCGTTCTCGCTCAAGCAGTACGAGCGCAATCGTGAGTCCACGGGGCGCTCTGAGGAGTAGGGGAGCTCCAGACGCAGCGGCCACGATGCACCGATCCATGATCGATCCGGCCGCCGCTTTCGTTCACTTCAGATGGCTCCCCGCCTTCGCGGGGATGACGGGCACTCCTATAACAACGTCGTCCGCCAACAAGCGGCGTCATCCCCGCGTAGGCGGGGACCCATCCGGCTCCGCTCTCGAAGTGGGTTTCGGATAGGCCCGCCTTCGCGGGGATGACGACATTCTTGTTATCCTCGCCCCCATACGAATGACAACAAGTTCCGGGGAGCGAGTGATGCAGGTGGTCGATGCGCAATCGGATATGCGGGATGCCTATGTGGCGGGTGGTCCCGGTGTTTTGGCATCCGGAATCGTGTGGTTGACAGCGGGAGCGGCAGTCACGATCTACGCCTCATCCGTCGCAGGCCTGCTCACACTTTTCGCCGGCGGCATGCTGATTCACCCAGCGGGCATCTTGATTTCGAAGATGCTCGGTCGTCGCGGGGCTCATCGTCCGGGCAATCCGCTGGGTCAACTCGCGTTGGAATCGACCTTCATGCTGTTCTGCGGACTCGCGTTGGCTTTCATTCTTTTCCAAGTGCGGAACGATCTGTTCTTTCCGGCGATGCTACTCGTCATCGGCGGTCGCTATCTCGTCTTCGCGACGATGTACGGCTTGCGCGTGTACTGGGCATGTGGCGGCGTACTGGCGATCGCGGGATTTGCGTTGGCCGCCACCGGCGCGCCGGCGTCCGTCAGTGCGTTTGTTGGCGGATGTATTGAGCTTCTGTTTGCCGCGGTTCTGCTTCGCGCGGGACTCACAGAGCGCAGCCCGGCGCCGGCGTTGTAGGTCCGACATTTCTTCTTGGTCGGATTGAAATCCGACCTACAAGCTGGCGCACGGCGCGTTGTAGGTCGGCCTCGCCTCTGTACGCGTTGATCTGACAACGCGGTCATAATCTGAAAGCTTTTTCGACACTTTCTCACACGAATTCGTGCGGAGGGAACTGTTCGTTCTCGAGCCGCATACATGGAGTCTGCGAGCCGTTGCTCATCGACTCGCGGGACAAATTCGAACCACTGCGGCTGGCAGTCAGTATCGGGGGATACTCCATGGATATTCGTCACCGTGATCATTGGGATCGGCTTGTTCATCGTGCGAGGCACATGGCCCAACGAGTCGCCTGCGGCGCGCTACTGACGCTGCCGCTTACAGCCTTGGCCGGTCCGCTCGTTATCGAGCCGACCGCCACGATTCCAAGTCCGAGTGCGCGGTTCGATCGCGTCGTTGATGCTGCGATCGATGGCGATTGGCTGATCATGGCCGCGCTATACAACGAGACGCTGGATCCGGGTGGCGACTATGAACACGGTGTCGCTGCTTTCTTGTTCAAGCGAGACGCATCGGGCACATGGACATACGTTCGGCAACTCGCGGAAGTGATCACAAACGGAGTCTACGGTTACCACCCGCGGCCGACGAGCGTCGCGATAGACGATGGGCTCGCCGCGCTCAACCTAGCTGCTCGCGTGTTCGTGTTCGAGCGAAGCGGCGAGGATTGGGTCGAGGTGCCGATCGAAGCGGGCTATTCGGTCGGAACCAGCACGGAGATCGATGACGGCACGATTCTATTAGGCGAATCGAGCGGCTATTGGGCCGCTCACGCGTATCGTAAGAACGCGGCGGGCGTTTACGAGTCCGTCTATCTCTACGAAGGTGCCTACTACTATGAAGATGAGAACGCGATCACGGGTGGCTTCGATATCTCCGGATCCACGATCGTTCTCCCGCAGAGCTACAGTGAGCTCGACCCAGAGTTCCAGCGGACGATCTCCGTGTGGGAAGGTGTCCCGCCGGTCATAGGGCCGATCAATCTCTACCCGCCGCCTGGCTCGAGCTGGATCGCAGGGCAGGCGCGCATCGAAGGAGGAACGATCGTCGTCGTGGATGGCGCCAGTGACTCGAGCCCCCTCTTCAGGGGATTCAACATCTATCGTCGCCAGAGCTCCGGTGCTTGGGAGTTCGAGAAGTCTGTGGCTCGGCCGGATGCGCTGATGTATGAAGGAGGCAGTGTCGGCTTGCAGTTGGAAGACGGACTGCTGCTGCAAACGGTGTCGTCGTACAGCACCGGCTCTCAAACCGACGTGTTCGAACCGACGAGCGAGGGTTCTTACGAGTATGTCGCGAAGTTGCCGGGAGTAACGGTTGGACATCACCAGGATGGGCGCGTGGTGGGTATTGGTGAGAATGAGGTCAAAGTCTTCGAGCTGCCGGACTTGTCGAAGCCTCCGCAGAAGCGCGATGACTTCCAGGATGGCGACGCTATCGGGTGGGTGGCGCAGCCCGGAAGCGACTATCAAGTCAAGACGACGTCGTACTCCAACGTCTATCGGCAATCCAGTCTGACTGGCAATGCCCTTTCCATACTCTCGGATACGGATTGGACGATTCAGTCGATCCAAGCCGACGTTAAGCCAACCGCGTTCGATGGAAACGATCGGTGGTTTGGGCTCATCGCGCGCTATACGGACGCGAACAACTACTACTACGTGACCGCACGCCGTTCGAACGTCATTCAAATCCGCAAGATTGTGAACGGCGCATTTCAAGTACTAGCGTCCGCACAGTTGCCGATCACATTGAATCGTACCTATCGCCTCCGGCTCGAAGCGGTCGACGATACGCTTCGACTGTACGTCGATGGGAAACTGACCGCCGAGGCGAAAGACGCGAGTCATACGCACGGTCAGGCGGGATTGATGACGTACAAGACGCGCGCCGATTACGACAATGTCATTGTGAGCCCGCGTACTCCGCTCACGCTGTTCCCTGGCGACTTCAATGTGTACCGGCCCGGGTTGTGGGATACCGAAGGCGAATCGTGGTACCCGGACAATGACGTCCTCGTGCAGGCTTCGACGAGCGGCACACCGCGCGCGATTGCGGGCACATCCGTCGCCGATCAAAGCGTGCAGGCGCGTGTGAGGCCGACCGCATTCGGAGCAGCAGCGCAAGCGTGGTTCGGGCTGATGGCGCGCGTCGTCGACTCGTCGAACTACTACTATGTCACCGTTCGCCGTAACAACACTATTTCGTTGCGCAGGCTGACAGACGGCGTGATTCACGTGCTCGATTCGGGGACGCTCAATGTCGCACAAGGCACGGCGTATAGACTCAGGCTCGAAACGATTGGGAGCTCGATTCGGGCGTACGTAAACGGCAAGCTCCTGCTCGAGGCAACCGATTCGACGATCGAATCGGGCCGCTACGGGTTCGTGACATACAGTGCCGCTGCAGAGTTCGGCGACCTGCTCGTGACGCAACCTTGAGGTCGCCGGATCTGAATACTCACAGGCCTCAGGAAGAACGGCGCCGCATCCGTTGATGCGGCGCCGAATACTCGGTACTGATCATGGCGCTAGCGAAAAGGAAGCCCGCTAGCGATCAATTTGTGCGGCCCCGCTCACGCTCGCGCCCAATCTGTTGGTATTGTTTCCCGCGCACACACTACAAAAAGGGAAGCGGGAGGTGCGAACCATGGGTCCATGGCAGACGGCCGCCAATGGGTGGGGGAGGCGCGCGGTTCGATATCTAGTGCTGATGTCGATCTCGCTGTGGCTGGGCATGGCGGCGACATCTTCAGCGCACGCGAAAGGATGGGTGCGCGCGGAAAGCGCTCATTTCGTGATCTTCAGTGAGCTCGGTGAGGCGAAGACCCGCGCGTACATCGAGCAGCTCGAAGCGTTCAAGTATCTCGCCGAGCTGATGCTGGGCGCGGATCCGAAGAGCGGCGCGAGCAGCTCGGTGTTCACGGTCTACCTACTCACGGATCCACAAACGTTTCAGGTGATTCGGCCGGGTCTCCATCGGGAGGTCGCCGGCTTCTACTTGCATTGTCTCGAGGGTTCCGTCGCTTACTCATCGCGCAGCATCCAATGGGACACCTCGGCGCCGGACAATGGCTTGATGATCCTGCTGCACGAGTACGCTCATCACCTGATGTATACGCGCATGCAGCGCTTTTACCCCAACTGGTACGTCGAGGGGTTCGCTGAATACATGAGCACGACCTCACTGGATCGCGGACAGTATCGCGTCGGTGCGGCGAATGTCTTTCGCCTTCCGCTCCTCAGAGATGAGTCGGTTCGTTGGATCGACTTCCGCACCATTCTCGATCCGGTCAAGTTGGCCGCCGCTGCGAAGGAGGGCAATCTGAGGTCGCAGCCTTTCTATGCACAGTCATGGCTGTTGACGCATTACATGCTGTCCGACTCCGCGCGAACACGCGCGTTCAACGCGTTCTTCGATCGGCTTGGTCGCGGTGAGGACGCGATCGAGAGCTTCGAGGCCGAGACAGGCATTCGCGTGGACGCACTAGCGAAAGAGTTGCGTGCGCATCTGCGGAAGCTTCCGGCGATCCGGGTTGCGGTTCCGAATCTCCCCGAGACGGCGATTAAGGTCACGAACCTGCCGTCATCGCTCGACGAATACATCCTTCAATCGTCGGTGCTGCAAACGTGCCCTGGTGAGAAGCACGGGGAGAAGCTGACCCAGGAGCTACGCAAGCTCAAAGATCGTTATGCGCGCGATCCGAAGTTCCGCCTGGAGCTCGCGCGCGCGGAGTTTCGCTTCGGCGATGTTCAGGTGGCGCGCAGCGAGCTCGAGGCGCTTGCGCAAACGAGCGAGCCAGATCCCGAGTTGCTGTACCTACTTGGACGCATCTACCTCCACGCTGCGAACGAGGAAGAGGATGAAGAAAAGAGCGAAATGCTCTTGGACAAGGCGTCCACTCATTTCATCGCTGCGTACAAGCTGAGGAAACACCATCCGCCGACGCTGTACTTCCTTTCGCGGACGCTCGATAGCGGATCGGAGCCATCCAAGTCGGTGGTCAATGCCGCGAACGCCGCGGCCGTGCTCGCGCCCGCCGTGTTCCAGTACGCGTTCCATGCGGCGCTAATCAATGTGCGTGCCGACGATAGGCAAATGGCGATCAGAGTCTTGCAGCCCTTCGCGAGCGATCCTCACAATACTTCAATGGCGGCGCGGGTCGTAGCCATGATCGAAGCCATTCGAGATGACAAGGATATGAGCGAGATCATGCAGACGATGGCGGGTGAGGAGGAGGATGAGGACGCGGACGCGGACGCAGACTCAGACTCGGACTCCGATGCGGAGTCGGAGTCTGACTCGGAGTAAGGCTGCTATCGGATGGATCCCCGCCTACGCGGGGACGACGAA
>JBIQKP010000197.1:0-1717 GCA_044506405.1 Lysobacterales bacterium | reverse complement strand
GACCTACACGTCGCGCGACGTTACACGTCCGCGCCTTCCGCGGCGTGCTTCCACTCCGTGCCGAGCGGCGCGTAGTTGTCCCGAATCGCGATTGGGCGAAAACCCGCCCACAGCATGTTGTGATACGACGGGCTCGGTTCGTCCGCCGCGAGCGGGAAACCGGTCTCCGTGGCGATCCAGTGATAACCCGCATCGCACGCGTGATTGATGCGCGCTTGCATCAATGCACGCTGCGCGCCGCGACGACGAAAGTGCGCACGTGTTGCCGAGAACGCGAGGTACGCCATGTCGCCGTCGAGGTACATGCCCGCGGTCGCGATGATCTCGCCGCGCAACTCGGCAACGTACATCACCCAGCGGTCGCGCTCGATCAAGTGCGAGAACAGTTCCGCGGCGTGCTGCGGAAGATCGAACGCGGGACCGACGATGCTCGCCACTGCGTGCGCATCGTCGAGGCGCGCGCGGCGCACCCGCACTTCCGAAGGCGCCAAGGTGACGCGGCGCGCCGGGCGCATCATCTTCACCCAGCTCCGGCGATACGGCCTCAGTCCGTGCGCCTGCAGCACTCGACCCAAGCGGGACGGCTGGGCGTAGGGGCCGACATGAATCCAATAGCCGCAGATGCCGAGCGCAGCGTAGCGGTCCATGAGACCGCCGATCTGTGCATCGGTTGCGGGCGTGTACTCGCCGAGCCCGATCACGCGGTTGAAGAGCAAGTTCTGGATGCCGCGGCTCGCGAGCAACAGCGTGCCGTTCGATTCCTCGGCCACCAGTTGTGCAGACAACCGCAACCAGAGCGGCGCGGCCGCCACGATGTCCTTCCAAGCACGGATTTCGATCTGCTCGGCCATGGCCGCAAGCTCGGCATCGGCGTAGCTGATCGAGGATTCGCGGATCGCTAGTTGCGTACTCATGAGAGGTCTCCCGGTGTATGGGGAGAACTCTAGAGACGCAACGTTAAAGGACTAGCGAACGGTGCGTGAAGGAAGCGTGAAAACCCCTTGTCGTCACCCCCGCGAAGGCAGGGGCTACAGAACAAGAGTCGAGACGGATCCCCGCCTCCGCGGGGACGACGCACAGGGCTATGAGGAGCCTCAGCCCTCATCCTCCTCGCTATCGTCGTAGTCATCGTCCGCTTCTTCGCCGCAATCCGGGCCGAGCCAGCGGCCTTTTACGTCCGCTTTCACGGTCATCATCGACCCGTCGTTGCCGACCGAGATATCGAGGACGCCATTCATTGTCTCAGGTGTCGGCGTGTTGATCTTGAAGGTTCCCGAGCCCTTGACCTCGCCGGTGCAGACGAGCTTCCACTCCTGCGATGTGCGCGTGCTGCGCACGATGTCATAGCTGCATTCGTCGCGATTGCCTGCGTCGAACGGCCTCTCGAGATCGCGCTCGGTGACGCACTCGCGTGATGTGTCTGTGCGCGCACCGGCGCTCTGGTTGATACTCGCTTCGATCTGAGCACGCTGTTCAGGCGTGAGCTTCTCGAGCATTTCCTTCGGCAGCGGCGGCATGCCGCTCATCTGCGTCGAGGACGTCATTTCCCACAGACCGGTCTTGACGTTCAACCGCTCCGCGGCCGAAACCGCCAGCGGACAACACGCACAGACGACGAGAAGCAAGGCACGCATGAGAGCTCCGGAAGGGGCGTGGAAAGAGATGCATAGCATGCCATAGGGCCGAGCTTTGGCGCTTGGGATCGCGAGTCGCCGCG
>JBIQKP010000102.1:0-10901 GCA_044506405.1 Lysobacterales bacterium | reverse complement strand
CCGAGCGTGCTGCATTGCTCGGGTATCCGAATCACGCGGCGTACGTGCTCGAGGATGCGACCGCGCAAAACGCTGCCGCGGTGAACGACATGCTCGGCAAGCTCGCGCCTGCGGCCGTTGCGAACGCGCGCAAGGAAGCGGCTGAGATTCAGCAGCTCATCGACTCGCAAGCGAAAGCGAACGGCACGAGTTCCTTCAAGCTTCAACCTTGGGATTGGGACTTCTATGCGGAGCAAGTCCGCAAGGCGAAGTACGCCTACGACGAATCCGAAGTGCGTCCCTACTTCGAGATGAGCCGAGTGCTCCGCGACGGCGTACTGTTCGCCGCGCAGGAGCTGCACGGACTGTCCTTCAAAGAGCGCAAGGACCTGCCGACCTATCATCCGGACGTGCTCGTGTTCGAGGTCTTCAATCCGGACGGATCGCAGCTCGGATTGTTCTTGGTCGATTGGTACGCGCGCAGCAACAAGCGCGGTGGCGCATGGATGAATACGTTCGTCGATCAGTCCAAGCTCCACGGGACGAAGGCGGTCGTCGTCAACAACTTGAACATTCCGAAGCCGCCGGCAGGTCAGCCGACGCTGCTCACGTTCGATGAAGTCACGACGGCTTTCCACGAGTTCGGTCATGCGCTGCATGGATTGTTCTCGGACGTGACTTATCCGCGTTTCTCGGGCACGAGCGTGCCGCGCGACTTCGTCGAGTTCCCGTCTCAGTACAACGAGATGTGGGCGACGTATCCGCGCGTGCTCGCGAACTACGCGAAGCACTATCAGACCGGCGCACCGATGCCACAGGCCTTGATGGATAAGGTGCTGGCCGCAGGCAAGTTCAACCAAGGTTACGCAACGACGGAGTATCTCGCCGCCACGCTCTTGGATCAGGCGTACCATCAACTCCCGCCGGGCAAGACGCCGTCGGCTTCGGAGATCGATAAGTTCGAGGCCGCCGCGCTGAAGAAAGCGGGCGTGGACTTCTATGCGGTGCCGCCGCGCTATCGCTCGACTTACTTCCTCCATATCTTCTCGAATCCGATCGGATACTCATCGGGTTACTACGCATATATATGGAGTGAGGTACTCGCGCGCTCGACCGAGCATTGGTTCGAGACAAATGGCGGCTTGACCCGCGCAAACGGCGATCGCCTGCGAGAGAAGATCCTCTCGAACGGCTTCAGCGTCGATGCGATGACTCAGTTCCGCGACTTCTACGGAAAGGATCCTGATATCCAGCCGTTGCTCGAAGCGCGAGGGCTGGTGGGAGGCATCGAAGCGCAGTAGCCGCGCGATCCAACCGTACTGAGACAACTTCGGACAGGATGAACTAGAGGGTGGGATAGCGAAGCAGAGCCTCGGCTCCGACTATCCTGTCACTCCTGTTCATCCTGTCGGATCTTCATGTTCGATCGAGCATGAACTCGCGTCGCTGCGCCGCGACAGTCACGAGCACCACTAGACAGGTTTTCGGCTCCCCCGCACACTGGCGCGCCCTTCCACCACTGACGGTGAACCTATGTCCCTCTTTCGTGCCTCAGGCGCTGCGGTACTGCTCTGCCTTGCTTCTTTTTCCAGCTCGGCTGCGGAGCCGAAATCCGAAGAGCAAAAGACGTTCTACGCACTTGGCGTCGCGCTTTCGCGGAACCTCGGCTCGTTCAATCTCACACCCGCGGAGCTCGAGCTCGTCAAAGCCGGGCTGACCGACGGCAGTGCTGGGAAGGCCACGATCGATCTCGAAGCCTATATCCCGAAGCTCAGCGAGTTGCAGGAGCAACGCGTCGCGGCGATCGCGCAGAACGAGCGCAAGGCGGGTCAGGCGTTCATCGACAAAGCGGCCGCCGAAAAAGGCGCGACGAAAACCGGCACCGGCATTGTGATCAAAGAAACAAAAGCGGGTACCGGCGCATCGCCAACTGCGAAGGACACCGTGAAGGTCCACTACCATGGCACCCAGCTCAACGGGGACGTTTTCGATAGCTCGCGTGAGCGAAATGAACCCGTGACCTTCCCGCTTCAAGGCGTCATCCCGTGCTGGACCGAGGCACTGCAGACGATGAAAGTGGGCGGTCAGAGCCGGATCATTTGTCCGCCCGATACGGCATATGGAGATCGAGGGTCGGGCAACATCAAGCCGGGTTCGACGATCGTCTTCGACGTGGAATTGCTCGACATCGTGCCCGCCGGCGCTGCCCCACAACAACCGCCACAGCAGTAAGTCACCGCGCCGGGTTGACGGTTGGCGGTTGGCGGTTTAGACAAGCGCAAGACGCTTGCTTGCCGTCAGCAGCCAACCGATAACTTCGAATAGCTAGGTGCCCTCCGCGGGCGAGGTGTCGAAGATGATGCGAAGATCGTTTATCGCCGTGCTGGCCCTGCTCTGCGCCTCCGCTGTGAGTGCGGAGGTCGTACAGGGCCGCGACTACGCCGTGCTGCCGCCGCAGCAGCCCGTGAGCACGACCGGCAAGATCGAGGTCCTCGAATTCTTCTCTTATGCATGTCCACATTGCGCCGCCTTTCATCCGGCGGTGACGAAGTGGTCCGCGGCGTTGCCAAAGGACGCCGTGTTCATCCGGGTGCCCGTCGCTTTCGGCAGACTCCCCTGGGGACAACTCGTGCGCGCCTACTACGCGTTCGAGGCGACGAACACACTCGACAAGTTCGACGGCGCCTTGTTCGAGGCGATCCATGAGCAGCGCAAGCAGCTCTTCAACGAAGAGACCCTCGCCGCATGGGTCGCGGAGCAAGGCGGCAACGCGGCAGCGTTCAGAAAAGCCTTCAACTCTCCGGAGGTGACCGAGAAGGCGCAGCGCGCTGAAGCGCTTTCTCGAGAATACCGCGTCGATGGCGTTCCCACCCTCACCGTCAACGGCAAGTACGTCGCGCTCGGTCGAACCCAGGGCGACATGCTGCGCATCGCGAGCGAGCTCATCGAGCGCGAGCGAGCCGCTAAAAAGCAGTAAGACTGCTCTTTTTGCCAGCCTCCGCCGCTGTCCACGTGCGGCGGAGCCCCCAAACAAGCGCGCACGGCCAACAGCTCACGCTTCTTCCGCGCTGGGGGCTTTCTAAACAGCGCACGAGTGCTTCACAATCGGCGGGATGAGATCAGATCGCGATCGGAACAATACCGCGTCCACCGGGCCGGTTTACGAGCAGCCGCTCAACGAGCGGATGCGCACTTTTCTGCGTTTGGACTTCTTGTATTCGCAAACGCTGTATCACGAGGAGCAAGAGGATCAGTGGGCGACGCGCGCCGCCGTCAACTCGCTACTCGAGATTCTCGCGATCACGGCGCGGGGCGACATCCGCAGTGAAGTTCTGAAAGAGCTCGAGCGACAGATGGCCGTGATGCACGATTACCAATCGCGCCCCGGTGTCGACAGCTCTCGATTGAAAGCCGTTCTCGCGAACCTGACGCGGCTTCGCACGGAGCTCAACTCTGCCGGTGCGCTCTTCATGCAGCGGCTGCGCGACTCCGAGTTCTTGAACTCGATCAAGCACCGGAGCTCCATTCCGGGCGGCACCTGCGAGTTCGACCTCCCGGACTATCGGCACTGGCTGGACCAACCGTTCGAGGTTCGCTCTGCCGCGTTCTCGGACTGGATGTCGACAATTCGCCCGCTCTGCGATGCCGTGACGGAACTGCTCTGGCTCACGCGCGAATCCGCGCGCCCGCGGCCGGAGGTCGCGACGGGCGGAACGTTTCAGGTCGTGTTCGAACGGGATAGTCCGAGCCAATTGTTGCGCCTGACATTACCGCCGGGCACGCCACTCTTCCCCGAAATCAGCGGCAGCCACCATCGCTGCAGCATCCGCTTTCTGTCGTGGGCGGACGTCAACGCACGTCCCGTGCAAACGACGGAGGATGTGCAGTTTTTGCTAACGGTATGCGGTTGAAGCAGCGCCAATGTCCGTGCCCTGTCCCACATGCGGTCGTCTCGTGGAGTGGAACGCCGACTCCCGCTGGCGACCCTTTTGCAGCGAACGCTGCAAGCTCATCGACCTGGGCGCATGGGCCGCAGGTCAGCACGCGATTCCGGGCGAGGAACTGAAGGACGAAGGCGAGCCCGACGAGTTTCCCGACGGCGAATAGCGCCACTCGCCCCTTCTTCTTTACTCCCCTTCCATTCCCAGCGCTCTCACCAGAAACGCCCACTGATCGGCATAGTCCTCGATCTGCATCCACACCGGCTTGCCCGCACCGTGGCCGGCACGCGTCTCGACTCGAAGTAGGATCGGATTTCCGCAGCCCTGCGCCGCCTGCAAAGCAGCGGTGTACTTGTAGCTATGCCAAGGCACGACGCGATCGTCTCGATCGGCAGTCGTCACCAGAGTCGGCGGATAGCACGTACCTTCGCGCACGCCATGGAGCGGAGAATAGGCATACAGCGCCTTGAACTCAGCTTCGTTCTCGCTGAGCCCATAGTCAGACGACCATTGCCGCGCATTCGCGCTCGGCGTGTGATAGCGCAGCATGTCGAGCACCCCGACGCCCGGTAGCGCCGCGCCGAACAGATCCGGCCGCTGATTCGCGACGGCGGCGACGAGCAAGCCCCCGTTACTGCGACCTCGGATCGCGAGCTTCGGCGTCGAAGTGTAGCGTTCATCGATCAGCCATTCGGCCGCCGCAATGAAATCGTCGAAGACGTTCTGCTTCTGCAACTTCGTGCCGGCGCTGTGCCACGCTTCGCCGTACTCGGATCCGCCGCGAATGTTCGCGACCGCGTATGCCCCACCCATCTCGAGCCACACGGTCACCGGTGTGCTGTACGCAGGTTGCTGCGCGAGATTGAAGCCACCATATCCATACAGCAGGAACGGCGCCTGCCCATTCTTGACGAAGTCCTTCTTGCGCGTGATGAACATCGGGACCCGCGTCCCGTCCTTGCTTTCGTAGAACACCTGTTCGGTCACGTACGAGCTCATATCGACCGGCACGGTGGGCGCGCGAAAGAGCGAGATCGCGCCCGTAGTGACGTCGAGCCGCGAGATCGCGAGCGGCGTCAAAAAGTCCGTGTACGAAAAGAATGTTTCCGTATCCGAGACAGCGCCCTCGAAGCCCTTGGCAAGTCCCAGTCCCGGCAGCTTCACGTCGTAAATCGGCTCCCCTTCGAGCGTCGCAACGCGCACAACGGAATGTGCGTCCTGCAAATAGTGCGAGATGACTCGGCCGCTCAAAATGCTCGTATCGCGCAAGGCGAAGTTCGTCTCAGGCAATACATCGCGCCACTGATCCTTCGCAGGGCGTGCGAGATCGATGGCGACGAGCCGCGCATTCGGGGCCTCGACGGTCGTACGGACGTAGAACGTATCGTCGAGCTCCGCGATGAACTCGTACTCGGCATCGAATGTGTCGATGAGCCGGACGACATCTCCGGTCGGAGCACCGTCGGGCCCGAGCTTGCGGTAGTAAATACCCTGGCTTTGCGAGCCGTCGTACAAGAACAGCACGAGATAGCGCCCGTCATCGCTCACGAAAGGATACGGGTTGCGCGTCGGGTGATCGGTGACCTTGAAGATGTGCGCGTCGGACTCCACTGGGGTTCCGAGCACGTGGCGATAGATCTCGCGCTGCTTGGAGCCGTCTCCGGTTCCGTTCGGCAGCGTGGGATAGCGCGAGTAGTACACCGACTTCGAATCCGCCGTCCAAGCGACGTCGGCGAACTTGATGAATCGCAAGACTTCCGGGAGATCCTTGCCCGTCCCCACATCGCGGAAGTGCCACGTCCGCCAATCCGTTCCGCCGTCCGATAAGCTATAGGCAAGCAGGCGACCGTCAGGACTCGGGACGAACTCGCCGAGTGCGATCGTGCCATCCGGGCTCAGCGCATTCGGATCCAGCAAAACGCGTGCTTCACCGTCCAGCGAGTCGGTGACGTACAAGACGCTCTGGTTCTGGAGACCGTCGTTGCGCAGATAAAAGTACCGCCCGCCGCGCTTTACGGGGACGTCATAGCGCTCGTAGTTCCAAAGCTCCGTCATCCGCGCCTTGATTCGCTCGCGCGCGGGGATGGATTCCAAGAACGGTTGCGAGAGTGCGTTCTGCGCTTCGATCCACGCGCGCGTTTCAGGACCCGATTCGTCTTCGAGCCAACGGTAAGGGTCCGGCACTCGCACGCCGTGATACATGTCGACGTGATCGACCCGCTTCGACTCCGGATAGGAGAAGGCGCGCTCGCCCGCTCGCTCGCCGGAGGGCCCACTCGTGCACGAAATGATCAATAGCGCCGCCGCACTCACCAAGATGCGATTCATCAAGCCTCCGGACCTTGTCGTATTAGGACGACCCGCTGATTACACTCGCATACTGCATTTCGCCCATTAGCGCTGCAACTTCTACGACAGCTCGAATCATGCGGTATACAACGCTCGCCCTTCTGCTATTTGGATTGCTGTTCACGGCGCTCGTCGGCGCCGAGCCGCTGACGATCGAACGCCTCTTCGCGCCTCCGGACTTGAGCGGCCCGAGCTTGCGGACGCCGAAGTTCTCTCCCGACGGACGCTACGTGACCTATCTTCAGGGGAAAACGGATGCCAAGGATCAGCTCGATCTGTGGGCGTTCGACACGCAAACAGGCACCGCGAGACTGCTCGTTGACTCGCGCGCGTTCATCAGCGGTACGGAGGCGCTCTCCGCGGAAGAAGAAGCGCGCCGAGAACGCCAGCGCACCGCAGCGCTACGAGGCATCGTGGAGTACTCGTTCTCTCGCGACGGCAAACGGCTACTCGTACCGATTGGCGGTGACCTCTATCTCTGCGAGCTCGATCGTGACTCGGCCGTGCGGCGACTCACGGAAACGGATGCCTACGAGACGGACGCGAAGCTCTCTCCGCAGGGACGATACGTCAGCTTCATTCGCGATCAAAATTTGTATGTCATCGACATTCGAACCGACAAAGAAACGGCGCTAACGACCGATGGCGAAGGGTTGATTCAAAACGGCGTCGCGGAGTTCATCGCGCAGGAGGAAATGGATCGCGATACAGGCTATTGGTGGGCGCCCGATGACTCCCGTATCGCCTTCGCTCGTATCGATGACAGCCCAGTACAGGAAGTCGAGCGGTTCGAGATCAACGCGGACGCCGCGCGAATGTATCGGCAACGCTATCCCGCGGCCGGCACGGCGAATACGCATGTCGAGCTTCGAATCGTGGAGCTCGACAGTCGCAAGACGATCGACGTCGATCTCGACCTGCGTGAGCAGTATCTCGCACGCGTCGATTGGTTCCCGAGCTCGAAATCGCTCGCGGTGCAGCGGCAGTCTCGCGATCAGCGGCGTCTCGAGCTCCTCCGTATCGACGCGCGCGACGGCAGCTCACGCGTTCTACTCGAAGAGCGGAGCCCGCATTGGATCGAGCTGAATCATGACCTGCATTTTCTCGAGCGGTCGAATGCGTTCATCTGGTCGTCGCGTCGCTCCGGTTACAAGCATCTCTACCTGTATGACTTCGACGGCAAGCTCCTCCGGCCGCTGACGGCGGGACGATGGATGGTCGTCGGCGACGGAGAGGAAACCGGTCTCGTCGGCGTGGACGAGCGCGCCAACAAGGTCTACTTCCTCGCGAACGAAGCGTCGCCGCTCGAGCGACACCTCTATTCCGCCGCCCTCGACACGAAGCACCCCGAACGCCCGCGGAGAATCTCGAAGGAACCCGGCTGGCATCAGGCCGAGTTGCTTCCCGGCGGTAAAGGCTACTTGGACCTACACTCCTCGCCGGAGGATCCGCCGTCCGCGAGCGTGCGCAACCTCGACGGCTCCGTGCGCCATTGGCTCGTGCGTAACGCACTCGATCCCTCGCATCCCTACTCTCCATTCATGTCGCATCACTCGAAGGAGGAGTTCGGCTCGATCGAGGCGCGCGACGGGCAAGCGCTCTACTTCCGCTTGATCAAGCCGACGCCGTTCGATGCGACGAAACGATATCCCGTCGTCATCGACACGTATGGAGGCCCGCACGCGCAGTACGTGCGCAAGGATTGGATGGGCGGCGCGCGCGCGGCGCAGGGTTACTTCCGGCAAGTGCTCGCGCAGCACGGGTTCGTCGTGTTCTCGCTCGACAACCGCGGTTCCGGATTTCGCGGCACCGAGTTCGAGACTGCCCTTTCCGGCGAGCTTGGCAAGATCGAAGTCGAAGACCAACTGCGCGGCGTCGAGTACTTGAAGCGCTTGCCATTCGTCGACCCGGATCGAATCGGCATCATGGGCTGGAGCTACGGCGGCTACATGACACTCATGTCGATGACGACCTCGAGCGCGTTTCGCGCAGGCGTGGCGGGTGCGCCGGTGACCGATTGGCGCCTCTACGATACGCACTACACGGAGCGGTACTTACGAACACCACAGCAGAACGCGGCCGGCTATGAACGTTCGAACGCGCTCACGCATCTTGGCGGGCTGCACGGAAGACTGCTGCTCGTGCACGGCATGGCTGACGACAACGTGCTCTTCACGAACAGCACGATGCTGATGCAAGCACTCCAGTCGCGCGGCGTGCAGTTCGATCTGATGACCTATCCTGGCAGCAAGCACGGATTGATTCGGATGCCGGAGACGGGGCGGCACTACTACGAGGCGGTGCTCGAGTTCTTTCAGAATTGGCTGGGGGCTGGAGGCGAGAGGCTGGGGTCGGAATAGGAACGGCGCGTGCTTGTTCACGCTGTAGGTCGGAATTTATTCCGACAATCGGCCGCCGGTCGGAATGAATTCCGACCTACAAGCGCGCAGCGCGCTAATCATCGGGCGGTCGGCTTCGAGCAACCCGACGTTGTCGAGATCTTCGAGCGCGACCCACTTCAATGCCGGCGCATCGAGCGGCTGCGGCTCTCCTTCGTACGCGTCGACCACCCAGAGGTCGAGCAGCACCGTGCGCTCGGTGTAACGATGTTCGTAGGAAATGAGGGGCGTCGCTTGCAGCACCTCGATGCCGAGCTCTTCGCGCAGCTCACGCTGCAAGCCCGCGAATCGATCTTCGCTGGGCTCGAGCTTTCCGCCTGGAAATTCCCACCCGCCCGCCATGTGTTTGCCGGCAGGACGCTGAGCGATCAACACGCGCCCGCGCGAATCGAACAAGGCTCCGGCGACGACGGAGATTGCTGGGCTGGGGGCTCGGGGCTGGGGGCTGGGGCTAGAAGCGTTCAACTGAAACTCTGGATGTATCGAACGCTGGCCGATGTGAAAGGAAGAGTCCGATTCCAGGACGAAGCCGAACGTGCCACATCCGCTCTGGCCCCAGTCCCAAGTCCCCAGCCTCCAGCCGCGCTCGCTTAGCCCTGCCCGGCCAGCGCCCCGTGGCAGTGCTTGAACTTCTTCCCCGATCCGCACGGGCACGGCTCGTTGCGGCCGACTTTGCGCGTATCGCGGACGAACTGCGAGATTTGCGCCGGTCCCTGCGGTGCTTCTTCGGGTTGCGGCTGGGGCGCAGTGACCTGCTCGGGTGCGGCGTGCTGGAACTGCATTGCACGGGCTAGACGGCGCTGACGCGCTTCTTCTTCCGCGTCGATCTCGGCCTGCGTGCGCAACTGCATCCGCGACAGCATCGAGACGGTGTCGTGCTTCACGCGATCAAGCATCGCGGTGAAGAGCTCGAACGCCTCGCGCTTGTATTCCTGCTTAGGATTCTTTTGCGCATAGCTGCGCAGATGAATGCCCTGGCGCAAGTAGTCCATCGCAGCCAAGTGCTCGCGCCAGTGCGAGTCCAGTTGCTGCAGCATGATCGCCTTTTCGATGTGTCGAACGACCGGCGCACCGTACTGCTGAACCTTCGCTTCGTACGCGTCATCGATCTCTTTGACGATGCGCTTGCGCAGCGGCTCTTCGCCGAGATCCGGATCGGCCGCGAGCCACCCTTTGACGTCCAGGCGAGTCGCAAAATCGCGCTCGAGCGTCTGCGCGAGACCGTCGATGTCCCACATCTCCTCGACGCTCTTCGGCGGGATGAACCGATCGATGATCGTGTTCAGCACTTCGTTGCGAATACCCGCAACGGCATCGGCCACGTCTTCGGCCGCCATGAGCTCGGCGCGCTGCGAGTAGATAACTTTGCGCTGATCGTTCGCGACGTCGTCGTACTCGAGGAGGTTCTTACGAGCATCGAAGTTGTGCGCTTCGACTTTCCGCTGCGCGCGCTCGATCTGCTTCGAGAGCATGCGACTCTCGATCACCTCGCCTTCCTTCATGCCCGCCGTTTGCAACCAACGCTTCGTGCGCCCCGGATCGCCGAAGATGCGCATCAGGTTGTCATCGAGCGAGATATAGAAGCGGCTCGAACCCGGATCCCCTTGACGGCCTGAACGACCGCGCAACTGATTGTCGATGCGGCGCGATTCGTGTCGTTCGGTGCCGACGATGTGCAATCCGCCGGCGGCAATCACGGCGTCGTGACGCTGCTGCCATTCCTCGCGGATTCGCTGGCGCGTCGCTTCGTCGTTCGGATCGACCGTCTGCAACTCCGCTTGCAAGTTGCCGCCGAGCACGATGTCGGTGCCGCGGCCGGCCATATTCGTCGCGATCGTGACCGCACCCGGTCGGCCGGCCTGCGCGACGATCATCGCTTCGCGCTCGTGCTGCTTCGCGTTCAGCACTTCATGCGGAATCTTGTGCTTCTTCAACAGCTCGGAGAGCTCCTCCGAGGTTTCGATCGAGGTCGTGCCGACGAGTGCCGGCTGTCCGCGCGCAGCGCAATCGCGGATGTCCTCCACGATCGCTTCGAACTTGTCCGCTTTCGTCAGATAGACGTAATCCGAGTGATCCTTGCGGGCCATCGGGCGGTGCGTCGGAATGACGACGACCTCGAGGCCGTAAATCGACTGGAACTCGAACGCTTCCGTATCCGCCGTACCGGTCATGCCGGCCAGCTTGCTGTACATGCGGAAGTAGTTCTGGAACGTGATCGAGGCGACCGTTTGGT
>JBIQKP010000101.1:0-10954 GCA_044506405.1 Lysobacterales bacterium | reverse complement strand
TAAGCCTCTTTTCGATCTGATGACTCATCGAAGAGCCTTTGACGCAAGAGAGACGTATAAGGTTGCACCACGGTCAGGCGCAAGTACGCTCTCGTCAGAGCGCCTCAGGGCGGAGCCCTCCCGCGGGTACTCGATGCTTCGCTGGGCTCGAGCAGGCTGCTTAGCAGCGCGCCTCGATTCGGTAGCGGCTCAAGGTCTTTCCGGTTTCCCGCTTGAAGATGACGCTTAGGTACTCGGCGTGCTTGAAGCCTGTGCGTTCCGCGATCTTGTGGAACGGTAGATCCGTGTCGCTGACGAGCTGCTTCACGCGACGCAGACGCACACGCAGTATCTCGTAACGAGGGGTGTGTCCGAGCAAGCGCTGGAAGCGTTGCTCGAAGACGCGGCGCGAAAGCGCACCCGTGCGCAGCACGTCTGACACGTTGATGCCTTCGCAGGCGTGTTCTCGAATGAATTGCAGCGCGCGTGCGATATCGCGGTCTTCCACCGCGAGGATGTCGGTGGATTGGCGTTCGGCGATGCCACGCGGGGCAATCAGGTGCGCACTCGGCGGTATTTTTCTACCGGCCATCATCTGATCGAGCAGCGCAGCGGCTTCGTAGCCGGTCTGCAGTGTATTGGGAATGACACTGCTCAGCGGAGGTGCGGCTAGATGGCAGAGGAGCTCGTCGTTGTCGACTCCAATGACGGCGACTTCTTCGGGAACGCCGAGCGAAACATCCCTGCACGCGTCCAACACTTGCTGGCCGCGCACGTCATAACAAGCGAACACCCCGACGGGTTTGGGGAGGCCCTTGAGCCAGCGCCCCAGACCCGCACGCAGGGCGTTCATGCTCTTGATCGTCTTGCGCGGCGCATAGGTATGACATTGAAAGCCCGCTGCGCGAACGTACTGCGAGAAGTGCATCTCGCGCCAACGCGACCAGTTGAAACGCGTGTCTGCGCAGAAGGCGAACTGACGAAATCCGCGCTCGATCAGGTGCTCAGCGGCGAGCTTGGCAATTTGTTGATCGTCCGTTTCCACCCAGGGCAGAGAGGGCGCTAACCGCGCCGCGCTCACGTCCACAGTTGGCAAGCGTTTGCGCAACACGGCTTGGGCGATCGACAGCGTTTCGATCCGAGCGATGATGCCATCGCCATCCCATTGCTCGAGCCAGCGCGGCGGATCGTCGCCTCGTCCTTGTTCGAGCACCTGCAGGGACCAAGGGTGCTGCTCCGTATAGCGCACCACGCCCTGAAGCACGCCGCGGGCATAGGCGTTGGACGTCTCGACGAGAAGTGCGACACGAGGGCGGCGACGGAGACGGCGACGAGAGCGATGGCGCTCGGCGGATGTGGGCATGACCAAAGCTTCACATTGGCCGAAAAAAACCACAAGCCTCGGCAGCGACTTACATCAGATCCGGGTCGAATTTCCAGAAAACAGGCCGGTGAAAAAACTCAGGTGGAGCGTGCTGTTTCTCATGGTCGAGGGATGCCCATCTGACTAGACTCAGGGCGCATGAATGGGGGGTCCCTCTCTTCAGGGCCTACCTGATGGTCGAGTTGGGTAGGCTCGCGAGAGGAAAAGGGGGCGGATCCATCGATCTTCGAACCGAAAGATCGATGCATCCTTGTCGAACGTGAATCAAAAGATATTTATGAAGCGAAACTTGTCAGCGAGCACGAGCGGCCATTTTCACACTCTAAGCGAGCCCGCCGACGGATCGCAGAGCATTACCGAGCAGAGCGGACCCATCTGCAACCGAGTTCGAGCGCGTGTGCCACGCCTCATGCGTGCCGCTGCGATTCGGCAGCTAGTCGTTCTGTGCTCGGTGCTTTGCGCCTTCCTCGGTCACTCGACGATAGCAGCGCCCGCCCACGCCTCGGAGAGCGCTTCTCTGAAGGTGCTCTTCCTGGGGGACGGCGGCCATCACAAGCCGTCGCTACGAGCTCAGCAGGTGATGCCCTATCTGTTGCAACGTGGCATCGAAGTCGTCTACACGGAACGGTTGGAGGATCTGAGCGAAGAGAATCTTTCGAAGTACGACGCTCTCCTCATTTATGGGAATCGCTCGGAGCTGCCCAAGTCGCAGGAGCAAGCGTTACTCAAGTATGTGAAACGCGGCGGCGGTCTTGTCGGCATCCATTCGGCCTCTGCCTGCTTCACCGACTCTGACGCTTTCATCGCCTTATTGGGCGGTCAGTTCAACCGTCACGGGGCTGGCGTCTTCTCCACTGATGCCGTATCACCCGATCACCCCATTCTCGCCGGTCTCGGCTCTCTGGAGAGCTGGGACGAGACGTACGTCCACACGCGGCTCAATCCCGACAAGACCGTTCTCCACGTCCGTCGCGAGAACGGAGTCGAAGAACCCTACACGTGGATTCGGCGCGAAGGTCGCGGACGCGTGTTCTACACCGCGTGGGGCCACGATGAACGCACATGGTCCAACTCAGTATTCCATGCGCTCGTTGAGCGAGGCATCCGCTGGGCCGCCGAAGGAGACAAGGGGCTTGCTCGAGCGGGCGAGCGCGTCATGCCCGAGTTCCAGTATGTCGAGGCCGACAACATTCCTCATTACCCTCAGGGCGGAGATCGAACGGGAGCCACCAAGTGGAAGCAGATGCAGCGGCCGCTTTCGGCAGAGGAATCGAGTCGCCACGCGATCGTGCCTGGCGGGTTCGAGCTCGCACTGGTTGCCGATGAGCCGCAGATCGTCAAAGCAGTCGATCTGGCATTCGATGAGCGCGGTCGCCTGTGGGTTGCCGCCACGCTCAACTATCCCAACGACGTGACGACGGAAGGTGGGCAAGACAAGATTCTCATCGGCAACGACGAGAACGGCGACGGCCGCATGGATTCCTTCACGACGTTCGCCGACAACCTTTCGCTCGTAACGAGCGTCGTCCCGATCGAGGGCGGCGCCATCGTTCTGCAGCCTCCTCAAGTGCTGCTGCTCAAGGACACCGATGGGGATGATCGAGCGGATCATCGGCAAGTGCTGTTCGAAGGCTTCTCGATCCGGGATACGCATGCGACCGCAAGCAATCTCGAATACGGCCTAGATAATTGGATCTGGGGCTCCATCGGCTATAGCGAGTTCGACGGCGTCGTCGGTGGAGAGCATCACAAGTTCTCCATGGGCATCTTCCGCTTCAAGCCGGACGGCTCGAAGCTCGAAGTCGTCGCCTACACGAACAACAACACCTGGGGTATCGGCTTCAATGAAGAGGGCCTCGCGTTCGCATCGACCGCCAACGCCAATCCGTCGATCTATGCTGGGATGCCCGTTCGCTATTACGAGCAGATCAAGAAGGGCTTCAAGGCGCGACGGCTTTCGAACATCGCCGACAGCCCACGGTTCTTGCCGGTCACCGAGAAAATCCGACAGGTCGATGTTCATGGCGGCTACACAGCGGCCGCAGGCCACACGATCTACACCGCTCGTGATTATCCGGCGCATTACTGGAACCGTGCGGCGTTCATCGCTGAACCGACGGGACACCTACTCGGCACGTTCTTCCTGAACCAACGCGGCGCGCAGTACACCGCGGCCAATCCCAACAACTTGATCGCGAGCGACGATGAGTGGTTCGCACCAGTGGCCTCGGCGGTTGGACCCGATGGCGCCGTGTGGTTCATCGATTGGTACAACTACATCATTCAGCACAATCCCACGCCCGCCGGATTCGAGAACGGCGTCGGCAACGCCTATGAAACGGATCTGCGCGACAAAACCTACGGGCGTATCTATCGAGTCGTTTACGGTAACGACACTCGTTACCGGCCTCGAGATCTCAGTGGCGCTCGCTCCAAGGTGCTGGTCAAGACGCTGCGCGATGACAACATGTTTTGGCGCCTTGCCGCTCAGCGGCTGCTCGTAGAGCGAAAGCAGACGGATGCGGTTCCCGCGCTGATCAAGTTGGTGAGCGATACCCGAACGGACGCGCTCGGACTCAACGTCGGCGCGATGCACGCGCTCTGGACCCTGCATGGCCTCGGCGCAATCGATTCTTCGGCGGCCGCACTGAAGGCCGCGACTGCCGCGCTCAAGCATCCCTCCGCCGGAGTGCGACTCAACGCATTGCAGGTATTGCCTGCGAACGCCGCGACACGCGACTCGATTCTCGCCGCGAACCTCCTCGAGGATCAGGATGCACGTGTTCGGATGTGGGCCCTCCTCGCGCTCTCGCAATCGCCCGAATCCGACGCCACGGGTGAAGCCGTCGCGCAGATGATGCTCGAGGAGACCAACATCACGGATCCGTGGATCCGCGATGCGATGACCGTCGCTGCGATTCGCCACGCGCCAGGCTTTGCCGCTGCAGCCGATCGGGTGCAGCAGCAGATCGGCGCGCAAAGCTCGCACGGAAACAACCTCCTTGCGAATGCTTCGTTCGAAGAGATGGAGAACAGCGCACCTTCGGGCTGGCATCGTGGCTGGCAGCGGGGCACGTCACTTACGACCGTCGCGAACGTCGCACGCTCGGGTAAGCATAGCCTCGAGATTCGCACCAACGAGCAGGCCGATGCGGCATGGAGCCAAGAAGTGTCGGTCAAACCGCATACTTCGTATCGACTCTCCGGTTGGATCAAGACCGAGGGCGTGAACAAGGGCTCGGGGTTAGGAGCGCTTCTCTCTGTACGAGAGCTGGGTCGGCCCGATCCCGATCTCGCTGTCGCCGGCACGACCGACTGGACCCCTTTCGAACAGGTGTTCGACAGCGGTACGCATCGTCGCCTGAGCATCAGCGCATTGTTTGGGCACACTGGATCGAGCACGGGCACGGTGTGGTTCGACGATCTCGAGCTTGCGGAGGTTTCGCCGGCGCAGCTGCGGCTCATCCAGCTCGACGAGACGAAAAAGCTCATTGCGCTGCAAAGCTCCGCCGCAAGCGTTGCATCTCACAACGATAAAGACGCCGATCTACGTGTCATCGAATTGACCGTGCGCGAAGGGCTCATGGCCTTCACACAGCAAACGTTGACCGTCAGCGCGGGCGAACGAGTCAAGCTCGTCTTCAAGAACACCGACCACATGCCGCACAACGTCGTCTTCACGGCCATCGGCGCTGAAGACAAGGTGGGCCAGCTCGCCGACGAGATGGCCGCATCGCCTACGGGAGCCGCTGAGCAGTATGTGCCGAAGGTGAGTGAGGTGCTCTTCGCAACGCCGTTGGTGGATCCAGGCGAAAGCTTCGAGCTCACGATCACCGCGCCCAGCACGGCCGGCGACTATCCCTATATCTGCACGTTTCCCGGCCATTGGCGCCTCATGCAGGGTGTGCTGCAGGTACGAGAGGGCGAATAGTCCCAGCGATCGACAGGCGGTCATCGGATTGGCGATGACCGCGATGAGCGAGAGCTCGACGGCCGTTGTGCGCCCGACCGAGCTCGAGCGACCTCGAACACATCGACATATCAACTCATAGCAAAGGTGGTCGGATGACAGCGTCTCAGGAGCACAGGCTCGAAGGCATTCATCGCTCGAAGCTCTTTTGGGGCGCGTGCGCTTCGCTACTGCCAACGGCATTTCTGTTTGCAATCATCGGCGACATCATTCCAGCGCTCAAAGAGCGCTTCATTCTGACCAACTTCCAAGCCGGCGCGATCGGCGGCGCCGCGTTGTGGGGCATGGCGATCTCGCAAGTGGCCTTGGGTCCGCTCGCCGATACGCTCGGCCTTCGCAACGTGACACGCCTCGCGTTCATCTGTCATGCACTCGGCACGACGGTGCTGCTCAGCGCATCCATGTTCGAAGGCAGTCCTGACGGATTCTGGATCTTGCTGATTGGGGCGATCATCGCGGCGTTAGGTAACGGATTCATCGAGGTCGCGTGCAACCCGCTCGTCGCTGGCCTGTATCCGGATCAGAAGACGACTAAGCTCAATCACTTCCATGCCTGGTTCCCAGGAGGCATCGCGCTGGGTGGTCTGCTTTGCTATGTGCTCGCGAGCGCCTTCGATGCGAGCTGGGAAGTTCGCGTTGCGATGAACTACGTGCCGATCCTGATCTACGGCGTACTGCTGCTGCCCGAGCGATTCCCGCCGACCGAGAGCGTCCAGGCAGGGATCTCGCCGATGCAGACGGTCGCCGCGATTCTGTTTCGACCGCTCGGACTGCTCATGGTGTTCTGCATGATCATCACGGCATCGCTCGAGCTCGGTCCCATGCGCTGGATACCCTCAGTGATGCAGGCAGCCGGGATTCCAGGAATTCTCGTGTTGGTTTGGATCAGTGTCGTGATGTGCGCGCTACGGCTCGTCGCGGGACCCACCGTCGAGCGACTCTCGCCGACCGGCATCTTGTTGGGCGCCGCCGTGGTCACTGGCATAGCGTTGTGGTTGCTCGCGGGTGCGCAAGGCGCCGGTTCTGTCTTCGCTGCCGCGACCTTGTTCGCCGTAGGCGTCGCGTACTTCTGGCCGACGATGCTCGGATTCGTCAGTGAGCGCATTCCGCGAAGCGGGGCGTTCGGATTGGCATTGATGGGCGGCGTCGGGATGCTCGCCGCTGGAGCGATTGCCAACCCGCAAATGGGTCACATCGCGGATCGCTATCTGCCGGAAGCGTTGCCGCAAGAGCAGACGCTCATCGTGCTACGCGAGGCCGTCGAGCAGTTCCCTGCGTCGGCAACGAATGTGGAGTCGTGGCGCCGCCAGGATGTCACCAAGGCGATCGACCTCTCGAGCGCTGCGCTAGTCGAGTACGAAACTCACAGCGCGCTACCTGCGGAGCTCACGGCCAACGCCTTGCGAGCCGTACAAGCAGCGCCCGTTCTCAGCTCTGATCTGCCGGAGCGCGCCGCACAGTTGCTGGGTCCGGCTGAGAACTACGGCGGACGAATGGCCTTCCAGTATCTGGTACCGCTCGCGGTCTTGGTCGCGCTCATCTTTGGAGGCTTGTATCTGCGCGATCGCAGAGCAGGCGGCTACCGTGCCGAGCGCATCGACGGAGATAAGGCGGCCCCAAGTACAACGTCCCGTGCACCTGCGTCCGATGCACGCGCCCCATAAGTGAAACGCTGCTGATATGACTTCGCATAAAGGAGCTCGAGATAAGATGGTCAATTCAAAGCTCAACGTCGCGATGGTGGGTCTCGGTTTTGGAGCGGAGTTCATTCCGATCTACCAGGCTCATCCCAATGCCACCGTCGCGGCGGTGTGTCGTCGCGACCGCGCTAAGCTCAACGAAACCGCAGACCACTACGGCATCGAGAAGCGTTATGCGGATTTCGAGGAGCTGCTTGCCGATGACAGCATCGATGCGGTCCATATCAACAGTCCGATCGAAGATCACTCATGGCAAACGCTCAAGGCGCTCGAAGCCGGCAAGCACGTTGCGTGCACCGTGCCGATGGCGCGGACCGTTGCAGAGTGCGAACAGATCGTCGAGACGGTGCGTCGAACCGGGCTGAAGTACATGATGGCCGAGACAGTGGTCTACAGTCGCGAGTTTCTCTTCGTGAAGGAGTTGTACGACAAAGGCGAGCTCGGACGCGTGCAGTATCTCGAGGCCTCGCACACGCAAGACATGGAGGGCTGGCCCAGCTACTGGGAGCGGATGGTTCCGATGCACTACGCGACTCATGTCGTGAGTCCGGTTCTCGCGCTGGTGAACGGGCGGGCGGAATCCGTGTCGTGCTTTGGTTCGGGGCGCATCAGCGATCGCTTGGCGCAGAAGTCCGGCAGTCATTTCGCCGTAGAATCCTGCCACATCAAGATCAAGGATTCGGATACGGCTGCGCATATCTGGCGCTTCCTGTTCGACACGGCCCGTCAGTACCGCGAGAGCTTCAATGTGTATGGTTCCGAGAAGAGCTTCGAGTGGCCGCTCGTGGAGGGCAGCAAACCGCTCTTGCATGTGGCAAAGCGCCCCGAGCCGGAGATTCCTGAGACAATCGACGTGCCCGACTTCGCACACCGCTTGCCGGAGCCGATCCGCAAGTTCACGAGGGCCGTCCAAGACGAGGGGCACCTATCGTTCGTGCAGGGCGGCGGGCACGGTGGCTCGCATCCTCACATGGTCCACGAGTTCGTGAGCGCGATCCGCGAGGACCGGGATCCTTATCCGAATGCGACCCAGGCCGCAAACTGGACGTGCGTCGGACTGCTGGCTCACGAGTCCGCGCTGGAAGGGGGCGTCATCAAGAATCTGCCGGCGTTCACGTTGGAGTAGATGCCGCGGAAGTCGCAGGATTGAGTTGTAATTGGTTTTCTCGATCGCCGCACAGGAGCCGAATACCGCATGAAGGTGGGAATGAATCTGCTGTACTGGACCACCGAGGTCACGCCCGAACACGACGCAGTGCTCGAGTCGTTAGCAGAGCTTGGATATGACGGCGTCGAGATCCCGGTATTCTCTGGGCAGCCGGAGCACTATCAACGCCTGCGAAGAAAGCTCGACGAGCTGAATCTGCAACGCACCTGTGTGTATTGCATAACGGATCCACAGATGAATCTGGTCAGCGAAGATGCGGCCGTGCGGCGCGCAGGTCAGCGCGATATGGAGCGAGCGCTTGCCTGCACGCAGGCGCTCGGCGCTTCGACGATGATCGGGCCGCTCACGCAGAGCTTGGGCGTCTTCACGCGCGAGCCCCCGACTGACCTCGAACGTCAAAGAGTCGTGGAGTCGCTGCGCGAGCTCGCACCCCGGGCACAAGCAGCAGGCGTGTCGATCGCCATCGAGCCGATCAACCGCTTCGAGTGCTACATGGCGAACACGCTCGACCAGGCGGCGCAGATCGCACGGGAGGTGGCTCACCCGAACATCGGCGCGATGCTCGATACGCATCATGGTCACATCGAAGAGAAGTCGCAGATCGAGGCCATCCGTCGCAACAAGGACGTTTTCCGTCACATCCATTTTTCCGAGAACGACCGAGGCACGCCCGGCAGCGGGCAAATCGACTTCAAAGGCATCATGCAAGTGCTGCGTGAGATCGACTATGACGGCTGGGTCGTCGTCGAGGCCTTCAGTCGCAAGATCCCGTGGTTTGCTGCGGCGGTGTCCATCTGGCGTGAAATGTCAAAGGACCCCGATCGATTACCGGCGCACGCGCTGAACTATATCCGCAGTCTTTAGATCTGGATCTCCCTCGATCAGGGACACAAGCGTTCTTGCGAGCGCAGTCTCGACCACTCGTGCTCACCGCGATTTCAAGTATTTCGCGACGGCTCGGAACGCCGGCAGCGAGGTAGGATCGATGAGCGGATTCTGCGCCTTCGGGAAAGATGCGAAGCGCACGAGCACCATCTGTGCAGACGCATCGACATAGATGGTCTGACCATGTACGCCGCGAGCGGCGATGACCCGATCATCGCCGGGATAGACCCACCACATGCTGGTGTAGCTGCCGCCCACCAATGCCGGGTAAGCGGTGCCGAACTTCGCTGGATCGCCGCCTGCGCGAATCTTCCGCACCACCTCGGTTGGGAATAGCCGCTCCCCGTTGATGACTCCTTCGTTCAGCATCAAGAGCCCGAGGCGTCCGAGATCTCGAAGCCCGGCGCTGAGACCGCCGCCGGCGAAAGGCACGCCCTTCGCATCGACTGTCATGTAGGCGTCCTGCTCAGCTCGCATCGGACGCCAGAGTCGCTCAGAAGCCAGCTCGGTTACGGCTTTGCCGCTGATACGCGAGATGATCCAGCCGAGCATGTCTGAATTGACGGTCTTGTAATGGAAGGCCTCGCCGTGCTCGCCCTGGGGCTGCACCTGCTGGAGATACTCCCAATAACCATTGGGTCCTTTGTATGTTTCCGGTTTAGGCAGTGGGCTAGCGGCAGCCGAGTAGCGCCAGATATCTGCATTGGGATCTGCATAATCCTCCGAGTAGCGGATACCCGTGGTCATGTCCATCACCTGCCGCACCGTTGCGGACGCAAAGGCGCTCTTGCCGATCTCAGGAACGATGTCGGAGACCAGTGCGGTGTCGTCAAGCTTTCCCTCGACGACCAGAATTTCGGCCAGCAAACCCGTCAACGATTTTGTCATCGACATGGCTGCGTGCTTGCCGGCTTCGTTGAGACAGCCGAAGTAGCGCTCATAG
The DNA here is from genome assembly GCA_044506405.1 of Lysobacterales bacterium. Lineage (GTDB taxonomy): Bacteria > Pseudomonadota > Gammaproteobacteria > Steroidobacterales > Steroidobacteraceae > Steroidobacter. Next base: position 925 of record JBIQKP010000101.1, on the reverse strand, counting down.
ACGATCCTGCCCTTGTGCAGGATGAGCATCCCGTCCGTGTAGTTGGCATGAAGCGAGTCTTCCCAGGTCATCTCTTGATCGCCGCCGATCGGCATGAACGTCAATGCATCGATCGCTTGACGTTCCTTCTCCAGTTCCAGTGCTGGAAGGCGTTCGAGCGGAACGGGGGCACGCAGGCCTCGACTCACCTCCTCCGTCGGAAGGAGCTCACGCAAGTGACAAACGGACCAGCGCAGGCGCGGAAAGCTGAAATAAACCGTATCCGGCTGGGTGATGATCTTGTCTTCAGGGGGAGGGAAACCGCGCATCCATCCCATCACTTCAGGATCGGATTGCGATGCGGAAAGCGTATGCGATTGACCTGAAACGTCCGTAGCCGATTGGGCGACTGCCGATGCAGAGCCAAATGAAAGAGCGAAGGTCGTTACGAGAGCGTCCACGCCCAAATGTGACCGCGGCATTTAATGAGCCCTCCTTCAATGAGGAAACCCATTAGAAGTACGCCGCGAAATCGGTCATCGTTCCTCATCTCCGCAATCCTCAAGCAAAAGCTCTGATCGATCGCACTGCGCTTACCTTCGCGGATGAGCCGTCATTGCGATCAGCAATCCTGCTTCGTCAAACAGAGCTCGAGACGATCACCAACTCCAGCGACGCAGTGCTTCGACGATCGCCTCGCGTTGCAGGCGCTGACCTCGCTCATGGTAGAAGCCGAAGAAGTGGCTAGCACCCTCCACGCTGATCAACGTGATCTCATTGCCCAATGATCGATAGCGCTCCGCGAATTTCGACATGTCGGAGAATGAACAGTATTCGTCGTCCGCCGCATGCACGGACAGCACAGGTGGCCGCCCTGCGGCGATTTGCGCATACGGCGAGAAATCCTCTGGGTTTCCGAACCGCGACATCGTCTTACGAAAATAGC
>JBIQKP010000100.1:0-10974 GCA_044506405.1 Lysobacterales bacterium | reverse complement strand
AGCGCATCTTGCGTCAGAAGGCGAGCTTGGGACAACTGTAGGTCGGAATTTATTCCGACACTTTCTTGGTCGGATTGAAATCCGACCTACACGCGCTCCGCGGTTCTGGTCGGAATAAATTCCGACCTACAACGGTGCACCGGCCGGGGAGATCTATTCGTTGTGTCCCGGCTCGATAACGACGTACCCCTTGTCACGCAACTGCGCGAGGTATCCGCCCGCGCTCGTGACTTGCGCTAGAGACAAGACGGCCAGCGTCGATGCGTTCTCGGCCAGGCTTGCTTCGGCTTGATTCATCCAAAGCGCGTCCATCTGCATCGCGATGTCCGCTGGGATGATGTCTTGCGCGATGGTGGATCCCAGGAGTGCGACCGCGCACGCGTTGCTGGGATCGGGCAGGGCTGGAATCGAGGAGAGTGTGGCGAGATCTGCAGTCGCCCAGGCATGAGCTCGGGCACTCATCGTGTCGTAGTCGGAGATCGCTTCGACCAAGCTCAGCGTCGTCGCGAAGCATTCGGTATCGTCGAGGCGTTCTCGCGAGAATTTCTTCAGTGCCGGCTTGATCGCCTTGGTCTCAAACGTGAAATGCAACGAGGGCGTCGTGACGTGGACCTGGTGCTTCTCGGCGAGCTGCGAGACGACGTTTCGCACGACCTCACCGCCGCCGAAGCCTGATCTCGAGAACGCCTTTCCTTGCAGTTTCTCGGCCGCGAAGAGCGGTCGCCATCGTTCAATGCCGCGGTTACGCGGTAGATACGTCTTCTTCACTGCGCGCCAACGCGAATAGAGATCCTCAGGTAAGACATCCTTCAACGTGGCCTTATCCGGATTCTTGCGCGCGCCTAGGGCCGCAGGCACAAGCGACATACCCTCGAGGAAACCGATTCGCTCGTCCGGCTTCACGGAGAGCCCGCTCGGAAAGAGGATCTCTTGCGCGCCGCGCACGACATCTTCGATGTCCGCGGACTTCCATTTCATAGTCTTCGGTAGGGGAGGCGGCTCCGCGACGATCCAGAGTACGTGACCACTCGGGTCATCGGCAAGCGTGACCTGCCATAGCCCCGGACCTGGATACTCGCCTTCGACGAGCACTTCCTCGATCTCTGGTGTGCTATGGCTTGGCGACTGCGCCGTGCTCGACTCCGCAGAGGACGTCGCGGGGAGGGTTGTCGCTACAACAAGGAAACAGATCATCCGCATTCGATCGCCCTTACCTATATATGTCCCAATCTCGCATGCGCAGCGCCTTTGGACACCCGGGCTTCACGTTTTGTTACACCGCCGTTGACACGCTCATCGAGCGGGCATAGTTTCGCCCTCAACTAGAATTATCTCGCGCTCAGAACGAGAACACTCAGCGGGGCAGATATGGAGATCGGTACGGAAACGGTGCTCGGGTGAGCACTGAGTCGCATAGAACCAGCGCGCACGTTTCAGCGCGAACCCTTCAATGTCTACTCACGGTTTCGGTAAGAAGGATCGCTCGCGGCGAAACGCGGCGGAACGCGGAGAAGAGTAGATGATCCTGCGTGCGGAGCGCCTGGTGCGCGGGCGCGCGGATCTAGACCCGACTCGTGATTCTTTATCTCGCCGCGTCTCGCTGCGTTCGCTGCGAGAGAAATTTCCAAAAGATTCAGTTGCCCCGGACGAAACTTGAAAACAGGAGGAATGATGCGCCGTTTATTTCTTGTTGCCACGATCGCCTTAGGAAGCATCGCGCCGCTCATCGCGCAAGCGATGACGAACGAAGATGTGATCAAGATGCAGAAGGCAGGACTTGATGAGAGCACGATCAGCGCCGCGGTGCGCGGCGCTGATACGGCGGAGTTCGATACGTCGGCGGACGGATTGATCGCGCTCAAACAGGCAAGCGTGCCGGAAGGTGTGATTCAAGCGATCGTCGCGCGAAAGAGCGGCGGGTCGTCGGCACGCGGCAAGATTCGATATACGAACGTGGAGGACGCGAAGGTCTTGCCGCCCGCTGCAGCGGTCGTCGTCGGCAACGAGTACTTCACTCGCTACACCTTCATGCAAGAAGACGGCGAGCACAGCGCCACGAATTATTGGCGCGGCGTTTTGGTGCCGATCAATACGAAGGTGAAGTTGCTGAAGCTCAAGAAGAACAGCTTCGTCATCCAACTCGTGGAAAGCGGCCAGAAGATCGATGTCGACAACAAACCCGAGTACACGAACCGAACGGGCCAACAAGTCGCGGACGAGATGCTCGCCGCGCAACCCACTCAGATCGATCTGTATGGGCAAGAGATGGCTGACGCCATCCGGGCCGGCACGCCGCGGCTCGGCATGACGAAGACGCAAGTGCTGCTCGCGCGCGGCTACCCGCCAAGCCACGAAACGCCCTCGCTGAGCGGCCCTCGCTGGAAGTACTGGCAGAACCGCTTCGGCACACAGGCACTCATGTTCGACGGCGATATTCTCGTCGAGGGCTCGGGAATCTATTAAGAGCGATCGAACGGATCGTTCGAGAGCGTCCGTGAAGTATTTCCCTCTGGTTTGGGCAGGGCTGTCGCGCAGCCCTGCTCGATCCATCCTCACGATCGCGTCGTTCGCAATCGCGTTTCTTCTGTTCGGTCTGCTCCGCGGTGTGAACGCAGGTTTCGAGAAAGCCATTGCGGACTCGCATCTCGACTTCTTGATCACCAATACGCGCGTTCGTGGCGGGAGCCCGATGCCTATTTCCGCCCTGGAGAAAATTCGGCAAGTATCGGGTGTGAGAGAGGTTGCGCACCGTGGGTACTTCACGGGCTACTACCGCGAGCCGACACAAGAGGTCGCGGGTCTCGCGACTGACCCCGTTCGCTGGTTCTTCGTGCGTCCAGGGTTCGCGGCATCGGATGCGCACCTGCAAGCCATGCGCGCAGTGAAAGCGGGCATGCTCGCAACACCCGCCTTGCTCGATCACTACGGTTGGAAGATCGGAGACAGGATCACCATTCGCTCACACATTCTAAGGCGCGACGGCGATCCGAACTGGACGTTCGAAATCGTTGGGTCCTTCGATTCTGCGAAAGATCCTGGTCGCGCCCATCTCGTGCTCATCAACTATGAGTACCTTGACGAGGGGCGCGCGACGGACCGTGGCACGGCCGATCGATTCTTCGTGCGCATTGACGACCCGAGGCGAGCGGTACAGATCGCGCGCGATATCGACCGCATCTTCGCGAACTCGCCGCATGAGAGCCGCACGCGCTCGGACCAGGAGTTTGCCCAACAGCGGATCAAGCAGATGGGCGACATCGCGTTCTTCACGAACGCGATCATGGCTGCCGTGATGTTCAGTCTGCTCTTCTTGACCGGCAACACGATGCGCGAGTCCGTTCGCGAACGTATCGCGGAGTTCGCCGTCCTCAGGACGCTTGGCTATCCTAGTTCCACAGTGCTCGGAATCGTTATCGCCGAAGCGCTGCTGATATGTCTGCCCGCGGCGATCCTCGGTCTGCTCTTCGCGCTGCTAGTCTCGCCGCTAGCCAGGGAGCTTACGGGTGCTCTGACGGTGTCGTGGAGCGTCGTGTCGAACGGCCTTGCGCTGGCTCTCGGTGTAGCACTCTTCAGTGTCGCGGCACCCATCTGGGGTTTGCGGCGAATGTCCGTCGTGGATTCGCTGGCGGTGCGATGAGCCTCGTTGCCTTCGCTCGGCAGGTCATGTCCGTGACGGCAGTCAGCTTGCGCACCATCCCGCTGCGTCTTGGGAACTCGCTCGTTGTCGTGATCGGCGTTGCGTGCGTGGTTGCGGTACTCACGTCGACCTTAGCGATGTGGACAGGCTTCCGGCAAACGCTCGACCGCGACGCTCGTGTCGATCGCGCGATCGTGCTGACCCGCGGCGCTGAATCCGAAGCGGGCAGCTCGTTCTCGCGCGCCGACGTCGCTGCCATACGAGAAGCACCTGGAATACGCAGAGATGCAAACGGCCAGGCAATCGTTTCCGCAGAAGTGATTCTCGTTGCGCCCGTGACACGACAGAGCGATGGCGCTGACGTCCATGTCACGCTGCGCGGCGCCGAGGCGGGAATCGTTTCACTGCGACCGGAACTGAAGATCGTCGAAGGACGCATGTTCCAAACGGGCGTGCACGAGCTCGTGGTGGGTCGCTCCGCTCAGAGGCAGTTCTCGGGTATGCAACTTGGAGAGCAAGTGCGGTTGCAGGAAGGAGACTGGACCGTCGTCGGTGTGTTCGAGAGTGCGGGATCGGCTCGTGAATCCGAGGTTCTTGCGGATGCGCAAACCGTGCTCTCCGCCTACAAGCTTTCCATGTTTAACAGCGTTCACGCCTTGCTCGAATCGCCCGCCTCGATACGTGTTCTCGCAGATGGGTTACAGACAACGACGACGCTGATCGTAGACGTTCATTCGGAACCCGAGTACTTGGCGAACGCCTCTCAATCGATGAACAGGATGTTGAAGGTCGTTGCATACGCTATCGGCACGATCATGGCGATCGGTGCGTTCTTCGGCGCACTGAACACGATGTACTCCGCAGTCGCTGCCCGCGGCGGTGAGATCGCCACGCTACGTGCGCTCGGATTCTCTTCGCGCGTCATCTTCGCCTCACTCATCATCGAGGCGTTGCTGCTCGCCGCGGCCGGCGCCAGTGTCGGTATTGCGGTCGCCTACCTTGTGTTCAACGGCAAGACGATCAGCACGCTCGGCGGAGCCGTCTGGGACTCGCAACTTGTTTATTCGCTGACGGTCACGCCAGCGGTAGCGGCAGCAGCGCTGTCGCTTGCAGCCGCCATCGGATTCTTAGGCGGCTTGTTTCCGGCGATTCGGGTGTCGCGGCGGCCTATCGTCGAGGCGTTGCGGGGTGTGTGAGGGGTATGCGTAGTGGCCGCTCTCGACCAAAGCGGACGCGGGGGCGATCGAAGAAGACACCACGTGTTCGAGAAGCCCGTCATCATCCTAGCGCCAGACACGATCATCTACTTCACTTGCGATGACTGTGCCGCTGAAGAGAGCCGCGTCGAACAAGTCGGCGTCCGCATCGAGAATGTAGTGTCCATCAGCCCATACGGCGCGATCTCGCTAGTCCTCGACACTGAGGCGCCGTGCCGGTGTACGAGGAGATGGACATGCGCGACGGTTAAGAGCGTGCGCTGCATTCCGGTGCATCGTCGGTATACCGAATATCCTAAACCCGGTACCGCAGGATCACATCCGACACAGTTCACCGCGACTAGGCAGTCTCAGCCGAAGTCTCCTCCCACCATGTACCCAGCGCGTCCATCAAGGGCACGAGCTTCTGACCTGCGGCTGTGAGTTCGTATTCGACGTGCAACGGGTAACCGCGTCGTTCGCTACGAGCAACGATTCCCACGTCGCAAAGCTTGCGCAATTCCAATGACAGCATCCGATGCGACAGCGTTGGGTTGTCGTGCTGCAACTCGCTGAAACGTTTGACGCCATCCTTGAGGTAATACACCAATAGAGCCGGCCAGCGGCCACCGAGAACCTGCATCACTTCTTCTATCGGGCATTGCGAGACTAGCGACTTCATAACGGCTCCGTCAGCGGTTACAAAAATGTGCGTTATTTACTTCGTCGACGCGAACCGTAGCATCGCCGGCCTCGCACTGGCATGTGTATGTTCGATCCGAGGAGAAGATTTTGTCGCCCATCTTGCTATATGGCTTTCCTGCAGGGAGTTCCATGGGTCTCATCGCCGCGCTCGAGTGGCTCGGCCGCCCCTATCGTCTGACGCGCGTCGACATGCTCGGCGAAATGCGCGAAACATCCTTCGCGCGCATCAACGCGAGACACGAGACACCGGTCTTGATTACCGACGATCACCGTGCGCTCACCGAAACGATGGCGATCTGTGCATGGCTCGAGACACGCGATGATGAACGACGCATCAGCTTCGATGCACGCTCCACTAACGCCGATCGAATGCGTCAGCTCATCGCATTCATTAATACGGGATTCACTGGCGCGTTCAGTCCGCTTTGGACGGCGCTCGAAATGCAAACGCCCGATCCTGATTATCAGCAAGTGCTGCGCGCCTACGGTCGTGATTCCGTCATCGAGCGGCACGACAAGCTCGAAGCAATGCTCACCGACTCGCGCTTCATTGTGGGCGACAGTCCTACCCTCGCCGACGGCGTGCTCATCGGTGTTGCACGCTGGCTCGACCATCACGAAGTCGCGAACCGCAATCGCTGGCCGAAACTCTCCGCGCTGCGCGAACGCATCGAGCAGACCGAAGCCGTGCGATTCGCGATGAGCATTGAAGCCGGTGAGACGCCGCCACCGTCGAAGGCTTTCATGGGTCACGTGCCTCTCGCGGAGGTCATCGATCAGTTCGGAAAGTGAAGCGCATCACTTGGGTGCGACTGCGTAACGAGACAAGTAAGTCAGGACAAGAATGGGGACATTCCTCGACTGGTTGGAAGGAGCGCTCGCTGGGCATTGAATGAAGCGAAGACCGAGCTCACAGAGATTCACGAGGAATGTCCCCATTCACTCATGCGGTCGACTGCGATTCTTCCGATCGAAGGCAATGACTAGCCGCGAGTCACGAATCACTGTTCACGTGAGACCTCTCGGAACCGGGTTTAGGATATCCGGTGCTTGCAAACGTGTGGAAAAGCAGTGGTCTCGGATTAGCGATCGACCGCCTACCACATCCGTCAAGTATTCCGGATATCCGAAACCCGGCACCGCAATGGCCCTCTTGTCCCCGTTGAGCAGCTATCGGTGCCGGGCACCGAAGGATCCCCCATCCTCGCGAAATGCGGTTTGGTAAGTCCGGCATTAGAAGCTGATTCTTCAATCGAGTTTGGCGACCTCCATGAGCACGCCATAACCCGTCGGCAAAGGTTCGCGGCTAGGTTCGATTGTGACTTGCCACTTTCCCGCGTTATCGATGTGTTGCCAGCGTGCGATACCTGAATCGGTCTTGGCGACCACGAGCGCCTCGTCACGCTCCGCGAACTCACGCACGCGATCGATGAAGCTCTGCTGATCGACCGACGAGGTGACGTGAAAGACAGTGTTCCACCGTTGTTGGTCACCTATCGATCGCACGGGATGTATTTGCGTGCCTTCGGGCAGCGTCATGTCCGCCGGATAGCGCACATGCTGATCCGCCATCAGGCCGCGGATGTAACCGTCGCGCGCTCCTGGCGCCCAGTCATACTCAAGTGTGCTTGCGACGGTACGCGCCGCATCGACGCCACGCACTTGGGCGACGATGTGAATCGCAGCGTCGAGGCCCGAAGATAGCCCTGCGGATGTCACAAGCTTGCCCGAATCTGCCCAACGCACGTCGCGCACCACCTCGATGGTGGGATAGCGCTTCGCAAAGGATTCAAAGGCGCCATGAAACGTAGTGGCCTTTCTGCCGTCGAGTAAACCTGTTGCGGCGAGCACGAATGAGCCCGTGCAAACGGAAAGCACCTGATCCGCATCAACCGCCTGTTTCTTGATGAATTCGAGCGTGCGCACATCGCGCTCCGCGCGTTCGACGTCGCCGCCGGGGATTAGCAGCACGTCTGCTTGCGGCGCAGTGGCGAAGGAGTGATCAACATCGACCTTGAGCTTCATTGCGGTCGTCACCCGAGCGCCGTCGGCTGACACCGTAAAGACGTCGAACCCCGCTTGACCGAACACCTCGTAAGGCCCGGCGAAATCGATGATCTCCACTCCGTCGAACATCAATATTCCAACGCGAGTAGATCTCTGCTCGGCGTTCGCGAGTGTCGCCATTCCAAAAACTAGAATGACCGAAACAATGATTCGAGACATGGCCGTACCCTCAAAGCTGTCGGGGCATTGAATCTGCCGATGGAGAGTGGGCCGCTCAACACGAGTCGTCGAGCCGCGACCGCTGGGCGTTGGTCCGCAGTCGCAAGCGACGAACGCTCTCTAACGTCGATCGCCTAGCGCACCGTAGAGCGCGTCGCGATAGGTTCGGCTCACGCGCAGCGTTGTGCCGTCCCGCAGAATGAGCTCATGGTCTCCGCTGTCCTTGGCGATGAGTTCGCGGATGCAACCGAGCTTCACGAGAATCGAACGGTGGATTCGAACAAAGCCATAGCGCGCTAACCGTTGCTCCATATTGTGCAAGGACTCTCGCACGAGATGGCTATTGGATTGCACGTGGACGGTAACGTAGTCACCCGATGCCTCGATCCAAGTAATCTCACTCGGATCGATGACGCGGACCCGTCCACCCGTCCGCGCGAGAATGCGCTCGGCTTCCGCTACGTGTTGCTCACGCACCATCGAGGAAACTAGGACGCGCAGATCCGAATGCCATGCAGTCGGCGTTCGCTGCTCGATTTGTTTGCGAGCACGACCGAGGCTTTGATCTAGCGCCTCGCTATCGATGGGCTTGAGAAGATAATCAATTGCATTGACACGAAACGCTCTCAATGCGTGCTCGTCGTACGCGGTAAGGAAGATGACCAACGGCATGCGATCGCTGCCTATTTCGTCGATCACGCCAAAGCCGTCCAGGCCGGGCATACGGATATCGAGAAAAACAAGATCGGGCGCGAGCTCGCGAATCGCACGTACTGCGCTCGGACCATCCTCGCTCTCGCCGACAATCTCGATATCCGAATGGTGTCGAAGCGAAATCGCGACGCCTTCACGCGCGAGCGGCTCGTCATCGACAATGAGCACGCGAATGTTCATACGGCCTCCGCGCGGCGCGTGGGTGATATCGGAATCCGAATGCGAATCCGAGTGCCCTGCCCCGGTGAGCTGTTCACTTCGAATGTCTGCTCACGGCCGTACAACTGCTCGAGCCGACTACGTACGCTCGCAAGCCCAATGCCGGGCTTGAAGTTTGGATCTGTGAAGAAGCGTCCGCCCACTCCGTTGTCTGCGATCTCAATCGTGAGTTGTCCGTGTTCATCAGCCCGACAGACCAATTCGATTGCGCATGAACCGGTTTTATCGGCGAGACCATGCGTCACCGCATTCTCGGCGAGCGGCTGCAGCAGCAATGCGGGGACGAGCGTGGCTCGCACTTGTGGATCGCATTGTTCGCACACTCGGAGACGATCTCCGAAACGCAGTTGTGCAATCGCAAGATACTGGCGTACGAAATCGAGTTCCTCCGCCAGAGTGACCCAATGCTGGTCCGAGCTATCGAGGGTGCGACGGAAGAAACTGCTCAACAGTTTGATCGTGTCACCGGCGCGCTCGTTGTCCCCTTTCTTGACCAAGACTGAAATCGCATTCAGCGCATTGAACAAAAAGTGCGGGTTGATCTGCATGCGCAACGTCTGCAACCGCTGTTCAGCCAGACGGTGCTTGAGCTCGCTGGCATCGAGCTGCTGCTGGCGGACGACGTGGTGAAAATTGCGAATGTTCAGACTCGCTGCGAAGACCGCATAGGCGACGACATCGAATAAGAGCATGCCATCCCCAAACAGGTAGTGGCCGGCGTGTTGCCAAGCGGCGTACTGCGCCATCGAGCCCGTCGCACCTCCACTGTAATGATAGAGATATCCGACACCCAAGCCGTGGACCAATGCGATGACCATCAGCAACGCGGCATGCGCCGGCAGAGATCGAACCCAATTGTCCGGTCGAATGGGAATACGTTGAGAGGCCGCAGCCAAGACCGGTGCGAATAGAACCCAAGGAAGCCAGTACAACACAGTCATGTCGATCAGGAAGCGACCAAGTTGCGGCTCGAAGTCGTTCAAAGTGACCAAGCCAGAGAGTTGATTTAGCACGCCGTAGAAGGCGAAACCGACCCACACCAGTGCGAGTGTCGCCGCGAGACTTCTCAATGAAGATCGACTCTCTGTTTCGGTCATCGTCAACTCGCTTATCGGAAGAACGAAGCCTAATCCGAAGCCACCGCGGAGGTGACCTCGCACGCCGAAACGCGAGACGCGCACGCTGAGACGCCTCATTTGCGCGATACGCGGAGGTTCCTCGGTGCCACGACCCTGTAGGTCGGCCCGCGAATGCTCCTTGCAGCGCGGGCTTCCCTACATCCCTGGCAAGGCCCCCTCGGTACCGGCGTGAGACCTCTCGGAACCGGGTTTAGGATATCCGGTGCTTGCAAACGTGTGGAAAAGCAGTGGTCTCGGATTAGCGATCGACCGCCTACCACATCCGTCAAGTATCCCGGATATCCGAAATCCGGCACCGCAATGGCCCTGTGGCCGATAACGGCCATGAGCTTCAATCGCGGTGCGGCGTTTCCGCGGAAACGCGCTTCGCCTTCCTGTCGCGCGATCGCTGAGGGTGCGATGCCGCCTTGGTGTTCGCGTGCGTATACGGGATATCCTAAATCGAGGCCCGAGGAACGCGCCGGGGCAGTAAGAGCGAGTGTATGGCCCGTGACCGACGCTGAGAACCTATCCGAATGGACCGAGTAGCGATCTTCGTTGATGTGCAAAACATCTACTACACCGTGCGACAGGCTTACGGTGCGCAGTTCGATTACAACGCATTCTGGCGACGAGTGACGGCAGGCCGACAGGTCATCGGCGCCACTGCTTTCGCGATCGATCGCAACGACAGCAAGCAACGCGCGTTTCAGAACATCTTGCGCGGCATCGGTTTCAACGTGAAGCTCAAGCCCTTCATCTCGCGAGCGGATGGCAGCGCCAAGGGAGACTGGGATGTGGGTATCGTTCTTGACGCCCTAGATGCTGCGCCGAACGTCGACATCGTCGTGCTCGCCTCCGGCGACGGCGACTTCGACATGCTCGTTGAACGTCTGCGAGAACGTCACAAGTTGATCGTTGAAGTGTATGGCGTTCCCCAACTGACCGCGCGTTCGCTGATGGATGCTGCGACTCGCTTCATTCCAATTGAGAGCGAGTTACTCATTCTTCGTGGCAACTCATGAGCCGCGGTGTTTCGGTGCGGGGATTGGACATGTGTGCCGCCCGATCCGGAGTGATGCCCGCACTTGCACCTCTCGCCATTGCTTTGCAGAACCCGCCACTTTGGTTGGAACCTTATCTGCCGCTCGTGCGCCGG
>JBIQKP010000099.1:0-11170 GCA_044506405.1 Lysobacterales bacterium | reverse complement strand
TCCGTCACCTCGAGGATCACGTGCAGCGTCTTGGGGCCGGCCGAGCGCTGCCCTTCGCGCCACTCGGCCTTTGGAATCGTGAGCTTCGCGTCGCGTTGATCATCGCCTTGCAGCTCGAACGGCCCACCGTATGTGCCCGCCTCGCGATAGACAAACCAGCGGTAGCTGAGCGCATCGCCGTCCGGGTCTGACGAGCCTTGTGCGCTCAGCGAAACGCGCTCTCCGTAGCGAACATCCAAACTCGATGGATGTGCAAGCCGCGCACTGGGAGGATGGTTGGCTTCGTCGAACGCCTTCACGCACCAATCCATGCGTGCCGCGAACTCGTTCTGGTATGCACGCCGCCAGCGGAAAATCGTCGCGTAGATGGAATTGTGCGATGCCCCGTCGGCCCCGATCACTTCGTCGACCGCGTTCGTCCAGATCGGACGCGTTTCCGCGCGCTGATGCCACGGGCGCTGGGGCGGTGTGTAGTACTCGTAGCGTCCGCCCCAACTGCCGTACTGCGGATGCTCCGGAGAGCCGAGGCCGTTCGGGAATAGATAGAGGAACGATGGCGTGTCGCCTTCCATCAAATACTCCCAGCGCGGGTACTCCGCGCCGAGCGGGCCATGATCCTTGCTGATGTTTGCCTCGAGCCACTCGTTCGTGACGAGCGAGAAGTCGCCGCCGTCGAAGCGGCCGTGAAACTTGTCGCCCGAAATGCCCGTCCACGTTGCATAGTGATAGCCGCCGCCGCCATTCTCTTCATGGCCTGGACTCACTATATAAAAGAGATCCGGGAACGACGCGCGAATCCAAGGGCCTGAGTCGTCTTGATCGGAGATCGCATAGACGCGCAGCTTCGAGATGAACCGCGCGAGCTCTGCTCTCGATCTCGAGCGTGAGACGGTGTCGAGCGCTTGTGCGAGAACGTTCGTGCCGCCCCACGCCGTCACCCAGAGCGGGCGCGCATCGTCACGATCCACGGCCGCGATCAAGGCCTTCGATCCCGACGAATCCTTGCCCTCCCCTACCCCCTTCATGCCGTACACGGGCGGACCCGAGGCGATCGCTCGCTTCAACGCACTCGCTTCCGGGAATCCGCTCTCGTGTTTCTCGAGTCGGTCTCGCACGCGCGCGTACGCGTCGACGATGCGATGAATTCGCTCCGGCGCCGTTCGATTGGGCAGCCAGACCGAGGTGCTGGCGACGAGTCCTTCGATGTCGTACTGACTCGAATGCACCAGCAGCCTGACGAGCGATTGCGCATCGTCCGGCTCGTTCTCGATGTCCGTGAGCACGAACAGACGAGGCCGCTCGTCGGCGGCGAGCACAGGCGAGGCAACGAGGAAGACGCAGAGAAGGAGCAACCTGGTCATGGTTCGTGTTGTTGCGCGAGAGCCGTGCGCGCATGGTAGTCGCTGCGCGTGACGCGTGCGAGCCATCTACGGCGCTGCGGACAGTCGTCCTCGCACAAGGAGATCGATGGGCTTCCGTCGCTCGTTCAGCCTCACCACCCCATCCGCGCGAGCAGGCATCTCGGACAAGATGTGACGCGTGAGCCGCTCGAAATGCGAGATGAACTCCGCGACTTCTTCGTCGTTCATGACGCGCGTTGCACGACTGGCCCCAGCGACACGATCCTGCAGCTTGTGCTCCTGCTCGAGACGCCACTCGTAGACGACGTCGAAGCTTGGCGCTTGCAATAGAATCAGCGCATCGATCGAACCAAACAGAATTTGATAGGACGAGCGCAAAGCATCGTTCACGAATCGACGCCAACGCCCCTCGCCATCCCGCTCTCGCTCGAGCGCATTCGCTGGCTGTGCGAGTGCCGCATCGTCTTGAGCAACCGCTCCAACGCACCAGCCTTCGAACAGCACAACCTGAACCGGACGTTGCACGCGCGGCCATTCGTCGACGGGCTTTCGATCGTCGGCCGACTTATCGAACACCGGAAGCGCGACGGGCCGAGAGTGCCTCAATGCCTCCAGCAGCTCGACACCGAGCTGCACGTCGTGCGTGCCGGGTACGCCTCGGGTCGCCAGCAATGGATGGATTCGCTTCGCGAGCAAACTTCGCGACGCGTGTGTGAGATAAAGATCATCGAGCGACAACACGACACAGGAGATGCCCTGCGTTTCGAGCAGAGAACAAAGGGAGCGGGCCATGGTCGACTTCCCGCTCCCCTGAGCGCCGCACAGGCCGATGACGAGATGCTCGGCCATCCGGCTTCTCACCTCGATGGCGTGCGCGATCGGCCTGTGCAGGCGTTCGATTACCTGCGCGTATTCGGCGGGCAGGCGCTCGTCATGCAAGAAGCGGCGTATGTCCACTAGACAGAATCCGGCGCCATGCTCGAAGTTTTGTGCAGAGATTGGATTGCCGTCACGTTACTGCGATCGGCGTAGTACCATGCTGCGGCGGTTCGGAGTTGCATCCAGGGCACGAACCATCGTGTTCAAGCATAAACGACACCGGAGGGATGGATCGCATGAATCTGGAAGTCAGAACGATCAGCTTTCTGAGCAGTGGCGCGTTGTCAGTCGAAGTCAACGGCGGGCTGGGCGGTGGGTCCTCGGACAAGGCCGCGCTCGATGTCGTCAAGCTTTGGGTCTACATCCCAGAGTACGAGAAGAAGTCCTCGATCGAGGATGTCATGAACGCGGCACTCAAAGTCGCCCGCGAGTCGCTCAAATAGAGGCTCGGTCTGGGCCAGGGTTAAGGCCAGAGACATCTTCTCTGGCCTTCGCGAATGGCCAGGATCCTCTAGCTGGTGGAAGCGTTCCTCTTGCGTCGCGAGAAGACGCGATGGGAACAAAGTCGCCCGCCGACGCTCTGATACTCGAAAAGCGAGGATCTCGGAGGTCATATGCGCCACTGGTCCTATACAAGTGTTCTGATCGTTGCGCTGGCAACAGAGGTCGATCCCCTCGGGGCCGCGGAACCTGAGGCCTCATCCGATCCACCGCAACCGCCGGCCACCCGGCAGCTCGATCTTCGCATCCCGCCGATCACTGAGATTTTTACGCCTGAGCAGATCTCCGTCCTGCTCGCGGGTACCCGCGACCCCGACATGGATGAGGTCGAAGTCGAAGGACAGCGCGGCCCTCTGCCGCCGAAGACGCCCACGGTCTGGGGCGGCATCTTCAGCATTTTCGCGCCGGTATCCTCCGATGGCGTCGAAGAACAACTCGGCCGGTCGCTGCGTGCGAGAGCGTTCTATATCGAGCCGGCTGCGAGAACAGCGTTGGATCTGTAGCCTGGGCGCGCGGATCCCCTTCGGGGCACACTCCTGCGTACATATATATGTAGGCGGCCGGCCGCATTCACTCAGAACCGCGCTCGAAGTCCCGTACTCCTCGTTCGAAGCTTCCGACGCGTTTGAGCCCAACCTCGCAGAACCTTCAATCGTGCGCGGATGACGCGCGTTCAACGTCGCTTGCTCGAGCGCACGCCGACCGGAACATCCTGCACACCGGGCGGGTTAACCAAGCATGGGACATCGATCAATCGCCACGAAAGGACGCGAGCACAAGACGAGGCGGACGGACACCGAGGGTCAGTCGGCTTCTGCTTACGATCTGAAGTTCGTACCGATCGGCAATGGATCTCGCCGCGCTGGCGGTTGGTATCGAGAGCTTCCGGACGATCAACTCGAGGTCATGAGTCGCGGTCACTTGGAACGCGTGCCGCTCGAGAACGCCGATCCGGAAGAGAAGGCGAAGTCGGTGGTCAGAAACATGCTGCGACGAAATCACTAACCTCGGGCTCTAGCTATGTCAAAGCAAACGCCGAAGCACGACACGCCGGGCCGAGCGAAGCCATCGAGCAGCCGACAGCAGATCGTTCCGGATCAAGGTACGCAGACGGGCTCACCGCAGATCGATCGTGCCTCCCCGCAGTCGAGTCCGAAATCCAAGTACAAGGATCGTCCCGCGGATGAAGGCAAACACGGCGACGGCGATCAAGAGCCGAATGCCGGATTCCCCGAAAGATAGTCGCGTTCGACGATTGCAAAATAAATCCCGCTCAGCACGTCGCTGACACCTCGCCTGCGCGAACACCCGACGCGTGTGTGCGGGAAAATAAAAGTCCGTCTGGTCGAACGAACTGAGAGGCGTGCCACACGCAAGTTGCGCGCGCAGTCACGTATTCGGACATTCATCCATTTTCCTAACGGGTACCGCGTAGCACTCCTATGTCGATGACGTTGACACCGTAGTAATAGTCCCCCTTCACATTCGGAAGTGGGGATTGTGTCTGCCGTCATGCGCACGTTTACCGGTTCGAGAACACACGTTCGACGATTGAGCATCGCCGGCTTCACGCTGATCGAGCTTCTGGTCACGATCGCAGTTGCGAGTGTCCTGCTCGGCATCGCGGTCCCTTCTTTTCGGACCATGATGATCAGCAATCGGCTGACGACCCAGACGAACGACATCGTGAGCGCGATCAACTACGCGCGGTCCGAGGCCATCACACGCAACCGCACCGTATCCCTCTGCCGAGCGCGCAATGGGAGCACCAGCACCTGCGAGAACTCCCAAGGCGTTTGGACCGATTGGATCATCCGAACGAACACCGGCGATGTCGTGCGCCGCGGACGAGTCGAGCGCTACGGCAATGCGCTCACCGTGCGCTCGACGCTCACGAGCGATCAGGCGGCTTTCAGCTCCGATGGATTGGTCCGCACCGGCGGCGGGCTCGCGAATGATCGGCAGTTTACTGTCTGCTTCGCGAATGGCGGCACGAACAATAGGCGCATCGTCACGATCGGCGCAGGCAGCCGCATCTCGACAGAGCTCCAGTCAGGAGACTGTTAACCATGCGCACCCGGATTCGTCATGAGGCGACTGCCGCTCGCGCCCAAGCAGGTGTCGGACTGATCGAGGTCCTGATCGCCGTGCTCGTGCTGTGCTTCGGCATGCTGGGCCTCATCGCCTTGCAGCTCACGACGCTCAAGCAGAATCAAAGCGCGTTGGAGCGCGGCTTAGCGGTTGTCCAAAGTCATTCCATCATCGATGCAATGCGCGCCGACCGTAACAACGCATTGAGCGGCGGGTTCAACATCGCTCTCGATGCCGAACCGGGCGGGAACAGCACATTTGCCGACACGGCCATCGCAGCGTGGCGATCGGATTTGCAAGAACTGTTCGGCGATGACTCCACAGGGGCCATCAGTTGCGACGGTGCTCGCTGCACGATCACCGTGCAGTGGAATGATTCGCTCGCCGGCGGCAGCGAAACGGAAACCATCTCGACGGAGGTGCAGCTGTGAGCATGCGATCTCGATGCCACGGCTCGCGCGGCTTCACGCTTGTCGAGCTCATGGTTGCGATGCTGCTCGGTCTCATCGTCATTGGCGGCGCGACGAGCATCATGCTCGCGAACAAGCAGAGCTATCGCGCGAACGAAGCGCTCTCGCAGGTGCAAGAGACCGCGCGAACTGCGTTCGAGCTCTTGGCTCGCGATCTTCGCCAGGCGGGTGCAACCGGCTGCGATAACTCTGGCCGCGTCGGCAGCGTGCTGAAAACGACAGGATCGCAGTGGTGGCTCGACTGGGGCGCAATCACCGGCTACGACGGCAGCACTGCAATGCCGGCTGTCGATATCGGCAGCGCAGCCACCGAGCGCATCGACGGTACCGATGCGTTCGAGATTCGCGGAACCGATGGAATGGCGTACTCCGTCGAAACGCACGATGCGAGCGCTGCGAGCATCAAGCTGAATGCCACGTTACCCGCCATTCAGGTCAATGACGTCTTGCTCGTGTGCGACTTCGATCATGCAACGATCTTCCAAGTGAGTCAGTACACGAGCGCGAACGCGACGCTCCTCCATGCGACGGGCGCCACCCAACAACCTGGGAACTGCACGAAAGGACTGGGATTTCCGCCGGCCGCTTGCGACACGAATCCAGGCAACACCTATACCTTCGGCCCCAACTCGCAGGTCGCACGTTTGGCGGCCGTGAGCTGGTACATCGGCAACAACAACCGTCCGGACGAAGGCGGCCGGTCGCTCTATCGCCGCCGTCTCGGCGCGGGCGCTACCGTCTCCGTCGAAGAGGTGGTCGCCGGCGTCAGAGATCTCCAATTGCAGTACCGGGTCGAAGGCTCGAACGCTTTCGTCGACGCCTCCGCGATGTCCGCATCGGATTGGCAGAACGTCAACGCAGTGATGCTGCGACTCACGATGGACAGCACCGAGCGGAACATTGCAACCGCTCAAGGTGCAAACAGCGGTCGCTTGGAGCGCACCTTCACGCACCTCGTCACACTCCGCAATCGCGTACCTTGACCATGAATCTCGCTCGCTCACACATCCGTTCGCGCGGAACTCGCGCACAGCGCGGCGTGGCACTCATCGTCGCGCTCGTCCTGTTGGTCGTCGCCACGCTCATCGGTTTGGCCGGGATGCGCAACACGACGCTGCAAGAGCGCATGAGCGCGAACATGTATGACCGCTCGCTCGCGTTCCAACGCGCCGAGGCAGCGCTGCGCGCCGCCGAGGCGGCCATCACGGCGAGCGCAAAGATCGATGTTCTGAACGGAGTCGACTGCTCGCCCGGTGTCGCGTTGTGCCAGATCGTGCCCGCGACTGCCTTTACGAACTCGAATACGAACTGGGTGAGCGTCGGCGAGGAAGGATCCGAGTACGACATCAACAATGGGCGAACACCAGGCATACCGCAGTACTACATCCAGTTCATGGGAACCGGTCCGGCGGAGAACAACCTCGATCTCGCTGCGAACGCCGACTACGGCAATTACGGCAGCGCATATCCGCCCGACGAGGTCGCCTACTTCCGCGTCACTGCGCGCAGCAGCAACCCGCAGGTGGCCGGCGAGCAGGCGATCGTGGTTCTGCAGTCGACGGTCAAGCGCGCGTTCTGACCGATCCAGGGATTCTCGAAGCCTCACGTTCCATCGAAGCAAGGCCATGCGGAATATCAATCTCAAATCCTTCGCTCACTGCTTCATCGGCGCGGCGCTGACGCTCGCGACCGGACTCGCGGTCGCTCAGCCTGTCTCGCAATCGCCGCTGTCAGTCGGCGGTAATGTGCCCGGCAACTTGCTGCTCGTTCCGTCGGTGGAGTGGCCAACGCTAAACAGCATGGCCAACCTCGGTAACTACGACAGCGGGCGCGTGTACGTCGGCTACTTCGATCCGAACAAGTGCTACAACTATCATTACGACGACACGGAAACGAACCGGTACTTCTACCCTGCTCGCACGACAACCACCCGTACGTGCACGTACTCCTCGAAAGAGTGGAGCGGCAATTACCTGAACTGGGCCGCGACGCAGACGATCGATCCGTTCCGCAAAGCCCTGACCGGCGGCTACCGCGTCGTCGACGAGTCGAACGTGACGATCCTGGAGAAGGCTCGGTACGACGGCAACGGCGGCAACAACATTTATCCGAACCGTCGTTTACCCGCCGGAAACACGAACGACAAAGCCCAAGTTCGTGCGGTTACGCCATTCGATTGGGATTCCCTCACGATCCGCATTTGGACGCTCGGCAACAAAATGCGCTTCACGAGGTCGGGCGATCTCAACACCTCGACCGTGAATGTCTATAACCCCAGCTCGAGCGTCAGCAGCAGCAACGTTTACGAAGTCTCGGTGCGCGTGAAGGTGTGCGACCCGAGCGTCGGGGTCGAGGCCAACTGCAAGCAATATCCGAGCGGCCACTGGAAGCCGGAAGGCCTCATCCAGAAGTACTCGAGTCGAATCCGCTACAGCGTGTTCGGCTATCTGAACGACAGCGACGCATTGCGCGACGGCGGCGTGCTTCGTGCCAAGCAGAAGTTCGTCGGTGAGAAGCTGATCGATCCGGAGGACGGCGAGCAAACGAACCCAAACAAGGAATGGGATCCGCAGACCGGCATGCTCTATAGGAATCCTGATTCAACGGACGCGGCGGCGACGGGAGCGAACATCGCGGACAGCGGCGTCATCAACTACATCAACAAGTTCGGACAAATGACGACGTGGAACCACAAGAGCCACGATCCGGTGAGCGAGCTCTATTACACCGCGATTCGGTATCTGAAGAAGCAAGGCAACGTTCCCGAGTACACGAGCTTGAGCGGCAACACGACCAACAAATACAACCTGGCCGACGGCTTCCCCGTGATCGCGGACTGGGACGATCCGATTCAGTATTGGTGCCAGAACAACGCGATCCTCGGCATCGGCGATGCGAACTCGCATCGCGACAAGAACCTGCCGGGGTCCACCGCCAGCTCTGGAGAGCCGACAAAGCCGTCTCTTGTCGGCAGCGACGCAACCGTCAACGTGATCACGGCGACGAACAAGATCGCGCAGCTCGAAGGCATCACGATCAACACGAACGAGTTCACAGGACGATACAACTCCGCGTTCATCGCGGGTCTCGCCTACGACTCGCACACGAAGGATCTGCGCCCTGACGATCTGGAAGGAGACCAGACGGTGTCGACACATTGGGTCGACGTACGCGAGGCGCAAGTCTTGGAGCCCCGCAATCGCAATCAGTACTGGCTCGCCGCGAAGTACGGCGGCTTCTTGGTACCCGAGAACTACGATCCGTACGCGAACACGACCCCGCTCGCGGATGAGCTCTGGAACAGCGGCGAATTCCTTTCGACCAACTATCCGCGGCCTGAGAACTTCTACGTCGCAAGCGAAGCCGACAAGATGGTCGAGAGCTTGACGAGCGCGTTCGCGAAGATCGCTGCGGAGAGCGCCGGCTCGGCGAGCTCGCTCGCGGCAAACTCGACGCGTCTCGAGACGACCACGATGACGTTCCAGGCTCAGTTCTTCAATGGCTCGTGGCGCGGCGACTTGAAGGCCTATCAAGTCCTCGAAACGGGCGCCCTGAACGGCACACCGGCGTGGACAGCAGGAAGCGAGCTCGCCAAAGCGACTTGGTCGACTCGGAAGATCTATGCCAACGTTCCCACTGCATCGCCGAGCCATCAGCTCTTCACGTGGGCAAACCTGAACACCACGCAGAAGGATCATCTCGGGTCGGAGGACGTCGTCAACTACCTTCGCGGCGATCGCACTAAGGAAGAATCGCGCGCAAACGGCACGCTGCGCACGCGCACGAGCATTCTCGGCGACATCGTGAACTCGACGCCGGTGTATGTCGGCGCGCCGAATCCGCGGCTACATGCAGGCGGGACGTACACGGGTGCAGGGAGCTACGCGACGTTCGCGAACAGCGCTTCGGTCAAGAATCGAACGCCGGTCGTCTATGTCGGCGCGAACGACGGCATGCTCCACGCCTTCAACGCGACCAGCGGCGAAGAGATCTACGCGTTCGTGCCGAACACCGTGATCCCGAATCTCAAGAGCTACTCGGATCCGGACTACGACCATCGGTACTTCGTCGACGGTGAGGTTGCGGTCGCCGACGCGTATGTGTCCGGCGGCTGGAAGACGATCCTCGTCGGTACGCTCGGCAGAGGCGGCCCCGGCGTGTTCGCGCTCGACGTGACGAACCCTTCGAGCATCAGCCTGTTGTGGGAGAAGAACGGCACGAACATTCCTCAACTCGGCAAGAACATCGGCAAACCCGTCATCGCTCAGACGAGCGACGGCGAATGGCGTGTGCTGCTCGGCAACGGCCCAGGTTCCTCGGACGAAGATGCCCATCTGATCTCGATCCGATTGAGCGACGGCAACGTACAGACCCATGCAGTTGGAGCCGCGGGCGACAACGGACTGAGCGCCGTGCTCGCGCGCGATTCCGACGGCAACGGCATCGCCGATGTCGCGTATGCGGGCGACTTCGAAGGCAACTTGTGGAAGTTCAACTGGACGTCGGGAACGATGAGCACCACGAAGCTCTTCACGGCGGTCGACTCGAACAACGTGTCGCAACCGATCACCGCGGCACCGCTCGTTGGCAAGGATCCCGCGACAGGTACGACCTGGGTGTTCTTTGGCACGGGTCAATACCTGCATACGAACGACTTGACCAACATGCAGGTGCAGTCTTGGTACGGTCTCCAAGACACCGGCTCATCGATCAGCGGGCGCAGCGAGCTGGTTCAGCGCGACATCCTCGCCGAGGGTACGAGCGCGAATGGCGAATTCGCGCTTCGCGTCGTCGAGGAAGGCTCGATCAGCGACTTGGCCAATAAGAAGGGCTGGTACATGGACCTCGTATCGCCGAACAACGGCGTCGAGGGCGAACGCATGGTCGTGCCGAATCGGTTCCAAGGCACCGCCCTCATCGGCACGACGCGCATCCCCGACGCAGAAGATCCGTGCCGTCCGAGCGGCAAGGGTTTCGTCATGGCGATCAATCCGTTCACGGGCGCGCGGCTCGACCGAACGTTCTTCGATGTATCGATGGACGGCTTGTTCAACGAGGCGGACACGCTCCTCGTGGACGGCGTGCCGACGGTCGTGTCCGGCATCGGAATGGACAGCAGCCCGAACAACCCGATCTTCATCGAAGATGTCATGCAAGTCGGGCTCGACGACGGCACGACGCGGACGATCAAGACGCAGGGTTCCGCGGTCGAAGCGCAGCGGATGAGTTGGCGAGAGCTATTCAACTAAGAATGAGAAACCGAATCATGCATTCACACCGCACACCTCCGCGCGACGGGCTCAGCCGTGCTCGTGGCTTTTCGCTCATCGAGTTGATGATCGTCGTTGCGATCATCGGCATTCTCGCGGCGATCGCCTATCCCTCCTATCAGAGCCACGTGATGCGTACGCATCGCGGCGCCGCCAAGGCGTGCGCCGCGGAATACGCGTCCTTCATGGAGCGCTATTACGCGACGAACCTCACGTATGTCGGGGCTGCGCCTGGCAACCTGGGGTGCGCGACTCAAGGCAATCTAGATCAGCGCTACACATTCGCGGTCGGCAACTTAGCTCGCCGCGCGTACACCGTCACCGCCACCGCGATTGGCACGCAAGCGACCCAAGATACGGATTGCGGCAATCTCACCCTGAACCAAGCCGGCACCCGCGGCGCGAGCGGAACGAAGGGTCCTGATTACTGCTGGTAGAGCTTCACGCTGTAGGTCGGCCGGAATTTATTCCGACACCTTTCTTGGTCTAATTAAAATCCGACCTACAACGCGCATTCGCGCTCCTAGCTGTAGGTCGGAATTTATTCCGACACCTTCTTCTCATAGCTCGCCGCGTCGCTCGCATCGCCTGCGGTCGA
>JBIQKP010000020.1:0-63485 GCA_044506405.1 Lysobacterales bacterium | reverse complement strand
TCTTTGCACCCGCGGACTTGCGCACTGCCTTCTTGGCGGCCTTCTTGGCGGCCTTCTTGGCGGCCTTTTTCGCCGCCTTCTTCGTCGTCTTCTTCGAAGGCGCCTTCCGGGCAGCCGTCCGTCGCGCGGCGCCGGCGGCTGCGGCTTGCTCCTCGGTCGATTCTGTCTCGACTGCTTCAGCTTCCGCAGGAGCCGGCGCGGCTGCTGGCGTTTCAGCGCGTTTCAGATCCGCAGCCATCGCGTGCACTGCGAACGTGCCACCTTGAGGATCGTTGAACTGCGCGACCCAATCGCCACCTGGAACCTCCATCGGCTCCAGTACGACGGTGCCACCGGCCGATGCGGCCTTCTTGATGGTCTGGTCGATGTCCTTGACCCGCACGTAGCCGAGCCACGCGGCTGCGGGCATCTCCGGCATGCGCTTGAACATACCGCCGAGTTGGACGTCACCGCGGCCGAAGATGAGGTACGTGCCAAGCGGAGCGCCCATATCGTGCTCGGCGACCGCGTCCCATCCGAAGAGTGCGGAATAGAACTCGAATGCGGCCCGGAAGTCGTCAGTGGCTAGCTCGTGCCATGAGAACTCGCCCAACTTGGGCATGCCTTCCGGCTCAGGATCCGTTGCCGACGTGTACACGCCGAACGCCACACCTTGAGGATCTTCGAGCACCGCGTACTTGCCACCGCTCGGCATGACGGTCACGTCCGTCACGACGCGAGCACCTAGGCTGCGTGCCTGATCGACGGTGCCTTCGATGTGCTCGGTGCCTAGGTACGGCAACCATCGCGCAGGCTCCGAGGGTCGTTGGACGCTGCCGCCGAGCGGACCGCTCGCTGCCACGAACATCGTATAAGAGGGATCGAGCTCCCAGGTTTGCGTCTTCCAGCCAAGCGTTTTCGTATAGAACGCATGGGCCCCCGCGGCCTCCGGCGTGATCAGCTCGTGCCAGACAAATCGTCCACGAACGGTCTTATCTGCCATCGCAATCTCCCTTGACAGGTTTCGATTCGAGCGGGATGGGATCGTTGTTGTCGAACAGCATAACTCCGCGCACGCTGCAAAAGTAGGCACGCGCAACGCCGTTGACCGGTACAATAGAAGAAAAATCGGACGAGCCAACGAGCGGTCAAGCGCAAGAACGAATCCTCCGCCGTCACTGCTCAAATGAGCCGACCATCGAACGTCACCGCACCTGCAGTCATGGCCGCCATACCCGAATCCGCCGCGGCATGGAACGCATCTCCGCTCACGAAATTCCGCATGCCGCGCGTGCGCGCGGATGTGGTGCGTCGACCCACGTTGCTCGGACGACTCGCGCATTGCGTGCAGCATTACCCGGTGACGCTCGTCTGTGCGCCGGGCGGTTACGGCAAGACAACGCTTCTAGCCCAATACGCGGCGGAGATCGCATCGGATACCGCGCTCGTTTGGGCAACGCTCGACGAAGACGACAACGGCCGGCACCGCTTCTTTGCGACGCTGCTCCGCTCGGTCGAGTGCCTCGGATTGGCTTGGGATGTACCGCCGGCCGACTTGCTCGTGCATTCGGCGGGCACGGAATCTCAAACGCGAGCAGCGCTCGCCGCGCTCGTCAATGCGCTCTGTACGGCGTCCGTTCGACGTGTCATCTGGGTGCTCGACGATCTTCATGTCGTCGACTCCGAAGAAGCCGTCGCGCTGCTCGAGTCGTTGATCGAGCGGCTCCCGGATCACATCGGCCTCGTCCTTGGCACACGGGTCGAGCCGAATCTGCCACTCGCGCGTTGGCGGGCGCATGGCGAGCTCGCGGAGTTCGTGCCGTGGGACCTGCAATTCACCGAGGCTGAGACGAATGAGCTCGCAAGTGCACGGCTCGGAAGAGCCCTCGACCCACAACGCGTTCGCGCCGTCTGGCGCCGCATGCACGGGTGGGCCGTCGGTCTGACGGTCGCGCTGCAAGCGCAGGGTCGCGACGCGAACGTGCCAGCAGATGCGCTCTCCGATCGACACGTCTTCGCGTATCTCGCCCAGGAAATCCTCGCGGAACTGCCCGAGCACGTACGCGAGTTCCTACTCGAATCCTCCATCCTGTTCGAGCTGAGCCCGGAGGCGTGCGAGGCCGTGACTGGCCGCGCGGACGCACAGGAGATTCTCGAGCTGCTCTATCGGCGCAATCTGTTCGTGACCGCGACCGATGACTCCGTACCGATCCTGCGTTTTCACGACCTCTTCCGCGAATTCTTGGAAGCCGAGCTCGAGCGTTGCTTCCCCGAGCGCGTCCGTGAGCTCCATGAGCGGGCAGGTCACGTCGAGACCGCACTGCCGCGCGCCATCGCTCACTTCGTGCGGGCGGAAGCATGGGAAGATGCCATGCGGCTCATCGCGCTCAAGGGCGACGCGCTGCTGAGTGAAGGGGATCACGTGTTGCTCGAGCAATGGCTCGACCGTATTCCCGATGAGAAGCGCCGTCACAATCCCACGCTGTGCTACCTGCGCGGCGTGTGCGCCTGGCTCAAGTGGGACTGGACGCGCGTTCGTCGAGAGCTCGAACCCGCGCTCGATCGGCTCAAGCGGGAGCCCGAATCGGCCCACGCCATCCACGCGATGTTTCTCGAAGTCGACGCGCTCAATTCGTCGGGAGAGCGAGAGCGCGCCGCGAAGCTGCTGGATGAGCTCGAAACGTTGCCTCTCGATAACGCGGCCCGTGCGCACCTCGCGCTGCAGCGCGCGTGGTGCGTGCTACCGAATGGCAATCCTTCGCTCGTTGCGGAGCACACGGTCGAATTCCTCGCCTGCGCCGAGCGCGAACCGGCGGCAATCTGTCCTCGGCTCGCCGATCGCATCCACGTCATTTGCATTGGGCTACCACGCATCGCCGAATGCTTCGAGCGCTTCTATGCCCTATGCGAGTTGGTCCGAGGACAATCTGCAGCGCCATGGCAGCTCGCCGCGCTTGCCATCGGATCCTGGGGCTACTTCTGGTGCGGCCGGCGCGAGCCGCTCGTACCGATGCTGGAGCGCGGTGATCATCTGCACCAGCAGTTCGGAAGCATGCGACTCGTGTCCGAACGCCTTCTGCAGTTTCGCGCGCTGTTCTTCGCTGCAAGCGGCCGCTTCGACGCTGCACAACGTCTGACGCGCACGCTCATCGAAGGATTGCAAACGTCGGAAGCCGCCGCGCATCGCGCCGTCTGGTTGCGCGCATATCAACACGGCTATGCGCGCATCTGCTGGATGGCGCGCGATTACGATACGTTTCGCGAGCTCGCGCCGTCGCTCCTCGCGCCGCGCGTGTCGAACGAATGGCCGTTCGTGCAAGCGGCGATGGACCTGGTGCGCGGGCAGCTTGCGCTATTGCGAGAGGATTGGCACACGGCCGAGAACGCGCTTCTGGCATCGATCGAAGCGCATGCGCGCTACCGGATGCCGATGATCTATGGCGACCCGCGCGTGACGCTTGCGTACTTGCGCCTCGAGCAAGGTCAACGCGCCCTCGCGTGGGACTCGTTCGCGCCCGTCCTCGACGAAGTACTCGAGCAGCAAGCGCTCGGACTGCTCCTCCTCGAGCCGTCGCACATCGTCGATTCGCTCATGGACATCGTGCCGAACGACGTACGGAAAACCGCGGCTTACGATTCCATCTCGGCTCGCCTCGCGCGCTGGCGACCGCAATCGGACGAAACGGGCACGACCGCGACCTTGAGCCCGTTGGCAGCGCTCTCCGAGCGCGAGCTCGAAGTGTTGGAGCGTGTCGCCTCCGGTGCGAGCAACAAGCACATCGCTCGCGATCTTTCGTTGAGTCTGCATACTGTCAAACGACACATCGCGAACATCCTCGACAAGCTCGATTGTGCGTCGCGAGGACAAGCGGCGGACCTCTACCGCCGCGCGCATTAATTCAGCGCCGTCAGCGGCTTAGCACGGACGCCAGCGATCCGATTCGCCGATGGCTCCTTCGGCGTATCGACCTTGATCGCCTCGCCGTGAACACTGCGGCTTGAATTTCCAGGCGTACGACAAGCGATGCAGCGCATTTCCGTCATCCACGAGCCCTTGCCGAGCGACTCGGTTTTGGACGCACACAACCGTTTCTTGCTGGCGGCGCGGCAGTGGTACGCGTCCTCCGTGAAGTGGACCGCGCCAGCGCGACAAATCGAGTGCGTCGGGCGTGAAGAGGTGATTCGGCATCTGTTGCGCGAGGCCGGCGGGATGCTCGAGCCGGAATACACGCACTTGCGACGGCACGCGAGCGAGCGCCAGATCATCGATGAGTATGCCGTCCGATTTATCTATGCCGGGGAAGGTTTCGACAATGCGCCCGCCGATAAGGGCGATTTCGTCGAATTGAAGCGCGTCCGGATCCTCGATCTGAACGGCAACAAAGTCGTGCTCGAAACCTGCATCGAGAATTGGACGGTGTTGCTTCCGCAAGGCGCGACAACGCAAGAGGTACGTGGCGCTTAGATCGCGCGCACATGACTCCCGCCATTGGCTACTGCCGATGGCTCCTCGTTGGCTCCTACGAGCGATGTTGTACCGCCTGCCCATCACGAGAATGCGCGCCATCTTTCGTGATGCGAGTTTGGGGAAACATCTATGCGTAAGCGTCAACTCAAGAAGCACATCTTCTGCGGCGCGGCAGCCTTATTGCTGACGAGCTCATCCTTCTCGGTGTTCGTCTCGGCGGAGCCGCGCTCCGATCGTCCCGTGCAAACGGTCAGCACGCCGAAGTTCGATAAGACACTCGTCGAACGCGGCCGCTATCTCGCGAAGACCGCGGGCTGCAACGATTGCCACACGCCCGGCTACGCGACCTCGGACGGACACGTGGATGAAGCGCAATGGCTCATCGGCGATGCTCTCGGGTGGGAAGGCCCGTGGGGCACGACGTACCCGATCAACCTGCGGTTGTTCATGAACGACCTCAGCGAGGAGCAGTGGCTTGCAATCGCGCGCTCGCCGGCGCGTCCGCCGATGCCCTGGTTCGCGTTGCGCGACATGACCGATCAGGATCTGCGTGCACTGTATGTGTTCATTCGCTCGCTCGGCCCCGCCGGCGAAGCCGCACCCGACTATGTGCCGCCGGGTCAGACCGCGCGCACGCCCGTGATCCGCTTTCCCGCCGGTTAAATCCCGCTCTCCCTCGGCGCTTCCGGCTCTCGGGCCGGATTTCCTCCGGAGCGGCGCAGGCCGCTCCGCCTTCTCCGCGCTCCACCGCCTCGAGCGCATTTCTCCCCGACGTGTTCTACGTTCACCTGGACTGCAGAGCCCAGGCTGTTACCATTTTCGCCCGATTCGCTGCACCTCATCGCTGCCCGAGCCATCCGAGAACATCATCGAGGCCGATACCCGAAGCGGGCGGCGGGATCATTCGTCGTCGAGACAAGAGCCGGTTTTTTCCAGCCGCCTAACCGTCAACGATCAACTGTCGAGCAAGTAGAAGAATCAGGGGAACATCGATGCGGAAACTCCTGTGGGGCTGTGTCGCGTTCATCGGCGCTTTCGCGGTCGGCGGAATTGCGCTGAATCGCGGCGAAACGATCAACGCGATGTGGATCATCGTGGCTGCGGTGTGCGTGTATGCCCTCGGCTATCGGTTCTACAGCGCATGGATCGCGGCGCGCGTACTGACGGTCGACGACACGCGCGCGACGCCCGCGATTCGCTTGAACAATGGACGCGATTTCGTTCCGACGCATCGATGGATCGTGTTCGGTCATCACTTCGCCGCGATCGCAGGTCCGGGGCCGCTGATCGGCCCGACGCTCGCGGCGCAATTCGGATTCCTGCCGGGCACCTTGTGGATTCTGGTTGGCGCGGTGCTCGGCGGCTGCGTGCAGGACATGACGATCCTGTTTCTCTCGACGCGCAGGAATGGGCGCAGCTTGGGTCAGATGGCGCGCGATGAGCTCGGCCCGATCGGCGGCTATGCCGCGATCGTCGGAACGCTCGTGATCATGTTGATCTTGATCGCAGTGCTCGGCCTCGTCGTCGTGAATGCGATGAAGCACAGCCCGTGGGCGACAGCGACGGTATTCGCGACGATCCCGATTGCGATCTTGATCGGCCTTTACTTGCGCAATATTCGACCCGGCCGTGTGCTCGAAGCTTCGTTGATCGGCGTCGCGCTATTGCTCCTTGCCGTCGTTGGCGGCGGCGCGCTCAACGAGCATGAAACGCTGCGCACCTGGTTCGACCTCGACGGCAAGCAGCTTGCGTGGTTCGTGATCGCGTACGGATTCATCGCTGCGGTACTGCCGGTGTGGCTCTTGCTCGCGCCGCGCGATTATCTATCGACCTTTCTCAAGCTCGGCACGGTGTTCCTGCTGGCGATTGCCGTCGTGGTCATGAGCCCCGAGATCAAGATGCCCGCGGTCACGCAGTTCATCGACGGCACGGGTCCGATCTTCGGCGGATCGCTGTTTCCGTTCGTGTTCATCACGGTCGCGTGCGGCGCCATCTCCGGATTTCACGCACTCGTCTCGAGCGGTACGACACCGAAGCTCATCGGCACCGAGTCCGATGTGCGGCTCATCGGCTACGGCAGCATGGTGCTCGAATCGAGTGTCGCGATCATGGCGATGATCGCGGCGACGCTGCTCGATCCCGGCGTGTTCTTCGCGATCAACAGCTCACCTGGCGTCGTCGGTGCCACCGCGGACGCCGCGGTGAGCACGATCTCGAGCTGGGGTTTCCCGGTGACAGTCGAACAGATGGATCGGCTCGCGCACGACATGGGCGAGTCGACGCTGTTCGCGCGCACGGGCGGTGCACCGTCGCTCGCGGTCGGCATGGCGAGCATTTTTTCGGGCGCGTTCGGCTCGGGGATGCTCGCGGTGTGGTACCACTTCGCGATCATGTTCGAGGCGGTGTTCATCTTGACGACGCTCGATGCAGGCACGCGCGTCGGTCGCTTCATGCTTCAAGATGCGCTCGGACATGTGTGGAAGCCGCTCGCTCAGACGTCGTGGTATCCCTCCGTGCTCCTCTCGAGCGGTCTCGTCGTCGCCGGTTGGGGGTACTTCCTCTACATCGGCGTCGTCGACCCGAACGGCGGCATCAACATCCTGTGGCCGCTGTTCGGCATCGCGAATCAATTGCTCGCTGGCATCGCGCTCTGCGTCGCAACCGGCATCATCATCAAGCAAGGAAAGCTGCGCTACGCGTGGGTCACAGCCGTGCCGCTTGCTTGGATCGCACTCATCACGACCGTAGCAACCTGGGAAAAGGTCGTGTCGACGGATCCGCGTGTTGGGTTCCTCGCGGCGGCCGAACAGCTCGCGACCAAGTTGGCGGCGGGCGCGTTGTCGCCGGAACAGGCTGCCGTCGCACCGCAGCTGATCTTCAATCAGCGCCTGGATGCTGCGCTCGTGTTGCTGCTCACCGGCATTCTTTGGGTCGTGATCGCCGATACGGGGCGCGTGAGCTGGCGAGTCATTCGCGGTCTTCCTGTACTCCCGAGCTCGGAGGCGCCGGCTGTGGCGGCGCCCGCGCAATGAGTATTTCGACGCTTCGGCAATGGCCCCGCGCTGTCTGGCGGTTCGTCCGCACGCTCTCGCGCGACGACGCATATAGCGCGTATTTGCGGCATCACGAAGCCGCGCACGCCGGCACCCCTCCGCTCTCTGCTCGCGAGTTCTACCTCCGCGAGCAAGAGCGCAAGTGGAGCGGCGTCTCCCGCTGCTGCTGACCCCTTCGCCGCGCTCGCCTCGAGCGCTTCTCATGGGGCCCATGGGGGGTCGCCGCCCCCCCCTTTTCCTGCCCTCGGTCCCGCCCTGCAGTGCGTCTTTCCGCACCGTAAGTAGTTGACAGTTCTCGCGCTTCTGCTATGCTGCATCGCAAAATGATGCACAGCAACAAAGGAGGAAAGTCATGTTGACGTTCGCAGTGGTATTCGTGGTGGGTACGATCGCCCTGATCGTTCTGCAGACGCTCGATCGGCAAAGCTGATCGAGCTCGGCGCGGGAATCCCACCGTCTACCTCAAGCAACCTGCCGGCTGCGGTCACACGTTCCCAAACGACCCGCAAGCCGCGCAGCGTGGTCTCTTCACCTAAGACGCGATCTCATCGCGCACTCAGACACTCCATTCGCAATCCGGAGCGCAGCTACGGGAGCGCCTCGGTTTTGTCTCCATTCGGCGTCGGAAAGTGTCGGTATGTTTGACACTCTCGGCGCGCGTGTGTAATTACGGCCCTCCGTTTCACCCAGGAGAGTCGTCATGGCATTGTGGAAAGACCAGTACGGGCGCGATCAAGGAACATCGGACGCCGCCACGGAAAAAACACCCGCCGCGCCCGCCGCGGTCAATATCGAAACGGCTCGACAACCCGCCGCAGCCCAACCGCGCAGCGACGCGAACGCGAAGGAATCGCTGCTCGCAGCGGGCCTCACGATTGAGGGCAAGATCGAAGGTGCCGGCCACGTCCGCATCGCCGGTAATTTCAAAGGCGACGTCCACGTGCAAGGCAACTTGACGATCGAAGCCGGCGCGAAGGTCACCGGGGGCGTGCGCGCGAACACCGTCATCATCGGCGGCGAGCTCGAAGGCAACATCGATGCGGCCGCGCGCGTCGAGCTCCTCCAGACCGGCATTCTCAACGGCGATCTCAAGGCCGGCTC
The DNA here is from genome assembly GCA_044506405.1 of Lysobacterales bacterium. Classification (GTDB taxonomy): domain Bacteria; phylum Pseudomonadota; class Gammaproteobacteria; order Steroidobacterales; family Steroidobacteraceae; genus Steroidobacter. Next base: position 54,884 of record JBIQKP010000020.1, on the reverse strand, counting down.
GCTCACCGTCGCAGCGGGTTCTCGCATGCGCGGCCGTGCGGAATTCGGCTGGGACGAGAAAGGCGCTAAGACTGGCTCATGAGCACCAGTCGGGGCACGACGGTCGGCAGGACGCGGACGTGCCCACACTGTAAGACGACGATCCTCGAAAGCGCGAGTGTGTGCCCGCAATGCCAGCACCACTTGCGCTTCGATCCGAAGGCCATCGCCGATGGGCGTGCGCGGCCGGCATTCTCCGCGCTGCGCGTCGAGGGTAACTTCAAACACCCCGAGTCCGATCCGGCTTGGGAATACTCCGTCGTCGTCTCCATTCGAAACGATCGCGGCGAGGAAGTCGCGCGCAAGGTCGTCGGCGTCGGTGCCCTCCAAGCGAACGAGGGCCGCAACGTCACCGTGACAGTGGATGTCTTCAAGACGGGCAAGTAGGCAAGCGCCCGTACACTAACGCTGCAGGAACGACTGCACACCGAGACTACGTCGCTCGTCTCGATCTTCGCGCATGTCGGCTACCCCACGATCGGCGCCAGCGCGCTTGCTCTACAATCGCCCGCTCATTTCCGGAGAGCGATCACCCATGAAGATTTCGATGTACGAAGCATCCATTCCGATGTTTATCCACTCGCTGCAAAGCCTGCGCGTCATCCTCGAGAAAGGCGCGGCGCATGCTGAGGCGAGGAAGTTCGATTCGGGCGTTCTCGCAACCAGCCGCTTGTTTCCTGACATGCTGCCGCTCATCAATCAGATACAGATCGCGAGCGACGCGGCGAAAGGCGCCGCGGCGCGGCTTGCAGGCATGGAACCGCCGAAGTTCGAAGACACGGAGAAAACGTTTCCTGAGCTCCTCGCGCGCATCGACAAGACGCTCGAGTTCTTGAAAAGCGTCAAGCCAGAGCAACTCGACGGGTCGGACGAACGTGTAGTCACGCTCAAGGTGCGCACGACCACCTACGAGTTCCCCGGCCTCTTGTTCCTACGGCATTGGGCCATCCCCAACTTCTTCTTCCACCTCACGACCGCGTACAACATCCTTCGTCACAACGGTGTCGAGATCGGCAAGATCGACTACCTCGGCCGAGTGCAGTCGTAAGAATAGGCAAGGGTGAGAAGCTGCCCCGGCAGCTTCTCACAAGGCGTCACACTGCCCGAAGCGCATCCGACACAGGCATGCGCGCAGCGCGGACGGCCGGGAAGAGTCCGCCAACGAGTCCGATTGCGCACGCCCAAAACACCCCGGTCATCACGAGATCACGATTGACCGCGAGCTCGAAAACCAAGTGCGTGCCGACGCCGCCGGTCGCCGACGTGCTGACGGTGTTGCCGTTGAAGAAGAGCCACGCGAGCGCAGAGCCGATGAGCGAGCCGATCAAGGCAAGCACCAGGGCCTCCGCGAGCACGGAGATGACCATGGCGGTCGAACCGAAACCCAATGCGCGGAGCGTTGCAATCTCACGAACACGCGCGCTCACTGCCGAATACATCGTATTGAGCGCGCTGAACACGGCGCCCACCGCCATGATGCCGCCGACGATATACGCGACGATCTTGATGAACTGGCTGATCGTCTCCGACTGCTGCGCCTGATAGTCACGCTCACGCAGCACATCGACCGCGAGCGCGGGATTCGTCGTCAGCGAGTTCTTCAAGCGCTCGAACGCGTCGGGCGATTCCAGCACGACGTGCACGCTTTGGAAATCGTTGCGCTGCTCCGTCGAGAGGATCGTATCGTAGTCGGCCATGATCTGAGATTCGTTCGAGTCGCCGCCGGTTGAGTAGACACCGACGACCGTCCACGTCGCGCCGCGTGTCGAGATGCGATCGCCCACATTCATATTCTTGAACTGCGCGTGCGCGGCTTTGCCGACGATGATCTCGTTCACGGCCGGATTGAACATCCGGCCTTCGATGATCTGAATCTCCGGCCGAACCGCGAGAACTTGCGGACCCACACCGCGGAACGCGACGAACACCTCCGCGTTGTCTTCCTTGCGAAACAAGTTCACGAGCCGCAAGCCTTCCGCCGAGGCAACGGGCGCGCCGTCGGCATCGCGCTTGATACCCTCCCCCTCCATGATCAACCGCACACTGTCGCGCGTGACGGAGCTTTGCATCTCCGTCGTCGATCCGTTGCGCATGATGATGGCGCGATCGTCCCGGCCGGAACGCTCGATCGTCTGCATCATGCCCATCGACATAGCGAGGACCGACACGAGCACCGCTACCACGCCGGCGATGCCGATCACGATGACGAGCGATGTCCCAAGCCGCTGCGGCAAGCTGCGAAAATTCATCGCAGTCACCGATCGAATCTGTCTTAGCATTTTCATAGTTGTCTCATCCCGGTCAGCGATTCGCCAAGGCATCCACGATGTTGAGCCGCTTCGCCCGCCAGGCGGGCGGGAATCCGCTCACGAACGCCAAGACCGCTGCGATCGCGGCACCTGCCACGAGCACGATGGCGGGCATCGGAATCGCGCCAAAGAAACCGCGCACGATCGGCGAGAAGAAGACCGCGGTCGCAAGTGCCAACCCCACGCCCGCCGCGAACACGCACAGGAGCAACGCCTCCACGAGCACGAGCGTCAGCACTTTCTGATCCGAATAGCCGAACGTCTTCAACACGGCCAGCTCCGAGGTTCGTTCGCGCACCGACTGCATCATCGTGTTCGCGGTGAGGAACAGAAGCGTGAACAGCACCGCACCGACGATCGCGTTCAAGATGAAGTTGATGTCGCCGACTTGCTTTAGCTGCATCTGCATCAAGGCGGACTCCGTCTGGGTCCGCGTCTCATTCGATGAGTTCGCGAAGAGGGCATCGATCGCGTTCGACACCCGCGTGGCTTCGCGCGGATCCTCGATTCCGACCAAGAAGTAGTGCACGACGTAGCCGCCGAAGGCGCTCGCTTCCTTGAAGTAGTCGTGATTAAGGTAGAAGGACGGAAAGCCCTGGCCGTAGTCGCTCGCATCGAACGTACCAACGATATCGAACTCCCACGTATTGCTGCCGCTCTTCGTCGTCCAGATCGTCGTTCCGATCGGAACACGGTCGCCCACCTTCCAGCCATGCTGCCGCGCGAGCGCCTCGCTCACGAGCGCGCCGGTGCGCGTCCGCTTCATCGCTTCCAGGTACTCGGGCTCGATGCGCATTTCCTTGTAGATCTTGAAGAGCGCGTCCGCGTTCGTCGCGAAGGCTGGAATCTGGGTGCGCTGGTCCTGATAAAAGCCGCCAAAGTACGTCCAATGCGAGACCTCTTTGACCCCCGGCACGGTCGCAATCTTGTCTTGATACTGGACCGGCAAGCCGTCGGTCATATTTGTGCGCGCGGAGACGTACAGGCGATCTACATCGAGGTTATCGATGAGCGCGTTCATCCCTTGATTCACGCCTTGCAGCAGTCCGAAGAGCAGGAATGCGACGACGATCGACAACATCGTGAAGATCGTGCGCACCTTCTTGCGCCAGAGGCCCGCCCAAATGAGGCTGAAGTACTTCATGCGGCTTGCCTCGTTTTCTCGTTCGCGAGCCGACCCTTGTCGAGATGCAGCTCGCGCGAGGCGTACTCGGCCGCCTTCGGATCGTGCGTGACCATCACGATCGTTTTGCCTTGCGTTCGATTGAGCGCTTGCAGCAGATTCATGATCTCTTCCGCGCTTTGCCGATCGAGATCGCCCGTCGGCTCGTCGCACACGAGCAGCGTCGGGTCCGCGACGATCGCACGCGCGATCGCGACGCGCTGCTGCTGACCGCCCGAGAGCTCGCTCGGTTTGTGCTTCGCACGATCCGCCAAGCCGACGAGCTCGAGCCCTGTTTGCACGCGCGTCTTGCGCTCCGCCCGGGAAAGGTTCGTGAGCAAGAGCGGCACTTCGACGTTCGCTTCCGCCGTCAGTACGGGAAGCAGGTTGTAGAACTGGAAAATGAATCCGATATGGCGTGCGCGCCAGTTCGCTAATGCCCCGCCAGAGAGTTGATCGAGCCGGTTACCGGCGACCGATACCTCCCCGCTCGTCGACTTGTCGAGGCCCGCGATGAGATTGAGCATCGTCGTCTTGCCTGAGCCGGACGGCCCCATCAGCGCGACGAACTCCCCCGAAGCGATCTCGAGATCGACCCCGTGCAGCACTTCCACTTTCTGTTTGCCGCGGAGATACGTCTTCTTGACGTTCTTCAGAGAAACGAGCGAGCTCATAGCGGGCCTCTTGGTGTTGTATGGGCGTGATAATGGACGGGGAGCCTACGCCCACGATCGAGCGCCGGTAAGGGCCGGCCGGCGAACAACGGCTAAATGCCGGAGAAAGGGCCGCCTTAGGCGGTCGCCTCAACAACTCGTGCCGCTTGTTTATGGAGCTTCTTCCGCAGCGCAAGCGGACTGACGATCGTCGCTTCTTCGGCAAGGTCGAATAACATGCGAACGGCGATGTCCTCGCGCTCGAAGTCCAGCGTGACTCGCTTGCGGCCTCGATAGCCATCGCCCAAGGGCTCGAGCCGCGACTTGAACCAGTTGCCCCAGATCTCCAGCAGGCGCTTGCGCCCGCGTGCCGTGATCTCGATCTCGACCGCAAACTGGTTCGGGGGGCTCTTCTCGAAATTTTCGCACCACGTGCGCCAATACTTCTGGAGATCGAACCCGCCGTCTCGTTCGAAGGTTTCCCCAGTCACTTGAAGACCGAGCAGCCGGGAGATACGAAACACGCGCATCTCGCGCTTGACTCGACCGATCAAGTACCACGTATCGACCTTGACGACGAGCGCGTACGGCTCGACGCGATACACCTTCTCCTCCCCCGTGCTGCGCCGATAGGAAATCTCGAGACACTCGTTCTTCCAAACGGACGTGCGCAATTGATCCAAGTACGGCGAGGCGTCGTGCGATCGGAACCACGGCTTGGTATCGAACAGCAACCGCCCGCGCGCGTGCTGAGCGCGCAATTGATGCATCGAGGGGACCGCGGCGGCGAGCTTATCGAGCGCGGTGCGCGCCGGCGTGTCGAACTCGCGCACGCCGATCGCCGCGGGGCTCGCGACGAGCGCGAGCGCTTCGGCCTCGCCCGACGACAAGCCCGTGAGATCGGACGTATAGCCCTCGATCAGTCGAATGCCCCCACCGCGGCCGGACTCCGTGTAGACAGGGACACCCATTCCCGAGAGCGCGTCGATGTCGCGGAAGATCGTGCGAACGGATACGCCAACGCGATTCGCGAGCTCGCCCGCGGTGAGCGCGTGGCCACGCTGAAGCATCATCAAGATGGAAAGGAGTCTCTCGGCTCGCATAGGCTTCCAAAAGAACAAAACCATGACAGGGACTGGCAGCGATCGCCGCAATGATACGCGGCTTCGCAGGCGCCGAGGCAAACATGAACATCAGCAGATTCGGTCGAGCATCGTTGAAGGTGCGGGATCTGGAAGCAAGCGCGCGCTTTTACTGCAAGGTGCTCCGTCTACCCGTCTTATCCCGCCCCGAGACGAGAGACGCGATCGAGCTCGGCGTCGGTCGCTCCCACCGATTCGCACTGGAGTGCGTGAACCACGATGGCGCACACGTTGAGTATCTCGGCTTGAATGGACTCGCATTCGTCGTCGGCAACACGTCGCGCAACTTGGACGAGGCCGCAGCACACCTGAACGCGGAAGGTGTCGTCTACGAGCGCGTCGCGCACGACGAATATGAGTCGCTGCTATTGCACGATCCGGACGGCCATTTGATCGAGCTTTACTACTGGCCGGAGTGGTAGCGCGGCGCGGTCACCCGTACTTCACGAGCGATCGCACCTTCATGCCGTTCCACGCGAAATCGGGCGCCAAGTTGAGATCGAGGAGGCTCACGAGCGCCACAACTTCGTACCCTGTCTGAGCTGCGAGCTTTGCCGCGGCGCCCATCGTGCCGCCGGTCGCAAACACGTCGTCCACGATGATGAGCCGTCCCGTCCCACTTGCCATCTCGAGCGCCGCATTGCCGTATTCGAGATCGTAGGCAAGACGCGTGACTGGCGGCGGAAGCTTGCCTTCCTTGCGAATGGGTACGAAGCCCTTCGCCCGCCGGTCGGCGAGCGCGCTCGCGAGGATGAACCCGCGTGCTTCGATGCCTGCGACGGCATCCACGTCGTCCCACTCGCCCTCCGTCAGCAGCGCATTCAGCGCGGACACCGTCGCGACGAAGTGGTCCCGGAGCAAAGGCACGATGTCGCGGAACAGGATCCCCGGCTGCGGAAAATCCGGGATGTCTCGAATGTATTGTCTGAGCTCGGACATGGCTGCAGTCGGTGGCTAACGCACGCGTAAGCTGGCGGAAGATCGCGACTGGGTCAACTCTCGAGACAGGTTCGAAGGCCCGGAACCATTGCGACGGCTCTCCCGTTCCAGCGCCATGCCCCGGACCGCGACACTGCATGGATCGGCACCCGATGAGAGTGACACGGCGCTGCTGATCGTCGACCTCATCTCCGATTTCGCGTTCGAGGACGGGCCAAAGCTTGCGCGCGCCGTACGACCCATCGTAAGCAACGTTGCGAAGCTCTCGACTCGCGCGCGCAAGCTCGGCGTACCCGTGATCTACGTGAACGACAATCGAGGCCGCTGGCGATCGGACCGCTCCGAGCTCATTGCGCGCTGTTCTCGTCCCAAGTCACTGGGCCGCCCGTTCGTGGAATGCCTCGCGCCCGGCGAAGAGGACTATTTCATCTTCAAACCGAAGCACTCCGGTTTCTATGCAACGCCGCTCGCCGCCCTGCTCGAGCACCTGGGGACACGCACCTTGATCCTCACCGGCGTGACCGTCGAACAGTGCGTTCTCTTCACTGCAATGGATGCCTACGTGCGCGACTACGAGATCATCGTGCCGCGGGACTGTGTCGCTGGACTCACCCAAACGCGGGCCGCCATGACGCTCATAGAAAAGATTCTCAAAGCGAAGACCATCCTGTCCTCTCGGCTGCGTCTAACGAAGCGAACGCCGCGTATGCACTAATGTCGGGCGGTACCCGACAGGCGGTGCCGCGCAGGAACCGCCGTACTGCACGAAACGTTTTAGGTGCGGAGGTGACGATGTAGCGGTGAGACCGGATCGTGAATCAGCTTTGCGGTCCGAGAGATCCGCAGTCGCGACTTCCCGTCGGAGCCCCGCGCTTCTTATGAAGACGGGGCTTCGTCTTGTCCACTCGCATCCCGCGCCGAGGGAAGTCCCATGGAACGCAATTCCATCGAAGAAATTCGCGCGGCGCTGGACGCCGCGCGCGATGTTGCCCGCAATGGAGCCTTGGATGACTGCGATATCGCTGACATCGAAGAGTTGATCGCGCCGGTCGAAACGGAGTTGCGCTCGACGCGGCCGAACATCCAAACGCTCTCGACCTACCTCAACTCGCTCGCGAAGAGTCTGCGTTCCGATCCCGGCAGCCGCGGCGTGTGCATGCAGATCGATGCAGCGATGCGCAATGCGGGCGTGCCGACGCACTGGGAACATTGACGCGCGATACAGCTTCGCACTGCTTGATTCGATGGGTCGCTCTATCACCAAATAGCGGACTTTTCGCGAGCGCCGACGTATATTCACGCGCCGACGATGGCGCGGCGCCGATGTGCCCGCATGTGCGACCCACGGAAAGCTAGCTGATGCGAAAAACTCTGCTATTGCTCTTGCTCCTCCCCCTCATCGCCCAGGCCGAAACCGTCTATATCTCGGACGCGCTCACGGTTCCGATGCGCCGCGGGCCGTCGACCGGGCACAAGATTCTGCACGCAGGGTTACCCGCCGGCACGCCGCTCGAAGTCTTGTCGCAGGACAAAGCAGCGGGATTCACTCAAGTCCGCACGCAAAACGGCACGGAAGGTTGGGTGCCGACCCAATATCTGGTCGATCAACCCGTCGCGAAAGATCGTTTGGCTGCCGCGACGAAGCGGGTGCAAACGCTGGAAGCCGAGCTCAAGACGTTGCGCGAAAGCCTGAAGGACGCGCGCGGCACACGCAGCGAAGTCGAGCGGACGAATTCCCAGCTCGCGAAACAAACGGAACAGCTCCAAGCGGAGCTAGCGGAGATCCGTCGCGTTTCGGCGACTTCGGTCGCCCACTATGAAGAAAACAAGCAGCTGAAAGCCCAGCTTCAGGATTTTCAGACACAGAACACGCAGCTCACGGAGCGCGTACGCCAACTCGAACGCAACGTGACGCTCCGATGGATGCTCGCGGGCGGCGGGCTCGTACTGCTTGGACTGATCCTCGGCGCGATCATCAAGTCACGGCCGAAGCGGAGCACGTGGGCATAACGCTCCGCTCCGTCTGCTGTAGGTCGGAATTTAATCCGACACCTACTAGGTCGGATTGAAATCCGACCGACACACCGCGATCGGTGCGCGATAATCATTCCGACCCTCGCTCGTCGAAGGGCAAGATGAAGCTTCGCACTCACATCAATCTGATCGTCGGCGCCTTGAGCGCGGTGTTCATCGCGCTCATGTTGATCGTCGAAGTCGGGCGTACGCGACTTGCGGTTAGCGAGGAGATCGCAGCCGCCAACTCGGTCGCGACGCAGCTCCTGAGCCGAGTCGCACAAACGTACGAGCGCGAAGGGCCCCTTCCGCTCCTGCTGTTCTTGAAGCACTTGGGCCGAGTGCGTGCCAACGAAATCACCCTGTTCGACGTGCGCGGCGAGGTGCTCTACCGATCCCCGCCCGCGACTTACAAGGCTGGTCGTGAAGCGCCGGCCTGGTTCGCACACCTGACGTTGCCGCCGACGGCCCCTCGCGTTTTCGAGCTCGGAGATGGCGCGAAGCTCCACATCGAAGCGAACGCGACGCGTGCCGTGCTCGATGGATGGGATGACTTCGTGCATTTGCTATGGCTCGGCGGTCTGACCTTTGCGTTGCTCAACGTGCTCGTCTTCTGGCTGGTCAGCCGCGCGCTCGCACCTTTGCCGGTCATCGCCTCGGGGCTCGAGCGGATCGAGAGCGGGGATCTCTCGTATCGACTCCCTTCTCTATCCGGCTACGAGGCGGCCCACATCGGAGCGGCATTCAATCGCATGGCGCTCGCGGTGGAAGGTAAGCGGCAGGCCGAGCTCGAAACGCGTGACGCCGAAGCGCGCCTGCAGGAACGCCGCGAGCTATCGCAGCTCATCGAGCAGCGCCTCGATGAAGAACGCCGCTCGATCGCGCGCGAACTGCACGATGAGTTCGCTCAGTCGGTTACTGCGATCCGCACGCTGGCCGTGGCCATCATCGGACGACAGCAAAGCGGCGAAAAGACGCTTGAGGCCGCACAACTGATTTCAGCCGAGGCCGCACGCTTGTACGACGCAATGCATGGGCTGATTCCGCGTCTCGCGCCGATCGCGCTCGACACACTCGGCCTCGCGGAAACATTGCGCGGCCTCATCGACGAGTGGCAGAAGCGAACGCCGGATGTGCGCCTCACACTCGAGCAGCAGTTGCCGGCTCGTCTCGGCACGAGCATGACGCTTACGATCTATCGCATCGTTCAAGAAGGGCTGATGAACGCGTTGCGTCATGCACAGGCGACTCATGTCGCGGTGCGTATCCAGACACGAGACGATCGTGTGGTCGTCAGTGTCGTAGATGACGGCATCGGGCTGTCCGCGGAATGGTTGCGTCCCGGCAGTTTCGGCATTCGCGGGTTACGCGAACGCGTCGCGCGCTTGGACGGACATTTCCGCATCACCAATCGATCCGATCGCTCGGGCGTGGAGCTCGTTGCTGAAATCCCGCTCGCGCACGATCATGATCCAAACGATCAGCTCGCTGAGAAACAACATGACACGCGTGCTGCTGGTTGATGATCACACCGTCGTGCGCTTTGGCTTTCGTTTGCTGCTCGAGGCGGCATCCGACGTGGAAGTCGTGGGCGAGGCAGACTCGGGCGAGCGAGCATACGCGATGTACCCGCAATGCCGGCCCGATGTCGTGATCATGGATTTGTCGATGCCGGGCATGGGCGGCATCGAAGCCCTGAAGCGCATCCGCCTGCACTATCCCGAAGCGCGGCTATTGGCACTCTCGGCGCACGACGATGCGATGCATGCACGGCGCGCGTTGGTACAAGGCGCGCTCGGATTCTTGTCGAAACGCAGCGCACCCGAAGTGTTGCTCGAAGCCGTGAGGAGTGTCGCCGCCGGCGAGCGGTACATCGATCCGGCGCTCGCGCAAGAGCTGACGCTGGCGGATATCGACGGTGCCGGTGAGACCCCGCTGGAACGGCTTTCGGAGCGCGAGTTCGAAGTTTTCCTGCGCCTCGCCCGCGGCGCGACGGTCCAGACGATCGCAAACGATCTCAATCTGTCTGCATCCACTGTCGGCACGCACCTCTACAACATCAAACAAAAACTGGGCGCCAGCAATCAAGCGGAGCTGACGCTCATTGCTTTGCGCGCCGGCTTGATCGAGGTCTGAGTCCGGGGGGAGGGAAATTCGACCCCTCTGCGTATACGATGCAGGCATGCCACGCACGACGCGCAGAGGCCGACCGCCGCATGACGATGTCTTGACGCCGACCGAATGGCGGATCGCACACGCCATTCAGCACGGCATGTCGAATCGTGAAATCGCGCGACGCCGGGGGATCAGCCTCGATGCAGTGAAGTTCCACGTCGCGAACATCCTGCAGAAGCTCGAGCTTGCCGATCGGCAAGCGCTCAAGCGGTGGTTTCGTGCGCCGCGCGACAGTCGTTTGAGTCGAGAGGAACAACACATGAGTGCAGAACTGAATCTCGGTCGTATCGGCCAAGTCTCGCGAACGGTCAGAAACGTGCAGGAGGCGGAAGCGTGGTACCGCGACGTGCTCGGCCTCCCGCATCTGTTCACGTTCGGCAAGCTCGCGTTCTTCGACTGCGCTGGTACCCGCTTGATGCTCAGCGAAGGCGACAGCGAACCGACGACCGAATCAATCCTGTACCTCTTCGTGGAAGACATGGAGGGCGCGCACCGCACGCTGCAAGCTCGCGGCGCCGAATTCCTGAGCGCACCGCATAGGATTCACAAACATTCAGACGGGACCGAAGAATGGATGGCGTTCTTCAAAGACCCCGAAGGCCGCCCTCTCGCGATCATGTCCCAATCGAAAGCTTAGTCAACGCAGCACTCAGTCGCAGGTCACCTCCACCACGACATCGCGATCGGTAATCGTACCGGGTCCGCTCTGCACCGAGCATTGCTGCCCTGGGAAGATGGGCCCGCCGACGATTTGAACGTTGTAGGGTTGCCCACTCAAAATCGACGATGGGAACGGGTAAGTGCCGTTCGAATGCACCAGGATGTCTTCGCCGTTGTTCCGCAGGCGCAGGCTGAAGCCCCTGAGGCCCGAGACCGCGACGCTCACGTTGAAGCTGCTCGTCTCGCAGGTCACTCGAACGTTCGCGATGTTCTCGGCCTCCATCGTTCCCGCGCCGTCAGACACCGTACACACTTGAGTGAGATTGCTCGGCTGCGTCGCGACCGTCACGTCATAGGGCGTTCCCGTCGGCAATGAGGTTGCAAACGTAAAGGGCCCGTCCGCAGCGATCGCCAGATTGTCGCCCCCACTGTTTTGCAGCACGAGCCCCGATCCGGCGAGGCCGGAAACACTGCCGCCAAGCGTGAACTCGACCGTCACGCATTGCACACTCACGCTCGTCACGTTCTCCGCTTCAACGGTGCCGCTCGCGGACTCGACCGTGCACTCTTGCGCGGGCGAGGTCGGCTGAGAGATGACCTCCACCTCGTACGTGCGCCCGCTATCGATAGCCGTTGCGAACGTGAACGAACCATCCTCCGTGATCGTCAGATCGTCCGCTCCGTTATTCCGCAGCACGAGTCCCGACCCAGCCAATCCACCGACGACACCGCCGACCGTGAACTGGCGTCGCGTGCACGTGACCGTCACATCCGTCACATCCGCGCTCGTCACCGTGCCTTCGCCGTTCGCGATCGAACATGCCTGCACCGGATCCGAAGGCGCGGTCTGCACGGTGACCTCGTACGTACCGCCGCTTGCGACCCTGCCCGGAAAAGAGAACGTGCCGTCCGCTTGTACTTCCACCGTCTCGTTGCTGTTCTGGAGCACGAGGCGATCGCCTTCCAAGCCGACGACGGTGCCGCCGATCGAAAACGCATTCGTCGCGCACGTCACTGTCGCACTGTTCGCGGTGCCGGAGCCGACGGTGCCGCTCGCGTTGGCCACGGTGCACGTTTGCGACGGTGTCTCCGGTTGCGTGCGCACGGTGATCTCGTACTCCGAACCGCTTGCGAGCGCCGATGGGAACGTGAACGAACCGTCGGAAGCAATAGAGAGATCTTCTGCGCCGTTGAGCTGAAGCACGAGACCGCGGCCTTCGAGCCCCGACACCGAGCCGCCGACGCCGAACGATTCCGTGCTACAGACGACGGTGACATTCGTGACGTTCTCCGCTGCGACCGCGCCCGTGCCGCTCGAGACCGTGCACGTCTGCGCAGGATTGCTTGGCTGCGTGGCGACCGCGACGGCATACGTTGCACCGGACTCGAGGCCCGTCGGGAAGATGAAACTGCCATTGCGCACGACACGCGTGTCGTCCGACCCGTTCAACTGCAACACGAGCCCGGCGCCGCGGAGCCCGCTCACCTCTCCGCCGATCGTGTAAGTGTCCGGTGGATTCGCGGGCTCCGTCGGCGGAGGGTTATTTCCGCCGGGCTCATCCGCTCCCACGCTCCCTCGACCGTTCGAACATCCCACCATACCGATGAGCAGGCAGCACGCGACGATACTCGTTGCGCCATGCGATCTATTCGAACCATTCATCCAGCGCGGCATTGAAGCTCCACCTGTCAGTCATCGAACCCGGCAGTGTCATATCGACGCGACGGGCAAAATGTTCCGTGTGTCGGTACTTCTCCTGCAGGACAGCGTCGCGAACGCTGCGATTGACGGACGGTTGGAGCGCAATGACCTCGAGGACAGGACGCTCAGGACTCGAAGAGTGCGCACTTGTCCTCAGCATCCCGGGCCGACGACCCGGGATGCGATTTCAAACTCATTCGCCGATGCGCGAATCCTTGGCGGGTTGCTTCATCCAGTTCAGGATGTCCTTGGCGAGCGCCTCTTGGCAGCGATGAAGAACCGCACAAGAAGACTTGTATCCGCCCCACATTCCGCCCATCGAGCCGCGGATGCCCGTGAAGTTTCCGAGCTCGACCCCGTCCTCGAGCAAACGCCCCTTCACGATGACTTGCTTCTTGTGACCTGTGAACGCGTTGCCGCCGGAAATCGCGTTGAAGGTCTCGACGACGAGCACGCGGCCTTTGTTCTCGTTCACGGCCGCTTCGTCTTCGACGAACGTGACATCGAACTCTTTCCCATGCTCGTGCAGATACTGCATCTGAGACTCGGGCAGTTTGCACTCGTCGATGATGTTCTTCGCCACCGTCGTCGCGTCCGTGAACGGCGCGGTCTTGCCGACGTAGACGGTATCCGCAGCCAGCGCCGCGCTACACGCGAGCGTCGCGAGCAATGAGACGCCCGCGGACAGAATCGATTGGATATTCACGATGAAATGTGTCCGGTTGGTTTTATTCGAGATGCGTTGCTTTCTCTGAGCCGAGAGAGCGGCTCCAATTATCGCTTAGATCCGACGCGGCGCCCAAGAAACGCGCACGTCGACAGGCTTGGCTATGCTCATCGTCTTGCCGACGGCCCGTCGGCGTTTCCACCGTCGCGAGGAGAGGACAACTTGCCCGCAGCACGATTGCCCATTGTGCTATCGCGAGGAACGATCGGGTCGAAAGGACGTTTCGACCTGAAATCCCCATAACGAAATCTCAGGAGCGATGGATGAGGCACGCGATCGTTACGAGTGCAGCGTTGCTCATGCTGGGTGCATGCGCAGAAGATGACCCTGCGAGCAGCACTCCCGCGTCAGACTACGCGACCGGGGAGCTTCCGACTGCGGACACCGTACGCGAGTCGGAGCTTCACGTCGCCAGTCAGCAAGAACAAGAAGACGAGCGCGAAGAAGAGCATTCGCAGTGAGCGAAGCCGGGGGCGTATACAACCCCTAGCGCCGTCGTGCTCGCCATTCGTCGGCGCATCGCCGTACACTCCGACGATCATTCCACAGAGATCGCCCGATGTACGTTGCTCGTTTCGCTTACGCGCTCATTCTTTTGCTGATTTCGCATTCCGCTCTTTCGGCAAGCTCGATGGCAGCAGACGATCCTCATACGTACGCGAACGTGCGCGCGTTTCGCACCACCCACGTGGCCCTGGATCTCACTGCGGACTTCTCGCGCAAGCGACTCACAGGACACGTCGATCTGACGCTCGAGCGCCTCGACGCGAACGCGCGCGAGCTCGTCTTGGACACTCGCGATCTGACCGTCCATTCGGTCGAACTGCGCGGCGCGAAACCGACGCCTCTCGAATTTCGGCTGGACGAACCCGACCCCATCCTGGGTGCCGCGCTTCGCATCTCCGTGCCGAAAGCCGGCAACCAGTTCGTGGTTCGCGTCGCGTACGAAACGTCGCCGAATGCGAGCGGCCTGCAGTGGCTCGAGCCATCGCAAACCGCCGGCGGCAAACACCCGTATCTTTATTCGCAATCGCAGGCGATCCATGCGCGCAGCTGGATTCCGCTGCAGGACACGCCGGCGGTTCGCACGACCTACGAAGCACGCATCCGGACCCCTCGCGAGCTCCTCGCGGTAATGAGCGCTCGCAATGACGTGAACACGCCGCGCGATGGCGATTACTCGTTTCGGATGCCGCAGCCGATTCCGTCGTATCTGATCGCACTCGGCATCGGCGACCTCACCTTCAAATCGATCGGACCGCGCACTGGCGTGTTCGCGGAACCATCGATGGTGGACGCGGCCGCATACGAGTTCGCGGACACCGAAGCCATGCTCATCGCGTGCGAGAAGCTGTTCGGTCCGTATCGATGGGAACGCTACGACCTCTTGATCCTTCCGCCGAGCTTCATGTGGGGCGGCATGGAGAACCCGCGCCTTACTTTCTTGACGCCGACCGTCATCTCGGGAGATCGGAGCCTGGTCGCGCTCATCGCGCACGAGCTCGCGCATTCCTGGTCGGGCAACCTCGTGACGAATGCGAACTGGAACAGCGTGTGGCTGAACGAGGGATTCACGGTTTACCTCGAGCGACGAATCATCGAGACGCTCTACGGTGAAGATCGCCGCGCGATGGAAGACGTCCTCGGCTTGCAATCCTTGAAGCGCGATATCGCGTCGCTCGAAGCCGATGGCAAACGCGATCTCACGAGACTGTCAGTCGACCTGAAAGGACAAGATCCCGACGACGGCTTCTCCGATGTCCCCTATGAGAAGGGGCGACTCTTCCTCGGCTTCCTCGAATCGCGCTTGGGCCGCGAGCGCTTGGATACGTTTCTCAACGACTACTTCGCGAAATTCTCATTTCAAAGCGTTACGACCGACATGTTCCTCGACTACTTCTGGGAGCACGTTGCACAGGGACCTGCCGTCAAGCTCACGAAAGCGGAAGTGCGCGAGTGGATCGAGGAACCAGGCATCCCCTCCTCTGCCGTTCTACCTCAGTCCGATGCCTTCACTCGCGTCGATGAGCAAGCGCGCGCATGGCTCAAAGGCTCGATTGCGGCGAATCAGCTCGACACCGAAGAATGGACGACACACGAGTGGATTCACTTCCTGGACAACTTGCCGAGCGACATCAACGCGGAGCAGCTCGGCGAGCTCGACCGTGCATTCAAGTTGACGGCAGTCAAGAACAACGCCGTCGCACATAGTTGGCTCAGAATTGCGGTCCGCGCCGACTACGCGCCGGCATGGTCGCGCTTGGAGAACTATCTCACCTCGATCGGGCGGCGAAGCCTCGTCAAGGATCTATACGAGGAGCTGCTCAAGACCCCCGAGGGCAAGCAGCGCGCGCAACAGATCTATGCGAAGGCTCGCCCGCTGTACCAAATTCCCCTCGTTCAACAGCTCGACGCATTGATCCCGCAGTCAGGCGGCTGACCGATATTCGCGCGCGCCTCCACAAGAGGCGCGCGATCACAGCAGCTGCGGATTGCGCTGCCAGACCGAATACGTAAGCGCCACGGCGTACGCGACCCAGCAAAGATAAGGCAGCAGCAGCACAGAGGCCCACTTTTGAAATCGCCAGAACGCGATCATCGTCGCGAGGACGAGCAGCCATAGCAGAATCGCATCGGCGAACGCCCATGCACCGCTTCGCCAGACGAAGAAGCACCAGCTCCAAAGCGCATTGAACACGAGCTGGACCGCGAACAAGGCGAGCACCGGACGCGCCTTGACGCCCGCCTTCACCCAAACCAGCCAAGCGGACGCGCCCATGAGCGCAAACAGCACGGTCCACACCGGACCGAACGCTTGCGAAGGCGGCGCCCACTCGGGTCGCGCGAGTTGCCTATAGAACTCAGGTGCATCAGCAGACGCGATTCCGCCGATAGCCGCGGCCAAGAAACTCAGCGCTTGCCAACCGATGAACCCGGCGACCTGCACGCCTTTGGATCTGTGCAAGATGGACCTCTGCCGTTCGAATGAGGGCAGTAAGAACGCCGGTGCTGCCGCGAAGTTTCATCGGGCACCGATGGCACGTCGGCCGGAACCTACGCTTCGGGGAAGCAGTTCAATGAGCAGTGCTTCGAACGCGAAACGGAGACATCATGGCTCAGCTCAAAGACAGCTCGATCATCGTCAGCTCGCTGTGGATGATCGTCATCTCGCTCGTGCTTTTCTTTCTGCCCGCGATCAACGGTCTGATCGGCGGCGCGGTCGGCGGATACAAGGCCGGATCCGCAGGCCGCGGACTCACCGCAGCCGTGCTGCCGTCGATCGTCGTCGGGTTACTGCTGTGGGGTCTGTTCGCGCTCTTCGACGCGCCGGTGATTGGATTCCTCGGCGGACTCGCCGTCGGACTTTGGGCGCTCATTTCGAGCATCGGGCTGTTGATTGGGGCACTCATCGGCGGCGCGGTCGCGCCTGCTCGTGCGTCGGAGCTGAGTCACGCACGCTGACGGTGCGCGTAACAACCTGCATCACCCGATCAATCCGTTTGCCACGAAATCGTCACCTTTCTGCGCCCCCACTTCCGCGCAGCGGGGACGTCCACGCCCATGTAGATATCGATGTGATTGCGCAAGCGTGAGGGCGTGCGGTCCAACACGATCCACTCGCCCTCGAGCTTGTCGATGCTGACCTTCGTGCCGCGCTTGAGGCCTTTCTTCACGAGGTCCGGCGACACGGCGATGACCTTCATTCCGGGCTCGATGCGATCGCCCCACGCGCCATGGTTGGGGTGTGCGTCGGTTTGCGCGCGCGTCGAGTTATAGGCTGTCGCCACGACGGTGAGCGAGTGTTCTTCCGCGATCGCGAGCTGTGTGGCCAGCACGAGTGCGCCCATCTTCGTAAGTGCTCGAAGCATGCGCGTACTGTAAACCATACCGGTCCGACGCCGGCACGCTGTCTAGGCATCGTCGTCACCCGACCAAGCGCTCCCTCGTTCGGTGTGCCATCCACACGAGATCGATCGGAGAGGGCAATCGATCGCCGGGGGAGTACGCGTACGTGAGCCGCGGACGCAAAGACTCGTCGACGGTCAGGACGAATCGATTCGCCTGGCCCAATATCGTGGAGAGAAGCGAGCGCTCACGCGTACACATCGAGCCACCCGCTCGATGCGCGTCGCTCCAGCGAATGATCATGTCGGCACCGCCCACGCGCGGAATCCACGAGCTCCCCGCGCTGCCATCCCGTGCGATCGCCACCGGCGACAAGCCCGCGGTCGCGAATGCCTGCCCAACGTGCACGAGCCAGCGATCCATCTCGAATCCGTCGCTCGCGAAATCATCCGCGTGCGAGAACACTAGCGCCCATCGACCCTGCATCCAGTCCCGCAGCGTCGCAACTGTCAACAGGTCATCTCGAACAAAATCAGAAAACGTCGCCGCCACTGCAGCCATGGCCTACCTCCGAGCTCGTTGCTCCTCAGTGGGAACAGCATGCGGGACGTCGAGGTGCTTTTCAGTCGAGGAGCGGTAACAAGTCGGTCTCAATCGCGACGACGCGCGCGACTCGGGATCGCTCGGGCAGTTCGTGCCAGGCGTCGTGCAGGTATTACATACACATGCCGATTTCAATGAACCCGCATCGGCTTCAAAGCGTGTGCCCATCGGTAAAGCTCATCGAGCATAGCCACGGCCGAGCTGTCGATCAGCTCGTTCGATCGGAAGTTCTTGTGCTCATCGAGCAGCTTCGTGACCATCGGCGCGGCAACACCCTCGACCATGGGCATCATCTTCAGTGTGGTTACGAGTTGCTTCTCCATCTGCACCGCACGCATGCCGCCCGAGACGCCGCCATAGCTCACGAAGCCGCACGGCTTGTAGTTCCATTCGCGATAGAGGTAGTTCAATGCGTTCACGAAGGAAGGCGGCGGACAATAGTTGAACTCCGGCGTGACAAACACATAGGCATCCGCCTCGGCCACGCTCGCGGACCAGCGCTTCGTGTGTTCCTTTTCGTACTTGTGAAAGCGCGGATGGTGCGGCTCGTCGTAGATCGGCAAGTGGAAGTCCATGAGGTCGATGAGCTTCGTGCGGAACTTCCCATGTTGGGTCGCGAAGTCGTGAAACCAGTTTGCGACCGATGGCCCGACGCGGCCGGGCCGCGTGCTGATGATGATCGTGTGCAGGAGCAGGTCCATTGGAACGTCCTCGATGAAGTGGAGAACGTCTAACGCCTACTTGGATGGGATCGATCCCTGGCCAGGCTGTAGGCTCTAGGCTGTAGGCTCTAGCCAGAAAGCGCGAGTCGCGGATGCATCGCAGCAGCCAGTCGTTCGCGAGATCCGGACGCGATAGAACGTAGGCTAGGCAAAGGATGTGTTACCCGCGCGCGCGCGCGCTCTGGCTACAGCCTAGAGCCTAACCAACAAGAAGCTGCCGATACTCTGGGTGCCGTTCGATGTACTTCGCGACGAACGAGCAGTTCGCGACGATCTTTTGTTTGCGGCTTCCGATGAGATCGAGCGCGCCCTTCACGAGCGCGGAGCCGACGCCGCGACCCGCGAGCGCTTCAGGGACTTCGGTGTGATCCAGACTCAAGACGCCGCCCGTCTGGTGGTAGGCGATGAACGCGGTACCCGCTTCAGCTCGAAGCTCGAACCGCTGTGCCTCCGGATTGTCGCGAACGTCCGCGGGTGTGCTCATGAGCTTCATGCCGCCTGCTGCAGTAAAAGCATGAAGCTATCACGTTTCTTCCCAGTGGCTACTTCGCCATATACCCGAGCGACGCGAGAAACTCATCGACCTTCACGAGCGCGGCCGCTTCGACGCGCGCATCCGGCTTCGGCGTCTGGTCGTCCGCCGTTCCTTTGGGCGTGAAGAGATGCCCGACGTACATATATCGGTTCAGCTCGCACCGATTGCCTGCCTCGGTCATCTTGTCGCAGAAGAGCTTGGCGCCGGCGAAGGGTGTCACCGTGTCGACGTCCCCTTGCAAAACGATCGTGGGCGGCAATCCTTTCGTCACGTTCGCCACGGGCGAGACGGTCACCGCCGGCGTGTCGCCGATCAACTCCTGGAACGCGAGATTGCGGGAGACATCGACGACGGGCGAGTACAGGATCAGTGCGTTCGGCACCGGGCTCACCGAGGAGTTCCCCTGGAACATCGCGGTACCGAGCGCCAAGTGGCCGCCCGTGGATAGACCGTGCACCGCGATGCGTTTGGGATCGATACCGAGCGCCGCGTGATTCGCTCGCACCCATCGCACGGCATCGCGCGCATCGTCGATCGAATGAATCGGCGTGACCGAACCCTTCGCGACCCGATACTGCGCGCAGATGCTCACCAGTCCCTTGGACGCATAGTGTCTCGCATAGCGCTCGCCCCATTCGGGCTGACCCTGCGTCCAACCGAGCCCGTTGAAGACGATGACGGCCGGGCGCAGCTCGCGCGGCTTCCAGCCTTCGGGTCGATACACGACCGCGCGCAACGACACGCCGCTTCGCTTCGCGTAGAACTGCGTGATCGGATCGGTGATCGAGCCGCTTGCAAGCGCGCTGCCGGAAACGGCGAGGAGCAAGCCGGCGAGCACCCCAGTAAACCAATGCCTGTTCATGATGCACCCATGTTCGTGTGGTTGCGGATCGACGCGTGACGATCGGTTGATCTGTCATCGATCGGCGCCCGTAAACAGGGAGGGTGCAGAATCGCGCGGATTTCGACTGCGAGGAGGTGCTCATTCACCCTGAACCGCACTGTGCGACAGATCACAGAAATGCCCATCGGCGGGCAAATGGGCACGAACTCCGGGAACTTTCCGGCCGAAGCCCGATCCCGGCGGCCCAGCCTCCCGCATCGCTCGAGCGGAATGACCCCTTGATTGCGGCGATGGGCCGCGGCGCACAATCACGTGGTAAATTCGTCGCTCGTCGCGGTCAGGGGCTCGCGATCCGTCCACATCTGCAAATTATTACAGCTACATGAAATCACCCGCGTTCTGCTCGCTGGCCGCGCTGCTTGCGGCCGGCATCTCCGTCTCGTCGGCCCAAACCCTCGAGTTAGCTCCGCAAGAGCGGTTGCCGGATCCGGTCGTCGCTCCCGCTTCGGATGACGCGCAGCTTGCGATTCAGCGCTTCAGCCTGCCACCCGGACTGCAAGCGAAGCTGTGGGCCGCCGAGCCGATGCTCGCGAATCCGGTCGCGATCGACTTCGATGAGAAAGGACGCCTCTTCGTCGCGGAGACCTACCGATACGGAAGCAGCACGCTCGACATTCGCGGCTACATGGGCATGCTCGAGCGCGACCTCGCCTTACGCACGATCGAGGATCGCGCCGAGATGATCGTGAACGTCTTCGGCGAGGACGGCGCCAAGCAGCTCGCGATCGAAAGCGAAGTCGTGCGCCTCATCGAAGATCGCGACGGCGATGGCGTTGCGGACACCTCGAGTGTGTTTGCGAACGGCTTCAACACGATGCTCGATGGCATCGCCTCAGGCGTGCTCGCACGCGATGGGAAGGTCTGGCTCACGAACATTCCAAGCTTGTGGCTGCTCGAAGAGGGCCCTGGCGGCGCGAAGCGGACCGAGTTGCTCCGCGGATTCGGCGTTCACTTCAATTTCACCGGACACGACTTGCACGGCCTCGCGATCGGTCATGACGGCAAGCTGTACTTCTCGATCGGGGATCGCGGCGCGCATGTCATCGGCAAGGAAGGGCAGGTCGTCTCCACGCCCGATACCGGCGCGGTGTTCCGCTCGAATCTCGACGGCTCCGAGCTCGAGTTGTTCGCGCGCGGTCTGCGCAATCCGCAGGAGCTCGTGTTCGATGAGTACGGCAATCTCTTCACCGGCGACAACGACAGCGACGCCGGCGATCTCGAACGACTCGTTTATCTCGTCGAAGGGGGCGATAGCGGCTGGCGTATCGGGTATCAGTATCCACCGCTCGGGCCGGTCGGGCCTTGGATGCGCGAGAATCTGTGGAAGCCGCGCTTCGAAGGTCAGTCCGCTCATCTCCTGCCACCGATTGCGAACATCGAAGACGGTCCGTCGGGCCTGACCTACTACCCGGGCACGGGTCTCTCGCCCGAGTTCCGCGGGCATTTCTTCATCACGCATTTCAAAGGCTCGATCGCGAGCAGCGGAATCCAAAGCTATACGCTCCGGCCGCAAGGCGCGGGCTTCGCGGTGACGGGAAGCGAGCTCTTCATGGGCGGACTGCTCGCCACCGACGTCACGTTCGGGCCGGATGGAGCGATGTACGTTTCCGATTGGGTCGAAGGCTGGCCGAAATCGAAGCGCGGCCGCATCTACGCGATCACGGCGCGCAACCCCGATCCCGCGCAGCAAGCGCTGAGCGCTGAGCTTCAGCAAATTCTCGCGACGGGCCTTTCGCGCGCCGATACGTCGACGCTTCGGCGCTTGCTCGCACACCCCGATCGCCGCGCTCGCTTGGAAGCGCAGCTCACGCTCGTGAGCCGCGGTCGCAGCAGCCTCCCTGTCTTCACCGAGGTCGCGACGAACGTCGTATCGGCACCGCTCGCGCGATTACATGCCGTGTGGGGACTCACCCAACTCGGCCGCGAACATAAGCAAGCGGCGACGACATTGCAGAAGCTGCTCACCGATCCCGACGCGGAAGTGCGAGCGCAAGCCGCGAAGGGACTGGGCGATCTAAAGATCGCCAATGCCTACACCGCACTCGTGCGCCTGCTCGAAGACCCAGCCCCTCGCGTGCAGTTCTTCGCCGCCCAAAGCTTGGGCAAGCTCGGGCGCGACGATGCAACGCCGGCACTGATCGCGCTCCTGCGCCGCAATGCGGATCGCGACGCGTACCTGCGGCATGCCGCTGTTTACGCGCTCACTCGTATCGGCAAGAACGCAGCGCTCGATGCAGCCACGAAGGACGACTCCGCGGCTGCGCGCCTCGGCGTACTGCTCACGTATCGCGCGCTCAAGGATCCCGCGATCGCGCAGTTCCTCAACGATCGCGATGCCTATGTCGCGCGCGAGGCCGCCATCGCCATCAATGATGCGCCGGTCGAAGCGGCCTATGCGGCGCTCGCCGCGAAATTGCCCGATGTTTCACCCGAGGACGTGACGTTCGTGCTACGCGCGATCAATGCGAACTTCCGCTTGGCGCAACCCGATCAGGCGCGTGCGCTTGCAGATTACGCAACGTCGAGCACTGCGCAGCCAGCGATGCGCGCGGAAGCACTCACTCAGCTGGGCCTCTGGGCCGATGTGCCTCAACGCGATCGGCTCGTCGGCGTCTATCGTCCGCTCCCGCCGCGGGATGCCGCTGTCGCGCGGCAAGCGCTCGAAACGTCAATTCGCAACGTCCTACAGGATGCGCCTGAAGCAGTGCAGCTCGCCGCGCTGGATGCCGCAGCCAAACTCGAGTTGCGTTCGCAGTCTTCGCTGTTCGTCGAGGTCATCGGCAACGAGAACGCGCCCGGTGATGTGCGCGCACGCGCGCTTGAAGTGCTCGATAAGCTCAACGCGCCCGAGATCGAAGCAGGCATTCGCGCGGCTGAGAGCTCGCGTGCCCCGGCGCTGCGCTTGGCGGCGCTGCAGATTCTCGCGAAGAAATCGCCGGAACGCGCATTGCCCGTCGTGCGCCGACTCGCGACCGAAGGCACCGGCGTGGAGCAACGCGCCGCATTCACGGCGCTCACCCAATTGGATCAGCCCGAAGCGCCGGGCTTGCTCGTGCTCGGCCTCGACAGACTCGCGGCTGGCAAAGTACACCCCGACGCTCAAGTCGAGTTGCTCGATGCAGTCGACAAGAGCACGGATAGAGACGTGCAAGCTCGCTGGAATAAGCTCCAAGCAGAATGGGCAGCGAGCGGCGATGCGCTCGCGCCGTATCGCAGCGCGCTCGGCCAAGGCAACCCTTGGCGCGGCTACGGCGTGTTCTACAACCACCCGGCACTCGCCTGCATTCGCTGCCACCAAGTCAACGGCGACGGCGGTGAGGCGGGGCCCGACCTCACGCTGATCGGTGCGGAAAAATCGCCGGACTACTTGCTCGAGGCGGTCGTCGAGCCGAATGCGCGAATCGCGCAAGGCTTCAATCTCGTGACGCTCAAATTGAAAGATGGCTCATACGAAAGCGGCTCGCTCATGTCGGAGTCCGCGAAAGAGATCATCCTGAAGCGCGCCGACGGCAGCGAAGCGAAGCTCGATGCGAGCAATGTCGTCGAGCGGCAAGCGGCGCCTTCGAGCATGCCCGATATCTACAAGCAGACGCTCACACGCGCGGAGTTGCGCGATCTCATGACGTTCCTGCGTGCGCTCACCGTTGCGCAGCCGCGCATGGGAGAGCAGCAACCGCGCGCGATGAGCGGAGCGGCTGCCCAGGGCAGCTCGGGCGGACACGGGCACGAGTGAGATCTTCCTGAGCGCGCGTCGATCTTGACGCGCGCTTCGACGAGCACGGCGCAGGCTGCGCCGTGCCGTTTCTGCATGACTGCGCGGCACTCGCATGCGCACGCCACTTTTTTCTCGCCGAGAACGGCTACAGCTTGCTTCCTGAGAACGGAGACTCGCCGAACTGACCAAGACCGATGTTGAGCACGTCGGTCGTGCCCGCGATGTGGGCGGGCAGCTCCGCGGTCGCCGCGCTCACACTGCCGGTATAGGTTCGAACGACGACATTCGTCGAGGGATTTCGTTGCAGGAAGTGAATCCGTCCGGTTTCGGGGCAGTACGTTCCGTTCATCGGCGAAACGCCGATCGACCCGAGAATCACGCGACACGCACTTCCGCCCGGGCTTCCGGCCGCTCCCTGATTCGCGACGTCCAGTGTCGTATAGGTTTGATCCACGAGGATCACCCACGATCCGATCACCGAATTCGGGGGTGTCGCGCTCGCCACGCTACTGAACAGCGTTATAGCGGCCGCGCTCAGTAGCACTCTCATCCGTGTACCTCCAGGGGGAACACGCGGGGAACGTTGGTCGAGTTGACGCCACATGCGGTTGTCTATCTGAGTAGTCATCGCTTGAGTCTCCGATATGTGAACGAGCGAGGCGCTCGCATGGACATACCGGATCGCACGCCTCATTCGGACCTGTACGTCGGTACTAAGCCACTCACGAGCAGCGCCAGTCTGCGATCCTGTTTAAGATAGGACTCGCCTTCTCAGGATCCGGATCGACCTCTCGCCCATGCTCATCCATCTCATCGACGGCACGTACGAGCTGTTTCGCCACTTCTACGGTCTGCGACGCTTCAATAAAGGGAAGGACAAGCCGTTCGGCGCAGCGCTCGGCGTGCTGAACGGCGTGCTCGAAATGATCGAGGGCGGCGCGACGCATCTCGGCGTCGCGACGGATCATGTCATCGAATCGTTCCGCAACGCGTTGTGGCCCGGCTACAAGACTGGCGAAGGGATCGAGCCCGCGTTGTTCTCTCAGTTTCATCCGCTCGAGGAAGCGCTCGACGCGATGGGTGTTGCGGTATGGCCGATGACGGAGCTCGAAGCCGATGATGCGTTGGCGTCGGCCGCCCATCTCGCCGCGCTGGACGAGCGCGTGCAGAAAGTCAGCATCTGGACGCCGGATAAAGATCTTGCGCAGTGTGTGCGCGGCGATCGTGTCGTGCAGGTCGATCGGAAGGCGAAGGCGGTCCGGGATGCAGCGGCCGTTCGAGAGAAGTTCGGGGTGGACCCTCACCTGATCCCGGATTTCCTGGCGCTCGTCGGCGATTCTGCCGACGGCTATCCAGGCATCGCGGGCATCGGCAAGACAGGCGCCGCACGGCTCTTGAATGCGCATGGCGCGATCGAGCACTTCCCGCCGACGGTTCTGAATGACGAGAATCGCAAACTCGCCCTGCTCTTCAAGCAGCTCGCGACGCTGCGGACGGACGCGTCGCTCTTCGCGAATGTCGACGCGCTTCGTTGGCAAGGCCCACGCGAGTCCTTCGCGGCGATCGGAGCGAAGTTCGGCGATATGCGCGTCGTGGAGCGGGCGCGGAAGGCGTATTCGCC
The DNA here is from genome assembly GCA_044506405.1 of Lysobacterales bacterium. Classification (GTDB taxonomy): domain Bacteria; phylum Pseudomonadota; class Gammaproteobacteria; order Steroidobacterales; family Steroidobacteraceae; genus Steroidobacter. Next base: position 29,417 of record JBIQKP010000020.1, on the reverse strand, counting down.
TTAAGTGACGTCAGCGGCAAGATACTCTCGCCGAGACGCAGAGCCGCGGAGGCGCAGATCAGAAAAAGCGGAAATCGGAAAAGATCTATTCTGCCTCTGATCTCTGCGTCCCTGCGCCTCTGCGGGAGAAATTTCTGGCTTTGGTGAGCCGCTTTCATTGGAATCCTGTATGCCCTCTCAGACGAGCGCGCTGGCGATCGCCGCCGCGTGAGGAGGCGTCATGGGATCTGGATGGAAAAGCGCCCTGCTGGCGCTCGCACTCTCGTGCATCGGCGTGACCGCGGACACGCTGCTCAAGCTCGCGAGCACGAATGCGAGACCTTTCTGGAACCGCTGGTTTTTCTTGGGCTTGGTCTGCACCGGCGCTTTCGCCGTCGTCTGGGTGCTTCTAATGCAGGCGATGAAGCTCGCCACAGCCGGTGTGTTCTACGCCGTCACGAGCACGCTGCTGCTCGTGTTCGTCGGCATCTTTATGTTCGGCGAGAGAGTCACAGGCGCGGAATCGACAGGGATCATCATGGCGCTGTTCGCCGTCGTGCTGCTCGGGCGGCTTGCGACGTAGGGATTAGAAGAAGCTCGCAGAGTACGCAGCGTGCCCGCGCTCTTCTTTCAAGAATCGATTTCGCGCCTATACGGTACTTCGACTCTTTCGCGGCGGCGCGGCGAAGAAAAAGAGAGGCACTGAGAGCCCTTGGAACGGATCAATTCTCGGCAAGCTTTGGGTAGTCCGCGAGCAGCCTACGCAAGACGCCGTTCGTCCAGCCGAACCCGTCTTGCAGCGGGTACTCGCCTCCGCCGCCCTCGCCTGTGGCGCTCACGTTGTACTTCTCGACGAGCTTGCCCGTTGCGCGGAACACCTCGAGATTCTTGCCGACCCATCGCTGCGCGATCGTGCCTGCGAGCGCGCGCTCGCCGTAGCGACGGAAGCCGTCGATTGCGAGCCACTGCAGCGGCGCCCAACCGTTCGGCGCATCCCATTGTTCGCCGGTTTCCACGGTCGTCGCGACAAGTCCGTGCGGCTTGAGCAACTGTTCTCTCACCGTTCGCGCGATGGCACGCGCTTGCGCTTCGTCAGCGATCTCGAAGTACAACGGATAAACCGTCGCCGCGCTCACACGTTCGATGCGAGCGCCCGAACGCCAATCGTAATCCGTGAACGCGCCGGTCTGATCGCTCCACAGATAGCGCACGACCGCCTGCTTTCGCGCCTCTGCTCGCGCCGTCATCTCTTGCACGCATTCGACGCGTTGGCTCGCCTCGCAGGCGCGGGCAATCGTGCGCTCGAGTTGGTACAGGAGACTGTTGAGATCGACCGGCACGATGTCGATCGTCCGAATCGTTGCGAGCGTCCGCCCGTCTTCAAACCAACGAGAGCTGAAGTCCCAGCCGCTTTCGGCAGCGGCTCTAAGATTGCGGTACACCTCTTCGGGCGGCCGCTTCGACGCGCGCGCTGTCGCGATATCCTCTGCGTACGATTCCTCGCGCGGCGTATCGCGATCGTCCCAATAGCGATTGAGAATCTCGCCACTCGAGAGGCGAACGACCCGCCGGTGCACGGCGTTCGGCTCGAGTGAATCCGCGCCGTCCATCCAGAACGCATACTCGCGCTGAAGTTGCGGCAAGCGTCGGGCGTAGGCTGCCTTCCCTTCGCGCTTCGCTTCCAGCTCCACCATCGCCGCGAAGAACGGCGGCTGCGAGCGGCTCACGTAGTACGTTCGGTTGCCGTTCGGAATGTGTCCGTACTGATCGATGAGATAAGCGAAGTTGTCGATCATCGCCGTCGTGAGATCGGCGCGCCCGCTCTCCTCGAGCCCAAGCATCGTGAAGTACGAATCCCAGTAGTAGATCTCGGCGAAGCGACCGCCCGGAACGACGTAGCGCTGCGGCAACGGCAACCGCGATGAGAACATCGGCTGCGCACCGGGCGAGCGAGTGAGCACATCCCACAATCGATCGATGTGCGCGCGTACGTCCTGGCCCTTCTTCGTTTCGTACTCCTCACCGGCAGTACGAGGCGTTTCGAAGCGGGCCGCCACGAAAGCGGGCAAATCGAATCGGTCCTGCTGGCTCGCCTCCTCATAGAGCTCGAGGATCTCGGCCGGCGTTCCCTTCGGCACGGCATCGACAAACGTCTTGCTGTCCGGAAAGACGCGCTCCATCTGTACCCGCACGAACAAATCGCCATAGAGCTCGCTGGGAGTCGAGACACGGGAGATCGCATCGTCGGCGCGGACTGGGCCCAGTGCGACGACGCATAGGAGTAAGAGCTGAGCTGCACGTTTGATGATCGGCACGAGAACGTCGGGCGCTAGGGAGGAACCATTCATGTAAGTGATCCCGGCCGAGGGGTCAAGCCTGAATTCTGCGGACGTCGGACGTACACTCCGTGCGATCGTTCTCCTGCATACATTGCGTGAGGCCTCGCCAATTCTTGACCTTCCGAGCGCGGCGCTTCGCGCTATGCTGCGCTCGCCGTTGACTCAACAATTCGAATAGGGAGGTCGCGTGCGTCACAAGGTATTCGGGCTGGGCGCCATCCTTCTCGGGTCTATCGCTATGACATTCTCGATTCACGCTTCTCCGACTGGCGGACCACTCGGCGTCTTCGAACATCATGCAGATATCGGCTCGCCGAAGCTCGCTGGCCGCGCGACATACAACGCCGCGACGCAGGAGTACCGCTTGACAGCGGGCGGGTACAACGTCTGGTTCGAACGAGACGAAATGCATTTCGCCTGGCGCATGATGCGCGGCGATTTCATTCTGCAAGCGCGCGCGGAGTTCGTTGGCAGCGGCGTCGATCCCCACCGCAAAGCTGGCGTCATGATCCGAGACGGCCTCGACGAAGACGCGCCCTACGTGGATGCAGTCGTGCATGGCGACGGCCTCACCTCTCTGCAGTTCCGGCGCACGAAAGGGGGCGCAACCGAGCAGATCGAATCGACCGTCAAAGGTGCAGATGTCATTCAGATCGAACGACGCGGAAATACCTACACGTTCTCCGCCGCGCGCTTCGGCGATCCGTACTCGAGCATCAAGATCGCCGACGTGCCCCTCGGCGACGAAGTTCAAGTCGGCCTCTTCTTGAGCTCGCACAACCCCGATGTCATCGAGCACGTGATCTTCCACGATGTGCGGCTCACACGCACGGCAAAGCCGGACTTCAGACCGTATCGCGATTACATCGGGAGCCAACTCGAGTTGCTCGATGTGCGCACGGGACGCCGACAGATGATCTACCGCTCGCAACAACCCTTCGAGGCGCCGAACTGGACGCCCGACGGCCTGGCACTGATCTACAACACGAGCGGAACGAACCCCGATACGCGCGGCCGGCTCTACCGCTTCGATCTCGCCACGCGTCAATCGCAGCTGCTCGACACCGGCTTCGCGATCCGCAACAACAACGATCATGTGCTGTCCTTCGACGGTACGATGATGGGTATCTCCGATCAGAGTACCGACAAGGGCGAGTCGACGATCTTCACCGTGCCCGTCGCCGGCGGAGTACCGAAGCGCATTACACCGCTCACGCCCTCCTATCTTCACAGCTGGTCGCCGGATGGGAAGTTTCTCGTCTACACCGGTGGGCGTAACGGGGAGTTCGACATCTACAAGATCCCCTCGGACGGCAGCGGTCCCGAGATTCGCCTCACGACGGCGAAAGGCGTCGACGACGGTCCGGAGTTCACGCCGGACGGCAAGTACATCTATTTCAATTCCGTGCGCAGCGGAAAGATGCAGATCTGGCGCATGACTCCAGACGGCAAGAATCAAGAGCGCGTCACGAACGACGAGTTCAACAACTGGTTCCCGCACATCTCCCCGGACGGCAAATGGATCGCGATGATCAGCTACGGCGACGACATAGAGCCCGCCGATCATCCTTACTACAAGCAAGTCTATCTGCGCCTGATGCCGATCGAAGGCGGCACACCCAAAGTCATTGCCTATGTCTATGGCGGCCAGGGAACGATCAACGTACCGTCGTGGTCACCCGACGGCACGACGATCGCCTTCGTGAGCAATTCGGACGCGCTGTGACACGGATGAGATAATCTCGCCAAGCGCGCAGAGGGCGCAAAGGGAAGAATTCCTTCTCTGCAGGAGACACTCTTCTCCTCCGCGGGCTCTGCTTGCTTTGCGAGAGATCTCTTCGATGCAGATCAGAGCGCCGGGCGCGCGCGAATGCGCTCGAGCCCGCTGCGCGATTCTCTTCCCGCAACATGCACGAGCGTCTGCGCCGCGTCGACCGCATCCAAGCTTGCGATGTCCGACAGGCTGATGATGCCCTCGATGCGCCCCTTTCGGTTGGTACAGATGATTCTCGACACGCGGTTCTGCGCCATCAGGTGACGCGCGTAACTCACATCGTCCTCGGGGCTGCACGACACCACTTCATACGTGATGAACGTCTCGACCGGAGTGCTCGTGGGATACCCCTCGGCAACGACGCGCACGGCAATGTCTCGATCGGTGATCGTGCCGATCGGACGCATTCGCTCATCGCACACCGGTAGGAATCCGATATTCTGATCGCGCATCCTCTGCGCCGCTTCTTTTACCGGCGTCATCGGTGAGACGCATTCGATGTCCAGTCTCATGAGCTCGCTGCACAGCATGGCATGCCCCTCCGCTCTGTGGACCTCGCACTATCGTCCGCGATCTACCGCCGAGCGCAATCCGCTCTTCCACTACCTGCTGCGCACGTACGCGCGACGCGCCATAGCAATGTGGCTTTTTATACAGCCGATCAACGTCTTGACCGCTGGATTCGGATGACGCGCGGGGAATACGAGGTTGAGCTATCAGCGCATCCGCAGTAAGGTTCTAAGGATGTCGCACGACGCAGTGACTCAAAACGCGCGTTGGGCTCTCTTCCTCGATGTAGACGGCACGCTGATCGATCTCGCCGAAACACCGGAAAGCGTCTATGTGCCAGCGGAGCTCAAGGTGCTGCTGGAGGAAGTCGCTTCCCGCTTGGACGGCGCGCTCGCACTCATCAGCGGTCGTACGATTGCAAACATCGATGAGCTATTCGATCCGCTCCGACTGTGCACCTCGGGTGTGCACGGCGCGGAACGGCGTGGTCCAGACGGTCGTTTGATACGCGCTTCCTTCGATACGAGCGCGCTCCGACAAGTACGCGAGGAGCTCGCCGCGTTCGCGCGCGTGCACGAAGGCCTGCTGCTCGAGGACAAGGGATTCGCGCTCGCGCTGCACTTTCGGCTCGCACCCGATGCGGCAGAAGCGGCTCGCGACGTGACCCACCGGATCGTCGAGCGACTCGGCCCGAGCTACGTACTGCAGGCCGGCAAGTGTGTCTATGAAATCCGGCCGAGCGCAACGACGAAGGGAACGGCTGTGCGCACCTTCATGGAGCAAGCGCCCTTCGCGGGCAGACAACCGATCTACATCGGCGATGACGTCACCGATGAAGATGGATTTCAAGCGGTCAACGAGCTCGGCGGTCTCTCGGTACGCGTCGGAAGCACCGCACTCACGCGCGCGTCGTACCGTCTGCCGAGCGTCGCCGACGTACATCGCTGGATTCGCGAGCTACCCGCAACGCCGCAACTCATGCGCGCGAGTTGAACGTGTCGACTCGATAGGACTTGAGGAGAGATAGACATGGATCCGTACCGCATTTCCGAACGATTGCAGAGCGAGTGCCGATGGCATCGCGATTAATCTGCGTATCGAATCGCGTGTCACTGCCGCGCAAGGCGGCCGCGCCCGGCGGTCTTGCCGTAGGCGTATTGAGCGCCCTCAAACATACCGGCGGTCTGTGGTTCGGGTGGGGCGGCGAGCTGATCGATCACGACCCGGGCGACCCGGAGATCCATATCCGCGACGGCGTGAGTTACGCGCTGCTCGACCTTCGGCGAGATCAGTTCGAGCGTTATTACAACGGCTTTTCGAATGAAGCGCTCTGGCCTCTGTTCCACTATATGCCGACACGCTTTCGCTTCCGTCACGAAGACCGCGACGCCTACGAAGCGGTCAATCGGCTGTTCGCGCAGAAGCTTGCGCCGCTACTGAAGCCGGACGACGTGATCTGGGTGCACGACTACCATCTCGTGCCGCTCGCCTGCCGCTTGCGCGAGCTCGGCGTACGCGTGCCGATCGGGTTCTTCTTACACATCCCCTTCCCGTACATCGAAACCTTGAGGGTACTGCCGACACACTCGGAGCTCATCCGCGACCTCGCGGCGTACGACCTCGTCGGTTTCCAAGCGCAGAGCGATTTGCTGTCGTTTCACTCGGCCGTGGAGCAGTGCATCCCGCAAGCGCGCATCGAGGATGACAACAGCATCAGGATCGGCGAACGCACCGTCGCAAGCGGCATCTTTCCGATCGGGGTGGATGTCGATGTCATTCAGGAAGAGGCCTCGCGCGCGTACAAGACGCAGATCGTACGCAAGATGATCGATAGCCTCGTCGGACGAAAGCTGGTCATCGGCGTCGATCGTCTCGACTACAGCAAGGGGCTCGTCGAGCGCTTCTACGCATACGAGCAGTTCCTGGAAGCGTTCCCCGACAACCGAGGTCACGTCACCTATCTGCAGATCGCGCCGTTGTCGCGCAAAGATGTGCAGTCGTATGGGGAAATCCGCCGCGCGCTCGAACAGGCGGCTGGGCGCACGAACGGACGCTTCGCCGATACCGATTGGACGCCGATTCGCTATCTCAACCGCAACTTCCCGCACGAATCGCTCATGGGATTCCTTCGCGCCGCGCAGGTGGGACTCGTCACGCCGGTCCGCGACGGAATGAACTTGGTCGCAAAGGAATATCTCGCCGCGCAGGATCCGGACGATCCAGGGGTGCTCGTGCTCTCGACACTCGCGGGCGCCGCGCGTGAGCTCGGCGGTGCGCTACAAGTGAACCCGTACGACTCGCGCGCGGTTGGACACGCGATTCAAACTGCACTCAACATGTCGTTGGGCGAGCGGCGCGAACGCCATGCGTCCATGCTCGAAACGTTGCGAACGAATGACATCAAGGCGTGGGCGCAACGCTTCATCACGAAGCTACGCCACACACGCACCGCGCCCGAAGCGCCTCAGCGCCTGTCGCGCATCTCCGCCGTGGCGCCCTGAAGGGCTGGAGGCTGGAGCTAGAGTAAGCGCGCGCAGTTGACGAAGGATCATCCGCTTCACTGCTGCAGTTTTCGGCTCGGGCCTTACCTTTAGCCCGAGCCTCCAACCTCCAGCCGTTCTTCTAGCCGCCGAATGTCAGCTTGCCTTTCATCAAAGACCAGTGACCGGGGAAGGAGCAGAAGAAGGTGTAGTCGCCACCCTTCTGCAGCTTCGAGGTCGAGAACTTGATCGAAGTCGACTCGCCGCCGCCCACGAGCTTCGTGTGCGCGATCACGCGCGCATCGTCCTTCGGCACATAGTTGTTCGCGGGGCCAGCGGAAGCGCCCGCGGTTGCGACAGGCTGGAAATCAGACGTCTTCGTGAGCACCCAGTTGTGCCCCATCGCGGTCACAGGAAGCTTTCCGGGGTGCTTGAGCGTGAGCTCGACTTCCGTGCAATCGGCCGCGATCGCAATACTCGATTTGTCGAACTGCATTTGATCGTTGCCGCTAATCTCTACGCTGCAAGTCTTTGCAGAAGCGAAGGAGCTGAACGCACTCAACGCGCCGGTGAGCGCCAGAATGCTCAACAGTTTGGATTTACTCATCGAACACCTATCTATATGTAGGAACAACAAAACGTTGCAGGCGGAGCCGTAGCTCAATTGTCGGGCCGCGCACGAACCCTTTCAACCCGGAGTCTACCGGGACTTCCGCTTATTCCCTTTTACACGCTTCGCTCGGCCGCGTCCGTGGGATTCTTCGCATCGCCGCGCTCGGCAAGCTTACCTAACTCTTCGATTAACAAACGCTGAACCGGAATCGCGACCTTCACGCCCATCTTCTCGAGCTCGCGATGGAGCTGGATGTTGATCGCCTGTTGCGTATCGGCGTACTTGTTGTAGTCGGGCGAGAGTACGTAGTACACGGTCTCGAATTCGAACGCGGCGGCGCCGTGTTTCATGAAATGGCTGCGATCGAAGCGCGTATCGGCTTGCGATTCGATGATCCGTTTGATGAGTCCCGGAATCTGCTCGATCGTGCCGATCGGCGTCTCGTACGGAAAGCTGTTCGTGAACACGACACGGCGTTCGGCCATGCGCCCGTAGTTGCGAACACGACTGCCCAGAAGATCCGCATTCGACATGACGATCTGCTCGCCGCTCAGGCTTCGCAGGCGCGTGCTTTTGATGCCGATGTACTCCACCGAGCCGAGGAACTCGCCGACGATCAAGAAATCACCCACGACGAACGGTCGATCGAGCGTAATCGAAAGCGATGCAAACAAATCACCGAGGATGTTCTGAACCGCGAGCGCAACGGCAATACCGCCGATGCCGAGGCCGGCGATGAGGGCAGTGATGTCGACGCCGAGGTTGTCGAGCGTCAACAGCAGCACCATCGACCAGATCACGACGTTGACAATGAACCCGATGATGCCGAGCGATCCGACCATCGCTCGATCGACTTCCATGCTGCGGCGACGTTTTCGATCGAGCCAAGCGCCGACCGCAGCGACAGCCCAGATACCTGCCTGCCAGAACAGCGAGATCGTGATGATCGAGTCTGCGACCTGCCCCAGCCTCGGCGTGTATGTCAGCGTTTGAAAGCCTGCGTACAGCGCCCACACCACAAACGAGATCGAGGTCGTGCGGCTCAATACTTGTAGGGGAATCTCGAGCAGTTCCTCGCGCGGGGTGACCTTCAAACGCGTGTAGTAGCGACGCACGAGGCGGCGCGCAGCCATGAGCACGACATACACAAGAAGCGCGACACCGGCAGCAATGAGCCATTGCAAGGGTGTATTGAGAAGCAGCTGCTGCGCCACCAGTTCGTCGAGCTCGGACATCTACACCTCCACACGCACGCTCTCATCAAGCCGATACGAGCTCGCCACCGTACCAACGTTTGCCTGCATTCGCCAAGATTTCCGGAAGAGCAGGTCTTCCAGGCACCGCGGAAGAATGGCTCTCGCAAAGCCGCAGAGGCGCGGAGGCGCAGAGTCAAGAACGAAAGAGATCGATCTATTTCTTACCTCTGCGTCACTGCGAGAGTATCTTCCTACCCCGGCGCGCTCCGCGAGATCTTCTCAGCCACGCCCGCATTCCGTTGCCAGGAACCACGCTGGCAGAGCGTTATAGAGAATTGCGACGAGCGCTAGCATGCCGATCGCCGCGGCGAGAAAATAGATGAAACGCGCGGACTCATCGAGCTGCCCATTCTCCCGTGAACGCTTGAGGCCCGCGCGCAACACGACGATCGTGCCCGCACCTGCCGCAAGCGTCAGCACCGTACCGACGAACGCCACGAACGGCATGCCCGCGATCGTTAGGGCCGCCCAGCCGTTCGCGCACGCGATGGCCGCTATCACGTACATCGCCAAGAAATCGCTCGCCCAAATAAGCGTGCCGCCGCAAATGAAGAGCGCCGTCGGCGTGAATCGACGACCTTCGCGTGGCCCTTCCGCACTCATGGCAAACGCTCCTTCACAGCACTCTCGGCGCGTGTATCACGAGGAGCGTGATCACGCCCTGCGCGACGGTGTAGTACCCCATGAGCCGCGTGTTATCGAACGTACCGCGGCGCGCATCGTCCACCATTCCAGCGAGTACGCGCGCAATCGTGTAGCCGCACATCAACGTGACCAACACGACATGCAGCCCCTGCCAAGACAACATCGTGTAGAGCACCGCGCCATACGCGTGTTGATCGGGACGAACGTTCGCATCCGAGAGCGACAGGAAATGAAACGCGAAGCCGACCCAGGCGAGCACGACCGCAGCGGCAAGCAGCGCGACCAATGTTCCTCGTGCGGCGCCCACGCGGAGTCGGCGATGCGCGATCGCGAGCATCACAGCACTCGCGATCCAGGCCATCGCCGCCACGATCGATGTGCCGGCGCCCGGCAGATCGAATGGCGTCACCGGCCATCCTGCGGACACCGTCCAGAAGTAGAAGTACGCAAACAGCAGACACGAGAAGATCGAACCATCGACGAGCATGAGCACCACGGTGGCCCACCAAGAATGCGAGCGACGTCCCGTCATGAAGTCCGGCAGCTTCACACCGCCGCCGATCTCGTAGAGCTGCTTCGTTGGCGCGGGCTCTGTTTGCCACAGCCACTTGAAGATACTGACGAGCGCGACGACCGCCCCGATGGCTGCGGGGATGAACCACTTCACGGTGAGCGAAAGAAAGAACGCCGCGGTACCGAGGCCCGCCAGGACGGGCAACCAACTCGGCCCTGGAAGCCTCAAGATGTATTCGGGTCGAGCGTCGATCGCACTCGTCACGATCGTCTCGCGCTCCCCGAGCACGGTGCCGGGAAGATAGTGGCGACCCGCGTCGACTTCTTCGCGCAGCTTCGGATTGTCCCAGAGCGGTTCCCGACTCTTGATGTGCGGAATGCTGCGCACGCCGTAGTTGTCGAGCGGCAGCCACTCGAGCGTACCCGCCTCCCAAGGATTCGTATCCACTTTGCCCGCCGGCCGCAGATGCAGCAGCAGATCGAGCAACGCAGTCGCGAAGCCGAGCGCAAGCACGAATGCGCCGATCGTGGAGAGCATGTTCCAGAGATCCCAACCGAGCGTATCCGAATACGTCCACACGCGCCTCGGCATGCCGAGCAAGCCCGAGATGTGCATCGGAAAGAACGTGAGATTGAAGCCGCCGAACATGAGCGCGCACGCCCACTTGCCCATTCGTTCCGATAGCGGCTTGCCACTCACGAACGGCGCCCAGTAGTAGATTCCCGCGAACACGGGGAACACCATGCCGCCGACGACGACGTAGTGCAGATGCGCGACGACGAAGTACGTGTCGTGTACCTGCCAGTCGTACGGGGATACGGCGAGCATCACGCCCGTCAAGCCGCCGAGCACGAAGATGCCGAAGAAGCTCAGAATGAACCACGTCGGCGTGGCGAGCCTCACACGGCCACGGCGCAGCGTTGCGAGCCAAGCAAACACCTGAATGCCCGCGGGAATGGCGACCGCCATGCTCGCAGCCGAGAAGAAGCTCGTCGTGAGATGCGGCATGCCGGTCGCGAACATGTGATGCACCCAGAGCGCGAACGAGATGAATCCCGTCACGACGATCGCGAGCACGACCCACTTGTAGCCAACGAGCGGCGTGCGCGCCATCGCGGGGATGATCATCGACACGAGACCCGCACCCGGCAGAAAAATGATGTAGACATCCGGATGACCGAAGAGCCAAAACAAGTGCTGCCACAACAACGAGTCGCCGCCTTGTTCCGCGACGAAGAAGGGCCACTGGAAAGCACGTTCGAGCTCGAGCAGCGCGGTCGCGAGGATCACGGGCGGAAAACCGAAGATGATCATCCCACCGACGATCAGCATCGCCCACACGTAGACCGGCATCTTGTCGAGCGTCATGCCCGGAGGGCGGGTGCGCAGAATGCCGACGACGATCTCGATCGCCCCCGCGATCGCGGAGATCTCGATGAAGCCAATGCCGAGCAGCCAGAAATCGGAACGCAAGCCGGGCGAGAACTCGAAGCTCGTGAGCGGCGGATACATGAACCATCCGCCATCGGGCGCCACATCGAAGAAGATCGTGCCGAAGAACACGATGCCGCCGGCGAAGTACGCCCAGAACGCATAGGCCGACAAACGGGGGAACGGCAGATCGCGCGCGCCGAGCATCGCAGGCAAGAGCAAAATGCCGATCGCTTCGATCACGGGCACGGCAAACAAGAACATCATCACGGAGCCGTGCATCGTGAAGAGTTGGTTGTAGAGGTCGTAGTCGACGAGGTCGTTCTCGGGGACGGCGAGCTGCGTGCGCATCAGGAGCGCGAGCAGTCCGCCGAGCACGAGGAACAGCAGCGCGGCGCCGATATAGAAGAGGCCGATGTAGGTATTATTGACGGCGGACAGTAAGCGCCAACCCTTCGGCGGCTCCCACACCTTCTCGAGGCGCTCGAGCTCATCGGCTGGTCGAGGCAGCGCGTTCGGCAGCGCGTCGCCTGCAGTCGCGCTCACTCGAGGCTCTCCAACCACGCCGATAGCGCGCGAAGCTCGCGCCCCGTGTACACCTCGCTGTCTGGCATCGGAGTCCCTGGTTTGATGTCTTGCGGCCCCGCGATCCAACCGGCCATCGTGCCGACGTGATTGCGGAGCGTGCCCGCGGCGAGCGAATGCCGACCGCCGACATGCGTGAGATCGGGTCCGTCTACACCGTCCGCCGGCGTCCCTCTAACGGTATGGCACTCCGCGCACCGACCTTTGAAGAAGGCGTCGTATCCCGCTCGAAGCGCTTCTGCTTGCGGAACTTCAACCGGTTGCGATTGGCGTGCGAGCCACGCCTCGAATGCGTCGCGCGGCTCCGCGATGACATAGAGCGCCATCAAGGCATGCTGACCGCCGCAATACTCCGCGCACTGTCCTCGATAGACGCCAGGCTCACTCGTGCGAATCACGAGGCGATTCGTGCGCCCCGGAATCATGTCGACCTTCCCCGCGAGCGAGGGCACCCAGAAGCTGTGAATGACATCAGACGATGTCAGTAAGATTTCCACGGGTTCATCGAGGGGCACGCGCAGCTCGTTTGCGAGCACGACCGAGCTCGTGTCCCCGCGCCGCACTTCATAGCGAACATCCCACCACCATTGCTTGCCGACGACGTGAATGCGTAGCGCACCGGGCGCAGGCGGCGGGATCCGTGCCTTCGAGTCGATGCCGAAGCAATCGAGCAACAAGCGCAGCGCGGTGCCGCTATCGATCGCGGAAACGGCGCTGCCCACAGCGATCGAGTAGTTGAGGAGCAGGAACAGCGTCACAGCCGGAAACACGATGCCGCCGCCCACGACCCACGCCCGCGTGCTCGCGCGCAATGGGCTTGCGAACGTCGCGTGCAGCACCAACACGATGACGACGATAAAGATCACCGCCGCGCCGACATAGAGCACGATACCGAGCTCGGCCAAGAGCTCCGCACCGCTTCCCGGCGCCGCATGCAGAACGGATTGAAGGCGTTCTTCGTTCATTCGAGTGAATAGAGGAAAGCGGCAATGTCGCGAGCTTGTTCCTCGCTCATCTCGATCGCCGGCATCGCCGTGTCGGGCGCGAGCGAAGGCGCATCGCGCACGAACTGCACGAGCACCTCCGGTGTATTCGGATGCTTGCCGGCGATGTAAACGTTGTGGCGGTACTCGGCGAGCGTCGGCCCGACGCGGCCCCAAGCACCCGGCACACCTGGAATTACGTGACACGCGCCGCACTCGAGCGCTGCGACCGCGCGCCGACCTCGCTCCGGATCGGCGTCTTCCACGTGCGGCTGATACGCGTCCTCGTGCACGCAACCCGAGAGGACGAGCACAGCGAACGATACGAGACTGCGTCCGATCACGATCATTCCAGGGCTAATAGATAACGAGCCATTTCGCGCGCATGCACTTCTGCAACGTCGAGATTCGGCATAAGGGTGTGCGGGCTTACGCCCTGCGGATCGCGAATGAAGCGAATCAGGTTCTCTTCGTTGTTGGGCAGGACGCCTGCAACGTACTTGCGTTGCGACCAATCGATGAGCGGCGGGCCGACGCGACTGTTCGGCCCCGTCACCCCTTCGATGCGATGGCACGCGTGACATGCGTATTGGCGAAAGACCACCTTTGCGTAGTCCGCGGAAAGCTCATCCGTCAGCTGAGTGGGCGCGCGGCACTCGAGCTCGGCCGTGCGCGCCTCGAGCTCGACGTAGTCCTGATGCGTCATGAAAGGTAGCTGCTTCAGGAAGGCGACCGTCGACCAGAGATCGTCATCGGCGATGCGAAACTCCCACGCCGGCATTCCCGACATGCGCACGCCCTTGCGAGTGACGTAGTAGAGCCATTCCGGCCGCCACTCGCGTGCGGACTGCGCGAGGCCGCTCGCGATCGGCAACATGCCGCGCCCCTCGGGATGACGCGCGACCCCTGGCGCACCGTGACATTGCACGCAATGCACGCGGTAGCACGCAGCGCCGCGCTCGAGCATCCCCTCTCGATTGAGGTCAGGCGCCTCGATGCTTCGCGCGTACGTGCGGACAGAGAACTTCAGGCCGGTATCGAGTAGGCGATGCGTGATCTTAAAATGCTGTGTCGTCGCCGCGGTGCTGTATGCACCGGAGAGCAAGACCACGAACGCGCCGAGTGCCCCGAGCACGACCAGGCCGAGCGCACCCGAAGCGAGCAGGATCAGCTTGCGTGTCGGCTTGTGAATGAAAGAAGGCATGTAGAAGCTCCCCCTGCCCTACAGACGGGAGCGTCCGATTGTTCCCACGCACAACCGCCAGAATCCGGCGTGCAGTAAAGAAAATACTCTCGCAGACGCGGAGACGCAGAGTTCGGAAGCAAGATAAGATCTTCGAAGATAAATCTCTTCTTGATTACTTATCTCTGCGTCTCCGCTCTCTGCGAGAGATATTCTTCAGCTCGCGCGACGGATCAATGCGGGCGCTTCTGTTCCGACGTACCCAGTCGAAGCGGCGCGCCAAATGAGACATAGACATCCTCTTCCGTAGCGGCGCGTCGTCGGGCGGCCGTGAGATGCTCTTCATCGCGCTCGCCAACTTGATGATCGCGACGCTGGCGAATGCGAAAAGCGAACGCGCCGAGCACACCTACCGCGGCGGCCGCGAGGGCGAGCGTCGTGCCCGGGTTCGAGGTCAAGAACCACTGCAGGCTCCACGTCTTCGCTTCTCGATCGAAGCGGCCATGAGAACCCGGATTCGTATCGCACGGCGCGTAGAGATTGTCGCGGTCGCTTCGCTTCGGCTCTTCGGCGAGCTGACCCGAATAGCCTTGCTTCGCAAGGATGCGATCGAGCACGCCGGGCACCATCTTGTTCGCGAGTACCGCTTTCACGGCTGGCCAGCCTACGTAAACCTCACGCCGCCGATGCTTCGATGCCCATACGATGGCTTCAGCGGCGAGCTCCGGTTGAAAGATGGGTGGCACGGGCTCCGCGCGCTTTCGCATCAGATTCTTCGCCCAATCGAACTGCGGCGTATTGAACGCCGAGAGATGCACCGAGGTGATATGGATGGCGCTGCGTTCGTGCATCAGCTCCGAGCGCACGGCATCGGTGAAGCCTCTCAAGGCATGCTTCGCTGCGCAGTACGCCGCCTGCAGGGGGATCGCACGATAAGCCAGTGCCGAGCCGACCTGCACGATCACACCGGAATCCTGCTTGCGCATGCGTTTGAGTGCAGCCATCGTCCCGTAAGCTGCCCCTAGATACGTCACTTCGGTCGCGCGTTTGAGATCTCGCGCATCCAATTTATCGACGGGGCCGAACACGGTCACCATCGCGTTGTTGACCCACACATCGATGCGCCCCCAGCGGCGCTCGATCTCGCTCGCGGCACGCTCCACTTGATCGGAATCGGCAACGTCGGTCGGCAGCACGAGCGCCTCGGCGCCAGCCTCTTCGACTTCGCGTCGCACACCTTCGAGTCCGCGCGTGCCCCGTGCGAGCAGCGCTATCCGAACACCAGGCTTCGCGAATGCATGCGCGGTTGCGCGACCGATGCCGCCCGATGCGCCGGTCACCACGATGACCTTGCCTTCCTGCTCGTGCACGCGGTGCCTCCGAATCATCATCAGAGGCAACGCGCGATCAACTAGGGTGTTCCAAGACGAGCGTTCTTCTACAGGTCGACCGCGCTCTTGAACCCACCATAGATCATGCGCTTCGAATCGAAGGGCGCCGATTCAGGGCCCATGCTCGCAAGCCGCGGATCCGCCATGACCTTCTTGTTGACCGCGTCGCGATGCTTGCGCGATTTGTAAACGATCCACGAGAACCACACGACTTCGTTCGGCTTCAGCTTTACGCTTTGCGGAAACGACGTGATCTTCCCAGGCTGCACGTCATCGGCCACGCACTCTCGATACTCGAGCGCACCGTGCTCGCGCCAGATTTTCCCGGCTTTGCGCGCCAGTTTGCGGTAGGCCGCAAGGTTCTTCTTCGGCACTGGAAGTACGAAACCGTCCACATAGAAAGCCATGCACTTTTCTCCTCTATCATGAGCTCATCGAAGTATCGACCGATCGCATCGGCGCGTGACAAGACACGAGCCGCCGTGCGAAATTGATGCGGCCAGCCAGCTCGGATCGCGCGTGTTCAACCACCTCAAAGAAGACTTCCGGTTACTGCGAAACGGAGAACCTGGACGGCGTTTCATCGATCATTACCGACGCCATCGCGCCTCGGAGAGCAAGCGCGAAACGAAGTGGAAAACGGCAGCTTACATCGCCGGGGCCATCCTGCTGCTCATCATCGGCACGCTTCTAGGGTTCGTCCCTGGCCTCCCCGGCATCATTTTCACCATCCCCGCAGTCGGATTGCTCGTCGCGCGACTCAAGTTCTTCGCACGGTTCCTCGATCGAGCAGAACTTACCGCGCGCACAGCGTGGGATCGAGTCAGAGGAAGACAGCGGCCCTGATTCGCTCGGCCCCTCCGTGAGACGTGCGTTCACGCTGACGAGCACACTCTCCTCACGATCAGGCGCTCGGTTTCGTCGGGTTCGCTCACGTTCGCAACGATCACACGAATGCCGGCGGCGACGAAGGGTTCGAGCTCCTCTTGCTGCACGCCATCGTCGGTGACAATCGTCGAGATCCGCTCCAAGCCCGCAACGACCATCGCCGAGTGGCGGCGCAGCTTCGAGCTATCCGCCATAACGACCACATGCTGGGTCCGCTTCAGCAGACGTGTTTGCGCCTGAACGATCAAAGGATCGGCTTCCATGATGCCGCAGCGATTGAGCCCATAGCAGCTCGTAAACAACTTGCTGCCCCAAAAGCTTTCAACCGCATCGTTCTCGAAGGGACTCAGCACGATGCTCTGTTCGCGATAAATCGTACCGCCGGGCAGCGTGATGCGGTTGCGGCTCGTCGCGAGGAGTTTCGCAGCGATCGGAAAGGAGTTCGTCAGAATATCGAGCTCGCTATCGACGAGAAACTCGGCGAGCCCGAAGGTCGTCGTGCCCCCATTGATGATGATGCTTTCGCCGGGCTCGATGAGCTCGCACGCCGCGCGCGCGATTGCACGCTTTTGCGGCACGCTCATATCCTGGCCCAGAGCGAACGGCATGCCGGTGAAATGCGGTTGATGACGTGGGTGAATGGCCTCGGCGCCCCCACGAATTCTCTTGATCTCGCCGCGCTCCGCGAGCGTGTTGATATCACGTCGGATCGTGGCTTCGGACGCACCGAGAAGACGAAGAAGCTCAGCGACTCCAACGATGGAGCGCTCCTCCACGAGCTTCAGAATCAAGTGGTGTCGTTCTCGTTCAAGCATGGCGCGGTCCCCACTTCAAAGACTGAAGGACGAAAAGCGCGCCACTTCGATCGCTCGCATCCGTATGGATTAATCATACTTATGAGCGTTTCTGCGCGGCATTGATTGTATATGATCACTTCGAATGATACATAGCGATTCACGCTCCAGGCGCGAGCCCAGGCCGTAAATGCCCGTCGTCAACTCCATCTCCGATCTGCGCGAGCTCGCGCGGCGCCGTATCCCGCGTGCGATCTTCGAATACGCCGATCGCGGGTCTTACGATGAAGTGACATTCAGTCGCAATCGCGCTGATCTGGCCGCGCTCGAGTTTCGACAGCGCGTCATGGTGGACGTATCAACGCAATCGCTTGCGACGACGATCCTCGGCGAGACCTGGAAGATTCCGGTCGGCATCGCGCCCACTGGGCTCACGGGACTCTTTCATGCCGACGGCGAGATGCTCGGGGCGCGTGCGGCGGAAGCGTACGGGGTGCCGTTCTGCTTGAGCACGATGTCGATCTGCTCCATCGAAGATGTCCGCAGCGCCGTCTCGAATCCCTTCTGGTTTCAGCTCTACTTGATGCGCGATCGCGGTTTCAATGCAGAACTGATCGAGCGCGCCAAGGCGGCCCAGTGCTCTGCACTGATGCTGACGATCGATATGCCGATTCAAGGTTTGCGCAGGCGCGACCCGAAGAACGGCTTGAGCATTCCCCCTCGCCTCACGATTCGTAACCTGATCGACGTCGCGATGCGGCCGGCGTGGGCGATGAAGGTGCTGATGGGTAAACGCCGGACGTTCGGCAATCTTGCCGATCGCATGAAAGACACGGGCGGACTCACGACGTTGTCGCAGTGGATTGGATCGCAATTCGATCCGACCGTGACCTGGAAGGACATCGAATGGGTCCGCAGCCGCTGGCCGGGTAAGTTGATCCTGAAGGGCATCCTCGACGCCGAGGACGCACGGCTCGCGTGCGAGAACGCCGCGGACGCGCTCGTCGTTTCGAATCACGGTGGTCGCCAGCTCGATGGCGCGCCGTCCACGGTATCTGTACTGCCCGAGATCGTGGATGCAGTCAGCGACCGGTGCGAAGTGCTGTTCGATGGCGGCGTTCAATGCGGGCAAGATGTGCTGAAGGCCCTGGCACTCGGCGCGCGCGGTTGCTTGATCGGCAAAGCGTTCCTCTACGCGCTCGCCGCGATGGGCGAACGCGGCGTCACGACGGCGTTGGATATCCTGAGCAAAGAGCTGCAAGTTTCGCTCGCCCTGACAGGCACGAACGATGTGCGAAACGTGAGTCGAGATGTTCTGCGCCGCAGCCGATGAAGCGTCACTGTCGCAACGTTTGATGCTCTTCGCCGCGCTGCCGCGAGCGCCCGGAGGACGAGAAGAATGCAGATGCCTCGAAGGCCCGTCTTCTTAGGCTATGCGCTTGTTGCTCTAGCCGGCTGCGCAAGTCTGTCGGGTGAGCGGCCCGCCCAGTCTTCGTACGGCTGCATGCAAGCCGTTGTCCGCGAGAAGGTGCCGGAAACCCTGCCCGATAAGCATAGGCATTGTCTGGCCGGCGGACTCATTGCGCGCTACTGCAGCCTCTCCGAAGCGTATCTCGCCGGCCTCGGCAAAGAGCTGCGCGACTTGGTGGGTCCGGGCGATGCGGAATGGTCGGATTGGCAAGCTGATCGCGCGGGCGTTCGCTGTGCGCGCAAGAGCGTCACCGACGACGATGTCGCGGCGTGCTGCACTCGAGCAGGCTACTGACCTGCGGCGTCCAAACTTCTTTACTGTTCATGTCGGGATCGCGACCTATCGATCGTCCTCGATGAGGTCAACGTCAACTCGCATGACCGATCAATAACGATAAAAGGAGAAGCCCGTGGAAACCTCGACTTCGAAACTGCCGACCTGGTACTGGATCGTCTCGGCGCTCGCGCTCATTTGGATGCTGTTCGGCGTCCTTGCCTGGTTCATGGATTTCTTGATGGATGAATCCGCGCTGGCGCAGATGACCGAAGCTCAGCGTCAGCTCTATGCGAGCCGACCGCAATGGGTCTTCGTCGTCTATGGAATCGCGATCTTCAGCGGGCTGATCGGCGCCATTGGGCTGCTGATGCGCAGAGCTTGGGCGGTACCGGCCCTCGCCGTGTCGCTCGTCGCGGTGATCGTGCAGTTCGGCTACACGTTCATCGGCATGGACGCGATCCGCATCCTCGGTGCAGGCGCAGCGCTACCGTTCCCGCTCTTCATCCTCGCGATCGGCGCGCTGTTGCTCTGGTTCGCCGACCGCGCGAAACGAAAGGGTTGGATCCACGCGTAATCCGCAGCAAGTCCATCCAGAGGAAGAGCAGCTCGCAGAGACGCAGGGGCGCAGAGTTCAGACGAGAGAATGCATTACTCTCTTGTTCTACATCATTCCATTCTCACCGCGTCACTGCGTCTCCGCGGTCTCTGCGAGATCCTTCTTCTCGGCACAAGTTTTCGCTGCGCAGTATCAGTTCTTTTCCTGGGGCGCATCGAGCATAGGTTCCGTCGGCAGCGGGCGGCGTAAGCGCGGTTGGCGTGCGAGGAGGCCCGAGGACATCTGACGGTGGAGCTTCCACTCGCCCTCGACCCGTTTCCAGATTTCGAGCGATTGACCGCGGCTGATCACCTGCCCGCTCGTTCGTTCGTGAACGAGCGCGCCGATCCGCCACGCGATGTCTGCATCGACTTCCAACTCCTTTGTCGTGCTCGCGACCCGCGTACCGGAATCCGGCAGCGATCGGTGCCACGCAGCGCGCGCCGCCTCTTTGCCCACGGTCGGTGGCAGAGTCGCATCCATCAGTACGATATCGTCCGTCCCGAGATGGACCATCTCATCGGTGTCGCGCGCGTTCAATGCGCCGATCCACGCGTGAGCTGCTGCTTCTATCGCCCGAGCATCCGCACGCTCGTCCGCGAACGACACCGGCGAGCCTGCGAGCACGAACAGAATCGCCCAGGCAATACGCTGAGTCATCGATCCCTCCTTACGTCCTACATCCAACACTGTAAACGTCTGCACGAAACGAAGGGTCTGTCCGCCCCGAAAGAAAAAAGGCCCGCATCGGTTCGATGCGGGCCCGTGAGAAGCGAAGGATGAAGGGCTAGTGTCCTTTGCCCCCTTTATCTTTCCCTTTGTCCTTCTTCATGACCGACTTCACTGCGGCCTCCGCATTGATGAAGCCATAGCCATCGACTGGGCTGTAACCTCGGCCGATCAGGTTGAAGAACTCACCCTTGAATGGCGCTCGTCCTTCGAACGTGCCGAAGAAGCGCGCACCGCCCGGTACGATGCGACCGGAAGGAATGAGCACGCCGCCGCCGAGCAAGTCTGCAGAATTGCCGCCCGCAGCGCCGCTCGGCCCCGCGACATCCGCTTCGTCTCGATCGACACCCCACGACAGTAAGTCGCCGCTTCGGAAACTGCCTGCACGGAACGTGAGATCGAGCTGCTTCCATTGCCCAGCGACGCCCGGCGGATTGGCCGGCACCGAGAAGGATGCGGTGATATCCGAAGGACTCAAACCCTGCGTACGTCCGATGACGAAAGGTTGGCCCGGCGGCGCATCGGCCGGTGTCGCACGCTCATCGAACACGATCCCGCTCGGCGTTTGCGTCGGATTCGCTCCCGTTCCGTTGATCGAGAAGCTTTGCAGACGGCGCAAGCCGATGTGCGTCAACGTGAACACCGTCGGATCGAACTGGCTGATCGCATTCGGATCGGCCGACGCATTGATCGACACGAGATTGCCTGCCGACAACGCGAATCCGGACGAGAAGAACGGATCCAAGTCGTGCGGGAACGCACTGTCCTGCAGGATCTTGCGCATCTTGTTCGGCGGCACTTTCCCCCGACCTCCGCCTGCATCGAGCACGAGCGCTGCGATGGCGGCGGCATGCGGCGCTGCTGCGCTCGTGCCGAAGAAGTTCGGGAACGTGTCGTCATCGACGGAAGAGTCGCCGCCGAAGAACGTCGTATTGGCACCGTCCATCGCGGCGAAATCCGGCTTCTGCCGAATCTCCGGATGGCGCAGGCGCTTGTTGTTCTTGTCGAAGTAGATCGTCGACGGACCCGGCGAGGTGAACGCCTCCGGTATGAACGGCGCATAGAACGAGTACGCCGCAACGCTCATCGCACCGCGGGCCGAGTTATGCCCGTAGGTCACGGGACCGAGGTAGCTGAAGTATTCCTGCGGGTAGACGCCGTTGAAGCCGACGTAGCGAATGCGGTCCGCCACGTTGCGATTGCGACTGGGCGGTTCGTTGGCGCGCGCGATCACGAGTTGTAGCCTCGCTTCCGGGAGGCCGACGAGCTCGATCGGGCGGTTCGTGAAGGTGTTCTGTTCCGCGACCGCACCGAGGAACGAACCGTCTTCGAGGAAGAACAGCAGGTTGTAGTCGGATAAGACCTGCTCGACGATCTCGACTTCTTGCACGCGGTACAGGAAATCGCCGAACTGCGTCGGCAAGAAGCTATCAACGAGCACGAAGTACGTACCGTCGACCGGCAACTCGATGATCAACGATTCCGGGTTCGTTCCCGTGTCGACGAACTGAAGCAGCGAGCCCGAAGGATCGAACAGCGCAAGTACGAGATCAGGATTCGGCACGCCCGTCGTCGTCGTGTCCGCATCGACGAAGATCTCGACGAGTTGGCCGGCTCGACCGTCGAACGTCAGGATCGCCTCGCTATCCGGCGGCACGGTGTCCACGCCCGATGCGAGCGGATCGCCGATCGGCCTCGGCGGCTGCGGATCGAAGGGCTCGTTCCATTGAAACACCAAGACGCTGTCGTCGAGCGTATCGATCGTCTGCGCGATATCGACGCCGCTCCCTTCTTTGAAATCATGGAAGCCGCCTGCGTACAGCGCAGGATCGACGCCGCTGAAATCGAGATTCGTCCCCACCCAAGACGTCGGATCGCCCGGCACGATGCGCACCTTCGAGTCGTAGGCCTCCGTCGCAGGGCGATTCCCCGCAGACGAAAAGTACGACACGCCCGCGGCTGCGACTTGATCCACCGCTTGTGCGACAACCCCGTCCTGGAAGAACGGCTCGGCGAGATAGATGATGTCGTCGACGATGACGTCCGCCTTGAAGCCGGGAACCGCGTTTTCCGCATCGGGAAAGCCGGCTAGCGCGCGGATGTTGTTTGCGAAGTTCACCTCTCCGCCGTTCGCCGTGGCAAAGCCCAGGCGCGCCTTCGGCGCGATGTCATGCACGATCTGCAGCATCGCTCGGCCCTCGTCGGAATCATCCGGAGAATCCTCGAGAACCACGACCGGCTCCGTGTTGCCGAACGGATTGCCCGACCCAGGCAGATCGCCGCTCGCGACATCGTCCGCAGCACCCTGAGGAGAGGCATTCGTGTCATAGCTATCCGAGAGCACACCGACGGTAATGCCTCGACCATCGACGCCGGCGATTCGATCGACGCGATGCTGCACGACGCCCTGACTGTCTGTTGCGCCGACGTTCGTCATCATGGGGCTCGACGGAACGACTGCGCGCACGCCTGCCGTTTTCGCGATGCGTGCGAGCGCGCTCGTGGGCACGTACGCCTCGACGACTCCCGCGCGATAGCTCATGTCCGACGCCTTCACCTCCACGCCGTCCACTTTTTTCAAACTGTCGAGCAGGGTCGCCGCCGACACCTTGCCATCGAGCGAGATGCGCACGAGCGCTCGACCTGCATCGTCGAACTGAATCGGACGAATCAACTGCGGCTGCGCGACCCCTCGCGCGAGCGATCTTTGGGTCGCGAACGTCGATGCAGACTCGCCGGCGATCTGATCGAGTCCACCGCCAAGATTCGGCACGGCGTCCTTGGCTGTAACGATTACCGGCGACAGCACGAGCGCTGCCAGCGCGCTCCCGAGAACAAACGGACCCGACCGCGAAGCGCCAGTTCGCGGCCGAGCGTATCCCTCATGAGTATCCATGAAATGCACTCCATACATTCTTGACGTTGAGTGGGAATCGTCCATTCACTCCGCATCATGCGGGTCGCCTTGTTGTTCTCCGGACGATGGTTCTTGCGACCGACGAAAATCGGATCGCCCATTCGCGTGGATGTTCACGCGCAATCGACGCTACTCGCTCGAGCGAAGCGATTCAATACGCGTCCATGACTACATACACGCAAGAGATCGCGCGAATAGGACGCGCTTGATGGCGAAAGGAAAAACGAAATGCACTGCTTCGGGACAACCCAAGCAATGCTGGTATACAAGTTCCCGATTGGAGAAGACAACGCAGCGACGAGGAATCGATCGCCGCTGCGGATTTTTTCTAGGACGAAGAGCGCACGAGCGCTCGGCGTGTATTCACTCCGGCGCCGACTCGTACTTGCTCTTCATGAAATTGAGGTAGATCCAACCGTAACGCTGATACCAATCGCGTTCGCCGAAGTGCTCCGCCTCGCACTGACCGAGCTGCTTGAGCGAGCTCTCGAGTCCGCTCAAGTACTCACCGGCTTTGCGCACGTAGGTGCCCTTGAGCTTGTCGGTCGCCTCTTTGATCTGAGGCTTGCCCTGCAGCTGCCACGACAAGCCGGCGACGCCATGCACACCCGAAGCGCTGTCCCCGAACGCCATGGCTGAGTTGGCCATCTTCACGTTCGCGGCGGTGATACACCGTGCGCGCTCGATATAGAACCGATTGAAGTCGATGCGACGCACGGCTTCCGAATAGCACGCTTCGCACGCAGCATTTTCCGCGCAACTCGACGGCACCGTGGGCGCGCTCGCGTCGTTGTACGCAGCACCACACTCGGCTTCCGCCGAATCGAGCGCACCCCAATCGTCGTATAGCTTGCGCGCGTCAACGACCGTCCCGACGCCCCACTTCGTCAGCTCGAGCCCCATGTCGAGGGCGCCGCGGCCAGCCTCGTTCTGCGAATCGCGCGCTTCAGACTCGCGCTCGCGCCGCTCCTGCTCGGTGTCGTACCACGCTTGCACCGTTGCGGCGGATTGTGCGAATCCCTCGTTTGCGAGCAGCAACGAGATCGTTAGGAGACTGAGCATTCTCATGATGGTTTTCTCCTCATGACCAGCACGCCAAGCAAGATGGCGATCACCACGAGCGCGGCCGCGATCACCCACATCACGGGCGAAACACCGCTGCCGCTCGAGGCGCCCCCGTATTCACTCGCCTTGAGGACGACGGGGCGCAGCTCGGGTTTGACTTCTTCGCCCGCCCACACGAGCAGCCGATAGGGCGTCGGCTTGTCGGCGGTGACCGCGATCTGAAACTCACCCTCCGTCCTGAACTTGAGCGCGAGCGGCTCGCCTTTCGCAGTGCCATCGCGCAACGGCTGATCCCAGGCGTACTTCGTGAGGCGGACCGAGACCTCGTCGTCCTCCCGCACGGGCCGCACGAGCACGACCATCGGCGTGTTCATGTTGACGCCATCGACGAGGAAACGATGCGGCGTTTGCCCCGCCTCGCCTTTGACGACCGCCGCTTTGCCGTGCTCGACACCGTCCATCGTTTTCAAGTCGAGCTTATAACTGCGAATCGGCGGCGATTCAGCAGCGCTCACGAAGGAGAGCGGCATGAAGAGCAGGGCTGCGAGCGCAGCGACTCCGCGCGCGCAACATGAGCCTCGTGCGAGCATCGCGATGTTCCTCCCAGACTGTCTCGACGACTTGTTGTTGATAAGTTCTGTCGATGCGCGCGGGAGTGTCGCCGCGCCATTCGTGTAGGTCAAGCACACACACGTGCAATGGCCTTGCGCGCAAATCGACCTGCTGGCGATCCCGCCCGGAACCTCCGACGAAGCGTAGCGTTGTCCTCTACGTGACTAGTTGCATGTCAAATCTGATCCGCCACGTATCTTGCGCTCGCGCGCATGAACGCGTTGTGTTGAAAAGGATGACATTGCAGCGCTCTGTGTGGCGCCACAGGAAGCACGGCCTCGTACGTCAGGTCCCGCGCGTGCTTCGCACAGGCATCACGGTCAGTCGAGCGCACTCTAGCTCGATGGTGTCGAACACCTGCTGCACGGCCCTGCTTCTCCAGGGCGCGCCGACACCGTCGACAGCTTCTCCGCCCTAGTAAGCCCCCGATCGGCTTTCTGTGCCCCGACGCTCGCGCCTCGGGCCGATCTCTATTCTCCTTTGGGCGTTCTTTCGTGCATACCCCAGCTCGAGCGAGCCGCGCTCGCGGCACGGCTGCCTATTCGGACGGCGATCTCAAGGTCGCCGCGAATGCTGCCGGGCGAATGTCAGGCATCGATGCCGCGCGGGGCATCGCGATGGTATTCGTCTGCTTGAGTCACATTCGCTACCACTTCAGCGACAGCGCACCGGCGCTCTACTCCGCGCTCACTCATATCACGCGCTTGGCGACGCCGACATTCTTGCTGCTGAGCGGTTTCGTCGCCGCCTATGTACTCTCGAGCGGTCAGCGCGAAAGGCGCATCGCGATGATCGACCGAGGCCTGTTCGTGCTGCTCGCAGGCCATCTCTTGCTGAGTTGGACGGATCTACCTGCGGTGGGCTTCCAAGAATGGCTCTTTGCCCGCATCACCGTGACCGATGCCATTGCGGTATGCCTCGTCATCGCCGCGCTGTCCACGCGGATTCCGACAGCGATCGTCGCTACGACGGGCGCGACGCTCATGATCGCCTCTTGGCCGTTTGCGATGTTCTGGTCGCCTGAGTCCAACTTCGCGCGGTACGTCGCGATCATGTTGTTCGATGCGCGCAGCGAAAGCAGCGCCCTCACGGATGCCGCGCTCCTCCCTTATCTAGGATTGTTCTTGATCGGCATGAGCTTGAGCCGCTGGTGCTCGGCGCACCTCGCCGCGCAGGATTACGCGGCCGCCGCACGCAAGCTCATTGCCGTGGGACTCATCGCCGTCGCGAGCGTCATCGCCGCAATCGTGATCTGGCTGGCGCTCAAGCCGTTGCTACTCGATCACGTCAGCGAGGGGGGCCTCGCCTTTGCACGGCTGACATTCGATCCGAGATCGAAACTGCCGCCGAGCCCCGCTTATCTTGTGTTCTACGGCGGCGTCGGATTGCTCATGGCTGCAATCTGCCTCATCGGTCGCCCCGCCATCTTGTTACGTCCGATCGTTACGTGGGCCTCGACTCTCGGCCGCGCTTCGCTGATGTGCTTTGTGGTTCAAGAGTGGATGCTCGTCGTCGTGCCCGCGGCGCTCGGTTTCTCGACGCTGACCTCAATCCCCTTCTGGGCGGGATACCTCGTTGTCGCCTTGATCGCGCTGCACGCGATCGCGACGCGCTGGGACCGTGCGCGCGCGAATCGCTTTTTGACCGTCGGTCTCAAGCAATCGTACGCCGCGAGACGCGCGAACATGCGATTCCCACCGATTGTCGGATCGCGAGCGGAGGAGTCTCGCCCGAGCCATCCTAGATAAGCAAGCGTTGCTCGTTTAACGCGGCGCACACCTCGAAACGAGGAATGTCCCCTGCCGACGCGCCATAGTCGCTCCCGCTCGGCTAAAATCCGCCGCGCATCGGCATGCTGACTAGCGGGCGAGATCATGAGAACAATCAAGAACCCTGTGTTGACCGGCTTCAACCCTGACCCGTCGATCGTCCGCGTCGACGATGACTACTACATCGCGACCTCGACGTTCGAATGGTTTCCCGGCGTGCAGATCTCGCACTCGAAAGATCTTCAGAATTGGCGTGTCGTGAACCGGCCGCTCACGCGCTACTCGCAACTCGATCTGCGCGGCCGACCGAATTCCGGCGGCATTTGGGCGCCCGCACTTAGCTATGCGGATGGACTTTTCCATCTCATCTATACCGACGTGCGCGGATGGGTCGGCAGCTTCAAGGATGTGCGCAACTTCCTCGTCACTGCGCCAAGCATCGAAGGCCCTTGGTCAGAGCCCATTTTTCTCAACAGCTCCGGCTTCGATCCTTCCCTTTTCCATGACGACGATGGACGGAAGTGGCTACTCAACATGATTTGGGACCATCGTCCGGAGCACAACAGCTTCGGCGGGATTCTCCTGCAGGAATACGATCCGTCCAAGAAGACGCTCGTCGGTCCCGTCGAGAACATCTTCCTCGGCTCCGAGCTCGCGCTCGTCGAAGGTCCGCATATCTACAAAGTGGACGGCTGGTACTACTTGCTCACGGCCGAAGGCGGTACGTTCGCCACCCATGCGGAGACCGTCGCGCGATCGCGCTCGATCACAGGCCCGTACGAAATCATGCCGGGCAATCCGCTCATCACGAGCGCACGCAATCCGGAACTGCGTCTTCAATCCGCGGGACACGGATCGCTCGTACAGCATCGCGACGGCAGCTGGGCCTTCGCACATCTGTGTCGAAGGCCGCTGCCGAACGGCCGTTCGATCTTAGGGCGAGAGACCGCGATACAGAACATCGTGTGGCAGGACGGTTGGCCGCGGCTCGCGGGCGGCGGCGATCTTCCGCGCGACACGCTCGATGCACCGGATCTGCCGCTCCATCCTTGGCCGCAGCCGCCTGCAAGAGACGATTTCGATGCGCAGACACTCGGCATCGACTGGCAAGCACCGCGCGTCGCCATCGATCAGCACATCGCGAGCCTCACGGCGCGCAAGGGATTTTTGCGGCTGTACGGACGCGAAAGCATCGTCTCGAACTTCGAGCAAAGTTTGATCGCGCGTAGACAAGAGAGCTTTCGCATCGAAGCATCGACGTGTATCGAGTTCACGCCCCAGACCTTCCAACAGATGGCGGGCCTCGTCGCCTTCTACAGCACTGACAGCTTCTACTATCTTTTCCTCACTCGCGCGCCGCACTCGAAGCGTTGCCTCGGCCTCATGCGTTGCGAGCGTGGCAGCGTGAGTTACCCGGTCGAGAAGGAGTATCCGCTCGACGATCACGAGCGCGTCTATCTCAAGCTAGAGATCGAGGACGCCCGCATTCGGTTCTACTATTCGATCGACGGAACGAGATGGACCGCGGTCGCGTGGGAACAGGATGCGTCCATCCTCGCGGATGAACATGCTGTCCCGTGCGCTTTCACAGGCAACTTCGTCGGCATGGCCTGCCAGGATCTCACCGGCCAAGGTCACCACGCCGACTTCGATTGGTTCGAATACCGCGAACTAGAGGAGCGAGCATGATCGACCACACCGGTCTCGTCGTCAGCGACTTCGCGAAGAGCAAGTCGTTCTACACGAAAGCGCTCGGCTCGATTGGCTACAGCCTGCTCGCGGAGTTTCCCGCCTCGCCGAACTCACCCGACATCGCCGGCTTCGGTGAGCCGCCGGAGCCGGACTTCTGGATCGTCAGTGGTAATCCGAACGAGCCGCGCATTCACGTCGCGTTTCGCGTCGAGAACCGCGCCAAAGTGCGCGACTTTCATGAGGCCGCGCTCGCCGCGGGCGGGAAGGACAACGGTGCACCGGGTATTCGCGAGCACTACCACGCGAACTACTACGCGGCGTTCGTACTCGATCCGGACGGACACAACATTGAAGCCGTCTGCCATTCCCCCGAGTAGCGCGGCGGCCGAGTACCTACGCCGTCGTCGCGCGCTCGGGCTCGTCGCTCGTGCGTAGCTCTCGGAGCTTGAGCGCGGCCGCTTTAACGGCCTTGCGGATGCGCACGTAAGAGCCGCACCGACACAGATTCGTCATACTCTGTTCGATATCCGCGTCGCTCGGATTCTGATTCTGTCGGAGCAGCGCCGCAGCGGCCATGATTTGGCCTGTCTGACAATAGCCGCATTGCGGTACGTCGATCTCGAGCCACGATTCCTGCACGGGATGCAGATGGGCTTCGTCGCGCGCGAGCCCTTCGATCGTGGTGATCCTGAGACCTTGCGCTTGTTCGAGCGTCAGGCGGCACGAACGAACGGCCGAGCCGTCCACGTGAATCGTGCACGCTCCACATTGGCCAATGCCGCAGCCGAACTTCGTACCCTTGAGCTTCAGCTCCTCACGCAGAAACCACAGTACGGGCATGTCCGCCTGGTCGTCCGAAACCGAAACGTCGCGACCATTCACGTTGAAATTGATGCTCATCTCGACTCCCTTCAAATCGTGATGTG
>JBIQKP010000098.1:0-11556 GCA_044506405.1 Lysobacterales bacterium | reverse complement strand
CTCCTCGCAGGATTGATGCAGCGGGCGACGAGCCCGACCGGCATGGAGGATGTGTTCAGCGCTGCGACCGACGATCGCCTCGATAGCGGCATCGTCAGCAAGCTCGGCGGCATTCTCGGGAACCGCGGCGCGATGGATGCGATGCAGGGCGTCGGTGCATCGCTGCTCGGCTCTCTGTTCGGCAACCGCACGGGCGCACTCAGTAACGCGATCTCACAAACCACCGGCGTTCGCGCAAGCTCCGCATCGTCGCTCATGTCGTTTGCGCTGCCGCTCGTGTTAGGCATTCTGCGCAAACACGTATCCACGTCCGAGCTCACTCCTTCCGGACTCGCATCGCTCCTCTTCTCGCAGCGCGGCGCGCTCGAAAGAGCCGGCTTGGACGACCGCATCACGAGCGCGCTCGGCTTCGGCAATCTATCGAGCTTCCTCAGCACCGTACCCGCGCCTGGCGAGCCCTCGGCTCCCCAGGTCAGGCCAACGCGCAGGCGCGAGAGCGACCGCAGTCGACCCTGGTTGCCGTGGGCGATCGCCGCCGGCGTCGGGGCACTCGCACTGATGTTGTTCTTCAACCGGCCGGATGACCGAGGCGACATCGATCGCAGCGCCCAAATACCGGCCAGCACAGAATCCGCACGCGTCTACTTCGGATCCGGTGAAACGACGCTCGACGGCGGCGATCGAGTGAAGATCGCGAGCGTCGCGCAGACAGCGAAGCGACGCCACCGCCCTGTCGTGATCACCGGCTACACCGATCGAACCGGCGATCCTGCGCAGAATGAGGCGATCGCGAAGAACCGCGCTGCCACAGTACGCGATGCCCTCGTCGCGGAAGGTTTGGACGAATCCAAGATCGTCATGGACCCGCCTGCGGAAGTGACCGGCGCGGGAACGAATGACGAAGCGAGACGGGTCGATATCGCGATGCGCTGACCCCCACGGAAAGCGCGAGCTCCAGTGATTCGTGTGCGGGATACGCTTCAGCGTTTCTCGCAGACGAAGGTCTTCGTCCGTCTGGAAGTGACCCGACCGCGTGACACTGAGTCGCGAGCGTGACACACGCTGCTCGCAGCGTCGTTCGTGGCCTCGCGGATCAGCATTTTTGGAGTCCCCATTTACCGCAGATCGCTTGACGATCTTTCCGCGCGCCAGAAGAATCGACCGAGCAGTAATTATCGATCAACGGGCCGATCAGCGGATCATCGTCTTGTCACGTGCACAACGCAGCGTGCGAGTCGGCGACGAGTACGGGGGAATGCGATGGCCGATGCGCGGGAGCAGTTGAACGAGTGGCGCGAGCGTGCCTTTCGTGTCGAAGAAGCGGTCGGTAACACTATCGTAGGGCAGCAAGAGACGATTCGCCTCATCAACGTTGCCTTATTCGCGCGCGGGCACGTGCTGCTCGAAGGCGACGTCGGCGTCGGCAAAACGACGATTCTGCGTGCATTCGCGCGGGCGATCGGCGGAGACTTCGAACGCATCGAGGGCACGATCGATCTGATGCCCGGCGATCTCATCTACCACACGTATGTCGATGCAGACGGCAAGCCGCGCATCGAACCCGGGCCGCTGCTGCGTCATGGCGAGCAGCTCACGACGTTCTTCTTCAACGAGATCAACCGCGCACGGCCTCAAGTCCAATCGCTCATGCTGCGCGCGATGGCGGAGCGCTCCGTATCTGCGTTCAACCGCGAGTATCGGTTCCCCTACATGATCGTGTTCGCGGACCGTAACCGCGTCGAGAAGGAAGAGACTTTCGAGCTCGCCTCGGCCGCGCGCGATCGATTCATGTTCGAGTTGCGCATGCCGACGCCCGCCGATGAGGCGATCCGTCGGTCGCTCGTCTTTCATCCCGACTTTCACGACGTGGACGCCCTGCTCGAGAAGGTCACGCCCGCAGTCTTGCCGTGGCGAGAGCTCAATGAGATCGGCTCGGTGATTCAACGAAGCGTCACGGCAAGCGAAGCACTCGAGCGTTACGTGATGGATCTATGGACGGCGACGCAATCGCCTAAGCGTTTCGACATTCGCTTGGATGGCGTGGATATGGACAAGCTCATCCTCGCAGGTGCGAGTCCGCGCGGGATGATGGCGCTGACCCGGGCCGCTCGCGTCGTCGCGTGGCTGCACGGACGAACTCACCTCGTGCCGGATGACATCCGCGCGGTCGTGCCTGCCGTGCTCGGCCACCGCATTTTCTTCACGCCGGTTTACGAGCTCCGGCGCGCCCAGATCGCAGACGCGCTCGTCGCCGAGATTCTCGACAAGGTTCCGACGCCGCGATCATGAGCGCGCAGCACGAGTTCCACTATCGATTGTCTCGACGCGCTGGCGGTCATCGACCGGGAGCTCACGCAGGCACGAGCCTCGGCACGGGTCTCGAGTTCGCTGCGCATATGAACTTGTTCGATCGTCCGGACCCGCGCCGACTGGACGTGCGCGCGAGCGTGCGATCGAATCGCGATGAATGGCTCGTGCGCGTCAGTCGCCAACGTGCCGGCATCGCCGTGCATGCGCTCGTCGATGTATCGGCGTCCATGAGCTTCGGCGCTCCGCGCAGCAAGCTGCACATCGTCGCCGACTTCGTCGAGGCGTTGGGGTTCAGTGCATTCCGCATGGGCGATCTGTTCGGCATGCTTGCTTTCGATTCCGAGGAACGGATGGATCTCTACGTGCCCACGCGCTTGAGCCGGGGCGCGAGCAGTGTCGCGGCGGAGAAATTGCGGACGCTCGAGAACACTCGCGCGGGTGCGGCCGGTCTAGAGCAAGCCGCAGCTCGCATCGCTCGCCAAGGACTCGTATTCCTGGTGTCCGATTTTCATTTTCCGCTCCCGCAGCTCGCCTTTGCACTCGACTTTCTTGCGCACGCCGACGTCGTGCCGATCGTGATCTGGGATGCGGCCGAAACCGAACCGCCGACGCGCAATGCGCTCGCGCCGTTGGAAGACGTCGAGTCCGGTTCTCGACGAACGCTATGGCTGCGCCCTTCCCTGCGTGCGCGATGGCGCACCGCCGTGGAGATGCGCCGCGCAGAGATCGAGGGCTTCTTCGCTGCGCGTTTGATTCGTCCCTTCTTCATCGAAGGCGGTCGCTTCGACCCAGAAGCCATGTCGCGCTACTTCTTCGAAGCCGTGTGATGACGATGCGTTCGACTCTCCTGCAGATCACGATCGCATCTGCGTGGATGACCCTTGCCGCGGCGAGCGAGCAGTCCGCACCCGATGAAGTTTCGCTGCAGGCTTCGGTCGAGGCGACGGTTCAGCAACCGCGTCCCTTCGGACACTTCATTGGCGATATCGCGACGCAACGAGTGCTGTTGGAAGCCGCAGGTCGCGAGCTCGAACCGACGCTTCCTCGTGCCGGACGCGTCGGCGTTTGGTTCGAGCGGCGACCCACGAGAATCGAAACAGACACAGATGGGAGGCGTTGGTTGGTCCTCGAGTATCAGATCGTCAACGCACCGCAGGCGGTAACGACCATCGAGCTGCCGAGCTTGGAGTTAAGGGACACGATCGGCGAGCACGCGCTTTTCGTACCGGCGCAAGCGATCGAAGTCGCGCCCCTGACGGACTCGACTTCCTCCGTCGATCTAGCACAGGCGCTCCGCGCGGATCATGCGAGCCCGCACATACCGACGCGACCCATCCGGCGCAGAGCGCTCGCATTGGGCACCGCGTGTGCTGCCTCCCTTGCGGCTTGGCTCATATGGATCTGCTGGCGCAACTGGGTCGCGCGCAGAGAGCAGCCGTTCGCTCGCGCTTGGGTGGAAGTGCATACGCTCGATGAGCATGCGCCGGAAACCTGGCAGGCGATGCACCGCGCATTCGATCGCACGGCAGGGCGCGTCGTGCACAGCGGTACACTTGCCGCGCTCTTCCAGACGGCCCCACACCTCTCGCCGCTGCGCGCCCGCATCGAGCAGTTCTACGTTCAGTCGAGCGAGCTGTTCTTCGGAGCCGGCTTACCGGACGGCGCGCTCTCGGTACGCGAGCTTTGCCGCGACTTGCGACGACTCGAAAGGCTGCACGAGCGATGAGCGACATCGATCTCGCCCATCCGTGGATTCTGCTGCTGCTCCCGCTTGCGCTGCTCCCTTTGATTCGGAGCCGCAGAGATGCGCTCGCCTACTCCTTTCTATCGTGGCTTCCGCGCGACCGGGCGGGCCAGCTCGCGGCGTCGCTCGGGAAAGCGTTCGCCGTCACCGCGATGTTGAGCATCATCGTCGCACTCGCAGGGCCCGGCCGGCCCGAGAGTCAAGTACTTCGCACGGGTCAAGGCGCCGAGATCATCGTGCTCATGGATCGAAGTCGCAGCATGGACATGCGGATGATGCCGAGCGATTGGCGGACGATCGATCCGATCATTCGCACGCAACAGGCATGGCACCGCGGTCCGCAGAAGAGCAAGACCGCGCGCGATCAGTTGTCGCGGTTCATCGCGGAGCGCTCCCACGATCGGTTCTCGCTGATGTTCTTCAGCGGCGGACCCTTGCTCGCAGTCCCGTTCACGCAGCGCGATGTCGTGCTGCAAGCAGGCATTACCGCCGCGGGGATCGGTGTCGGCCTGAACGAGACGGACGTCGGGCGGGCGTTGCTCGCCGCCATCGAGGCGTTCGATGACCGTCCGTACTCGGGGAGCCGCATCATTCTGCTTGTCTCCGACGGCGGTGCTCATCTGAATGCTGGGACGCGCAAGCGCATCGCCACCGGCTTGGCGCGCAACGGCATCGCGCTCTATTGGCTGTACTTGCGTTCGGTCAATAGTCCGGCGCTCGATATCGAGGATCCACGCACCGACATAGCCCCCGAGATCGCATTGCACCGATTCTTCGAGACCTTGCGCACGCCCTACCGCGCCTACCAAGCGGAGGTGGAGGAAGACCTCGAACGCGCGGTCGCGGAGGTCGGCAAGCAGCAGAACTTACCGCTCGACTACATCGAGCACATTCCGCGCCGCGACTACGCGCCGCACTTCGTAGGTCTCGCCGCATTCTCCTGCTTCATGCTGCTCGTGTATCGAGCGCTGCAACTGCGGAGCTGGACGTGAAGCGCAGGCACGTTCACATCGCGTTCGCAGTCACCGTCGCGGTGCTCGCGTCCGCAGCCGCGCAGCAGACTGTGAAGCTGCAACATGCGCACCGCGTGAACGAAGCCATAGCGAACGCACAAAGCGGGAATCTGGACCTTTCGATTCCACAAGCGCGTTTCGCGCACGCCGCCGCGCTCGCAAACGCCGGCAAATACGATGCCGCCGTCGAAGCGTACAAAGCGCTCATCCAAACCGAGCGAGGCGAGATCAAGCACGCGGCGCAGTTCAATCTGGGCAA
This sequence comes from Lysobacterales bacterium, assembly GCA_044506405.1. Classification (GTDB taxonomy): domain Bacteria; phylum Pseudomonadota; class Gammaproteobacteria; order Steroidobacterales; family Steroidobacteraceae; genus Steroidobacter. The sequence goes on along the minus strand of JBIQKP010000098.1, from coordinate 6,230 downwards.
CGTGCACCTGCACGCGGCATTGAAGCAGGGCGATTCGGATGCCACTCGGTGGTTACCGATGGTGGAGCTCGCGAAGCAAAGCTATCGCAATCTTCTCAGGGAGCGCCCCTCGGACTGGGATGCGCGCTACAACCTCGAGCACGCGTTGCGGCTTGCACCGGAAATCGAGGCAAAGTCCTGGACAGGCGAAGACCCCCCGCCCGAGAGAGAGCGCGCCACATCGACGATCTCGAACCCGACGATGGATCTGCCTTGAAGCTCGTTCGTACACTCGCGTCGATGTGGGACTTCGGGTTCGTCGCGATTGGCGCGGCGCTCTTCTTGTTGGCAGTCGCGTTGCTGCTACCGCCCATCGCTCTGCAACGCGCCACGTACGACTATCTCGTCGTGTTCGATCTCAGCCAAAGCATGAACGTGACCGACTACGAGATCAGCCACGCCCCCGCGAGCAGACTCGCGTACGCGAAGCACGCCGTGCGCTCGGCGCTGCGCAATTTGCCGTGCGGATCGAAGATCGGCTGGGGTGCCTTCGCGCAGTATCGCACCATCGTGCTGCTCGCACCGGTCGAAGTGTGCGGCAACTATAACGACTTGCTCGAGTCGCTCGAAAAGATCGACGGCAGAATGCGCTGGGGTAACGCGAGTGAGATCACGAAGGGCGTTTTTTGGGCGATGCGGGCAGCGCGCGATCTCGGGAGCGGGACGAACGTTCTTCTGCTGACGGATGGGCAGGAGGCGCCTCCTCTCGATTCGACGCGACAAGCGGTTGCGATCTTCGATGACCTCACAGTCGGCACGATCCACGGTTGGATCCTCGGCGTGGGAGGAGATGTGCCGCGGCCGATCCCGAAGACCGACGACGAAGGCAATCCGCTCGGGTTCTGGCGCGCCGATCAGGTCATTCAACGCGCAGCCGATCCGGATGCGCAAGCAAGCGGGAGCAATGAGCATCTATCCTCATTACATGAGCCCCACTTGCGCGCGCTCGCGAGTCAGGTCGGATTCGAGTATCGAAGGCTAGATGCGATCGGGGCGGCGGAGGCGGCGCTCCGCGATTCACGACTCTCACGCCGCGCATCCGTACCGACGAATATCTCGTGGCTGCCGAGTGCGCTCGCCCTATTGATCCTCGTGATTCGGTTTGCTCCTCGCCTCGAAAGCTCGAAGCCGCCACGTCTTTAGTAGGTCAGCGCGCTTCCTGGGTTCTTGGGTACATTCCTCTTCTCGAGGAATGTGCCCATGCCGCGCGTCCACGAGGAGAGCACACCGCCTCACATTCCTCTCGCACTCTGTGCCTTACGCACGAGCTCGATGAACTCAGCGCGATAGCCGAATCGGTCTTCGCCCCGCGCGACTTCTGCTTTTGCGATCACGTCTTCGTAAGTGAGAGAGCCGGTGTACGTGCCGCCCCTTAGGAGTTGCCCGAAGCCCGCGACGGCTGTGGAGAAACGAACATCGCGCTCCACAGCCGCGGGGAGCGCGCGTGTTCGCAGCGGAATGCGCTGCTCGATCAGCTTCGAGCGATCGCTCTCGGGCAGCTTGTAGCGAATCCGCAAGAATCCGTACTCGTCAGCGCGTCCGCCCGGCTTCCGCTCGGCCGTTTCTTCCGCGTAGCGGCTGTCGGCGAAGGCGCGCGCGGGCGAGCCGACCGGCGTGATTTCGTAGATCGCCGTGACCGTGTGGCCTGCACCGATGTCGCCGGCATCGACGGCATCATTGTTGAAGTCTTCGCGGCGGAGCGCGCGCGTCTCATAACCAATCAGCCGATACTCCGCCACGGTTGCCGGATTGAACTCAACTTGCAGCTTCACGTCCTTTGCGATCGTGAACAAAGAAGCGCTCGCTTCCTGTGAAAGGACTTTGCGCGCCTCGTTCAACGTATCGATGTAGGCCGCGACGCCGTTGCCGTTCTGCGCGAGCGTCTGCGCCATCGAGTCGCGATAGTTGCCTTGTCCGAACCCAAGCACAGACAAGAAGATGCCTTTCTGGCGCTTGCGCTGCACGTAATCCTTGAGTCGCTCTTCGTCAGCGATACCGACGTTGAAGTCGCCGTCGGTCGCAAGGAGGATCCGGTTCACGCCATCCTCGCGGAAATGTTTCTCGGCGAGATCGTAAGCGAGCTCGATACCCGCCGCACCGGCGGTCGAGCCTCCCGCACTCAGCTCATTCAACGCCCGCAGAATTTTCTCCTTCTCCGCAACCGGCGTCGGTTCGAGCACCGTTCCCGCGGCGCCGGCATAGACGACGATCGCCACCGTATCCGTGGGCTTCAAACTCGAAAGCAGCACTTCCATCGACTGCTTCGCGAGCGGCAGCTTGTCGGGCGAGTTCATGGAGCCGCTCACATCCAGCAACAACACGAGATTGGCGTCCGGGCGACGCGCGCTCTCCATTTCATATCCTTTGATTCCGATGTGAACGAGCTTCTTTCCTTCGGTCCACGGCGAATCGCTGACGACGATTGTCGGCTGGAACGGTTCACGGCGCGACTTCGGTACAGGCCACGCGTAGTCGAAGTAGTTGATCATCTCTTCGACGCGAACAGCGTCCTTCGGAGGCAAAGCGCCGGAGCTCAGCTGTCGGCGCACGAAGCTATAGGACGCCGTGTCCACGTCGATCGAGAACGTCGAGAACGGCGCATCCGCAACGCGGACAAGTGAATTCGTTTCGAAGTGTTCGAACTTGTCGCGATTGACGGGCGAGATGGGGACCCCTGGGATGCGCTGGAGCGCTTCGGCAGTGGAACCGCCCGGAAAGACAGCGATGCTTTCAGCGCTGATGACGTCGACGACCCCGAACGAATCTCTTCGTACATCCTGCGAGTTCGCGAGCGAAGCTCTGTGCCCCGTCACACTGATTACTTCCGGCGCACCACCCGACATCCCAGTCGGCTTCAGGCTTGTCGGCGTAATCGCCGTTGAAGTCACTGAGTCCGCCGGGATGTCGATCGTCAACTCGGGCGGCGGCGCTTCCATCATCATGGGTGCCGCCCTCTCAATCACGACGGGATCGATGTAGACAAGCTCACTCGCTTCGGCCGCGGGATTCTGCTCCGACTGCGTTTCGTCACGCGGTCCCGCTGGAGGCTCCTCGATCGCACTGTGCGCTCGCGGCAGCTCAGCCACGGGGAGCCCGCCGTCCCGCTGAATCGTCGGCCACATGACAGCAAGTCCAATCGCGGCGACGGATAGTGTCGCGAAGCTTCCGAACACTGTGTTTCTGGTCGAGGTACTCATGAACGCTCTCCCGTGTCGTTGGCCATCACGGGTGAGACGCAGCGATGCGAGGAAACCTTTGAGCGCGCTTTGCTTACGAGCGCCCTGCTCCGATTCCGCACGGTCCGCGTGGACGCGCGCGAACTCCGCGAGCGCTGCACGCTTCGCCTTCAATCGCGCCGCCGGATCCACTGCGGGCGGTGTGAGGCGAGCCAGATCTGCTTCGAAGGAACGATCGCTCATACGACACTGCTCTTCCTGGACTCGCCGCGACTCATATGTTTGCGGATCGCGTGCACTCTCCAGGAGATTGTGGATTCGGATACGCCGAGGATCTCTCCGGCTTGCGCATGACTCATGCCTTCGGCATGGACGAGCAGCGCGGTCGCTCTCATGCCTTCGCCCAGCCGATCGAGACGGGCAAGCACTTGCTGGACATAGATTTCATCTTCGACTTGCGCATCGTTCGTACCGAGCACGTCATCGGGCAGCATTTCATGGTCGTGTCGTTGTTGCGTGCGCTCCCAATCCTGTGCGCATGTGATCACGAGCCGATACAGCCAACTCTTGAACGCCGCCTCGAATCGAAACTGGCCGAGACTGTTCGCCAGCTTCATGGAGGCTAGTTGCGCAATGTCTTCGGCATCGGCGGCCCTTCCACACCACTTCCATGCGAAGCGATAGATCGTGTCGTAATGCAATTCCAATAGCTCCTCAAAGGAACTGGCATCCCCACGCTGAGCCCGTCGAATGAGATCGTGGTCGTCCATTCGGTCTGTTTTCTTATTCCTCTACCCCTTAGACGGAGCGGCCGGCGAAATCCTTGGACGAGATTGGGGAGGCATTCCTCGTGAGAGGAGTGTCCCCAGCCTATTGGGATTGTTTGGGGACACTCCTCTGCGAGGAATGTCCCCTGCTATCCCCGCAGCACGACGCGCCGACCGTCGATCTGTACTCGTCCCGCCCGGCGGAGCCGCGCGAGGGCGCGATAAAGCGCTTCTCGGGTGAGTGCAAGCTCGTTGGCGACTTGCGTCCATGTCCGATCGAGCTCGAGTGCGCCTGGCTGGCCGGCCCCGCGGAGGCGAAGCCAGGTCAGCACTCGATCGTCCGCGCGACGCACGCGCACGATCTCGTGCATCTGACGCAATGCACGCAGATTCGCTGCCAGCATGCGGGCGAACTCGAGGGCGCTCTTTCCGTCGCGTTCGAACCGCTCGATGAGCGATGCCCTGCTGATACTGACGAGGATCGTCGGTTCGTCCGCAAAGGCGTCGCAATGGTAAGTGTCACTGAACAAGGACGCCTCGGCGACCCACTCGCCCGCGCGCGCCACATGCATGACCGCATCCGCACCCTTCTCCGTCGTCCGCACGAGACGAATCGCACCGCTTCGCACATAAAACAGCCGTGTTGCACGTCGCCCCGCCACGAACAAACATTCGTTCGCGTCGAGTCGATGGGACCGTTGCGGTAGACCGAGGGCAAATCGAAAAGCGTTCGAGCTCATATGATTGCAGTCATACACACAACTCGCGTAGCTTGCCATGGTGCGCAACCACACGGACAGGAGACGCGAGATGAAACGCCTGCTCATCGCAACCTTGCTACTCGGCCTGGCACCGCTGCCGTACGCTGCCGCTCAAGATGGGTCGCACGCACACCAAGGTCATCAGGATCATCAGCACCATCACGCCCCCGCGAACGCGCCGCTGCAGCAACCTGGCCAAGCCGCGTTCGGGGCACTGAGCGAAGTCGTCGCGCTGCTGCAAGCCGATCCAAACACGGACTGGTCCAAGGTCGATATCACACGCCTACGCGATCACCTCGTGGACATGGACGAGGTGGTGATGCGCGCGGCAGCGCGCGTGGAGGCAAACGATTCTGAGATACGCGTGACCTATACCGGAGAGGGCCGCACGCTGGACGCGATCCGCCGCATGATTCCGGCGCACGCCAAGATGATGCATGGCTATCGCGACTGGAAGAGCTCGAGCGAACCCACGAAGAATGGCGTCGTGTGGATTTTGTCGACGCCATCGGCCGATGAGCGGACGCGGATTCGCGGTTTAGGTCCGTTCGGCCTGCTGACGCTCGGCTTTCATCATGGGCCGCACCATCTCGCGATGGCGCGCGGATTGCCGATCGGCAGCCATGCGCACTGAGTTACCAGACCTCGATCGGTCTCCATTGCGTCGTGAGCTTCGAACGCAAATTCAATGAAGCCGGCGTGCGCGGCAATCGATAGATCATGACTTCTTCCTCAGGCGTCGGGAACTCGACGCCTGAGGGATCGAGATATGTCAGGGGTCCCTGCCATTGCTCCCAGCCGAGCCGTGCGTAGAAGCTCGCGTGAGACGGCGCGAGCGCAGCGAGATCGAACTCGCCAAGAAGCGGCGGAATGCTTGCGAGCACCGCGCTTGCGTAGCCGCGGCGCTGGTAGCGCGGATGCGTTGCGACCGCTTCGATGTACGCGCTCTTCAATGTCCTCGCATCGTCGACGTGCAGTGCCCGCTCGACCCAAGCGGCATGACTGACGAGCTCACCCTCGAGCCATCCGAAGACGTGCACGGCTGGTGACAAAAGCTGAAGGTACGCCGTGAAGTCCTCGTCATAGGCTTCGGAGCAGAGCGCGAGCAGCGACTGCCGAACGGCTGCGGGCACCGCTGTGCTTGAAACGACTTCGATGTGGAACTTCGTGGACTCAGACATCGCGGCATTATCCCAGCACCAGCAGTCGGATCGACGCGCATTGGTTGCCTTCTTTGTCTGTCAGCGTCACGGCGACGAAGGACGCATATCTCTCTTCTTCATCCCTCGTCGCGAAGGCGAGGGCCTAGCGGAAGCGAAGCGACCTCAGGATGGATCCCCGCCTCCGCGGGGACGACGCACAGGCTTAGCGCGTAGAGCGAACGCTCAGCTCTTTTGTCCGTCACCCTCGCGAAGGCGAGGGCCTATCGGAAGTCAACCTCAAGATGGATCCCCGCCTCCGCGGGGACGACGCACAGGCTTAGCGCG
>JBIQKP010000097.1:0-11598 GCA_044506405.1 Lysobacterales bacterium | reverse complement strand
CTGAGCACGATCTTGTCGAGCACGAGCAGAAGGTTGAGAAGCGTCAGGAGCGCGAGCAGGTAATAACGCCGCGCATTCGGCGCCGCTTCGCTCGCCACGGTGGAACTCTCAGCAGCCGCGGTGCGCGGATCTAGCATTCTCTCAACCCCTGTCGAACGTTTTTGTGTGCGGCTGCCGTGAGGGCCGCCAAACGATCAGACAAGAACGGAGGACCCGAGGTCAATCGCACACATCGATACCGGATATGCAGCTCGCGAATGCTCAACGCGGTTGCATCGTCGGCACCTGTTGCGCGGCATCGCTGATGAGCTCGCGCAGCCAGCGGTGCCCTGGCTCGTGATGGACGCGCGGATGCCATGCCATCGAGACGGGAAATTTCGGGAACTCGAGCGGCGATTCATGGATGCGCAGCCCCGGCAACTGCGCGAAGCGCGCCGCAAGCGTCGCTGGAACCAGCGCGATCAAGGGCGATGAGAGCACGACGAAGGGTGTCGCCGAGAAGTTGGACACGAAGGTGCCGATCGTACGGCGCAGGCCGCGCGAGGAAAGCGTCATGTCGGCCATGTTCTGCATCGCACGTTCATCCGGCGATAGCACGACGTGCTTGAGCGAGAGAAAAGTGTCGACGTCCAAGGTCTCGCCGATCGCCTTATTGTTCGCACCGCTGATGACGACGAGTCGCTCCTCGAAGAGTTTCTTGACGTGCCAGTCGGCGGGCAGCGTTTGGAACCACCCTGCGAGCAAGTCGAAGCGCGTCGCTTCGAGGTGATCCATGTCGAGGCGTCGGCTGTGTACCGAGAGCACCTTGAGCGCTGCCTGCGGCGCGGCGGCCGAGAACAATTGCTGCAAAGGCGGCAATAGCACGATGGCAGCATGGTCCGTGCAGGCCATCCGAAAGGTGGCGGTGCTTTCGGCCGGCGTGAACCGATCCGCGCGGCCGAGCGCTTCGATCTGCGGAGCAAGATGCGTGACGTGCTCCAGCAGGCGCTCGCCGTACTCGGTCAACACGTATCCCTGACGTCCGCGCACGAGCAGATCGTCGCCGAACGTCTTGCGCAGTCGTGCCAGCATTTGGCTCATCGCGGGTTGACTGAGCCCTGCGCGTTGCGCCGCATTGCTGACGCTTCGCTCGCGCAGCAATCCCTCGAGCGCGAGCAATGCTCGCAGCTCAAGCTTCGAAATATTCGAGTTATGCATACCGGACATGATCGTGCGTGCGTATCGGTGTTCGTGGGTTCCCACTAGGATTCCGCACCTCTAAGACGATGTTTCGCGATGAGGTTCGGACAGCGTGACTCCAAGAATAGAGCGGCTCCTGAAATCGTTGGACGACGTACGCGATTGCCGCTTCGGCGTGAGCATCGCCAAAGGCGTGCTCGTCACGGAGGCATTTCGCGAGAGCGAAGGCGAGCCGCAAGTGATCCGCTGCGGTCGTGCGCTTGCTCGTGTACTCGATGAGATTCCGATCTACATCGGCGAGGACGATCTCTTGCTCGGCAATCTTGCGAGTCGTCCCGGTGCAGTAGAGCTTACCTGTTTATGGGCGCCCTGGCCCGATGAGGAATTGGATGCATTGTGTGCGGGTGGTTTTACTGTAAGGGAGCCCGACCGCGCGCAGATTCGCGAGATGAACGAGTACTGGCGAACGCGCTGTCTCACGTCTCGGATGACGTCCTTGTACGACGATGACCGACTCTGGCCGTACGCGCAGCTCGGCGTCGTGCTCCCGCCCTTCCGCAGTAAGGAAGAAGGTTGGGGGCCGGGCGGCATGATCGGCAACGGATGGGGGATCCACCACGAGATCAGCCAGATCATCGGCGTGTTCCAATTCGAGAAGGTGATCCGACACGGTCTCGATGCATTGCTCGATGAGGCCAAGCGAGAGCTCGAGCAGACGCGGCTGTTCGCGGCGGAAGCTGCGGCGAAGATCGATCAGTTGCGCGCGATCATCATCGCACTCGATGCGGTCAAGCGATACGCGCAGCGTTTCGCCGTGCTCGCCGAGCAGCGCGCGCGCAGTGAGACCGACGCCGTGCGCCGCGAAGAATTGCTTGAGCTTGCGCGCATCTGCCGTCGCGTGCCTGCGAAGCCGGCGAGAACGTTCCGTGAGGCGGTGCAGTCGCTCTGGTTCATGATTCTGATGGTGCTGCCCTCGGGCGTGCTGTCGTTCGGTCGTCTCGATCAGTATCTGCAGCCCTACTACGAAGCGGATCTCGAAGCGGGGCGCATCACAGAAGAAGACGCGCTCGAGCTGATCGAGTGGCTGCGGATCAAGGATTCGCAGATCGTCATCACGGCAGGTCGCACGCATCGATCCAAGTACGGCGGCCTTGCGAAGTGGCACAACTGCGTGATCGGCGGTCAGACGCCGGACGGAAAGGACGCAACGACGCCGCTGTCGTATCTCGTGCTGCGTGCGGCCCGGGAATGTCCTGCGCCGCATCCGACGCTCACGATGCGCGTGCATGCCGGCACGCCGGATGCATTGCTGCACGAGGCGTTGCGCTTGATCGCAACCGGTATCGGCTTGCCGGCGCTGATCAGCGATGAGTCGACGATCCGCTACCTGACGTCGCAGGGCATTCCGCTCGAGGACGCTCGCGATTACGCCGTCGCGGGATCGCTCGGCGTGAACATCCCCGGGCAATCGCGCACGATTGCGTGGCCGATGTTCACGGCGCCGCGCGTCCTCGAGTTTGCGATGTATGGCGGAATCGATCCTCGAAGCGGCTCGCAGGTGGGGCCGAGTACGACGCCGCTGCGTGACTGCGGTTCGTACGAAGAGTTCTTGAATGCATTGAAAGTACAGCTCGCGCACTTCATCGCGCTGCAGGGCGAGTTCAACAACGTCACGATGCAGTCCTATGCGGAACGTTATCCGCAAACGATCGAAACCGCATTGACGAAGGGCGGCTTGCAATCGCACCAGAATATTCTGGGTCGCACGCTTCCTTACGAGAACGGTTCGGCGATCAATCCGATCGGCATGATCAACGTCGCCGACTCGCTCGCGGCGATCAAGAAGCTCGTCTTCGAGGACAAAGTCGTAACGGCTGCTGAGCTCGAAGAGACACTCGCGAACGATTGGGGGAGCGAGGAGGGGGAGAAACTGCGCCAGCATGCGGTCGCTGCACCGAAGTACGGTAACGATGATGATTACGTCGACACGATCGTCGCCGAGCTCTACGACTTCTGGGCGCAGCAGGTGTCCTCGCTCACGACCGTGTACGGCGGTCGTTTCATTCCCGCGGCGATCACGATCGGTACCGCAAATTGGCCAGGCGGTGCGCTGACAGGCGCGACGCCCGATGGTCGACGTGCGGGCGAGAATCTCGCCGCCGAATCGCTCACGCCGATGAGCGGTCGCGATGGCTTCGGGCCGCAAGCCGTCTTGCGTAGCGCGAGCAAGATCGACCAAAGCCGCTGGCAATCGATGTCGCTCGAGCTGTTCTTGCGGCCGGATGCGTTCGACACGTCTAACAAGATCGAGTCCGTCTCGCGCGCCGTGCGGGAGTACTTCGCGAGCGGCGGCAAGCACGTCCAGTTCAACGTCGTCGAGGCGCGCACGCTGCGTGAGGCGCGCTCTTCGCCGGAGCAGCATCGCGATCTGATCGTACGGATCGGTGGGTGCAGCGCATATTTCACTCAGCTTCCTGACCCCGTTCAGCAAGAGCTGATCGAGCGCGCCGCGATTGCGGGGACGTTCGAGAACGCGTCGGACGCCTCGCAGAGCGGAAGACGTGTCGTCGGATAGTCGAGCAGACGTGAACGTCGGTGAGTTCGCGGGCAAGCTCGCAATCGTAACCGGTGGCGCGAGCGGCATCGGTGCGGCGATCTCTCGAGCGTTTGCTCGGGAGGGCGCGCGCGTACGCATCGTCGACGTTGCGATCGAACCCGCGGAGGCGCTTGCAAGCGAGATCGGAGGAGAGGCTTACGCTGCGGATGCCACGCAGCCCGCCGCACTCGCAGCCGTACTGGCGCGCATCGATGCGCAGGAGAAGGGCATCGACGTTCTCGTCAACAACGTGGGCGGTGGGGCGCGGGGCGCGCTCGAAACGTTGACGCTTTCCGATTGGCAGAACACGCTCGCGTTGAATCTGACGTCGGCATTCGTCGCGACACAGGGCGTGCTCGGCGCGATGCGTCGATGCGGTGGGGGCGCGATCGTCAACATTGCGTCGATTGCAGCGTACTCGATCTCACCCGTCGGCGGCGCCGCGTACGCCGCCTCGAAAGCAGGACTCCTGTCGTTGACGCGCCAAACGGCGCACGAGTGGGCGAAGTACCGCATCCGAGCGAACGCCGTATGTCCCGGACCGACGCGGACCGATCTCACGCGCACCTCCGTGCGCACGGACTCGGAGTTTCCGCTCGGGGCGTGGATTCTGCCCGAGGAGATTGCGAACGCGGTGACTTTCCTCGCCTCGTCCCGAGCCGCGATGTGCACGGGCGCCGTGCTGAACGTGGATGGCGGTGTCAGTCTTGGGTGAGATTCCGTTCCTGCACCCGGCGCACCAGGGAATGTGAGCGCAAACATTCACATTCCTTATATCGTCTATAGCACTCACCGGATATCGGTGCCCGACCCGCGGGCGTACATTCGGGTAGACGCGAAGAGAGGGCTCGTCCAACGCATTACAATGCGTGCATCGCATACCTGCGTCAGGATTGAGTCATGAGCTTCATCTTCCCGCCGAGAGAACCGACTACCGTCGAGGTCAAGGGCACGAATGATCGTTTCCCGGTCCATCGAATCTATTGCGTCGGACGCAACTATGCGGCCCACGCGCGTGAGATGGGCAAGGACCCGGATCGCGAGCCGCCGTTCTTCTTCACGAAACCGGCCGATGCCATCGTACCGAACGAGGCCGTCGTTCCGTATCCAACCCGGACGGCCAATTTGCATCACGAGATCGAGTTGGTCGTCGCGATCGGGCAGGCCGGACGCAACGTGCCGGTCGGCAGTGCGCTCGACTACGTGTTTGGCTACGCGGTCGGAAACGACTTCACGCGACGCGACTTGCAGTTCGAAGCGCGCGACAAGGGCCGTCCGTGGGACACGAGCAAAGGTTTCGATGGCTCCGCTGCGATCACGGCCATTACGCCGGTGTCGGCATGCGGACATCTATCGAAAGGCCGAATCTGGCTCAGCGTCAATCAGGCGCTGCGTCAGAGCGGCGATCTCGATGAGCTCATCTGGAAGGTGCCGGAAGTGATTGCGGAGCTCTCGACGTTGTTTGCGCTCGTGCCTGGCGATCTGATCTATACCGGCACGCCGGCAGGCGTCGGTGCGCTGAAGGTCGGAGATCGCGTGGAAGGCGGTGTGGAGGGCCTCGATGTGCTCGTGAACATCATCGGTCCGAGCGAGGCGTAGTCGTTATCGAGGAGCGGTCCGCGCGGGCCGCGCCTGTGAGAGGGACCGTTACGAAAAGTGCGAGGTCGGTGAAACTCAATACATCAACAGACAAATCAAAGCGGCTCGATCACGCGCAGAGACTCCGATAGCTCTTTCGTCTCGCAGCGCCAGTTCACTTCGGCGACGGATTTCTTCAGCCAGTGTCGGAAGCGAACGATTGCCGGCGCTTGCCAGCGGTCGGCTCGCGCGGTGAACACGTAGGCGCCGAGCGCCACCGGCGTGCAGCGCTCGGCGAGTGGATTGATCAATCGTCCAGTCGCGAGATCGTCGCCGAGCAAGAACGGGTTGGCCAACGCGATACCTTGTCCGCGTCGTGCCGCTTCCACCGTCAAGTGAGCGTGCCACAGTCGCGGGCCAGCCAATTGCTCCGGCACCGTGACGCCATGAACGGAGAGCCAGTAGCGCCACTGGTTATGGCTTTCCTCGTGGAGGAGCGGCCCTTTCAGCAGATCGCTAGCGTGTGTGATCGACGGTAGAGCGGCGAGACACTCTGGACTCGCAACAGGCCATACCGGCGGCCGCGCGATTTCGAAGCGGCGCACGCCGCTGCTCGTCGTTGCTGCAGAGACCGGCTGCGGGCCGCTCACGTAGCGAATGTCTACGTCCGCCTCGTAGCGCATGAAATCCGGACTTTGATCGGTCGGATGGAGCTCGAGCTCGAATTCGGGATTCGCCGCTTGAAAGTGCTCGAGCCTGAACGCGAGCCACGCGCTCGCGAATCCAGGCACGCAGCAGATGCTCAAGCGACGATCGCTGTTGCGGCTGATCAGCTCATTGCTCGCATCGCATAGCTCCGCGAGCGCAGCCGTAATGCGTGCGTGATAGCGCAGGCCCTCAGGAGTCAGTACGGCGTTGCCTTGAGTGCGATCGACCAGGCGCGTGCCCGCCCAATCCTCGAGCGCACGCAGATGACGGCTTATCACCGCATGATCGAGTCCTAACGTCTGAGCGGCGCGTCGAATTCCTGACAACCGGCCTACAGCTTCGAATGCGCGCAACGCTGCAAAGGGCGGCAGCGTCTTGCGATGCTCTGAAGAACTCGTCACTTCGAACACTTCCCCCCTTCGATTCTCGCGAGCCAATTCTTATAACAGGCTCTGCGTTCATTATGCGCACGTCTTGCGCGCGCGCGAGTAGAGCTTTCTAAATCTTCTTTCTCGCGAACGTTGTCAAGTTGGTGACTGCTCTGCACCGCTTGCATCCGCAAACGCATCTCCCCGACATCGTGAACGCATGGAAGACTGCCGCTCGATGCGATTGGTATCTCCGCGCTAACGGGAAGCAAGTCGTGAGGGTCGGATGAAGCGTTTTTCCCATATCGCCTTTAAGTCAACGGACGAAGCCGCGCGACGGTTCGCGCAATCGCGCTTCTCACATCGGGGAAAGGTATTGACCACATGCTGAATGAGGGCATGGACATCGAATCGAATACTCGGACGGGGTCGCGTTCCATTAGCGATGTCGGCCGTCGAGAAGCTGACATGGAGATGATGGCGGAACGAAAGCGCTTGGCGCTCGCGCGTCCCGATCTTCTTCAGGAAGGCGCCTTCATCGATGGCGAGTGGGTGAGCGCCGTATCGTCGCTCGAGGTCACGAACCCGGCGACGGGTCGCCTTCTCGGGCGAGTTCCGGCACTCGGCAAAGCCGAAGCGACTCGCGCGGTCGAAGTGGCGGAGCGCGCGTTCGGAGTCTGGCGGGCGAAGAGCGCGGCAGAGCGATCCGCCGTCCTACGCCGCTGGTATGAATTGATTCTCGAGAATGCCGAGGATCTCGCACGGCTGATGACGGCTGAGCAGGGTAAACCGCTCGCAGAAGCGCGAGGCGAGGTGAGCTATGCAGCCTCATTCGTGGAATGGTTTGCGGAAGAGGCGCGTCGCGCCTACGGCGACATCATTCCGGGCCATCAGTCAGGTAAGCGACTGCTCGTTCTCAAACAACCGGTCGGCGTCGTCGCCGCAGTCACGCCTTGGAATTTTCCGGCAGCGATGATCACGCGTAAGGTGGCGCCTGCGATTGCCGTGGGCTGCACCGTCGTGCTCAAGCCATCGGAGCTCACGCCGTTTTCGGCATTGGCATTGGCGCTCCTCGGCAGCGAGGCGGGATTGCCGCCGGGCGTCTTCAATGTCGTCACGGGCGATCCTGAACCGATCGGCGATGTGCTGACCTCGGATCCGCGCGTGCGGAAGTTCACCTTCACCGGTTCGACTCGCGTCGGGAAAATGTTGGCGGCGCGTTGCATGAGCACGGTCAAGCGCGTCTCGCTCGAGCTCGGCGGCAACGCGCCCTTCATCGTGTTCGACGATGCCGATATCGACGAAGCCGTCGAGGGCGCAATCGCGTCGAAGTTTCGGAACACAGGTCAGACGTGCGTGTGCGCGAACCGCTTCTTCGTCCAAAGCGGTATCTACGATGAATTCGCGAAGCGCCTCGCGAAACGCGTCTCCGAGATGGTCATCGGCGATGGGCTCGAAGGTGTGACGCATCAAGGGCCGCTGATCGATCGCAATGCGCTCGAGAAGGTCGAGCGCCACATCGAAGATGCGCTCAACAAGGGAAGCCGAATCCTCGCGGGCGGTTCTCGCCTCTACGACAACTTCCATGAGCCGACGGTGCTCGTCGATGTCTCGCCGCATACCGCGCTCTTCCGTGAGGAAACGTTCGGGCCGGTGGCGGGACTGCTGCGCTTCAACACGGAAGCGGAGGTCATCAAGCACGCGAACGACACGACCGCAGGTCTCGCTGCCTACGTGTTCACGCGCGATCTCGGTCGGTCGTGGCGAGTGTCCGAGGCGCTGCAGTTCGGGATGGTTGGTCTCAACACGGGGCTGATCTCGTCGGCGGTCGCTCCGTTCGGCGGCATGAAGGAATCGGGACTCGGACGCGAAGGCTCTGCCTACGGAATTCAAGACTACTTGGATATCAAGCTCGTATGCACCGAGGTGCTGGCGGAGCTTCGCGGCTTGGCATTGCACTCCTCGTAGAGCCACTTAGAGCGAATACAACGATCATGGGGGCGAGAGAAGACATGGCAACAGCCGAAGACAACGCGTTAGCTCCCGCCGGCGGCCACGTGGTCGGCAAGGAGAACTTCAAAGTCATTGCTGCGTCTTCGGTGGCGTCAGTGTTCGAGTGGTTCGACTTCTTCCTCTACGGCGCGCTGGCCGTCGTGATCAGTCGCAACTTCTTCTCGCACGTCAACGAGACAACTGCATTCGTGTTGGCGTTGCTTGCGTTCGCAGCGGGTTTCGCAGTGAGGCCGTTCGGCGCCATCGTGTTCGGCTTCTTCGGCGACCTGCTAGGACGAAAGAACACCTTCCTCGTGACGCTTGCATTGATGGGTGTCGCGACCTTCTGCGTCGGATTGCTGCCGACCTACGAACAGATCGGTGCCGCGGCGCCGTGGATCCTCGTCGGCCTTCGCATGTTGCAAGGCTTGTCGGTGGGCGGCGTATACGGCGGTGCCGCCGTCTATGTCGCGGAGCACGTCGACCGGAAGCGTCGCGGATTCTTCACCAGTTGGATCCAGATCACCGCGACCGTCGGCATGGCATTGAGCCTCGCGGTGATCTTCACGACGCGAGTGATCGTCGGGGAAGAAAGCTTCAACGCGTGGGGTTGGCGAATTCCGTTCCTCCTCTCGATCGTGCTCTTGGGCGTCACGATCTGGATCCAGATGAAGCTTTCGGAGAGCCCGGTCTATCTAGAAATGAAGGCTGCGGGCCGGGCGTCCAAACAGCCGCTCACCGACGCGTTCGGAAACTGGACCAACTTGCGGCTGATCTTGATCGCACTGTTCGGTGCAATGGTCGGTCAGGCGGTGATCTGGTACGCAGCGCAGTTCTATGTCTTCTTCTTCATGGAGCGCGTTCTCAAGGTGGATGCGGCGCTCGCGAACCTGCTCGTCGCGGCCGCGCTCGTCATTTCGACGCCGCTCTACGTATTCTTCGGTTGGCTCTCGGATAGGGTCGGTCGACGCCCTGTGATTCTTGGGGCCTGCCTGCTCGCTGCACTGACGTACTTCCCCTTGTTCAAGGGATTGACGATAGCGGCGAATCCTTCGATGGCGCATGCCGTCGCCACCGCGCCGGTGACGGTATGGGCGGACAAGCGAGAGTGCACGTTCCAGTTCGATCCGATTGGAACGGCAACGTTCAGTAGCTCGTGCGACATCGTGCGGTCCTACTTGGCGCGCGCCGGCGTGAGCTACGAGACGCAAGCGGCAGCGCCAGGCGCCATCGCTCAACTGCAGGTCGGCGAGCGAACGCTCGAGTCGTTCCGCGGTGACTCGATGACGGCGCAGGAGCTGAAGCAACAGCGCAGCGTCTGGGAGAAGCAGGCGGCCGAGATCGTCGCGCAGGCGGGCTATCCACTCAGCGCCGATCGAGAGCAGATCAACATTCCAATGGTGCTGCTCATTCTCGTCGTCATCATGAGCATGTCCGCCATGGTGTATGGCCCGATGGCAGCGCTGCTGACGGAGCTGTTCCCAGCGCAAGTTCGCTATACATCGATGAGTCTGCCGTATCACCTCGGAACAGGTTGGTTCGGAGGGTTCCTGCCGCCTGTCGCGTTCGCGATCGTCGCGGCGACCGGGAATATCTATTCAGGACTCTGGTACCCGCTGATCGGCGCGGTGATCACGTTGATTGTCGGATTGCTGCTCCTGCCTGAAACGAAAGGTAAGGATCTGAGGCACTGATGAGCTTGCATGCGCGCAGATCATCGCGGTGCCTTGGCGACACCATCTGTGATGGGTTTGGCATCTCCTTTCAACGCGATCGACGCGCTAACGTCAATCTATCGTCGTGGGTGAATGAGGGGTGGTTCTGGAGCTCGCGGCGGTGATAAGTCAACACAGAAGCATTCGAGCGCTGTGCTGCAGACGACGAAGAGCGGCATGGAGCCGATGAGATTCGATGCTCGATGAGGATTCGGTGGTGCTGTGCGTGCGAATGTACGAAGCCGCCAGCAATCGACCTGGAAATATAACGGGCGCGGTCCGCGGGATCGCTGCTTTGGTCATGTACTTGGTGGGGGAATCTTCTGATGACTGGCGCAAATAGTTCTCGCAAAGCTGGTATTCGAGCACTGCCTCTGCGGCTCGCGATCGTAGGCATTCTCGGCGCACACGCATACGCGCCGCTCTACGCGCAGGAGGCGGACGATGCGCCGAGTGCCGCGCCCTCTGCGAGCCAAGGCTCGCAGAGCCTGATCAGTGAGATTACGGTCACGTCGCGGCGCTTCTCCGAGGCCGTGAGCGACGTGCCGATCAGTATTTCTGCTTTCGATACCGAAGCTCTGGACGTCGCGGGTGTGAAGGACTTCTCCGGCATCGCGCAGTTCACGCCGGGCGTGACCTTCAACCCCGGCAACAACCTGATTGCGATTCGCGGTATCTCATCGACCGCGGGTGCGGCGACGACCGGCGTTTATATCGACGACACGCCGGTTCACATTCGTCAGTTCGGCACGGCACCTTCGGCAGGTCTTCCCGCAGTGTTCGATCTCGAGCGCGTCGAAGTGTTGAGAGGTCCGCAGGGCACGCTGTACGGCGCCGGATCGCAAGGCGGAACGGTACGCTTCATTACGCCGCAACCCGACCTGTACAACTACAGCGCTTACGGCCGAGGCGAGATCGCATACACGAAGGGCGGCGAACCCACTTACGAAAGCGGCTTCGCGGCGGGCGGCCCGATTGTCGAAGGCAAGCTCGGCTTTCGCGCGAGCGCATTCAACCGCCGCGATGGCGGCTGGGTCGACTGGGTCGACTACAACAGCGGCGCTCTGCGCGGAGAGAACGTCAACCCGACCGAGGTGACTGCATTTCGCGGCGCCTTGGCGTGGGAGCCCATCGACGGCTTCACGCTGACCCCGAGTGTGTTTCACCAGGATCTGCGATCGCGTGGCACCTCGACGGTGACGGAGGCGTGGTCGGATTTCGGCGAGAGCGAGTTCAACTACTCGCACAATCTTCTGCCGACGAATCATGACCGCTTCACGTTGCCCAGCTTGAAGGCGGAGTACGCATTCGGAGACTACCTCGCAGTCTCCAACACGGCCTTCTATAAGCGCGACCAGCGCTCGACGAACGATGCCGGCGTTTGGCGGCTCTCGAACATCCAGCTCAACTTCGGCTTTCCGCTGCTGACGCCCTTCGGGCCGAACGACGAAGCCGGTGTTCC
>JBIQKP010000096.1:0-11679 GCA_044506405.1 Lysobacterales bacterium | reverse complement strand
GCGTAGAACGCGAACGCCTCCGCGCATTGCCCGCGGAAGCTCAAGCTGGTGACGATTTTCATGGTTGTGGCTCCTGGTACGTTTGTAGGATCGCAGACCGCAAGATCTTGCGGCAGATCTAATGTCCCGACAGCAAGGACGAACTAACGGCCCTGGAACCGACATTGACGACTAGAAATCGGCTAAATCTCGAGCGTGCCCGCCGTGATGTGTTCAGGCGCGTTCTGTAGCAGCCAGATGGGCCACGATGCTCTCGAGAACGCTCGCTGCGGCATGCGGCTTCGCAACCGCCTGCGCGCGCGCACGCATCGTCGCGAGTTGTTCCGGCCGATCGAGAAGCTTCTGGACTTTGTAGAGCAAGGAGGCGACGTCCACAGCCTTCAATGCCGCACCGGATTCCAGTAGGAAGTCGGCGTTCCGCTCTTCTTGGCCTGGGATCGGAGAAACGACGATCATGGGCAGGTTCATCGCCAGGCACTCCGAGCTCGTGAGTCCTCCCGGTTTCGTGATTGCGAAGTCCGCGGCAGCCATCACCCGTTCCACTGTGGTCGTAAATCCCATTGGTCGAAGACGCTGCGGATGCGCGGCGGCAATTTGCTTCAATCGCTCGAGGAGCGACTCGTTACGTCCAGCCAAGGCAATGAGCTGTAGATTGCCCGGCATCGCGGCAAGCTTCTCTGCGAGAACTTCGATACCTCCAACGCCGGCACCCCCAGACATCATCACTGCCGTCGGCTTCGAGGGATCCAGCCCGAGCTCAGATGCCGCCTCCGCGCGTGAGGGTGCGCTCGCGAAGCACGGCATGATCGGGATGCCTGTGACTTTGATCCGGCCGGGCTCGATGCCTTTCGATTCCAGTCGTCGAGCCACTTCGTCATTCGCGACGCAGTAACCCTGCATATGATCGTGCAGCCACAGGCCATGCACGTCGAAATCGGTGACCTGCACCCATACAGGCGCGGTCGATCGTTCCTTGCGGATGCGGCGGGACAAGAGCTCGGCAGGCAGGAAGTGAGTGCATACGATCGCATCGGGTGCGAGCCTGTCGATCTCGGCATCGAATTTGCGTGTGTTGAGCTTCTCGATGCCGCGGCGCAGCTGATCGCTCTTGGAGGCTCGCGTTCGCTTATCGCTACGACTGTACAAGTAACTCCATAGCAGCGGTGCGCGTTCGACGACCTTGATGTACGACTCGCAATACAGCGAGCGGAATGCCGGCGGTACGAGATCCATCACGTCGAGGTGATCGATCGTCCAGTGTGGCAAAGAAAGTTCGGCTTGAGCGCACAATGCCTGCGCGGCGCGGACATGACCTGCTCCCGCCGATACGCTCAATACAAGGAGCTTCTTCGCCTTAGGCGCTTGTTGCATGGTGCTTCTTGGTTTAGCCGAGACTTCCATTCTGACACGGCGTTCATGCCCTGCGTTAACGGCGTACTGTGGAATCGTCCTTCCAATCGCCCGGCTTCGGCGCGTCATTCATATGCTTGAACAGGTCGCCGTTCACCGGGATCTCGCCGAAGCTGCATGTGGGAAAGGCCACCAGCGTTATCGCCACGACACATCGCTCGCTCAGTCGAATGAGTAGTCCGCCTTCGGGCAGTGCCTCGATGCGCTGTGCGGTGCTGGACCATCCGAACTCAGGGGTAGGTGTTCGCGCGGCCTCAGGTTCTCGATTCTGCTCGAGTGGTGTGAATCCACGTGCGCGACGACGTTCGAGCTCGATCGCTGCGACTGCCCGCTGTGTCGCCAGCTCGGCTTCGCGCGCGAAGTCGATCTGCTTGGGCTCGACAAGAGGCGAGGGCACTGGCGGAAGTGTGATCGGCGTCGGAGATGTTGGTGCGAGTGCCGTTGCTTGCGGCGCACGCTCTGGTGTCGAAGTGGGTGTTGATGACTGAGCGCGCGGCGGGACAATGACGAGCGTCACCGCCGTATCGTCTGTCTCTGCTGCGGTTCGCGGCGCGCGAGCGCGCATCAGGACGAGTACTGTGATGTGCAGCGCCAAGGCGATCACGATCGCGATGATCTGTGACGTGGATGGTCTGCGTATGCGACCGAGCGCGACCCCGCGCTGCCAGCAATAGATAGGGAGCACCACTGCGAGCGTGAAGGCGGTCCGTAGAAGAGGCTCCGCGAGCGCACCCGTGCTGAAACCCATACCCGCCGTAAGGTTCGGGTTGTCATTCGGCGGGAAGACCAATCCCGCATTCAGCGTTGCGCCAACGAGACTCACGAGCACTCCGCCGAACAATGTCCAACCCAAGGACATGCGCCGCGCCAGCGCAATGCTGCAGAACGTGCCTGCGGCGAAGATCGGCAGTGCCAAGGGAATGCCCCTCATATAGAACGCCGCGAAGCGTTTGAGCTCGAGCGAGCTCGAAGGGGTGATGTCGAGACCGCGATCGAGGAGCGTCATGCCCGCGACGAGGAGCGCGATCGAACCGACGACGTAGCCCGCGTATAGGCTTATTGGCAGAACGGTGCAGCCGACCGCGGGCCAGCGGCGGATCCACGAGTGCAGGTCAGGGCGCGCGGCGGCGGCGGCTATTAGCGCGTCAGGGTTGAGGCGTGCGCTCGCTTCTGCCTCGGCGTCATTGCGCGCATAACCTTGCGATTCGAGCTCCGCGACGAGATCTTCGAAATGATCCGTGAGCTCTGTGACTGCGCGCCGCGCGTGTCGAGGTGCAATGCCAGCCTCGAGCAATCGTTCACCCACTGCAGCGAAGCGGCTGCTACGCATGACGTGCTCCAGCGAGGACCGCTTCGACACCGCTCGAGATCCGTCTCCATTGATCGGTCACATGTTCGAGCCGACGTCGCCCTTTCGCGGTGATCGTGTAGTACACGCGCGTCCGCCCCTCGACGGTACGCCGGCGCCCTTTGATGAGCCCGCGTTGTTCCAGCGAATGCAGCGCCGGATACAACACGCTTTCGCCGACACTGACCGCGTCGCTCGTGAGTACGCGGATCGAGCGCGCGAGTTCATAACCGTACATTTCGCGCGAGGCGAGCAGCTGCAGGGCCAAGAGCTCGGGAACGCCCGACATGAGTGATGCGGTGGAGGTCGTCATGCGATAAATCCGTCGTTCAGGCATTCATACCTCGACCGTCGAGGTATGAAGAAGTTCCGGAGCAATCGTTGCACCGCAGCTCGTCAGACCTACCTCAGGCCCCGGCACTAGCTAATCATCCGAACGCCGCACAACCGCCGTGAGTGCAAGAGTTACGTCGCGTCACTGGGAATCAGGCGGAAAGACTCGATAGTGCCCTTTGCCACGATTGTCGCATTCGCTTTCTTTCGTACATTCAGTACAGGTGCGCTCCGCGCTGTGCCGTCAGCGCAGTGCGCTAGCGCTGGATAGCAGCGGGCGTGATTTGCGTTCAGCGCAATCGTCTGTGCCCGGGTGCTTCCGTTCACCTGCTACCAAGGAGCTCGACTCATGGCAAAGGCCAAGCAACCCAACTTTCTCATCCTGTGGGGCGACGACATCGGCCAGTCGAACCTCAGCATCTTCACCAAGGGCATGATGGGCTATCGCACACCGAACATCGATCGAATCGCTGAAGAAGGTATGCTCTTCACGGATTACTACGCCGAGCAAAGTTGCACTGCGGGTCGTGCTTCGTTCATCACTGGCCAGTGTGGTCTGCGGACCGGATTGACCAAGGTTGGATTGCCGGGCGCTGCGACCGGCATGCGCGCCGAAGATCCGAACATTCCCGAACTTCTGAAGCCGTTGGGTTATGCCACGGGACAGTTCGGCAAGAATCATTTCGGCGACCGCGACGAGCATCTGCCGACGATGCACGGGTTCGATGAATTCTTTGGCAATCTCTATCACCTGAACGCGGAGGAAGAGCCGGAGCTGCCCGATTACCCGACCGAGAAGGACTTCCCGGGATTCCGCAAGAAGTATGGACCGCGCGGCGTGCTGCATTGCTGGTCCGACGGCAAAGGCGGTCAGAAGATCGAGAACACCGGCCCGCTCAGCAGGGAGCGAATGCGGACTTGCGACAAGGAATTCCTCGATGCAGCGAAGGAGTTCATGAAGAAGGCGCACGCGGACGGCAAGCCATTCTTCCTCTGGTTCAACACCTCACACATGCACTTCCGCACGCATATCGAGGACCGCATCCGCGGCCAGTCGGGTCGCTGGCAATCGGAGTATCACGACTGCATGATCGAGCACGATAAGCATATCGGCGAGATGCTGGCGCTGGTCGACGAACTGGGCATCGCCGACAACACAATGGTGATGTACAGCACCGACAACGGCCCGCACATGAATTCGTGGCCGGACGCGGGCATGACGCCGTTTCGCAGCGAGAAGAATTCGAACTGGGAAGGTGCATTTCGTGTCCCATGCATGGTGCGTTGGCCTGGTGTGATCAAGGCGGGAACGGTTTGCAACGAGATCGTGAGTCACCTCGACTGGCTGCCAACGATCGTCGATGCGGCGGGCGGAGGCGATGTCAAGGCGAAGCTGTTGAAGGGTTTCGAGGCCAACGGCAAGAAATTCAAGGTGCACCTAGACGGCTTCAGTCTCATGCCGTACTTGAGCGGCAAGGCCGAGAAACCGGAGCGCACCGGGTTCTTCTACTTCACCGATGACGGTGATCTCGCGTGCCTGCGGTACGATCACTGGAAAGTCGTGTTCATGGAACAGCGCGCCCGCGGCACACTGCAGATCTGGGCTGAGCCACTCGTGGCGTTGCGCGTGCCGAAGATCTTCAACTTGCGCACCGATCCGTACGAGCGCGCGGACGTCACGTCCAACACGTACTACGACTGGCTGCTCAACCACGTCTTCTTGCTCGTGCCGGCGCAGGCTGGCGTTGCCGAGTTCCTGCAGTCATTCAAGGAGTTCCCGCCACGACAAAAGGCCGCGAGCTTCAGCGTCGACCAAGTAATGGAGAAGATGCAGGAAGCAGCCGGTGGTGGACATCACTGATGCGAGAAGGTGCAGGGCGCTCCATGAGGGGCGCCTGCACGAGCTGCGAAGGGAGGAGCTCCGAGCGTGACGGACACCCGCTTCGACGTGCAACCGAACGTCAACAACCACTTCGCTTGGTTGCGCACGCTAATGGCGTTGGACCGCACGCTCATGGCTTATGTGCGCACGGCCGTTTCCCTGATCGGCTTCGGCTTCACGGTCGCGCAGTTTTTTCAGCGACTGCAGGGGAACGTCAAAGGTCTGGAGAACATTCGGCCCGATATTCCTCGCAACCTCGGTTTGATTCTGATTGGTGCCGGCGTGATCTCGCTGATCGTCGCCACTCTCCAGTACCATCGTGCGAGCACCTATCTGCGCAGCGGGCCGCTGGCGTCGCTCGCGATGATCGACGACAAGCCAATGCACACATCGGCTTACTTCAGTGCTGTCGTCGTCATCTTGATCGGCATTGCAGCCTTCGGCTCGGTATTCGTAAAGTTCTGAAAGCGCAACCAGGGCGCTCGATAGATCCGCGGCTCGCGGCTAGCCGGTGTGAAATATCATGCTCAGTATCGCCGCGATGCCGATGAGCAGCAGTGCAACCGCGGCCACGAGAGTGAAGGAAGTTGGGAAACCACTCTCGCCATGGATCAGGTGGTCGTGTGCCATAGCACCGCGAGCTCGCCGCAGCCCGAGCATAAACTGTACGTGATAGACGATGCCGAAGACGAGCATCGCAATGCCAAGCGCCACTAGTGCCTTGCCGAAGTTGCGTGCAGCAGTCGAGCTCCTCAGTACTTCGCTTTCCTGCAGCTTCTGGAAAAATTGGAAGATCGTGAAACCGAAGCCGATAAGGGACAGAGACGTGCGGATCACGGACATTAGGGTGCGCTCGGCGCTGAGGCGCGTGCGCTGAAACGACATGCCAGTCCGGCGCATCGACATGTCCGTGCGGTTCGTCGAAAGCTTGGTGCGGTACTGGGACAGATCTGTGCGATGCTCAGAAAGCGCCGTTCGATGCTCCGACAATCCCGTGCGGTGGCTCGAAAGCTTCGTGCGATGCTGTGAGAGCTGAACCGACGCTTCACCGGAATCCGACACATCGAACGGCGGTATCGGTGGTACGGGAGACTCGGGAAGCTTTTCGGGTCGGATCAGACCCGGTGTCTCGGGGACGCTCGCCATCGTAGTCACTCCATCACTTGGGGAACAGCAGCGTCACGACAACGCGAAGTCCCCAGTCGGCGCCGCCCTCGGGCGCATCGAGATACACGCGTGCACCGCCCGCCACGCTGATGCGCTGTGCGCCAACCACCGTGACCTTCGTATAGGTGAGATTGACCGGCGCATTCCATTGACCGGCCGTCCAATCATATGTCGACTCGCTGTTCAGAGTGAGCGTGCGGCCCTTGCCCAGGGCTTTCGTCAAGAACGGCTGGAGAAAGGTGGCATTCACATTCGCACGATCATCCTCGCCGGCAATCGACCAGAGGTGATTGACGAGCGCGCCGTACGTCCAACCGGTCGCTGTCTGCTTCAGCATGACTGCTGTCGGGCCAGAGGCCCACTGTTCGTTACCGAGCACATCATCGGTCGCGCTCGGCAGCAGGAATGCCGGGCCAACGCCCCAGATCCAGCCACCCGCGGCCGGATCCTTCGGCGAGAAGAACAGACTCTGTGTAATGTCCCCGAGCCCGGCTTGGCTGCCGTCACCGATGACATCGCTCTGGTCGATCAACGGCACGATCGTGCGCGAGATCAGATTCCAGTGCTCGCTGATGCCAAGCGGAATCACCGGCTGTACGTTGAGTGCCCAACGCTCGCCATCGCCATCGCCCATGCCCGTATCCCAGTTCACTTGCAGCGGCACGCTGATCAGCGCTGCGACGGGATTCGACAGCTGTTTCGCGAGCGCGTCGGCATCGGAGCCTTCCTGAGCGTGCGCGACGAGCGCCACGCCGTGCAGCGCGGCGCAGATCACGAGCGCCCTGGAGTGTCTCAACGTCCGCCGCCAGCTGTTGCGAAACCCTCCACGGACGCAAGGCGTTTCATCGCTTCCTCTTGGCGAACCATTGCGTAGCCGATCGCACCGGCGTTGAGCGAAGAGCCGAGCTGGTGCGGGAACTGCGCAAAGTCCGAGAAGAACTCCTTGATCTTCGCCTGCACGGGCACCAACAGCCAGATTTGCTGGGCGAAGAATTGCAACGCTTGGCCTCCTTCCTCCATGCCGCGCTCATAAGGGTCCATGCGCAGGTTCGTGATGCCGGCCCAGCCCGGCGTCTCGCGTGTGGCGGTGGCGATGTTGCCGCGCTGGACGGCGAAGCTGATCTTCCAGTCATGTACCCGCAACGCATTGAGGTTGCCGCCTTGGTCGAAGTAGTACATCTCCTCGCGCGGACCTGTCTTGGCTTCGCCCTTGAAGTACGGAAGAAAGTTGTAACCATCGAGATGGACCTTGTACTTCTTCTTGCCCGCCGTGAATCCCGTTTTGAGTTTTTCTTTGATGTCCGGGACGCCAGCAGCGGCGAGCAACGTCGGAAACCAGTCGGTGAGCGAAATGATGTCGTTATAGACGGTGCCTGGTTTTATCACGCCGGGCCAGCGCACCATCATCGGAATGCGAAAACCGCCTTCCCACGTGGTGCCTTTCTCACCGCGGAACATCGTCATTGCGCCGTCCGGCCACAGCGCGAGCTCAGCGCCGTTGTCCGTTGTGTAGAGGACGATCGTGTTGTCCGCGATCTCGAGATCGTCTAGCTGCTTGAGCAGTTCGCCCACGTGCCCGTCGTGTTCGACCATGCCGTCTGCATGCAGACCCTTGCCCGTCAGGCCGACCGATTCTGGCTTCAAGTGCGTGAAGACGTGCATGCGCGTCGTATTGAACCAAACGAAGAACGGCTTATCGCTCTTGACCGAGCTGTCGATGAACTTTTTCGTCGCGCCTAGGAACTCTTCGTCTACCGTCGGCATGCGCGCGACGTTGAGCGGTCCGGTGTCTTCGATCTTCTGCGTGCCGTCGGCATTTGCCCAGGAGTGAATGACACCACGCGGGCCGAACTTCTTCTTGAACTCCGGATCCTTTGGATAGAAATAACCTTCGGGCTCTTCCTCGGCGTTCAGATGGTAGAGGTTGCCGAAGAACTCATCGAACCCATGATTGGTCGGCAGATGCTCGTCGCGATCGCCAAGGTGATTCTTGCCAAACTGCCCGGTCACATAGCCCTGTGTCTTGAGCGCGTCTGCAATCGTGGGCATCCAGTCAGTGATGCCGTGAGGATCGCCCGGCATACCGATCGTCAGCAGTCCGGTTCGGAACGGCTCCTGTCCAAGAATGAACGAGGCGCGTCCGGCGGTGCAGCTTTGTTGGCCATAGGAATCCGTGAACAAGGCGCCTTCATTCGCGATGCGATCGATGTGAGGCGTTTGATAGCCCATCAAGCCTCGCGTGTAGGCGCTCACCTGCGGAATGCCGATGTCATCGCCGAAGATCACAAGGATGTTGGGTTTGGCAGTCCCTGATTTCTGGGGCATGTGAAACTCCTTACGATGATTGCGCTGGCGCGACGCCACGGACGCACAGTGTCGTCATCTGCGGCGGTTTCATGGAATACGGGAGAGGGGAACGCGTCGACGACCCCTTCACGGACCCATCGAGCGATTGTGAGACACGCAGCACAGCGGGTGCGGCTGGGCGTGCACAAGCTGTCCGGTGTGTTTTCACAAGTGCAGTGACGTCCTCATGAGCGACAACAAAGTCATTCCGTTCAAGCCGCGTCCGCGCGTGCTCTCCGAGCAGGAGCTCGAAGTGTTCCGCCACGCTACGCGAAACTGGCATCCGCAGCTGCGCGACCTCATGTTTCCGGAACACGTGAAACAGGAGCGCGAGCGCTCGAAGAGCTGAGGGTGTTTCGCATCAGCGAGGAGGCGTGAAGATCACGCGCCAATCCCGCCTCATATCGACGACCACCCAACTGCGGGCGCGCGCCTCATCGAGCGCGCGGTCAAGTCGCCCGAAAGGCGACTGCCTGTCGTAGGCAGATTCGCGCTCGCCGTCAGTGTGATGGATCAGAACTGCTAGCGCTGGCCGCGTACTGGCTACCGTCCACTGCAGCATCTGCAGGTCGCCGTCCGAATTACCGAACGCTGCGATAGGCCGCTGTCCAATGATTTGTTGAATCCCGACGGGCTTGCCTTCTTTGTCGTCGACGAAGTTGATCTCTGGCAGCCGGCGCAGCACCGGCTGCCCTTCGTGCAGCTCGAACTTCAGCTTGATGCTGCTGCCGATGACCCGTTGCTGCGGAATGCCATACACGGCCTGCGTCCAGGGCCGCATGAATTCGATGCCACCGCCGGAGACGATGTAAATCTCGAACTTGTTCGCGCGCAGGTACGCGAGCAGCTCCAGCATCGGTTGAAACACCATCTCGGTATAGGGCCGCTTCGTTATCGGATGCCGCGCCGTTGCTAGCCACCGTTGCACATCCTCCGTGAATTCCTCGCTGGTCATGCCGGCGTGAGTTACCGCGACCAACTCGGCGAGAGTCGCCTCGCCGCCGGCAGCAAGGGTCTCCAAATTGTTTTCGATTGCGGCTTTGAAAGGCTGCCGGTGCTTCCAATCCGGATGTCGAGGCGCCAGCTCGCGCACACGATCCAAGACGAACGCAAGCTGCACGTACATTGGCTGCTCGCTCCACAGCGTGCCATCGTTGTCGAAGACCGCGATGCGTTCTGCGACTGGAACGTAGCTCTGTTTCTCCGGTGCCGTGACAGCAGCGACAAAGGCGGTGATCGCGCTTTTCGCGCTGCCGGCATTCCAGGAAGGTAGCGGATCGCCTTGTTGTGCCGCTGTCGCTGTGGAGATCCAGGTCAGCGCCGATAGCCACAGAAGCGTGGCGCCCGTGATCGATTTGAAGTGCATGATTGCGATCCGTTGCACTAATGTACGAGGCCGAGCAGTCGCAACGCCCGAAGCATGATCTGCACGGAGAGCGCGAGCTGCAGGATTGCGAGCATCGCGCCGAAGATCTGGAGAATCATGACGGTGACCGTGCCCATGATGTGCCGTATGTACAGCATCGAGAGCAGGTTCATGATCATGACGGCCACAGCTATCGCAACGATCTCGGCCGCGCGCGCGGGCTCGGCATTGTTTGCCAGCAGGGCAATGACGGCTGCGAGTCCGTAAGGCGTGACAACCAAGGGAAACGCGAGTTGGCATGCTGCCATCATTGGCTTAGCTGGAAGCGACGGACTCGGATGAGGAGTCGACGAATACGGCTCCATCACCATTCGCAACCCGACCAGGAAGAAGATCACGCCACCCGCGATCGTGATTGCGGGAATTGAAACCTGCCACGATGCAAGCAGCGATTTGCCTAGCAAGCCGCCGGCCAGCACCGCAATGGTCCCAACCAGGAACGTCAGCAGCGCAATTCGTTTCAGCAACCCCGCGTCGATCTCTCGCGTTGCCCGGGCGAACGGCCCCAACAACTTGATCGGGCCCAGCGTGACGAACAGCAGCGTGAAGATCGCTGCGAGCCCGAGTTGTGGCACGACTTCAGCCGCGTCTCGCATGCTCCACTTCCGCCGCGCGCGCTTCGCGTTGCTCCTGAAGCATCCCCTGCTTGTCGAGATCGAGGAAATACGTGAGAAAAGTCCGGATCACCGCGATGGCAGCCAGTTTGCCGACTTCGTCCCAACTCGGTGCCACGGTCGTGCGCACGATGTCGGCGGCGAGCTGGAAAGTGAGTCCCGCGATCAGCCAGCGAGCAAAGTTGAGCCACACCTCCCGCCGTTGGACGCCGGTCGCTCGCGAGAACACCATCACCTTGCATGTCCCCACGATAGCCTCGACGACCCCCGCCGCGATGACGATGATGGCAATCGCCTCGGTCGCGAGGCCTACATTGACCGCGACGTACTGAACCCACTCCTCCATTCGGTCCCCGCCTCAGCCGCGAACATCGGCGTCGCGCACGATGCAGCGGAATCCTAGATGGCTCGTCGCCGTGTCGATGGGTTGAGCCATGCGCGCTGCGGGCCTGTAGCGATGACAGTAGTTCGGCGCGCAGAGATGCGAGCCGCCCTTCATGACTTTGCGCGGAATGTGAACATCGCGCGTGTTTGCGTCGATGCTGCCTTCTCGGCTCGCGCCGCGAGGATTATCTAGCGTGCAGCATGCGTGCTGGATGTCCCCATGGCTCTGGTACCAGTCGCATGTCCATTCCCAGACGTTACCTGCCATGTCGAACAGACCGTAGCCGTTGGGAGGAAACGATCCGACAGGCGCGGTCCATTCGTAACCGTCCGCCAGCAGATTCTGCCAAGGAAACTCTCCTTGCCAGGTATTAGCCATGTACCGCCTATTCGGCATGAACTCATTGCCCCAGCAGTACTCCGCCGCATCGAGTCCGCCGCGCGCGGCATATTCCCATTCCGCTTCGGTCGGCAGTTCCTTGCCGATCCATCTCGCGAATGCCTCGGCGTCTTCATATGCCACATGCACGACCGGGTGATTCCAAATTCCTTTCAAAGAGGTCGCGGGGCCGCGAGGATGCAGCCAATCGGCGCCGCTGACGTATGTCCACCAGTTGTATCGGTCTCTGAGATCGACAGGGCCGGCGGACTTCCTGAAAACGACCGAGGCAGGCTTCAGCATCTCCGGTTTCGCGCCCGGATAGTCGCGCGGATCGACCGCGCGTTCGGCGAGTGTCACGTAGCCCGTTGCGTCGACGAAGCGCTTGAA
>JBIQKP010000196.1:0-1852 GCA_044506405.1 Lysobacterales bacterium | reverse complement strand
CCGCTGTTCCTCGATCGGTATCGCGGCATTTTTCGCAAGCTCTACAAGGAAGATCGCGATCTCACAGTTCGCCGCGACAGTTGGGGGTTCGTACTGGGTTTGATCGCCACGGCGACGCTCTACGGCGCGTATGCCTGGATCGCGCTCTCAGCAATCGCCGCTCGCATCACGATCGGCCAAATGACGATGTATCTGATGCTGTTCCGTCAAGGGCAATCGGCCGTCTCGGCAATCTTGTCGGCGATCGGCGGAATGTACGAGGACAACCTTTATCTATCCACGCTATACGAGTACCTGGAAACGCCAGTCGATAACCGCGCAGGCACTGCGGTGCACGGACCGAAACCTGACGATGGCATCCGCTTCGAGAATGTCAGTTTCAGCTATCCCGATGCCGAACGCCCGACGCTCGAAGACATCGACCTTCATATCAGGCCGGGTGAGTCGCTCGCGCTCGTCGGAGAAAACGGATCGGGCAAGACGACGCTCATCAAGCTGCTCACGCGTTTGTATGTTCCGACGTCGGGCCGCATCTTGCTCGATGGACAGGATCTACGCGAATGGGATGAAGCAGCGCTGCGTGATCGCATCGGTGTGATCTTTCAGGATTTCACGCGCTATCAGCTGTTGCTCGGCGAAAACATCGGCGCGGGCGATGTGCGGCACTTCGAGGATGAAGCGCGTTGGCAGGAAGCCGGCGAGAAAGGCATGGCCGCACCGATTGTCGAAACGTTACCGCAAGGCTATCGAACGCCGCTCGGCAAGTGGTTCAACGACGGACGCGAATTGTCCGGCGGTCAGTGGCAGAAGATCGCGCTGTCGCGCGCATTCATGCGCACGCGCGCGGATATCCTCGTGCTCGACGAACCGACCTCGGCGATGGATGCGGCGGCGGAAGCGACGATCTTCGAGCATTTTCGCGCGCTGACAAAGGGCAGAATCGCAATTCTCATCTCGCATCGTTTCTCGACGGTGCGAATGGCAGATCAGATCGTCGTGCTCCAAGAGGGACGGATTGTCGAACGCGGAAGCCATGAGGAGCTGATGAAGCTCAACGGGCACTACGCGCAATTGTTTATGTTGCAGGCGCGCGGCTATAGATGACCGTCACCGGTTGTGCGGCGAGCCAAGCTTCTCACCACAGCGAGAGCCAAAGGAATGGCACTGCTAACGTCGCTCACAGCAATAGAGCGGCAATCTCCTTCCAGGACTTCACGCGCCGATGCCTTGGCGCGTCGAGCGCTGCGTTGTGCGGCTGTGTGAATAGCAGCGTTTCGCCGGGGAAGAAGTCGAGATTCTTCAAGTGATCGTCGATCATGGTGTCGGCGCGCACGATCTGCTTCGAGCCGCAGAACACCATTTGCTGCCACGTGATGAACGGAAAGTGTTCGTTAAGCCACGCGTGCTTCTCGCTCAGGCTCTTTGGGTACTCGGTCGCCGCGGAGACAATGTAGACGTTGTACTTCTGATTGAGCCGATAGAGAACGTCCTGGCTATCGGCGATCACGGGCGCACGACGAAAGAAGCCGTCGGTGTGCAAATACTCGATAGAACGGTCGAACGCCTTCAGCTCGGGCACGCCCCAGATTTCTTCGAGCGTCTTGCGCCTGCCAAAATCTCGAGCGTCGAGATCCAGGAAGAGTGCCAGCACGTCTGCAAGCACTCCGTCCATATCGACGGCGATCGTCTTCATTCGGCCTTCGGCTGTGTGACGTGCGAAGTCGTTCTGACCTTGCACGTCACACTCTACACGTCACCCGTTCCTCGCCCTACGCGCTCTTCGCTCCGGGCAACGCGACCGACAGCTCGAGCACATCCTGTCCTTCTTCCTTGCCGAGATTGACCTGGATGG
>JBIQKP010000095.1:0-12154 GCA_044506405.1 Lysobacterales bacterium | reverse complement strand
TGTCGGTCAGGTTCTTCCACACGCCGCTCATGTCGCGCACGTCGGCTTGGCCGCCAAGCTTGCCTTCTGAGCCGACTTCGCGCGCGACGCGCGTCACCTCGGCGGCGAACGCGTTCAGCTGATCGACCATCGTGTTGATCGTTTCCTTGAGCTGACGAATCTCGCCGCGCACATCGACCGTGATCTTACGGGATAAGTCGCCATTCGCGATCGCCGTCGCGACGTCCGCGATGTTGCGGACCTGGTTCGTGAGGTTGCTCGCCATCGAGTTGACGTTGTCGGTGAGGTCCTTCCACACACCGCTCACGCCCTTGACCTCAGCTTGACCGCCGAGCTTGCCTTCGGTGCCGACCTCGCGCGCGACGCGCGTCACTTCGGCCGCGAATGCGTTGAGCTGATCCACCATCGTATTGATGGCTTCCTTGAGCTGCAGGATCTCGCCCTTCACATCCACGGTGATCTTGCGCGACAAGTCACCGCGCGCGATTGCGGTCGACACCTCGGCGATGTTGCGCACCTGCGCTGTCAGGTTGTTCGCCATCGAGTTGACGTTATCGGTGAGATCCTTCCACGTGCCCGCGGCACCCGGCACTTGCGCTTGGCCGCCGAGCTTGCCTTCGGTGCCGACTTCGCGCGCGACGCGCGTCACTTCGGCCGCGAATGCGTTGAGCTGATCCACCATCGTATTGATGGCTTCCTTGAGCTGCAGGATCTCGCCCTTCACATCCACGGTGATCTTGCGCGACAAGTCGCCACGTGCGATCGCGGTCGACACCTCGGCGATGTTGCGCACCTGGTCGGTAAGGTTCGTCGCCATGGAGTTGACGTTGTCGGTGAGGTCTTTCCAGGTGCCTGCTGCACCCGGTACGACCGCTTGGCCACCGAGCTTGCCTTCCGAGCCGACCTCGCGCGCGACGCGCGTGACTTCGGCCGCGAAGCCGTTGAGCTGGTCCACCATCGTATTGATGGTTTCCTTGAGCTCGAGAATCTCGCCTTTCACGTCCACCGTGATCTTGCGAGACAAGTCGCCGCGCGCGACGGCGGTCGTCACTTCGGCGATGTTGCGAACTTGGCCAGTCAAGTTCGTCGCCATTGCATTGACGGAGTCGGTCAAATCCTTCCAAGTCCCTGCAACGCCCGGCACGATCGCCTGGCCGCCGAGCTTGCCCTCGGTGCCGACCTCGCGCGCAACGCGTGTCACTTCGGAGGCGAACGAACGCAGCTGATCGACCATCGTGTTGATCGCTTCCTTGAGCTGCAGAATTTCGCCGCGAACGTCGACCGTGATCTTGCGCGACAAGTCACCGTTCGCGACGGCGATCGTCACTTCAGAGATGTTGCGGACTTGGCCCGTGAGATTGCTCGCCATCGAGTTGACGTTGTCGGTGAGGTCCTTCCACACACCGCTCACGTCTTTCACTTCGGCCTGACCGCCGAGCTTGCCTTCCGTACCGACTTCGCGCGCGACGCGCGTCACTTCCGCCGCGAACCCGTTCAACTGATCGACCATCGTATTGATGGTTTGCTTGAGCTCGAGAATTTCGCCTTTGACATCGACCGTGATCTTGCGGGACAGGTCGCCGCGGGCGACGGCGGTCGTCACTTCCGCGATGTTGCGCACTTGGCTCGTCAGGTTCGTCGCCATCGCGTTCACGTTATCCGTGAGATCCTTCCACGTGCCTGCGACGCCGGGCACGACCGCTTGCCCGCCGAGCTTGCCTTCGGAGCCGACTTCGCGCGCGACGCGCGTCACCTCGGACGCGAACGAGCGCAGTTGATCGACCATGGTGTTGATGGCTTCTTTGAGCTGCTGAATTTCGCCGCGGACGTTGACGGTGATCTTGCGCGAGAGATCGCCGTTCGCGATCGCGGTGGCGACGTCGGCGATGTTGCGCACTTGACCGGTCAGATTGCCGGCCATCGAGTTCACGTTATCCGTGAGATCCTTCCACGTACCGGCTGCACCCGGGACGACCGCTTGTCCGCCGAGCTTGCCTTCGGTGCCGACCTCGCGCGCGACGCGCGTCACTTCAGAGGTAAACAAGCTCATCTGATCGATCATGGAGTTCACGATCGTGGCGGAGCGTTGGAACTCGCCCTTGAGCGGACGCCCGTCGACTTCCATCTGCATGCGCTGCGACAAATCGCCTTTCGCAACGGCGCTGATCGTGCGCGTGACTTCGGCGGTCGGCCACAAGAGATCGTCGATCAGCGTGTTGATCGAGCCTTCCATCGCACCCCACGAACCGGAGCGCCGATCGATCGATACGCGGTGACGCGTTTTGCCTTCCTTGCCGACCATCTGCCCCGCCCGCTCGATCTCCTTCGCCATGCGCTGGCTCGAGGCGACGATCTCGTTGAACGTGTCGGCCACTTTGCCCGCAATGCCTGTCTTGTCGCTCGGCAAGCGCACAGAGAAATCGCCGTCGCGCACAGCCTGCAGCGCTCGCAAGAGCTTGCGCAGGTCCAAGTCGGGATCGTCGCCGTTCGGCTTACGATTGAGATCCCTCGAAGTGCGACGAGCAACGCGTTCTTGGGCTTCCATCTAATACTCCGAGTAGCTGGTCAGGAGATTGCGCTGGCGACCGCGAGTGCGTGTGAGCCGCGCAAGCTGAGAGCGCTCGAGCGATGACACATCAACAGCACCCACTCGAGCGTGGCTCTTCGCGCACTGAGGACCTAAACAGGTTGAGTGATACTTCTTTACATGGAAAATAGCAGATGCTTGCCGAGGAGCAAGCCATCGATCGCACGCTGGCAGGGTCGATGAAAAAATTATTCTCCGTAAGGAACATCCTTACGTGTAAAGCGTTTAGACCGGTTTTGCGTACAGAACCCTGTGCGCGGTGCCCCCCCCTACGTTAGCCACGCTTCCTAGGAAGCCAGAACCCACGAGATGGAAAGCGGCGATCAAGAAGACGAGGTCTTGGAGTTCGTCTTCGAGAACATCGACACGGTACCGCACCTCGAGGCGCTCCTGCTGATTTGGCAGAACGCTTCCGAGCCGTGGACCGCAGTTCGCCTCGCTGCGCGCATCTACGTCGGCACGGCGCAGGCGGCCGGTATTCTCGAAGACTTGCACAAGCGCAGCTTCGTCTCGAAAGAAGACGGCCCGAGCTACCGTTTCGCTCGCGAATGGGATGCCGAGCGACAACTCATGCCGCGCCTCGCGAAGACGTACAGCCGGAATCTGATCGGCGTCACTCGCATGATTCACTCCAAAGGCTCCGCATCGGTGCGCGAGTTCGCACGCGCCTTCCAGATCAAGAAGGAATCATAAACATGGCTTCGCTCGTGTACTTGTTAGGTACGTTCGTGAGTCTCCTGTGCGCAGTGCTGCTGCTGCGCGGCTACGGCAAAGTGCGCATGAACCTGCTCTTGTGGAGCGGGCTCTGCTTCATCGGCCTCACGATTTCGAATGCGCTTCTGTGCATCGATCTCCTACTGCTGCCCGAGAGCGTCGATTTGTATATGGCGAGACTCGCGACAGCGGCGGCCGCGATGCTGCTCCTGGTCTATGGCCTCGTTTTCGAGAGCGAGTGAGATATGGCAGAAGGATTTTTACTCGGCATCATCGTCACCGCCTCGCTCACGGCGGCCGCGTTCTTCTTCAAGTTCTGGAAGCAGACGCGTGACGGTCTATTCCTTGCGTTCGGGATTGCGTTCCTGATCGAAGGCGTGAACCGGATCGGCTTTCTGTTCGTCGAATCGCCGAATGAAGCGGGACCGACGATCTATATCGTGCGCCTGGTAGCGTTCCTGCTGATCTTGGGAGCGATCATCAGGAAGAACCGACGCGGCGCGTGAGGCGCGAGACGATCGTATAACGTGTAATGCGCCGGACGGCGCGTGTAACGTGCAAGGTCAGAGCGCCGCGCCATTCTGACCCTACACTTCACACTCGACACATCACACGGCGGGAGCGCGCCCATCGGGCGCGCTTCGCCCTTCTACACGAAGAAGGCGTCCATGATGAGCACGCCAATGATGCCCACGACGCCAACGATGCCTTCCATCAGCGTCCAAGACATCAATGTCTCCTTGAGGCTCAAGTTGAAATACTCCTTGAACATCCAGAAGCCGGAGTCGTTGACGTGAGAGAGCATGAGGCTGCCGGCGCCGATCGCGAGCACCATCAGGTTGGGATCCGCACCGGTCGATGCAACGACCGGGGCCATGATGCCCGCTGCCGTTAAGCCTGCGACCGTTGCTGAGCCGAGGCAGACGCGAATCACGGTCGCGATGATCCAGCCCAACAGCAGCGGATTGACGGCGATCCCGGAGAGCGCGGCGGAGATCGCATCGCTCACGCCCGTATCGACGAAGACCTGCTTGAGCGCGCCCGCCCCTGCGATGATCAGCAAGATCACCGCGATGTCTTTCACGGAGCCGCTGTAGTGATCCATCATCTGTTGGATGCGCATACCGCGACCGAGCCCGAGCGTCACGGTGGCGACGAGCAACGAGACGAGCATGATGACGAACGGATCCGCGGCGAACTTGAGAAAGCCCTGCAGATTCGTTCCTTCCGCCGCAAGCCCGGGTAACGCGGCGGAGCCCGCAATCAAGACCACTGGAAGTAGCGCAGTCGCGAAGCAGTTGAACGTGCCGGGGAGCTGATCCTCAGGCATGTCTTGCGGCATGAAGAGCTCAGGCAGCTTCGATTGCGAGTTGCGGAAGAAGCGCGCGAAGACTGGGCCGGCGAGCACCATCGCCGGCACCGCGACGAACATGCCGTAGATGAGTGTCGTCGCCATGCTCGCACCGAACATCGGCACCATCGCTGTCGGCGCTGGGTGCGGCGGCAAGAATCCGTGCGTCACTGAGAGCGACGCGAGCAACGGCACGCCAAGATACACGGCGGGCAGCTTCGAGTAATAGACAACGGAGAAGATAAGCGGGACGAGCAGCACGAAGCCGACGTTGTAGAAGAGCGGAATGCCGACGATGAAGCCGGTCAGCATCAAGGCCCACGTGATGCGCTTTTCGCCGAAGAGCTTCATCAAGACTGCGGCGATCTTCTGCGCGGCACCGCTTTCCGCGATGAGCTTGCCGAACATCGCACCGAGACAGATGATCGCAACGAGCGACCCGAGCATGTCGCCGAGGCCCTTCTGTATCGAGCCCGGCACGCGATCGAGCGGCAGGCCCAGCACGAAGCCGGCGAATATCGATGTGAGCAGGAACGCTATGAACGGATGAATCTTCCCCCAACTGATCAGCAAGACGAGCAAGACGATCGACGCCAGCACCCAAAATAGTTCCACGCGAACCCCCCGGTTGTTATGGCGCGCGGGTGGCTGGCCCGAGCGCGTTTTGGTGGTCGGACGAAGAGTAACAAAAGTTGGCGCCGTGCCGACTCTTGCGGAGGAGATAATCGCGGTGGAGTCCGAAGTGATTCTGACTCTGAGTTCGCCCTATCCCTTAATCGTTATCCCGCAGACGAGCGGGCTCGACACTTCGACCGAAGCCGATTCGGCCGATGAGCGGCAGCTTGATCGCAGCATTGCGAGGATCGACGCCGAGCGTGAGCCCAAGCACATTCACCTCGACGCCTTCTTCGACGCCGGCGAGGACGCCCGCGGCACCGAGCATGCTGACTTGTACGCCTGTGCCGCTTGGCGTCGTGCCGACAGGCTTCAGGCCGAGATAGTCTTTGCCGATCGCGGTCGGCGGGAGATCGACGCGCAGCTCAGGGACATCCTTCAGCACCATCGCCGTGAAGGTGTTCGAGTTCGGGCCGGGCCACACGCGATAACGAGCAGCGTATGGATAATTCTCGACCGCGCGTTCGATTCGATCGATGATCTCGTCGACGCCCGCGCCACGCACATCGCGCAGCAGATCTGGGCGGTTGCCGAACCAATAGCCGTCCGGCGCGCGCTGGTGAACGACGACCGCGCTCCCCGTGCGACGCAATCGATACCCGATCACTTCGTACACCGTGAACGCCTCCGCGTCGGAGCGTTTCGCCGCGATCCACGTGTGCACGCCGAAGTAGCCGCGCCATCCGACCGCGCGCGCCGCGTACACCTGCACGACGGCTTCGCGTGTCGTCGCAGGATCCGGCGCGAGTCCCGCGGGCTCACGCGACGCGGTGCGCCAATCGCGTGCCGACAATTGCTCGGAAAACGCGAGATAGCCGAGCGCGAACAGAAGATACGCGCCCAGCCACAAGAGTGATGTCTTGGCTTTTTTATACATGCGTCCTGAATATGCCGGATGTTCGGGCCCGAGACCACTGGTAAGCTCGGGCTCGTGACTCGGGATCGCTGGTTTCTTACGAGTCAGGGTCACGAATCACGATCATGATCGCGACATTCTCATTTGCTGCAACTCGCCTCGTCGCAGCGTTGACACTGCTTGCCGCGGCGCTGACCGCGGGGAGCAGCGCTCAGCCCGACCCGAGCGAACCGACCGAAGAGGCCGAATTTCATTTCGTGCGCCTCGCGTACAACGCGAGCGGTTTGTATTACCAGCGACGCGAGCGCTGGCTCACCGATTGGCCCGACGCCGAACGTTATCTGCTCGGGGGTGTACGTCGTCTCACACGCATCCAGGCCGCGCAAGACGGCATCTACATGTCCGTGATGGACGAGCGGCTGTTCGACTATCCCTGGATCTACGCGGTCGAGGTCGGCGGCTGGGAGTTGAACGAAATGGAAGCGGCGCGTCTACGCGACTACCTGCTCCGCGGCGGTTTTCTCATGGTCGATGATTTCCACGGCAGCCGCGAGTGGGCGGGCTTCGTCGAAGGCATGCGCCGAGTGTTTCCGGATCGCACGATCGTCGACGTGCCGATCGAAGACCCGATCTTCCACGTTGCGTATGACCTCAACGAACGGAGCCAAATCCCAGGCATCCAGTTCGTCTACACCGGCGTGCCGTACGAGCAAGACGGCTTCGAGCCGCACTGGCGCGGCATTTACGACGACGAAGGACGGTTGATGGTCATCATCAACTTCAACATGGATCTAGGCGATGCGTGGGAGCACGCGGACGTGCCGGAGTACGCGTTGCAGTACACGACGCGAGCGTATCAGTACGCGATCAACTACATCCTGTATGCGATGACCCATTGAGGAAGGGGGTAGCGGTTAGGGGATAGGGGATAGTCAGAGCGAAGAGAAGGGCAGAGCAAAAGCGCTTAGAGCCGACGCAGCAGTTCGGTTCTGACTATCCCCTATCCCCTGCGGCGCGCGCGTCAGCGCCCGACGCTCATCGCACCGAGCCACGTCGGCCCCACGAGACTGAAGTAGAAGGTGTCTTCTCGCGTGACGCCATCGGGTGCTGTCGCGTTCTCGAGTAGCACTCCGAAACCTCGATATTCGCCGTTCAAGCGTCGATCGGGTCCGCTGCAGTTGCTCAGCGTCATATTCAGATGCACGAAGTTCCGACCTTGGGGGACACTCGCGTTGCCGCTGTAGACACAGCCATTCGAATGCGAGCCCGTCATCGTGCCCTCCGCACCGATACTGAGACTCATCGAGGATGACGGCCCTGGGCCGCGGGCAATGGCGCGCGTGTAGACACCCGCGAGGGAGGCCAACGTCAACGATTGCTCGTACGCCGCGAGTGGCTGCAAGGTGAACTCGTAATCTTTGCGGCGGAACGCGAACTCACCTCGCAGACCCTCGCTCGTGCGCTCTGCGGCGATGTCCGCATCGTGCTCGCGCGTTTCGAGATATCGATGTCCTCCGAGCTTCTGCTCGGCCTTCGGTGCGCAGCACAGGTTTCCATGAAGCGCGAACTCCGGATCGTCCCCTTCGCGCAGCACCATGAGATGCATGTCACCGGATGCATCCACGAACGCCACGCCGGTACGCGAGCTTGGCGCGTCACCTTCGCGCACGGTGCCACTCCAATAGCCCGCGAAGCCGGCTTGGACAGGTGTCGGCTCGGGCTCGGGCTCGGGTTCTGGTTCCGGCTCCGGGTCGGGGTCCGGTTCTGGATCGGGGTCGGGATCTGGATCTGGATCTGGATCTGTCGGATCGCTCGGCGGCTCTGGAACGGTCGGGGGTGGTGATTCGTCTATGGGCGCACCTGCACCGACGCTACCACGACCATTCGAGCACGCGTAAAGCGCGCAGCAAGCGATGAGAACGCACAAGCGCTGGAACGCGTGAGACATGAAGTTCGCCCTGGGAGCACTGCGGCTCCACGTCGTGCGTAGAACCACGGCACGGGGAGGTTAGTTCCCTGGTGTGGCGCGGCATCACTGGTGCTGGTGCCCGCTCAGACGCAGCGTTGTCACAACACTTCGCGGGCCTGCCGCTCAGAGAAGGAGTGCCGGGC
Organism: Lysobacterales bacterium; assembly: GCA_044506405.1. Taxonomy (GTDB): domain Bacteria; phylum Pseudomonadota; class Gammaproteobacteria; order Steroidobacterales; family Steroidobacteraceae; genus Steroidobacter. The sequence goes on along the minus strand of JBIQKP010000095.1, from coordinate 3,859 downwards.
CTGCCATTCGGAGCAGCAGTGCCAAACGTCGCGCGCGCGCGGGCCTGGCGCACGTAACCCGCACCTCGAAAACCCGACACGTTGTGGAACTTCTACCCGGCTTCGGCGGTATTCGTTAACTGCTGCGGTTGGAGTTCTTACATGAGATCCGTGCTAGTCGGCTTCGCGCTCGTACTGTTCGCGAGCAATGTGCAGGCATTCGAATGGCGTGCGTTCGAATGGCGACTCGGCGTTGCTTACGCGAGCGGACTGAGTGATGTCACGGATCTACACGAGGACAACCTTCGCGCCGAAGGCCTCGATGCCGACGTGGACTTGAAGGTGCCGCTCGGGATCACCGCAGGCGTCACGTACGACTGGCCCTCGGGAATGCGCGCGGACGTGACGCTCGGGCCGACGTTCTTCATCGGTGGGGATGTCAGCCATTTCGAGCTGCCGCTCGGTGCGACGATCGGCTATGGCTTCGATCTCGGGGGCGATATCTCACCCTACGTTCGCGGCGGCGTGATCTATCACTTCGCGAGCGGCGATTACGAAACCGGCTCGGATCCAGGATTCATCGTCGCGGCTGGCCTGGATTTCCGACGCCTGACCTTCGAAGTGGCGTTTGACAACTCGGAGGTCGAGTTCGAATCCGCGGTGTGCAACGCGAACAACACGGTGTGCACGCCGACGACGACCTCGCTGAACACGTACGAGGTCATCGCGAGCGTGTTCTGGCGGTTTAGATAATTGTGGGCCGGAAGTTATTCCGACCATGAAGGTGTCGGAATGAATTCCGACCTACAAGAAATAGCGCCGATACTCCTTCGGCATCGCGCTAATCGACCGGATCATCACGTCCTTATAGAACACTTCCGCGGCTTCGCTCTGAATCTGAAGCTTCCCTCGCGTCAGCGGCACGAGCTTGCCATCGACCGAGTGGCGGGAATTTGAGAGTGCCATCACAACACCGCCGTTCGCGATGTGCACGCAATCCCCTTCGTAGCAGACGAGCTCCACTTCGTTCCACGCGTTCGGGATCTCGCGATCCTCGCCGCGCCGGCAGTGGTTCGCGACTGCTGATCCGCTGGCTCCGCTCGCGGACTCCGCCGCGAAGTGCAAGCGCGGCGCATTCGCCGCGTAGTGGTACAGATCCGAGCCCGCAGGTTTATGCGCAGGGATGTCGATCTGCGAATTTGCGATCGTCCAGTAATCGCCGATGCCGCCTTCAATGATCTGTAGCTCTTGTGCTTCCATCCACGAGTGCCAATAGTCGACGCCGAATTCACCCACGCTGAAGTACAGAACGCCGGAATCCTTCGGCTCCGCCAAACGCGGCTCCCACTTCTTATCGCCCCACTTGAACTTCGCCTTGAAGTGAAAGTTGCCGTACGACTGCTTCGTCGCCGCGGCACCGTAGATCTCACCCGTGATTCTGAGAATCGGTGTGCCGTTCTCTTGAATGATCGAGAACACGCGCTTCTCGTCTTTGTTGAGACCGATCGGTTTTAGATCCTTCGGCGCGGTGCCCGCCACGATGCTCGCGATGGCATCGCCGGGATAGCTGAGATAGACGTCCCACTGGCTGAAGCGTTCGTCCAGCAGATTCGTCCAGCCATCGGGCTCTTCCGCCGAAGCGGCGAACGCGAGTGCAGGAACGAAGAGTGCGACGAGTAGCGCGTGTTTCATTTGGGCGTGATGTAAGTGACGGAGGTGATACAGGTGATGTAAGTAGGCTCAAGGCTAAGCATAGCGAAGAACTCCCGCCCTTCGTCACTTACATCACCTGCGGACGCCGCGCACCTGCTGCGTCACTGACAAAGGCTTTCGAGCCGTCGCAATCCTTCGGCGTCGTAACCCATCGAGGGTAGCTTCTTTCGAAGGCCCATCTGTTCCAGGAACGACGTGCCGTATGGCAACTCGAGCCCCGGGTCCTCGGCATAGGCAGGATCGCTCTGCGCCTCTTGCAGCGTCACGATGTCGTAGCCTCGCCGCTCCAAGAATTCGAAGAGGTGCGGCAGCATGACGGGTTGAAACGCGCCAACGTGTAACAGCATCACATGCTTGATGTTGCGACCATAGAGGCGCTGAGAGGCTTGCTCGCTCGCCGTGAGACGCTCATCCGCGCGCGCGAGGTAGTTCGCCTTGAGCTCGGCGATCGCAGCGAAATCCCGTTTCTCGAAGCAGCGTACGTAGGGTCCGTTGTAGGCCCAATCTTGGAAATCGACCGTGACCTGAGCGATTCGATATCCGCGCGCTTCGAGCAGCTCGCGAACTGCGTTGCGCTTCTCGAGCGATTCGCCTTCTCGGAGGTAGGGGTAGCGAAACCAATGCCAATCTTCCTCGCCCATGAGGGCCTGCAAGATCGGCTCGTTCGCAATCACCTCCGCGCGGTACCCGTCGACATCGGTTTCTTGGAGGCTCATGTGCGAATACGTGTGGTTCGCGAGCGGATGCCCTGCGGCACGCCAAGCCTCTAGCGCCGCACGATGATTCGCGTCGTCTTCGAGGGACTTGGCATTGACGAAGCCGTAGGTCGGCGGAACGCGCGCATTCGCGAGCGTGTTGGTGATCTGCTTCAGCAACACCGTCCGCGACACGCCTGCAGGGACGGGGCCGTGGACAGGCAAGTCGTCGAACGTGAGTGCGACCTGCCCGCCTGCATTCGCCGTTGCGGCGCCGACGGTCAATGCCGCGAGCGCCGCAGCCAGAATACGAACGCTCACGCGATCTTGACCGCTTTGCCCGTCCGTGCGGATTCGTAGATCGCCGTCAGGATCTTGACGTCCTGCAAGCCTTCTTCGCCCGATACCTTCGTGGGCTTGTTCTGGATGACGTCGCTCGCGAAAGCATCCAGCTCGGTCGCAAACTGATCGACCGGTGCAAACTCGAGCGGCTTGCCGTCGCTGCGTGCGCCTTTGAGTCCGCCGTAGTTGAACGCCGGATCCATGCCGAACCAGCCGCGATCCGTGATCGCGCGAAAACGTCCGATGGGTCCCGCGCTAAAGGTCGTTGCGCAGTACGCGATGATTCCGCTCGGGAACGTCGCGGTCCACGCCATCGACTCATCGACTTCCTTGAACATGACGGGATCGGTCTTCGTCTCGATCGCGGAGATCGAAACGGGCTCTTCACCCGTGAGATAGCGCGTCGCTTGCAGAACGTAGATGCCGACGTCCATGAGCGCGCCCCCGCCCGAGAGCTCTTTCTTGAGGCGCCACTGATCCGCTCCACGAATGGGGAAGCCGAACGCGCCCTCGATGATCTTGATCGAGCCGAGCTCCTTCTCCCGCGCAATGCGCATACATTCGAGATGGTGCGGCTCGTACTGGCAGCGATAGGCAACGCCCAGCCTACGGCCCGCTTGCTTGCACACATCGATCATCTGCTGCGAGCGCTCGACGGAAATTTCCATCGGCTTCTCGCAGAAGACGTGCTTGCCCGCCTTTGCGGCCTTCGTTGCATGCTCGAGATGCAGCGCGTTTGGCGTGACGACATACACGATGTCGATGTCAGGGTTGTCCGCCATCCTGTCCATCGTGTCGTAGTTATAGACACTCTTCTCGGGAAGGTTGTACTGCTGCTGCCACTTCTTCCCCTTCTCCGGGTCGCCCGTGACGATGCCGGCGAGTCTGCAGTGCTTCGTCTTCTGCAGCGCCGGTGCGATCTGATGCGTCGACAAGCTGCCGAGACCGCACAGTGCAACACCCAGCTTCTTCTCCGTGGATTGACCGAGCGCGTTCGCGCCGGCGAACGGCGCCGCGGCCGCAATCATTGCTGTTTTCATCAAGAACTCTCGTCGTGGATGGTTGGGCATGGTAGCGGTTGACGGTTGACGGTTGACGGTTGACGGTTGACGGTTGACGGTTGACGGTTG
>JBIQKP010000094.1:0-12190 GCA_044506405.1 Lysobacterales bacterium | reverse complement strand
TGCCGCCCGAACGCGAACCGGATCGCGCGGAGATCGAAAGCGCACTGGCCCGCGCTCGCGGGGTGATCGCACGTGCGGCGCGTGAGCTCGGCCTCAGCCGCCAAGCGCTGTATAGGCGGATGGAGAAGCTGGGGTTGAAGGAGTAGGCAACGCGCGGACGTGGGAACGTGTAGCGGTGTCGACGTAAAGCGCGATCCGCGCCGCCTCTGACGCCCAAGCGCGTATGCCTGCAGACTTCTGCAGCTGACATTGCCCGCATCGGGGCTCAACGTCAGAATGCTCGCTAGATTCTCCGACGTCCGCACGCCTACACGTCTGCACGCCACACGCTCACACCGGATGCGCCATTCTCTCGAGGGTAAGCTTGCACTCGTCTGCGCCTTGATGGTGTGCTTGGTCGTCGCGGTCGTGGCGGGCTTTGCCGCATGGCTCGAGTCATGGACGACGGCGATCCTCATCGCGCTCCTCATCATGGTGCCGTTCGCGCTCGTCGTGGCGCGGTGGTTCGTGCGTCCGCTCGCGCGCACGCTGCTCGCGGTGAGCGATGGCATCACGAGCATGAAAGATCACGACTTCAGCGTGAGCATCAGCGCACCTGAGGCGGTCGAGCTCGAGGCGCTCGTGCGCAGCTACAACGGCTTGGGCGAACTGCTGCGCAACGAACGCCAGTCGCTCTACCAGCGCGAGCTGCTGCTCGATACCGTGATCCAGGCGACACCGCTCGCGATGGTGCTCACGAACGCGACGGATCGCATCGTCTACAGCAACGTGGCGGCGCGCCAGGCATTCCTCGGCGGCCGCAAGTTGGAAGGCTTGTCTTTCAGCGAGTTGCTCGACAAGGCGCCGGAACCGCTCAGGCACGCAGTTGAAGGCGAAGAAGACACGCTCTTCACGATCGAAGGCGAAGGCGAGTCATCGGAGATCTATCACCTTTCGCAGCGCGGCTTCTTGCTGAACAGCCAATCCCACCGGTTGTACCTGCTGAAGCAACTGACCCGCGAGCTTTCGCGGCAGGAAGTGGAAACCTGGAAGCGCGTCATTCGGGTGATCGCGCACGAGCTCAACAACTCGCTTGCGCCAATCTCATCGCTCGCGCATTCCGGGCGGCATGCGCCTAACCCCGACCAAGAGCAGCTGCAGCGCATCTTTCGCACGATCGAGGATCGCGCGAAGCATCTGCATAGCTTCATCGACGGTTACGCGCGGTTCGCGAAATTGCCGAAGCCTCGTCCCGAAGCGGTGGAGTGGGGCGCTTTCCTGCGCGCGCTACAAGACACCTCGCCGTTCGCCATTGAGGGCGATATTCCGGCGCGGCCGGGCGTTTTCGATGCTGCACAGATCGAGCAAGTACTCATCAATCTCGTGAAGAACGCGCGAGAAGCCGGGGCGCCGGCCGAGAGCGTGGCGCTCAAGGTCGATCACCAGGCCGGCGGATGGCGCCTGCGAGTGCTCGACCGCGGCCTCGGCATGAGCGAAGACGTACTGCGCAATGCGCTGCTGCCGTTTTACTCGACGAAGCCCGCCGGTGCCGGCCTCGGCCTCACGGTCTGTCGTGAAGTGATCGAAGCGCACGGCGGCCGCATCTCACTCGCGAATCGGCCCGGTGGAGGCTTGACGGTGACGCTTTGGATTCCGGAGATCAAGCAAGAAGATTGATCGTCTTGCTTGAGCAGGTCTGCGTCCCTCGACAGGAAGGCCTCTGATAAGAGCGCCGAGCTTCGGCGGCACGAAGGCCGATCGGCAGGCGAGAAGGGAGGCGCTGCGCGATCAATATCGCTCATCACTCTGGCTTGCCGTGAGGCCTTCCTGCCGAGGGACGCAGGCCTTCACGCACGCGTAACGAAGTTACGCGAGGGTGTGATACACCTTCTGCACGTCGTCGTCCTGCTCCAGCTTGTCGATGAGCTCCATGACCTCGGTCGCTTGTTCTTCGGGGAGCTCGTTCGCCGTGAGGCAGATGTATTCGTGCTCGGCGGAAATCGGCGTGATGCCTCGGTCTTCGAGCGCCTTCTGCACGTGACCGAAATCCGCGAATGCGCAGCGGACGACGAGTTGTGGCTCGCCTTTTTCACCCGTGCTTTCGCCCATTTCTTCGAGTCCGTGGTCGATCAGATAAAGCTCGAGATCGTCTTGATCGATGCCTTCGGGGTTCAGGCGGAAGACGCCCATGTGCTTGAACAAGAAGCTGACGCTATTCGAGGTGCCGAGATTGCCGCCGTGCTTCGAGAAGACGTTGCGAACGCTCGCGACCGTACGCGTTGGGTTGTCGGTCGCACATTCGACGAGGACGGCGATGCCATGGGGCGCGTAGCCTTCGTACAGCACTTCGGTGTAGTTCGCCGCTTCCTTGCCCGAGGCGCGTCGGATGGCCGCCTCGACCTTGTCCTTCGGCATGTTGACCGAGCGAGCGTTCTGGATCACGCGCCGGAGCGCGGGGTTCGAGCTTGGGTCGGACCCCCCGGACTTCACGGCGATCGTGATGTCCTTGCCGATGCGCGCAAACTGCTTCGCCATGCGATTCCAGCGCGCGAACATCGTATGTTTTCTGACTTCGAAGATACGACCCATGCAGGGAGACCTTGTGGCGCTCGTAGGCGCTTTAGTGGAGAGGTCAGGCATTCTACAAAATAGGACGTATCGGCGGGAGGCTGGAGGCTGGAGGCTGGAGGCTGGAGCCAGAGCCAGAGCCTGAGCCAGAAGCGGGAGTCGGTGTGAGCGGTCAGGGTCGGGAGCGAAAGCTGATCATCTCCGTTTCTGGCCCCGGCCCCCAGCCTCCAGCCACCGGCCAGCCTCGTACTACCGCATGAGTCGCCGCTCGACGAGCCGTGCTGCGATGACAGCGGTCACGGCGGCATAGATGAGAAGCACGCCGACGTGCAGGAAGACGTTGCCGGCCGGTGTGCCGAAGGCGAGCGCGCGTGCGAGCGTCGTGGCGTGCACGAGCGGCAAGAACTGCGCGATGACTTGCGCGACTTTCGGCAGCTGTTCGAGCGGGAAGAACACGCCCGAGACGAGCGTCATCGGCATCAAGAACAAGCTGAAGTAGTAGGTAAACATGTCGTAGCTCTTCGCGAGCGCCGTCACGATGAGCGCGAGACCGCCGAATGCAAGACCGACCAGCAACACGACGGGCAACACCCATAGCACGACCGGCGAGTGCACCATTCCGAGCAGCGTCATCACGAGCAGGATCGCAATTCCGGACAGCATGCCCTTGAGCGCGGTCCAGACCCATTCGCCGATCACGACATCGAACACCGTCATCGGCGCATTGAGGATGCTCTCCCACGTGCGCTGCATCTTGAGCCGCGTGAACGCGGACCATAGGCCTTCGAACGACGCTGAGTTCATCGCGCTGTAGCACAGCATGCCGCTCGCGAGAAACTCGATGTATCGCATGCCGCCGATCGGCGGCATCAAGCTGCCGAGCCCAAAGCCGAGGCCGACGAGCCAGATCAACGGATCCGCGAGATGACCGACGAGCGCGGAGCCGATGAGCTTGCGCCAAACGAGATAGTTCCGGTGGACGACATAGAGGAAGCGCCAGCGAGTCGCGCGTTCGGTCGTATCGGATCCGTTCGTTGCGACAGCGGCTTCAGTCACGCAGATCTCTACCTGTGAGCTTCAAGAACACATCCTCGAGATTGGCCGCGCGGCGCAGGGCGCGCAGCTCGTTTTGTCCTTCGAGCGTCTTCAACAAAGGATCGGGGTCCTTGCAGTAACAAAACGCCGTGTCGCCCGCGAGTTCCGCGCGGCTCGACAGTCGCTTGCCGTGTACCTCGAACCATTGTTCGACACCCTCGCCGTAGACCTCGATGACGACGGGTTCGATTTCTCGCTCGATCAGCGGGCGGGGCGCCTCTTCGGTGATCAGCACGCCGTGATCCATGATCGCGACGCGATCGCAGAGTCGCTGCGCCTCATCCATGAAGTGCGTCGTGAGGACGATCGTGCGCCCTTGTGTCAGAAGCGCCTTCAATCGATCCCACACCAGGTGGCGCGCTTGAGGGTCCAAGCCTGTCGTCGGCTCATCCATGAACAAGACTTGCGGGTCGTTGATCATCGCGCGCGCAAGCGTCAGACGGCGCTTCATGCCGCCCGAGAGCGCCTCGATCCGCGCATTCGCCTTGTCTGCGAGGCCTGCGAAATCGAGTAAGCGTTCGACGCGCGCTTCGCATTCGCGTCGCGACAACCCGAAATAGCGCCCGAAAACGATCAAGTTCTCGGTGACGGTGAAGTCCGGATCCAAGTTATCGAACTGCGGCACGACGCCGACGCGCACGCGCGCCTCGCGTGCCTTCTGCGGGACGGGCAGCCCGACCAGGGTGATCGCGCCAGCGTCCGGCTGCGTGAGGCCAAGGCAACAGCGCAGTGTCGTCGTCTTGCCGGCGCCGTTCGGGCCGAGCAACCCGAAGCACTGCCCGACGGGCACATGAAAGCTCAGGTCGCGGACGACTTCGAGCTCGCCGTACCGCTTATGGAGGTGTTCGACGACGAGCATTCAGCGCGCTCAGCGCGGAGCCTCTTCCCACACGAGCTCCGCATTTGCAGCCGCCGCTCGCTTTAGCAAGCTGAGGAGCGGGATTGCGCGTGTCGTGATCGCGACCGGCGGTTCTCGATCTTCGTCGTCATTCGCTTCGTCCGTGGCGCGATCCTCGTTATCGGCAGGTCGCGCGGGCGTGCTCGCATGCGTTGCTGCTTTCAGTCGCTCGATCGACGATTCGAGCTTCGCGAGCGCTTCCGGCACGTCTTCCGGATTGAGCCCGCCCGGTATGCGACCGGTGGCGCCCATCAACCTCAGCAGTTCGACCGCTGCATCCCTGAACATCGTGATCGATTCAGTCGCCGAGGACTTGAATGTGACGAGCATATGCGGGCTCCGGATTGGGCGAGGTCAAGGGAAAACGACCGTCTCGTGCGAGAGGTTCCGACACGCGAGCGCTATGCAGGCGCTTCGTGGGCGGACACCGCGGCGACCCAAAGGAGCCGAGCGTGCGTCCTGTCGAGCCCTTGGGCGCTGAGCACCGAGAAGGCGTCATCTTCGTTCGAGGTGCTGTTGCGCGCCGCGAGCATCGCGAGTGCGCTCGCGAGGCGGGCGAAGTACACGGCGCGCGCAAGGTCGCGCATCTGTGCCGGCGAACGCTCCTCTGCGTGCTCTTCGAGCGCACCCAGAGAGAGATCCGACATCTCCCACGCACGCGCGATCCGAAGCGCAACCTCCGGACCGTGCTGCTGCATCGCTCGGATGAAGACCTCCGCCCGCGGCATCACGTTCGGAGTGTCTCGATACTTGTCCATGACCACTCGGAACGTGACGATTCTTGCGAGCGGCTCGAGCACCGCGAGGAGCTGCGCGACGAACACATCGCAAGGTGCGACGTGCTTCGCATAGGCCTCCGCAACGGCGGCTGCGCGTTGGGCCTGCTCCCACGTGACCGGTGCGAAGCTGTCGAAATAGCCCTTCGGTAAGCGAAAGACCGGTTGCATGATCGCGGTTGCCATGAGGCGCCGGAGCCCCTCCGTGCCAAGCAACCACACGGCTCGATCGACGCTGTCCACGCGTGCGGGCGATACGCGGTAGAAGGCGCTGTTGGCTTGTTGTAGCACGCCGCCGGCAATCGACGGATCTTCGATAATCAGCTTCACGAGCGCTTCGCGCGGCACCTCAGGATCGTTGAGCGCCTGCATCAGCTTGGGTAACAGCATCGGCCGGCGCGGGAAGTACTCGCGCTGATGCACCGAGTGCTCGATCGCATCCGCAATGCCATTTAGGACGTCGGCGTGCTCGCCGAGCACTTGATAGTCCGTGCGAGCCACACCGAAGGCGAGTTTGTAGATCTCTGCGTTCGTCGCCTCGATCGTTTCGTTCGAATAAGGTATCTGCGGGGCCGCAGCCTTCGTGGGAGCGGTAGCGCGCGCGGCATTCGCGCGCGGGCGGCTCTGCCCTTGCGCAGGAGAGCGCCGCGCGAAGGAGAACCATGCAACAGCGGCAATCGCGGCGACGGCCACAATGAGAAAAGAGGTCTCGATGGCAGGTGCTCCCCAGCAGCGCGCATGATGACTCACGGCTTTGTATAGAAGTGGTGTAGGTGATGCAAGCGATGGAAATGAGGTAACTTTGCAGATGCCGAGCGCGGAGCCATAGCACACGGTCCCCGGCGCCGCTTCAGCTCAACCCTGCCAGAACCCTTCAATCGCGTGCACGACTCTCTCCCACTCGTTCAGCTTTCGCATTGCTCGGTTATTTTCGATGACGCCATCGCGCTCGACGATGTGAGTTTCTCCGTCCGCCGGGGCGAGCGTTGGGCGCTGATCGGCGCGAACGGTTCGGGCAAAACGCTCCTGCTCAAGATGATTCGCGGTGACGTCTGGCCGACGCCGACAGGGAAGGAGCAGCGGACGTATGCGCTTGTCGGCAAGCCCGCTCGTGAGCCCGCAGGCAGCAAAGAATTGATTGCCTATATCGGCCCCGAGCGGCAGGACAAGTACGTTCGATACGGCTGGAATCTGACGGTCGAGCAGATCGTCACCACCGGCCTGTTCGACGAAGACATCCCACTGACGAAGCCTAATCGCGTGCAACGCGCCCGGGTGGAGCGCGTCCTGCAACGCTTCGCGCTCTCGAGACTCCGCCGTAGGCACATGCTGTCGCTGTCGTACGGCCAGCGTCGTTTGGTGCTCATCGCGCGCGCCTTCGCGAGCGAAGCGCCGCTGCTCTTGCTCGATGAAGTCTTCAACGGTCTCGACGAGCGAACACGCAAGAAACTTCGGGCGGCTTTGGAAGCCCCGAGGGCGGGACACAGTTGGGTGCTGACGACGCACCGATCGAAAGAGCTCCCGCGCAATGTCACGCACGTGGCGTTGATCGAGCGCGGGAGGATCGTGTATGCGGGGCGCAAGGAGGAGGCGCGGTTGCCTGCACGCCTAAGAGCCCCCTCCCTAACCCTCCCTCGCAAGGCGGAGGAGGGAATCGGATCTGCTCCCTCGCTTGCGAAGCGCGCCAGGGGTGGGGTGGGGGTCAAAACACCCTCCATTCCGAAGCGGAGCGGGGTTGGGGTGGCGGCGCGTCCGCTCATCCGCCTCAAAGACGTCACGCTCTACCGCGACGAGCGCGCGGTCATTCGTAATCTCGACTGGACGCTCAACGAGGGCGAGCACTGGGCGATCCTGGGTCCGAACGGCAGCGGAAAATCAACGCTGCTGAATCTGCTCTATGGGGATCTTCATCCCGCGCTCGGCGGCATCATCGAGCGCGCAGGCGCGCCGTTCGGCACTCGGATCGAGGACTGGAAAAGGCGCTTGGGATGGGTATCGCCCGAACTGCAGGCGGATCACTATGCGGCGAAAACGATCGAGGAGATCGTCATCTCCGGGCGCTACGCAAGCGTTGGCCTCAACGAGCCCCCCACACGAGGCGATCGAGTCGCGGCGCGCCGTTGGTTGAAGTTCTTCCAGCTCGATGCACTTCGCGACCGAGGTCCGCGGCAGGTGTCGTACGGTCAAATGCGCTTGGCGCTGTTCGCGCGCGCGATGATCAACGATCCGGAGTTACTGCTGCTCGATGAGCCGTGTACGGGCCTCGATACCGACGTGCGCGAGTACGTTCTCGACGTGCTGCAGCGACTCGCAACGAGCGGAACACAAGTTGTGATGGCCGTGCACGACCCGGAAGATATCGTTCCCGCGGTGAAGCACGTGCTCAAGATCGGACGGCGGGGCACGACGGCGCAACACGAACGTTAGGGACGGCAGGCGCCGCCCACGTTCAGACCTGCACTTCGGCTTCGTACACGATCACTGCATCGCCGACGATGCGCACGGACTGCGCGACCTTACCCGACGTTTCGACTTCCACGTCGACGATGCCCGCGCGGCGTACCCATTGACCTTGATGGCCGCGGAAGGCGACCCGCCCGTCCGTTGGCTTGATGATCTCGTGATTGATGAGATAAACGCCGAGCATGCCGTGGGCATTGCCGCTGACGGGATCCTCGGGAATGCCAAGCGCGGGGCAAAACATGCGCGATGTCGTTCCGATCACACCGTTCGTATTCGTGAGTGCAAAGACGAAATAGCCTTCTGCGCCGACGTGCGGCGTCAAACGTGCGAGCTCTTCGAAGTCGGGCTTGAGCGAGCTCAGCAAGTCGGGCGATCTCAGACCGATGAGGAGCCGATTGTTGCCTTTCGTCAGGATCTGCAGCGGGCAGTCGATGTGTAGATTCGGACTCGAGATGCCGAGCGCGTTCAACACTTGGCGACGGTGATGATCGGGGACCGTCGGTCCGAGCATCGGCGGGCTTTGCGTGATCGCGATGCGGTAGTCGCCTTCGACTTCGTTCACTTCGATCTCAACGATTCCGGCGCCTGTCCGCTGCCGCAGCTTGCCGGGTTTCGGGCCGAACGTTTTTGCATACACGTACTGAGCCGCGATCGTCACGTGACCCACGAACGGCACCGGATGGCGCGGTGTGAAGAACTTGACCTGCATGTCGTGATCGCTGGCCTCCGCTTCGAGGAGGAACGCCGTCTCGCCGTTCACTTCCGCGGCGATCGTTTGCATCTCCTCTTCGGACAAGTCGTCAGCATCCAACACGACGATCGCGGGATTGCCGCGAAAGCGTTGACGCGTGAAGGCATCGACATGAAACAGCCGACAGCGGCGCTGGCCCATTGAAGGAACGTCCTCGTTTGCGGAAGAAGTGCACGATGGCGGAAGCAACGCTGTTGGTCAACAGCCGGCCCGCCGCGGAGATCGGCCAGTAGCCTGCGACGCTCGCGGCGGATACAATCGGCCTCGCCTAAGGGGTGGCCCTCAATGTGGCCTGAGATGCCGGATGCGATGTCGGACGACTTCGCTGATCGGTGAACCCGTTGAACCTGATCCGGTTAGTACCGGCGTAGGGAGCAGGTGTGCGAGTTCGTTCGCCAATCGTTTCCACTGCTTTCGTTTCGCTTGTCACCGGGTCTTCTGCAAAGGAGATCTGGCAATGTTACGTGTTCGTTTAAGTGCTGCCCCGTTGATCGGAGCGGCGATGATTTCACTTGCCCATGCGGCGGAGCCGATCGATGAGGTCGTCGTGACCGCCACGCTGCGACAGCAGGTACTGACAGACGTGCCTGGGAGCGTCACGGTGCTCGGTCCCGAAGAGACCCGCGGCGCTGGACGTCAGCATCTCGAGGACGTGCTTGCGCTCGTGCCGAATCTGAACTGGGCCGGTGGTACCTCGCGCCCGCGCTACTTCCAGGTGCGTGGCGTCGGCGAGCGGGAGCAATATGAAGGTGCTCCGAACCCTTCAGTTGGCTTTCTCATCGACGACATCGATTTCAGCGGCATCGGTATGCCTGCAACGTTGTTCGACGTCGGGCGCATAGAGGTGCTCCGCGGCCCGCAGGGCACGCGGTTCGGTGCGAACGCGCTCGCCGGACTCATCGCCGTACAAGGCAACGAGCCGGGCGATGTCGCGGGGTATTCCGTCGAAGCCGGCATCGCCGAGTTCGGCGCGCTCTCGACGGGCCTCGTCGCAACCGGCCCGATCGAATCGCTCAACTCGGCTTGGCGCGTGTCGGTGCAGCGTCAGCGAAGCGACGGATTCATGCGCAACGCGTATCTCGGTCGCGACGATACGAACGACCGCGACGAGCTCACCGGGCGGGCGAAGTGGCGCTGGCGTGCGAGTGCCGACACGGTGCTCGATGTCACGTTGCTGCACGCGAATATGAAGAACGGCTACGACGCGTGGGCGATCGACAATTCGAGGGTGACGCTCTCGGACCGACCAGGCGAGGATACGCAGCGCGCGACCGGTGCTTCCGCGCGTTTGACGAGCACTGCGCTGAGCGGTTACACGCTCACTGCGATCGCGTCGTATCTGGATTCGAAGAGCACGAACAGCTTCGATGCCGATTGGGGTAATCCCGAGAGTTGGGCGCCCTATACCTACGACTACTTCCAACGGTCGGATCGCGATCGTTCGACGGGTAGCCTCGAGCTGCGCCTCGCATCGAACACGACCGATGCGGTCGGCGAGCTCGCTTGGCTCGTCGGTGTCTATGCGTTGCAGCTCGATGAAGATGGCCGCGACGCGTTGACGGGCGTCTATGCCGACCCGTTCGATCCCGCTTGGGACGGTACGAGCGATGATCTCCTCCTGAGCGCATACGAGGCGACGAACCTCGCTGCGTTCGCGCAGATCGATCATCGTTTGACGGCGCGCGTTCGTTGGTCCCTCGGCCTGCGCTTCGAGCAACGAAACGCGGAGTATCGCGACAGCGGCACCACTGGCGGCGCGCTTCAGACATCGGATCTGTCGGCGCGAGACCGCATGATCGGCGGGCAGCTCTCGCTGAGCGCAGATGTCTTCGACGATTCAACCGCATACGTTTCGCTTGCGCGCGGCTACAAGGCAGGCGGATTCAACCTGGGCGCAATTCCGGACGAGGCGCGCGAGTTCGCTCCAGAGTATCTGTGGAATCTCGAGACGGGCTTGAAGACCTCCTTCGATAACGGCCGCGGCTACGTCGACGTGGCGGTGTTCTACCAATGGCGCGACGATCTGCAGGTGCGCTCGGGCCGCCAGCTTGACCCAATGAATCCTGGGACCTACGTGTTCGTCACCGACAATTTGCCGGATGGCTACAACACGGGTGTGGAGGCGAGCCTCAAGTACCGCTTGTCACCTTCGTTGAGCATCGGCGGCACGCTCGGTCTGTTGCGCACGAAAGCGTCTGGCGGTGTCTCGGAGGAGGGCATCGCGGTGTCTTCGCGTGAGCAAGCGCATGCGCCGGAGTACTCGGCATCGCTCTTCGCGGACTGGCGGCACGCGAGCGGTTTCGCCGCGCGTATCGACGTCAACGCGAAGGACGACTTCTACTTCGATGTGCCGACCGATCACGACAGGCGCGCGAGCGCGTACGGCATCACGAACCTGAAAGTCGGCTACGAGCGCGATCGGTGGAGTGCGTTCCTGTGGGTCAAGAACCTGTTCGACGAGGAGTACGCCGTTCGCGGGTTCTACTTCTACAACGAGCCGCCGTTCTATGAGAAAGCGCTCTACACGCAGCTCGGCGAGCCGAGGCAAGTCGGCGTGACGGTTCGATTCGATCTTTGAGCTCGAGCTGAAGCGGGATGCGGCATCCCGCTTCAGCAAGTCCTTCGCCTAGGAGTGAGACATGCATACCGCCATTGAGATCAGTCTTTATCCGCTCGACGCGGATTACATCCCGCCGATCAAGGCGTTCATCGACCGACTGAATACCTATCCCGAGCTCAAAGTGACGACGAACGCGATGAGCACGCAGATCGCGGGTGAGCATCATCGGGTGTTCGAGATTCTCGCGAAAGAAACGGCCGCGTCGTTCGGCGAGCGCGGCAGAAAGGTCTTCGTGATGAAGGTGCTCGGCGGGGCGGAATGAGCTCGCTCCTCGATCAACTCGCGAAGACATCCCTGGTCGAGGCCGTCGGGGCGCTGTTGGGCTTGGCGTACTTGCTGCTCGCGGTGCGCAGAAATCTCTGGTGCTGGCTGTGTGCATTGCTCAGCACGTCGATCTATCTCGTGCTGTTCGCGCAGGCGAAGTTGTACATGCAATCGGCCTTGCAGGTGTTCTACTTGGCGATGGCGATCTACGGCTACATCGAATGGCGGCGGGGACGATCGGAGAGCGGCGAAGTGTTGATTCGCTCATGGCCGTTGCGAACGCACTTGATGGCGTTCGCGCTCATCGCGATCGCGACGGTCGTGAACGGATGGTTGCTGGTGCGATCGACGGATGCGGTTGCCCCGTATCTCGATTCGTTCGTGACGTGGGGCAGCGTCGTGACGACGTGGATGGTGGCGCGACGGTTGGTCGAGAATTGGCTCTACTGGGTCGTCATCGATAGTCTCGCGGCGTACTTGTACTTCACGCAGGACTTGCTGCCGACGACGTTGTTGTTTGTGTTGTATGTGGGGATTGTGATTCGTGGATATGTGAAGTGGAGGAGGCAGCAGCGGGTGCAAGTGGCGACGGTGGCTGTGTAGCTGCTTGGTTTCAACGCGCCTAGACGGTCCTGTGCCGGTTTGCTGGGGGGCGAGCCTGTCGTCACAGATTGTTTTCAGGACCGGCCGTGAATACATCCATGTAGGCCTGCAACGAAAACTTCCTGATTTCGATGCTCCTGAAAACAACTTCTGACGTCAGACCCGCCCCCTGC
>JBIQKP010000093.1:0-12296 GCA_044506405.1 Lysobacterales bacterium | reverse complement strand
CCGACACGCGGCGGGCGAGGTATCAGATGCTCAATGAGATCGGACCGCCGCGCTAAGGCTCTGACCTTGCACGCCCACACGTCACACGTTCACACGGGCGATTTGATAAGATCGCCGCCGCGTGGGCCTGTAGCACAGCGGTTAGTGCAGGGGACTCATCAAATGGTGCGTTCACGGCGAAAGTCGTGAAATGAACGGGATGAATTCAGGGGAACCTTCGGGCTCAACGTCCATGGCAATCCTGA
Organism: Lysobacterales bacterium; assembly: GCA_044506405.1. Taxonomy (GTDB): domain Bacteria; phylum Pseudomonadota; class Gammaproteobacteria; order Steroidobacterales; family Steroidobacteraceae; genus Steroidobacter. The sequence continues at coordinate 12,051 of JBIQKP010000093.1, read as the reverse complement.
GCTAAGCCGGCGGTACACCGTCGGAAAGTGCAGAGACTACCTGAGGACTTCAGTGTCCTTGATCACAGGCTAGAGCGTCCCGCACCCTCATGTTCATCGCGAGCACGGGTGAAGAGATAGTCCAACCCTCATCGGAAACGATGAGTACAGTGAATCCCTTGGTCCTGGGTTCGAATCCCAGCGGGCCCACCACTCACTTCCACGTGAGATAACGATGCTGGCCGTAAACGAAGGTACGAAATCATCCGGTACCTGCGTCATCTGCAGTGCCCCTCTCACAGGTCGACAAGGAAAGTTCTGCGGGCGACGCTGCAAGAATAGGTACACCAACTACCATCATCAAAGCTACGAGCGCCAGCAAGAACGAGGTCGCGAGCGTAAGCTGAAGCTCATCGCGTCGATGGGCGGAAAGTGCAGCAACTGTGGATACGCACGGAACTACGCTGCTCTCGAGTTTCATCATGTGGAGCCCTCAGAGAAGCTGTTCCAGCTCGACATGCGCTCGCTCGCAAATCTTCAGTGGGACCTGATCGCTGCGGAAGCTCGAAAGTGCCGCCTACTTTGCTCGAACTGCCATGCCGAGTGGCACAATCCGAGTTCGCATCTTTTCTGAGTTCGACGCGGGCCCGATGGTTGAGCTAGTAGGGTGCCGGTTGGCTGAAATCGGTAGCATCAAACCGACTCGTCCAAAATCTCGATCCCCGACAGCGTCGCATTGTTCACGACCGGCTCGAACGTGAGATTGATCTTGCCCTGTGCGGACGGTTTGATGTTCGTGAACGTCTTCGTCACCAGGCGAAGGCTGCCACCCTCTTTGTAGACGTCAAAGTTCTCTAGCAGCGTCCTCCCATTGCAGAAGACATGAAACACTCGGCTGCCGACACCGCCGCCCGCTTGACGTTGCGTTCCGAAATAGAATTCCGCGAAATGAAGCACGACGGTGTACCGGCCGCGCACATCGACGGGAATCGCATACGAAAAATGACCATAGCGCTCCGAGCTGAACAGCTCGGGGTCGTCAGTGCCCGTCACGATTTGACGTTCGGTTGAGCGAAAGCCGTTCGTGAAGTAGTCATCCGCGCGCCAGCGCTGACCTTTGTGATCGACGTACGAAGTGGGCTGCGTCGTGATGCGGATCGGTTTCAGTTTGCGCGGCGTGCCGGGAACGAGCTCCAACGCACTGAGCGCGGGTGTTGCAACTTGATTCGTAAACAGGAGCCGTACGAACCCGTCTTCATCCGGCCTCACGTCCTTGAATACTTGTTCTTCTGCAACGTCGGCGCCGCGCGCGCTCAAGTTGACGTCGAATGCCGTGAGTAAAGGCTTGCCATTCAGCGACACGCCGAAGCTCGCGAGCTTCTCGTCGCCGATGCGATGCGGCGATACGAAGAACAGGCGCAATTCGTACGTGCCTGGCTCGACGGGAATGTCATAGCGGAACTCGCCGCCGCGCCAATTCGCAAACAAGAACGGCCGCGTCGTGCCGCGGATGAAGCCGCGGTCGAGTGCCCAAGGACCGCCGCCTGTGAAGAAGCGATCTGGCGTCCAGCGCACGCCGGAGTTGTCGATGACCTCGCTACCGCTATAGCCGGCCATCAGATGCACTTCGCTCAACGTTGCCGCATCCGAAGGCGCACGCGCCTCGGTCAGCGAGGCCGTGAGTTGAGGCGCTGCGTCTTCGATATTCCGAGGCTTATCGAGCAGCGCGAAGCCGAGTAGAGCGAGACTGATGGCGCCGACGAGCGAAGCGAAGTACAGCGCCTTCTTTCGAAGCGAGGCCTTCCGCGCCGCTTCCAGATCGTCCGCGACGAGGTCTTCCGCAGGTGCCGGCTCGGGCGCGGATAGAAATTTCGGCGCATACGAACCGGCCGGCAGAGAGATCTGCAGGCCATGCGCGTGACCGCCCTGTGCGTAGAGCTCGCGTAGCTTTTTGCGCAAGCGGTGCGCCTCGACGCGCACGACGGCGTCGTGCGTGGCGTCGAACGTCCTCGTCGACCGGCCGAACACTTCGGTCGCGATGTTGAACTCGGTCAGCTGCTCTTCTTGCTGCTCGAAATGCTTTGCGCCGACGTAGGCCAGAAGGCGGCCCGGCCGGGTGTTTCTCCCAAGCAGCTCGACCACTCGCTCCAGTTCCTGCCGTTCGGCGTCTTGCGAAGTCATATCACCTCAACATCGATCCAAGGCCGCATGGAGGTTACACGCACCGTGCAACGCGCACCGATTAGGCGTGAAACGTTGGGCTAAATCAACGATGTACGTCAAGCGCTCGGCCGCGAAACCTACGCGTACAAGAATGAACTTACCTCGTGCCGTGCTGGGGGCTAGGTTCGCGAAATCTCGACAGGGTCAGCTCTCGCGCAACACGTCGCCTCGATGCCATCACGTCTCGGTGCCGCAAGCGCTCGGAGCGCCATCGACGGGCATGCGTCACGAGTGTCATGAGTTCCGCGTAGCTCACTACAAATAAAGCAGGGGGGTTCAATGATCGCACAGCATCTACGGGCTGAGCGCAGCGTGGGGTCTGCGGTTGCCAGCGTTCTGCGCAGCGGTGTCTTGCTCGCAGTCGGTACGTCCTTCTTCACGACAGCGAACGCAGCCCAAACGGCCGACGACGTCGAGGAAGTCGTCGTCACGGGCATCCGCCAGAGCATTGAATCGGCTCAAGAGATCAAACGCAATGCGGAACAGATCGTCGATTCGGTTGCCGCCGTCGACATCACGGCGCTGCCCGACCGCACCGTGACTGAAACGCTGCAACGTATTCCCGGCATTGCGATCGACCACCTCTTCGCGCCGAACGATACCAACCGGTTCTCCGCCGAGGGCAGCGGGGTCGTGATTCGCGGCATGACGCAGGTTCGTAGTGAGCTCAATGGTCGAGACGTCTTCAGCGCTCGCAACACGCGCGGCCTGAGCTTCGAGGACGTGCCCTCGGAGCTGATGTCAGGCGTCGACGTCTATAAGAATCCGTCGGCAGACATGATCGAAGGCGGCATCGCAGGAACGGTCAATCTGCGCACGCGCAAGCCGTTCGATTCTCCTGAAACGGTTTTCGGCGCGACGGTCAGCGTCAACTACGGCGACTTCGCGGAGAAGTTCAAGCCACAAGCTTCGACGCTCTTTAGCACTCGCTGGGACACCGGCATCGGTGAGATGGGCCTGCTGCTCAACGCCGCGTACTCGGAATTGGCGACGCGCACCGACAGCATTCAGTTCGGCCGCCCCTTCCGGCGCGATGCCACCTCACTGATTGGATCGGTCAACGATGCCGTCGAGGATTGTCCGTCGATGGCGGGCGGCACGTTCTCTTGCGTGTACCTGCCGGCGGGTGCGCGCTGGAGCGAGCTCGATTTCGATCGTGAGCGCGTCGGCGGTGCGATCGCCTTTCAATGGCGACCTTCGGATCGCACCGAGATCAGTCTGCAAGCGCTGCATTCGGATTACACGATGAACTGGACCGAGCATTCGGCATGGTTCCAAGCGGGCGCGTACGACACGGCGATTGCCCCGGGCACGACCGCCATGTTCGACGCCGACGGCAGGTTCGTGTCGGGGCGACTCGTGACGACGAATGCCGATCTCACTTGGGTGAGCGATCCTTTGCTCGAGGACACCGTTCGGATCCTGCAGCCCGGCGCGGCTCACATTCCAACGGGCGCGACGACGCGCATGGCGCAGATGCATCAGCGCACGACCGACATCGGTCTCAACGTCCGCTTCGACGCGACGGACAAGCTGTCGTTCTCCTTCGACGCTCAATACGTCAAGGCACAAGCAGACAATCATGACTACACCGTGAACACTGCGGTGTGGCCGGAGGCGTTGGACGTCGACTTGAGCGGGAAACTTCCGCGAGTGGCGATCGTCGGCACCGACTATCTGACGAATCCCGCGAACTACTACTGGGCCGCCGGTATGGACGCGGCTCAAGACAACGTCGGCGACGAACGCTCTGCTCGGGTCGACATGAACTATCAGATCGACTCTGGATGGCTGCAGTCGCTGCGCGCCGGCGTGCGCGCGACCGATCGAAACGCGACCAATAAGGACACCGGCTACAACTGGCAGCCGATCACCGAGTGGTGGATGGGAAATTCCGCAGGCGGCTGGCCTGGGCAAGTGGCGCCGGTGGATCGATACCTCACCGATCACTCGCGCTTCTTCACGTTCGACAATTTCTACCGCGGCGAAACCCAACTGCCCGGCGGCCTCTGGGTCGCGAGCGACGATCTCGTGCGCGATTTGAAGAACAACGGCGGCGTGATTGCACAGGCGCACGTCAACGGAGCGGGAACCGGTTGGAAACCCGATACCTATCTACCCGAAGATGCCAATCGTCAGGGCGAAGACACGTATGCGGGCTACATGCTGCTCCGGTTCGCAGGCGATGTGGGCGCTCTGCCGCTCGATGGCAACATCGGTGTGCGCTATGTGCGAACCGAAACCGCAGCGTCTGGCTACGCGCAGCAGCCGGACTGGACGGCGTACGAGTTGTTAGCGCCCGACGTTGCCGCGCTCGGCACCGGCGCCTCGCTCGCGGTCACGCAGGAAGGGAGCTATTCCGATGTGCTCCCGAGCTTGAACGTGCGACTGAAGATCACGCCCGATCTGCAATGGCGCTTTGCCTTCTCGAAGGCGATCGCACGGCCGACGTTCGACCAGCTCCGGGCCAACGTATCGTTGGGAGGAGACGTCGAGATCGTCAATGACACGACGACCGATCCGCCGACGCCGATCTCGCAGACGGTCACGTCGTTCACCGGCAGCGGCGGGAATCCGTGGCTCAAGCCCATGCGTTCGACGCAGTTCGATACCGCGCTCGAGTGGTACTTCGCGCAGCAGGGCGCGCTCACGGCCACGGTCTTCTATAAGGATGTGAAGGACTACTTCATCTCGGGCACGGAATCGCAAAACATCTTCGGTCGCGATTGGCAGGTGCAAACCACGATCAACGGCGACAAGGGCATCATCCAAGGCTTCGAGGTCGGCTACTCGCAGTTCTTCGATTTCCTGCCGGGCGTCTTCAAAGGCTTCGGCTTCCAGGGTAACTACACCTACGTAGACAGCAAAGGCGCACCTGGACCGACGGCCGGCAACACGACGCCGCCGAATCTGCCGCTCGAGGGGCTTTCGCCGAAGGCATACAACCTCATGCTCATGTATCAACGCGGCCCGATCGAGGCGCGCTTGGCGTACAACTGGCGTGAGCGCTGGCTGCTCACGACGACGGATGGCGACGGCAAAGGCACGGTGTGGAACGACGACTTCGGCAAGCTCGATGCATCGGTGTTCTTTCGCATCAACGACCATGTCCAAGTCGGATTGGAGGCGAACAACATCAGTAACACGACGCAACGCTTGCTGGTCGGACCCTATCAATACACGTTGGCTTCCGACGGCGCGACGCCGGACTACAACGTGGACTATCTCGACAATCGCCTTTACCGAAATGCGTGGTTCACGTTCGATCGCCGCATCGCCGCGACCGTTCGCGTGACCTTCTGATAGAGCCCTCGGCGCTGTAGGGGGCATTCCTCGAAGACGAGGAATGTCCCCACCTTTTTGACCGTGAACCGTCAACTCGTTCAAGAGAGCTATCCGAATGCTTTCACGCTCACGCTTCTTGTGGGTCATCGCCCTTGCAGGCTGCACGTCCGCTACACCGGACGGTTCTTTCGTGCAGAACGAAAGAGGCATCATCATCACGCCGGCCGACAACTCACAAAGCCGCGTGCGCCTCGAAGTCCGTACCGATCGCACGGTGCGCGTCACTTCGGTCGATGATGCGAACCTCGAGCTCCCGAAGAGCTTGATGGTCGTGGACGCCGCCGAAGCGATGCCGGCGTTCAAAGTGGAGGAACGCGAGGGCGAGGTCGTACTGACCACCGATAGATTGAGCGCGCACGTCTCGCTCGCAAATGGCGCAGTGACCTTCAAGGATCTCGATGGCAACGCGTTGCTGACGGAAGCGCCGAACGCGCCGTCTGCAACCGGCATCTCGCAACGCTTCAATCCCGGTACTGACGAAGCGTTCTACGGTTCAGGACAACACCAGAACGCGCAGCTCAACCTCAATGGCGAGGACGTCGAGCTCGCTCAACACAATATGGATATCGCAGTGCCGTTCATCGTATCGGCGCGCAACTTTGGGCTCTTGTGGGACAACAACGGCATCACGCGGCTCGGCAACCCGACGCCTTACGGATTGGCGTCGCGCGATCTCAAGGTCGTCGATGCGAGCGGAAAAGAGGGCGGCTTCACGGCGCGCTACTTCATCGATGGCGAGCAGAAGCTCGAACGCGTCGAGAAAGACATCAATTACCAGTACATTCGCGATCGCTTTAGCTGGCCGAAAGAGCTGCTCAAGAACGAAGAGCCCGTCGCAGGCTCGCCACCCAGCATCTCGGACAACCAAACCGTCACGTGGGAAGGCACGCTCGAGAGCGCGCAGGACGGCGTGCACAAGTTCCGCGTGTACGGCAGCGGCTATTTCAAGGTGTACTTCGACGATGAGCTCCGGCTCGATCGCTGGCGCCAGAACTGGAACCCTTGGTATCACAACATCGAGGTGCCGATGAAAGCCGGCATGCCGGTGCGATTCAAGCTCGAATGGATTCCCGAAGGCGGCTACATCGCGCTGCTCCACAACGATCCGTTGCCGAACGCCGAGCGCCACTCCATCACATTCACTTCAGACGTCGGCCGCGCGGTCGACTACTATTTCATCGCGGGCGCTTCTCAGGACGATGTGATCGCCGGGTATCGCGAGCTCACCGGCAAAGCCGTGATGCTGCCGAAGTGGGCCTATGGCTTCTGGCAGAGCCGACAGCGCTACAAGAATCAGAAGGAGCTCCTCGATGTGGTTGCGGAGTACCGCAAGCGCAAGATTCCGCTCGACAACATCGTGCTCGACTGGTTTTACTGGAAAGAAGACTCCTGGGGCACGCACGAATTCGATGCCGCGCGCTTTCCGAATCCGCAGGCGATGGTCGATGAGGTTCATCGGCAGAACGCGCGGCTGATGATTTCCGTGTGGCCGAAGTTCTATCCCACGACCGCGAACTACAAGGAGCTCGATGAAGCAGGCTTCATGTTTCGCGGGAACATCGAAGCCGGTGCGAAAGATTGGGTCGGACCCGGTTATCTATCGTCGTTCTACGATCCCTACTCGAAAGCGGCACGCGATCTCTACTGGCGCCAGGTGAACGAGAAGCTCGGCGTGCTCGGCATCGACGCGTGGTGGATGGATGCCACCGAGCCGGATGTGCACTCGAACCTCGACATCGATTCGATCAAGGCGCGCTCCGGTCCGACGGCACTGGGTCCTGCCGAACAGTACTTCAACACCTACGCGCTCGTGCACTCGGGCGGCGTGTACGAAGGCGCGCGCACCGCGCGGCCCGACAAGCGCGCGCTCATCCTCACGCGCTCAGGCACCGCGGGCATACAGCGCAATGCGTCGGCGGTGTGGAGTGGCGACATCGTCTCGCGTTGGGAGGATTTCTACGATCAGATCTCGGCCGGTGTGAGCACGAGCTACTCCGGTCTGCCGAACTGGACGTTCGACATCGGCGGATTCTCGAACGAGACGCGCTACAACACGGCGAAGCCGACGCAGGAGAATCTCGCCGAGTGGCGCGAGCTCAATGTGCGCTGGTTCCAGTTCGGCGCCTTTGCGCCGATCTTCCGCTCACACGGCGAGTTCCCGGACCGCGAGATCTACAACCTCGCGCCCGCCGGCTCCGAGGTGTACGAAAGCCTCGTGTGGTACGACCGTCTCCGCTATCGCCTGATGCCGTACATCTACACGCTGGCAGCAGACACGTATCACCGTGACGGCTCGATCATGCGTGGCCTCGCCATGGACTTCCCGCACGACGAGGCGGCGCTCGATGTGCGCGATCAATACCTGTTCGGTCACGCGTTCCTGGTTGCGCCCGTGACGACCTACAAGGCGCGCGCTCGCAGTGTTTATCTGCCGGCGGGTGCGGACTGGTATGACTTCAACTCGGGTCGGAAACTCGTCGGCGGCCAAACGCTCGAAGCAGCGGCGCCGCTCGGCCGCATGCCGCTCTACGTTCGCGCGGGTTCTATCGTGCCGGTCGGGCCCGAAATTCAATACGCGTCCGAGAAACCTGGGGCACCGATCACGCTCTTCGTATTCACGGGGGCCGACGGCAGCTTCGATCTGTACGAGGACGATGGCGAGAGCTATGCGTACGAGAACGGCGCCTTCACGCGCATTCCGCTGCGCTACAGCACCGAGGACGGTACGCTCACGATCGGTGCCCGCTCAGGCGCGTATCCGGAGATGGTCGAAGAGCGCGAGTTCCGCGTGCGCTGGATCGCCGAAGGCGGTCAAGCGCCCGCTGACCTGGATGCGACGGGTGTCCGCGTCAACTACACGGGCGCGGAGGTCATCGTTCATCGCTAAGCGCCGATATCGGCTCGAAGTCAGCTCGCACACGGTTCACAGCCGTGGTTCAGCTCCGGCTCTCGCGTCGCATGCACGGCTCGGGGCACGCGCTTCTGGATGGTCGCATCTCTAGGCGGCTCGATACTCAATGTGATGACTGCGCCCGTGTTGCCGCACCGTGCGCAGGTGCTGTTCGAGATCGACTCGAGAGGAACCGATGCGTCGAAATAGGTTTCGCGCTGACAGTGACTGCACATGCATTTGATCGCGCGCCGCATAGGTTCCTCCAACTCGTCTGAGCTCGCCCGCCGTTCTTGTTCGGTCGTGTGTACCTGCAAACCCTACTACATCGCAATCGGGAGTTTCGTGTGTCCGTAACACACGACAGCTCGGCGGACATTGTGATTGACCTGGAGAGCGAAGAGTATGCTCGTCTTGTTAACGCATGATGTCGCTCGTCGATGACGCACGTGCGTAGCACGAATCGCGTCGTTGCAGGGCGAGGCGCGCACGAGATCGATCGCTCAGCGCTACAATGTCCGGATGCTGAACGACGACTCCGAAGTCACGATCCGTCGCGCTGGGCAGGAAGATGCCTCGGCACTCGCCGCATTAGGTGCGGCGACATTCACCGAAACGTTCGGCCACCTCTATCCGCCCGAGGATCTCGAAACCTTCTTGCTCGGTACCCACTCGACCGACGTTTGGTCGCGCGTTCTGGTAGACGCTCAGCGTGCCGTGTGGCTCGCATCGCTCGCCGACGGCACGCCGATCGGCTTTATCTTAGTGGGCACGTGTAAGTTGCCGGTCGAGAATCGCGAGCCGACAGCGGGCGAAGTTCAGCAGCTCTACGTGCTTGCGCAGTACCACAACTTGCGCCTCGGCACGCGTCTCATGAAGCTCGGACTCGAATGGCTCGAAGCGCAAGGACGTGCGCCGCTCTACGTCGGTGTGTGGTCGGAGAACTACGGCGCGCAACGCTTCTACACGCGCTATGGCTTCGAGAAAGTGGGCGAGTACGGCTTCCCCGTCGGCGGCACCGTGGATCTCGAGTTCATCATGAAGCGCCAGCCGGCAGCACGTTAGGCGCTGCCGTCGCTGCGTTCTTTACGCGGGCTCGACCTCCCGCTGCCTCGCCTCAGCGCCCTGCGACCACGCCGTCACCGCGCGTCGGATATCCTCCCCACTGGGCTGCTGGAATACGCGCAAGCCGAACTCAGGCAGGATTGCGTACAGGTGATCGAAGATGTCCGCCTGAATGCTCTCGTACTCGGCCCAAGCGGTTGTCGAGGTGAATGCATAGATCTCGAGCGGTAGACCCGTCGGCTCAGGCTGAAGCTGGCGCACGAGGATGAACATCCCTTTGTGAATACGGGGATGATTCTCGACATACGCCTGCACATAGGCGCGGAACGTCCCCACGTTCGTGACGCGGCGAGTGTTCACGGGATCTTTGCCTTCGGCAATCAGCTTGGCATTGAACTCTTCGAGCTCGGCCTGCTTACGATCCAAGTACGAGTCGATCAAAGCGAAGCGACGCAGGCGCTGACGTTCCTCGGGCGTGAGGAAGCGCACGGACGTTTGATCCAGATAAAGCGAGCGCTTGATGCGGCGTCCGCCCGACTCGAACATGCCGCGCCAGTTCTTGTAGCTCTCGCTGATGAGGCGCCACGTCGGAATCGTCGTGATCGTCTTGTCCCAGTTCTGCACTTTCACTGTGTGCAATGAGATATCGATCGCGTAGCCGTCCGCGTTCAGTTGCGGCATCTCGATCCAGTCACCAACGCGCAGCATGTCATGCGTCGAGAGCTGCACGCTCGCGACCAGCGACAACAGCGTGTCTTTGAAGACGAGCATCAGGACCGCGGTCATCGCGCCGAGGCCTGATAGCAGCAGCAGAGGATCGCGATTGAACAACGTCGCGACCATCAGGATCGCGGCGATCAAGAAGATCACTAGTTTCGCGACTTGCAGGTAGCCTTTGATCGGTCGCGTGCGAGCCCGCTCAGGATCGCGCTGTTCGTAGATCGCGCCGATCGCGTTCAAAAGGTTCGAGAGCGAGAGCGCGATCGTGAGGACGACATACGCGTTCGCGACGCCACGCACGACGAGCGTCACGCTCTCGGGAAGTCCCGTCACGAAGGTGATGCCGTAGTATGCGACGAGGGCAGGGACCACGTTCGCGAGTCGCGCGATGACGCCGCGCCCGAGCAGTGCGTCATCGAACTGCGTCGCTGTGAGCTTCACGGAGCGTGAGATCACGCGTAGCAGGACCCTGCGGGTGATCGTGTTCGCAAGCCAGACGACGACAACGAGCGCCATCAGCTGCAGCGCCGTCATCACATAGGGGTAGCCCTCGAGGGTCGCAAGAAGTGAGTCGAACGTGTTCATCCGCGGAATTCTAACCGATTACGTCGTCCTGACTGTGCTCGCGGTCTCGCACTTCGCCGCGCATTGCTGCATGGGTGTCGGATTGCTGAGGCCTCGTTCGTCCTTGGCCTGAAGCCGCTGAATGCTCAGTTTCAACCCTTAGTAACACTGGAGACGACAATGCGAGTGATGGTCATGATCAAGGCGACGAAGAAGTCTGAGGCGGGTGAGATGCCGCCGAAGTCGCTGTTCGAAGCCATGGGAAAGTTCAATCAGGAATTGATCGACGCCGGCGTGATGGCGGGCGGCGACGGATTGCGCCCAAGCCGCGAAGGCAAGCGCGTGCGCTTCACACGTGAGGACCGCGCGGAGGATCGCATCGTCATGGATGGCCCGTTCACGGAATCCAAGGAACTGATTGCCGGCTATTGGCTGTGGCAAGTCGAATCGATCGACGAAGCGATCAAGTGGGTGCGCCGCTGCCCGCATCCAATGCCTGGCGAGGAAACGGAGATCGAGATCCGTCCGCTCTACGAGGCAGAGGATTTCACGACGCTGTACGCTGAGTGAGCGCAAGCCCGCACTAGCACGCGAATTTCAGGAGCGTGTCGGATACTCATTTGCTGGTTCGTCCTAGTGATGACAGGGATCTTATCTGACGAAGAGCGGAGGCACACAATGTCCAAGACCATGATTTGCCTTTGGTATGACAATGCGGCAGAAGAGGCCGCCAACTTCTACGCAAAGACGTTTCCGGACAGCCGCGTCACCGCGGTTCATCGAGCCCCTGGAGATTTCCCGGGTGGGAAGGAGGGCCAGGTGCTCACGGTCGAGTTCACTGTACTCGGCACGCCCTGTCTGGGCCTGAACGGTGGACCGATTTTCAAGCACAGCGAAGCCTTTTCGTTCGTTGTACTGACGGAGACGCAGGAAGAAACCGATCGCTATTGGAATGCGATCGTCGACAACGGCGGCGCCGAGAGCGCGTGTGGCTGGTGCAAGGACAAATGGGGCTTGTCATGGCAGATCACGCCGCGCGTGCTGATGGAAGCCACGACCGATCCGGATCGCGCGGCGGCGAAGCGCGCATTCGATGCAATGATGACGATGAAGAAGATCGACATCGCCGCGATCGAGGCCGCGCGACGCGGACACGCGTGAGGCTTTCGGTCAATTTCGCCAGTCGGTTAGCCCTTCTCGCTCGTTGGCTTCGATGAACGACGGCAGATCTCGCATTCGGCGGATATACGGTGCGAGGTTCTGCC